>JBMHCC010000015.1:0-10696 GCA_049890115.1 Puniceispirillaceae bacterium (SeqCode) | reverse complement strand
GGCAAGCTCTCTTGCCTCAGAAATCAGCTTGCTGGTCGATGAGATTGGCGCCACACCCAGCGAAGCCTCGCTGAAGCGTGGGCTAAAAAAAGGCGCCTCTTATTTTAATTTCCGCCTGACATATGAGCCGCAAGCCATCCTGACCAAAATTCCAGAACTACATAGCAAATCATTTGCCGAAGATGTTTTACGCAAATCACTCGATGCCCGTCTGACCTATCCTTGGTCTCTTGATGTGCTAAGCGATGATGACTGGATTTTCATTGATGTCCAATTGGGTGATGGCGTGCTGAGCATCGCCGCGGGGCGCAAACGTTTATTTAGCTCGACAAGCTGGACCTTTCTTGGCTGGACAATCTCAACCTCAATCTTGCTGTTTCTTGTGGCGCTTGTCTTTTTGCGTGGCCAAGTGCGCCCCATTCACAGGCTTGCCAATGCCGCGCGCCAATTAGGTCTAGGCCGCCAGATGGAAGATTTCCGCCTAGAAGGTGCCAAGGAGATCCGATTAGCTGGCAGAGCATTCCAAGCCATGCGCCATCGCATCGATCGTCAGATGAAAGAACGCACCTCGATGCTGGCAGGTGTCAGCCATGATTTGCGCACCCCGTTAACCCGCATGCGCCTTCACACAGCCCTTGCCCCGCCCTCTTCTGATATTGAAGCCATCGATAAAGATATTGAGGAAATGGAGCAAATGATTGAGGGGTATCTGTCATTTGCCAGAGGTGAGGGCACAGAACAACCAGCCGAAGCGCGCTTTGATAAGATGATCCAACAAATTGTCGAACGCTATGCCACTGCCCATCCCGGCAGGCTGCGTCTTGTCATGCCAGCAGGCACATTTCCCACTGTTGAGATCAGAGTGCAAGCCATGCGCCGGGCGATTGACAATCTTGTCAGCAACGCGCTTCGCTATGCCAATAGCGCTGAATTGCGCCTGAAGATCGCTGATGATGAGATGGTATTGATGATTGATGATGATGGGCCCGGCATTGACCCCGCCTTATATGAAGAGGCACTCAAACCTTTTATTCGGCTAGAATCATCACGCAACAAGCAAACAGGCGGCACAGGGCTTGGCCTGTCAATTGCCTCTGATGTGATTTTTTCCCATGGCGGCGAGATGAGCCTTCACAAATCCTCACTTGGCGGTTTGCGGGTGATGGTCAAATTGCCAATCTAGCCTCTTAATAAAGGCGGCCGCCATTTGGCACTTTTTGACTTGGCGCCAGCAACACAACCTCACCTGTGTCATCAGGCACGCCCAATGTGAGCACCTCAGACATCACAGGACCAATCTGGCGGGGCGGAAAATTGACAACAGCCATCACCTGCCTGCCGACAAGGCTTTCTGGTGTATAATGAACGGTAATTTGCGCTGATGATTTTTTGATGCCAATTTCATCACCAAAATCAATTTGCAATTTAAAAGCAGGCTTGCGCGCTTCTGGAAAGGGCTCTGCTGCGATAATCGTGCCAACACGCACATCAACAGCCAGAAACTGATCAAACGAAATCTCATCACTCATCACTGTGACCACCTTTCACATCCGCCTCAGATAACACCCGAAGACTGACCGCCCATTCACAGGCGCGTTTTAGGTCATCATCCAATTTTTTTAAAGTCAGCCCTAAATCACGACCGTCATCTTGAATCCACACGGGGCGCACCCTCAGCAAAACGCCAACAACGCCGATGATGCGCGCTTGTTTTAGGAAACCTGTGCTATCATCACCCGCCAACACCAGCAATTTGCCAACCGTATCTGAAAGCTGATGTAATAAATGCGCCGCTAAGGCAGGCGCTGTTTTGGCAGCGACATGTAGCGCCTCAAATTGCGCTCTGTGCGGGGCTAGCATCTCAAAGCGCATCATTAATCCTTCAAGCAATTTCTCATAAATGCTTGCCTGTGGATCATCTGCGAAATCACGTAAGCTGGTGGCAAGAGCCTCTCGATCAAGGCGCGCTAGCTTATGCAAGAGGCCACCAGTCACATCACCCAGCGCCATCACAGCCTCTTCATAAGGGATATCATGTGCCTGTGCGAGCCCCTGAAGCGTAATCTCAGATAAGGGCTTTTGCGCCAGTGCCTGCCAGAGAGCATCGGCTAATTGATCGCATATCTCATCTTGCATGGCTTGTGATCCTTAACAGCGTTGATATCTCAGATTTAGGTGAAGGCCCTCAGAAAAACAAGTCTGCTAACGCCCCAGCTCTTCTGATCTGTCATGTGCCGCACGCAAGGCCGCCTCAAATAGCGGGGCCATCCCTTCTTGTGACATCAACACAGACAAAGCCGCCGCCGTTGTGCCCCCTTTGGAGGTCACATTCTCACGCAAGGTGCCAGCAGGCTCATCACTTTCAATAAGCAGCGCACCAGCGCCATAAACTGTCTGATCCGCCAGCTTTTGCGCCAGATCCGCCGGCAGGCCAAGCTTTTCACCAGCGGCTCTCATCACCTCTGCTAGGTAAAATACATAAGCAGGCCCAGATCCTGATAACGCTGTCACAGCATCTAATTGACCCTCTGAGGAGAGTTGCACCACCTCTCCACAGGCAGATAATAACTCACATGCCAATGCCAAATCAGCCGCACTTGCCGCCTCATTACCGATCAGCGCTGTGATCCCTTTGCCGATGGCTGCTGGCGTATTTGGCATCGTGCGAATAATGCGCGCCATTGCCGGTGTGTTTATCATCTGTGCCAATTTCGCAAGCGATAGACCAGCTGCGATGGAGATAAAACAACAGCCTGATAAATCTAGTTGGCCAGCTGTCCCCAGCGCCTCTTGCATCATCTGCGGCTTGACCGATAACAACATCACATCAGGCGCTGGCACAGCGGCATCATGCACAGCCTGAAAATCAGCAAAATGAGACACATGGTCATGGGCCAATAGGGCCGTATTGTTAAAATAAGGATCAATGATGATAAAATGATAGGGTGTGTGGCGCGCTAACCAGCCTTCTAAGAGCGCACTTCCCATCTTGCCACAGCCAAGAATGTAGAAATGTTGCATCACATGGCTCCTTATCGATCTGTTAGGCCACACCCTGATGCGCGATTAATGTCAGTTTTGCCGCATCATCTGTCGCGATTTCACCAATCGCCACTTGATACAACACAGGATAAGCAAGCTCGCACTCACCAAGCATGATATCCACCACATCTTCGATTTGCTCAGGCGTTGCGCCGCCAGCGCCCCGCAATGGCAAGGTATGGCGCAGTGACAAGCGGTCCAGTGCCAGATCATAAACAAAATGACCAAGCCATAATTCTTGATTAAGCGCGCCAACCACTTGCAACAGCGCATTACGGTTTTCTTCTTGGAATGGCAAATCCATGTGGCAATTCACAACCAGTGCCTCAGCCTCATCCTGCCAAGTCACAGATAGCTGATAATGAGACCATTCACCTGGTATATCAGCCAAAATGGCATTGCGTGCTGTTTGGCGTACATACCAATCATGCTGCATCACAAATCGTGACACCAGCTCGATAGGGTGCTGAACAGATGATGCTTGGCTTTCGCGCTCTGCCATTGGCTTGATTTGCTCCACAAAAATGATGATAGCCCTAATGCCACCATCACCTTCAAATTGGCAAAAGCAAATGACAGATGCAACACAATATTTAGTGGTTGTCCAACTGCATAACCACATAACTTTGTGGTATTTTGCAGTTTTGGACTGATTCGCGAACTATCTCATTAGGCCTTTTTTGCAGGTGCTTTTTTCGCTGCAGCTTTCTTTTTGGGCTGCGGGGCATCTTGCATAGCAGCAAGCTGTGATTCGAGCGTAGCGATTCGTGCTGACAGCGCAGCGATTCGTGCTTCTGCTGCTTCAAAATCTTCTCTTGTCACAAGGCCATTTTTTGCCAAAAGACGTTCTAGCTGGCTTTGAATTGCCAAATCCATCTCGCCACGCACCCCGCCAAAGGCTGATGCGGCACCTGAGGCCATCTGGGCGAAATCTGATAGGAAAGGGGGACGTTTCATCATAACAAGGCCTGCCTTTTTTTGTTTCCTGAAACCAACATGATATCTTACCGTATCACAGATAGGCCAGCATCAACATAAGAGCAATGCTTTCACAGAGATTTTTCGCATGGTATAACGCGCATTATCATCAAGGCTAACAGCATAGGTCGGTTTCATTTTATGCCTTATCTGCCTTGTTACTGAACCAAAAAAGGGCTGCTATGAGAGATATCTGGTTTCATTTTCCTGAAATTGACCCGGTAGCGATTGCGCTTGGACCGCTCGTGATTCGCTGGTACGCGCTTGCTTATATGGCAGGTTTGCTAGCTGGCTGGTATGTGTTGCGCAGGATGGCACGCCAATCATCTAGCCCTGTGACACCGCTTCAGATTGATCAGCTTCTCAATGCGATTATCGCTGGCGTCATCATTGGCGGCAGGCTCGGCTATGTTTTATTTTATCAACCAGCTGCTTATTGGCGTGATCCTCTTGCGATTTTACGTATTTGGGAAGGCGGGATGGCATTTCATGGCGGGCTCATTGGCGTATGTGTGGCGGTTTTTTGGTTTGCACGACATCACAAAATCCCGCTTTGGCAGCTTGCAGATAGGGTGGCTTTGGTAACACCCATCGGCTTATTTTTTGGTCGTATAGCCAATTTTATCAATGGTGAATTATATGGCCGTGTGACTGATTTGCCGATTGGCATGATTTTCCCAACTGGTGGCGCCCTTCCCCGTCATCCCTCACAATTATATGAAGCTGCCCTAGAAGGCGTGCTTCTTGGTGTTATTCTGGCTGTGGCCTATCATCTAAAGCTATCGCAAAGACGGCCCGGCAGTTTGGTTGCACTCTTTCTGATTGGCTATGGCATTGCCCGCTTTATGGTTGAATTTGTCCGTGAACCAGATGCTCATATTGGCACATATCAACAACTCTTCATCATCCCCCTATCACAAGGCCAGCTCTTATCCTTGCCAATGATTATCGGCGGTGCTGCGATGCTTATCATGATGAAAGGCAAACAGACATCATGACCAAGCTATCTGAGATATTAGTTCAGCGTATTTTAGATGATGGCCCCTTGTCAGTTACTGATTATATGGCAGCTTGTCTGATGGATGAGACATATGGCTATTATCGCTGCCAAGACCCGTTTGGCACCACAGGCGATTTCATCACTGCTCCTGAAATTAGTCAGATTTTTGGCGAAATGCTTGCTGCCTTTTTATCTCATATCCATGAGGCAATGGCGGCACCTGATAATGCGTTTTTGTTCGAAGCAGGGCCAGGGCGCGGTACTTTGGCAGCTGATATGCTGCGTGCCTATCAGCTCCTCGGCCAAAAGCTAGCTGATGCGCCTTTTCATCTCTATGAGGCAAGCCCGTTATTACAAGACAGCCAAAGCAAGGCGATTGCACCCAAAATCCCTATTTTTTGTGATGATTTAACAAATTTGCCACAAGCACCATTATTTGGGGTGGCAAATGAATTTTTTGATGCGCTTGGTGTTGATCAGGCGATTTATCACAATGGGCAATGGCATGAACGACAAATTGGCATCACAGATGACAGGCTAAGCTTTGTCACTGGTGCTGTATTAGATGATAATAGGCTTGCAGATTTTAGGCCTCTGCCAGACCAACCATCAGCTGGTGATATCATTGAAACAAGCCAGCTTAGCAGCCAGCTCATGGCACAATTATCAACTCATATCGCTCAATTTGGTGGGGCTTTACTGATTATTGACTATGGCAAAGCTGATAATCAGGGTGATAGCTTGCAGGCTGTACGTGACCATCAGCCATGTGACATCCTATCTCATCAAGGTGAAGCTGATATCACTCATTGGGTTGATTTTGCGCATCTTGCTCGCATCGCTGCTGCTCATCATGCTCGCCTTATCGGCCCTGTTCCGCAAGGGCGCTTTTTGTGGGAGCTTGGCATTTCCGCTAGAGCTGAAGCGTTAAAAAGCACTGAGCGAACAGACCAAAACAGGCAATTATTAGCAGCCATAGACAGGCTCGTCAGCCCTGCCCAAATGGGGCAAGCATTCAAAGTCGCCTTATTGGTACCAAGGGGTGAAGGATTGCCACCTGGATTTGCCAGCCTTGCCGAAAATGAGATAGGCTAGGCATTATGACTATCCCTGTTTTCGGCCATGAACTATTTGATGATTTACCTGTACGCTATGGTTTTTTTGGCAAAGCTGGCGGCGTCTCACAAGGTGTTTATGACAGTTTGAATTGTGGCTATGGCTCACAAGATGACCAAACAGCCATCCAACAAAATAGAGATAGAGCAGCTGGCCAGCTTGGCATCCAGCCTGATAATCTGGCAGGTCTTTATCAAAGTCATAGTGCTGATATCATCACCATCACTCATCCTCATCAGCTGACTGAAGAGCGTCCCAAAGCAGATGGTCTTGTCACCCATTTACCTGATATTGGTCTTGCTATTTTAACCGCTGATTGCACACCTATTTTATGTTGTGACCCAGACATGAAAATCATTGGGGCTTGTCATGCTGGCTGGCGTGGTGCTGCGTCTGGCATTATGTCCAATCTTGTCTCTGCCATGACAGCGATAGGCGCAAAGGCGGCTAATATCAGATGCCTTATTGGGCCAACCATAGCCAAGCCATCCTATCAGGTTGGCAGTGATATGCGCAGCACTGTTATCGCACAATCACGCCATGCAGATGCCTTTTTCAGCAAAGATGACCGCGCTGCTGATAAATATGTATTTGATTTGCCGCATTTTGTGATGGCAGAGGCGAAAGCAGCTGGCATCTCACATATTGCCATGACAGATCATGATACCTATCGCGAATCAGATTTGTTTTTTTCACATCGACGTGCCACACATGCAGGCTTGCCAGATACTGGCAGGCAAATTGCCATCATCGCACAATCAAGCAAATAGGAAAGAGATATCATGCCTCATCTGTTGATATTCATAGGTATGTGCTTCATTGGTCTTTTGGCATCATGCTTTGTCTAGATAAAGAATCTGACAGAATTGTGACAAAAAGGATTGCCCATTAGCTTGGGGATTGCTATCCAATGCATGTCTAATGATTAATGGTTCGAGACTGGCTGATGAAGATACTATCATGTAACTCAAATCGCCCTCTGGCGGAGGCGATTGCCGCCTATCTCAATGTCCCTCTTACAAAAGCTGATGTGCGCCGTTTTGCGGATATGGAAGTCTTTGTTGAAATCCATGAAAATGTCCGTGGTGAAGATGTGTTTGTGGTGCAATCAACATCTTATCCAGCCAATGACCATGTGATGGAATTGCTGGTGACGCTTGACGCATTGCGCCGCGGCTCAGCACGACGCATCACAGCGGTTCTGCCTTATTATGGCTATGCTAGGCAAGATCGCAAAAGCGGGCCAAGAACCCCGATTTCAGCAAAATTACTAGCTAATCTGATTACCAAAGCTGGCGCTGATAGAGTCCTGACGATTGACCTTCATGCAGGTCAGATTCAGGGCTTTTTTGATATCCCGACAGATAATCTATTTGCGGCACCTGTTTTCCGTGATGACATTGCCAATGCCTATCAGGATAAATTGATGATCGTCTCACCAGATGTTGGTGGTGTGGTTCGTGCCAGATCATTAGCCAGCCGTCTTGATGCTGATTTGGCGATTATTGATAAAAGACGTCCACAAGCTGGCGTCTCAGAAGTGATGAATATCATCGGTGATGTATCAGACCGTCATTGTATCATGGTTGATGACATTGTTGATAGTGGCGGCACCTTATGTAATGCCGCCCAAGCCTTGATGGATGCTGGCGCATTATCTGTTGATGCCTATGTCACTCATGGTGTTTTATCAGGCGGCGCTGTCAGCCGTGTGGTATCGAGCCCTCTTAATTCGCTTGTTATCACTGATTCTATTCAAGCCACTGAAGCTGTTTCGATTGCCCATAATATCAGGCAGGTTTCCATCGCGCCGCTCTTGGGTGAGGCGATTTTACGTGTGAATCAGGAACGCTCTGTTTCAAGTTTATTTGCGTAAATCAGTTTTTGCTTGATGAATCAGGATTTTTGCCTGATTCTGGCCGATTTCGCTTGTCTTTTTGCCGATAAAGCTATAGACCTCCTTCATCTGCGCACCCCTGGAGGCGTGGAAATGACAGCTTTTTTTAGGAGAATGCAACATGTCAGATGTGACAGTTATTAGCGCGCAAACGCGCGATAGGGTCGGTAAGGGGTCCGCCCGTGCGGCTCGCCGCGCCGGGATGGTTCCTGCCGTTATTTATGGCAACAAACAACCAGCACTTGGTATTGAGCTTGAAGCCCGCGTTATTCGCAAAATCATTCATGAGCCAGGTATTTTCAGCCGCCTTCTTGATATCGAAGTTGGTGGTGAGAAAATTACAGTCCTGACACGTGATATTCAGTTCCACCCTGTATCAGATGAAGCTCTTCATTTTGACTTTTTGCGCGTGAGCAAGAAATCAACCATCGCTGTTGCGATTGGTGTTGAGTTTATCAATGAAGATAAATGCCCTGGCCTTCGTATTGGCGGTGTCTTGAATGTGGTTCGTCACGAAGTTGAATTGAACTGCCCAGCTAACGCTATCCCAGAAAAGATCACGATTGATCTAGATGGCGTGAAAGTTGGTGATTCAATCCATATCAGCGCGATTGAGCTGCCAGAAGGTGTTACACCAACCATCACAGATAGAGACTTTACAGTTGCCACATTGCAGTCACCTGGCGGCGGCGTAAAGAATGAAGATGATGAAGATGAAGCAGCATCAGAAGATGGTGCAGAAGGCGCTAGCGAAAGCTAGGCTTGTCGCTCTTTTGTAAAAAGAGTGCACTTCGAAAAGCCATGATAAAACGTGTCCGATATAGCCTCGGGCACGTTTTTTGTTTTATAATAGTGCGCAGCTATAAAGCTGACATACCGCATCTAAAACAGCAAAGTTCTATCTCATTATGAAGCTATTTGTTGGCCTTGGAAATCCCGGCACAAAATATGCCAATAACCGTCATAATATCGGCTTTATGATGGTGGATCGTCTGGCACAGGATTATCAATTTGATAGCTGGAAAGCAAAATCAGGTGCACAAATCGCAACTGGTCGCATCGGGCAGAGCAAAATCATCGCTGCCAAACCCCAATCTTTCATGAATAAATCTGGCTTGCCTGTCGCAGAGCTTGCGCGGTTTTTCAAAATCGACCCTTCTGATATTTACGTATTTCATGATGAAATTGACTTATCTGAAGGCCGTCTTCGGGTCAAACAAGGTGGTGGTCATGGCGGCCATAATGGCTTGCGTGATATAGACAGGCATATTGGCAAAGATTACTGGCGAGTGCGTATCGGTGTTGGCAGACCTGACACCAAAGAAGATGTGCATAAATGGGTATTACATGATTTCAGCCGTCATGATACACAAAGCTGGCTGACTGATATGATGACAGCTTTATCTGATGAGGCAGAATTGCTGGCGAGCGGTGATAGCGCAAGCTATATGAGCCGCGTTGCATGGCGTGCCACTGCCCCAGATGGTCAAGCTTAACAGACAATAGCGGCTGATAAATAACATCGCGCACGCACTAAGATTGCGCAAAAAGGAGAGAGTAAATGGGTTTTAATTGTGGAATTGTGGGCCTGCCAAATGTCGGCAAATCAACCTTATTTAATGCTCTGACCAGAACAGCTGCTGCTGAGGCTGCCAATTATCCTTTCTGTACGATTGAGCCTAATACAGGGCGTGTGTCTGTCCCTGACCCGCGCCTTGATAATCTGGCAGAGCTGGCACAATCAGCCAATGTGATCCCAACCCAGCTAGAATTTGTTGATATTGCTGGTCTGGTACGTGGGGCTGCCAAAGGTGAGGGTCTTGGTAACCAGTTTCTGGCAAATATCCGTGAGGTGGAAGCCATTGCGCACATGCTGCGCTGCTTTGAAGATGATGATATCACTCATGTTGAAGGTGATGTGAACCCTGTCAGAGATGCAGAGACCGTTGAAACAGAATTAATGCTTGCTGACCTAGAATCGCTTGAAAAGCGCATGACTGGCTTGACGAAAAAAGTGCGCGGCGGTGATAAGCAAGCTGCCTTTGATTTGGCATTGATGGAAAAGCTTGTTGCGCATCTGGCAGATGGCCAAATGGCACGCAGTACCCCCGGCCTGACGCCAGAAGAGCAAGCCCGCCTGCCCTATCTGCAACTGCTGACTGCCAAACCTATTTTATATGTCTGTAATGTATCAGAAGATGATGTCACAACTGGCAATGAGCATACCAAGGCTGTCGCTGAAAGAGCTGCTGCAATGGGTGCTAGCCATGTCATTATATCAGCTGCTATTGAGGCTGAAATCTCAACGCTAGATGCTGATGATGCTGCTGAATTTCTGCAAGATCTTGGGCTTGAAGAAGCAGGGTTAGATCGCATGATTAGAGCAGGATATGGGCTGTTAAACCTGCTGACATTCTTTACGGTTGGACCAAAAGAAGCTCGTGCATGGACCGTGCGTGATGGTGCTAGTGCCCCAGAAGCGGCAGGCGTCATCCATACTGATTTTCAGCGTGGCTTCATTCGTGCTGAGACCATTGCCTATGATGATTATATCAGCTGCCAAGGGGAATCAGGTGCCAAAGAAGCTGGCAAATTACGCATTGAAGGCTCTGATTATCCTGTCAAAGATGGTGATGTCTTCCATTTCCGCTTTAATGTCTAAC
>JBMHCC010000014.1:0-11157 GCA_049890115.1 Puniceispirillaceae bacterium (SeqCode) | reverse complement strand
GGCGGCTGGATTGGCATCACAGATAAATATTGGCTGACAGCACTTATCCCACAACAAACAAGCCTCGCAAATTATTCGATGCGTGCTTTGGCTGGCCCTGAGATTCGGTATCAGACTGATTATTTGGGTGAGGCTATGGTGCTGGCACCTGGTGCGAGCATCTCTTATGAATCACATTTCTTCGCTGGTGCAAAAGTTGTTTCATTGCTTGATGCTTATTCAGAAGAGCTTGGCATTGAAAATTTTGATCTAGCGATTGATTTTGGCTGGTTCTATTTCCTAACCAAGCCATTCTTTTATGCATTACAGTGGTTCTTTGGTCTGCTTGGCAATTTTGGTATGGCGATTTTGGCCTTTACCGTTGTGATTCGCTTATTCCTGTATCCATTGGCTGATAAATCCTATCGCTCGATGGCGAAAATGCGGGCATTGGCACCACGTATTCAAAAAATGCGTGAACAATATGGTGATGACAGACAGCGTTTGAATCAGGAAATGATGGCTATTTATAAGCAGGAAAAGGTTAATCCTGCAGCTGGTTGTTTGCCGATTTTGCTCCAGATACCTGTGTTTTTTGCACTTTATAAGGTGCTATATGTTTCAATCGAAATGCGCCATACGCCTTTCTTTGGCTGGATTGAAGATTTATCAGCAATTGACCCAACATCGTTATTTAATCTGTTTGGTCTGTTGCCCTATTCGACAGATTTCATTCCGGGCTTCCTGAATATTGGTCTATGGCCAATCTTGATGGGTATTTCAATGGCATTGCAAATGCGCCTAAACCCACCGCCACCAGATCCTATTCAGGCAAAAGTGTTCCAGTGGATGCCAGTGTTCTTTACCTTCCTTTTGGCAGGTTTCCCAGCTGGTTTGGTGATTTACTGGACATGGAACAATACATTGTCAATTTTGCAGCAATGGTGGATTACCCGCCAGCTGGCAAAAGCAACTGCCAAATAAGAGCTGCGGCTTTGTGCGATAAGGCAGGATGATGATAGATAGTCTAACAGATGAAGATATAGAGGCAGGTCGGTTATTATTTGCTGGTGAATGCCAGTTTATCGCTGCCTCTAATTCGATGCATAATTTGGCGCCAATGGAACGTGCTGAGGTGGCGTTTGCTGGTCGTTCAAATGTTGGTAAATCATCACTTGTTAATGCGCTAACAGGGCGCAAAACACTTGCCAGAACATCGCAGACACCAGGGCGGACAAGACAGCTGATTTTCTTTAATCTGGCACATCGTCTTAATCTGGTTGATTTGCCAGGCTATGGTTATGCCTCTGCCCCAAAAACAGATATTGAGGCATGGTCAAAGCTGACACGTAAATTTTTGGCAGGCAGACAGACCTTGCAACGTGTGATGCTGCTGATTGATAGCCGGCGTGGTATTGGCAAGGGTGACAGACTGATCATGGATCTGCTTGATGAATCAGCGGTATCATGGGCACTAGTGTTAACCAAGGCTGATAAATTAAAAGCTGATGAGCTGGCTAAAACCTATCAAGCAACACAAAATGAAGTTGCCAAACATGTTGCAGCCTTTCCGCATCTTTTTATCACATCATCGCAAGATGGGCGCGGTGTCGCAGAATTGCGTGCCCATATCACAATGCTGGCTGAGCCGCGCTAGCCTTGCAAGTCACGTCTAGCTTTTCTAGACTGAACTAAAAGAGACCATAACCTCACTGCAAAGATAAGACAGTATTATGACAGCATCAGATCCAAAGGCGCATCAATCATCTCAGCAATGGCTAGAAAAAGCAGGCTTGCTTATCGAAGCTCTGCCTTTCATGCGCCGCTATGCTGGCAAGCCAATTACGGTTAAATTTGGTGGCCATGCCATGGGTGAACAGGCATTTGTTGATAGCTTTGCTGCTGATATGGTGTTGCTGCGCCAGGTTGGCACCATGCCAGTGATTGTGCATGGCGGCGGTCCACAAATTGGCTCGATGCTATCGCGGCTTGAGATTGAGTCATCTTTTGTCAATGGTTTGCGTGTCACAGATGAAGCAACGATTTCAGTGGTGGAGATGGTGCTATCAGGCGGCATTAATAAAGCGCTTGTGGCCGCGATTGCCAAAGCAGGTGGTCAGGCTGTTGGTATTTCTGGCAAGGATGGTAATCTTATCACAGCACAGAAATTATCAGCTAATGATGATGCTGATTTAGGTTATGTCGGCGCACCAAAACAAGTTGATATCACCGTGATACAGGCTTTGATGGCGCAAGATTTATTACCTGTTGTGGCGCCGATTGGCCTTGGTGATGATGGCATGACCTATAATATTAATGCTGATACAGCAGCTGGTGCGATTGCAGGGGCGATTGGGGCAAGCCGTCTGTTAATGCTATCTGATGTTGCTGGCATTCAAGATAAGAATGGCAAATTGATTGAACATATTAATCTGTCCAAGGCAGCTGATTTGATTAAAGATGGGACAGTGAGTGGCGGCATGATTCCGAAATTGGAAACCTGTATGAAAGCTGTTGAAGATGGCGCAGAAGCCGCTGTTATTATGGATGGACGCGCGCCACATGCGGTTCTTGTCGAATTATTTACCGAACATGGTATTGGCACGCTTATCACAAAGGACTAAATCTAGGTGAGATAATCAAAAACAGCGCTTTCATGGTGATGATTGCCCTGTGAAAGCCTTATTACCTGTGTGCTAGGATTGTAACATGAACGCTGTTTTTTCACTCAAAGATGATTTGATGCCTGATGCGATAGATGATTGGGTATTTGACCTTGATAATACCATCTATCCAGCTGCCTCTAATTTATTTGCCAGAGTGGCGCAGAAAATGACTGATTATCTAGCAGATCATTTCACGATTTCTCAGGATGAAGCAGCCACGCTCAAAACACGTTTATTTCGTGAATATGGCACCACAATGCATGGGCTGATGCGCGAATTTAATATGGCCCCTGATGGGTTTTTGGCTTATGTGCATGATATCGACCTCAGTGATGTGAGCCATGATGTAGCGCTTGATACATTATTGGCAGAGCTGCCAGGGCGCAAACATATATTCACCAATGGCACGGTGGCACATGCTGATAACATCTTGAGTGCTTTTGGCCTGCGTCATCATTTTGATGTGATTTTTGATATTATTCAGGCAGAGCATGAACCAAAACCAGCCATGCGGCCTTATGAGCTTTTTGTTGCACAATCTGGTATCAACCCAGCAAGAAGCGTCATGATAGAAGATATGGCTGTGAATTTAGAGCCAGCTGCCCAATTAGGTATGCAGACAATTTGGCTGGAACATGATCATGAATGGGCCAAACAAGGTAGTGACCAGCCCTATATACATTACCGTTCAACCGATTTAAAAACTTGTCTGACAGATATTCTGTCTGGCACAACTAAATAACCATATCACAATAAGGGATAATGATTAGCAATGGATATGACAGCTCTTCAAACCGTAATTGATGCCGCTTTTGATGACAGAGATGCGATTAATGCACAGACACAAGGTGATGTCCGTGATGCCGTTAATGCCGCATTAGCATTGATGGATAGTGGCAAGGCACGTGTCGCTGAACCAACAGGCAATCATCAATGGCATGTAAATCAATGGCTGAAAAAGGCTGTGCTATTATCATTTCGCCTAAATGATATGGTTATTATGGATGGCGGTGCTGGCCATCCTGAAGCAGGGCCATCTGTGTGGTGGGACAAGGTGCCATCCAAATTTTCAGGATGGGATGCCGCAGCCTTTCAGGCAGCTGGTTTCCGTGCTGTGCCTGGCTCTATTGTGCGTCAATCAGCCTTTATCGCACCATCAGTAGTGCTGATGCCTAGCTTTGTTAATCTTGGTGCTTATGTGGGTGAAGGCACAATGGTTGATACATGGGCCACTGTTGGCTCATGTGCGCAAATTGGCAAAAACGTCCATCTATCTGGTGGCGCTGGTATTGGCGGTGTTCTAGAGCCGTTACAAGCTGGCCCTGTGATCATCGAAGATAATTGTTTCATCGGCGCCCGTTCTGAGGTGGTTGAGGGCGTGGTTGTCGAAGAAGGCGCTGTATTATCAATGGGTGTGTTTATCGGTGCATCAACCAAGATTGTAAACCGCGTCACAGGTGAAATTCACATGGGACGTGTTCCAGCTTATTCTGTGGTAGTGCCTGGCACATTACCAGGCAAGCCATTAGCAGATGGCAGCCCTGGCCCATCATTATCATGTGCTGTTATCATCAAGCAGGTGGATGAGCGCACACGTTCAAAAACATCTGTGAATGATTTATTGCGGGATTAAACCAAAGTGAGCGATACCCTGTCCTATGCCTGTGATTTAACAAGGCGCCTTATTCAATGTCCATCAGTGACACCGCTGGAAGGTGGTGCGCTTGATCTGTTGGAAGCAGAATTAGGTGATATGGGATTTGTGGTAACGCGCCTTGCCTTTGGTGAAGGGGCAGAACGCATTGATAATCTGATAGCACATCGCCAAGGCCAGCAAAGCCATATTGCCTTTGCTGGTCATACAGATGTTGTGCCAGTGGGTGATGAGGCAGCATGGTCACATGCGCCTTTTGCCGGCACGATTGCTGATGGGATGCTATATGGGCGAGGTGCCGCTGATATGAAAGGCGGTATTGCCTGTTTTATCGCAGCTGTTAAAGCCTGTGATGATGCTGATATTGCCGTCCCTGAATTAACGTTGATTATCACGGGTGATGAAGAAGGTGTTGCCCAATTTGGCACAGTGAAGCTGGTTGACTGGTTACAAGAACAAGGTGTGAAGCCTGATTTTTGCCTTGTCGGTGAGCCAACAAACCCTGAGATGATGGGCACGGTGATTAAAAATGGCAGGCGCGGCTCTCTAACAGGCAAGCTGACCGTAACCGGTATGCAAGGTCATGTGGCCTATCCCCATTTGGCAAATAATCCTGTTCCTTCTTTGATGGCGATGCTGGCACCTGTGAATTCATCTGATTTAGATGGTGGCAATGCGTTTTTTGACCCATCACGTGCTGAAATTGTTGACCTGAAAGTGCCAGATGCCGCTGGTAATGTGATCCCAAATAAGGCATTTGGTCAGTTTAATATCCGCTTTAATACCGAACATAGCCAAGATAGTCTGATGGGTTGGCTGCAAGAGCATTTCACCCGTATCGCTGATGATTATGGTACGACATATGAAGTGGAATGGATATGTAATGCGCATCCCTTTATCACAAAGCCTGATCATCATCTTGATGCTTTGCAAAATGCCATTGCAAATGTGACAGGCAGGCAAGCTGATTTATCAACAGGTGGCGGGACATCTGATGCACGTTTTATTTGTCACCTGTGCCCTGTGGCAGAGTTTGGGTTGGTTGGGCAAACGATGCATAAAATTGATGAACATGTGGCCATTGCTGATATTGATGCGCTGGCTGCGATTTATCAGAATTTTTTGCAAAGCCTTAATGGTGACATGAAATGAATTTATCACCAGCTCTTATCCTAGCTAATTTGCGTGCTGCTTTTCGTTATGCCATCGGCCGTGGCAGGCCTGACGAGCTATTTGACACATCACTTGCCCATTTCTGGCAATCAGTTTGGGGGCCGTGGATTATTCATCTTCTGGCAACTAGCTTTGCCTCGCAAATATTCGGGCTAACAGGTTTTGTAAAATTATCCATTATCGCGCTGATATCATCTGTTGCTTATATCATCATGGTGTCATTCATGATGGGACGGATTGGCAAGGGTGAGCGGTTTCTGGCATTTATCATCCCTTATCAGTGGCTGACTGCTTTTCAAGCAGCTTGTTTTGGGATGATTGCTTTTCTGGTAATGGTAGCACCAAATTCAAATGCCCATTTATTGACGATACCTGTTGTTATCTGGCTTTTGATAAGAACCTGGTATTTGATTAAGGATGTAATGGGCATTACTGGCGGATTAGCTGTTGGTTTTATTCTGGCGCGTATCTTGCTTGATATGGTGGTGAATTTCGCCAGCGGAATTATTGCGCCACTTGGCGGCGCGCTATAAGAGCCTCATCAAAATTGATAGATGTTAAATAAAGACCATGCGCTGGTGCGGTCTCACCACCAGCACGCCTATCTTTTGCTTCCAAAGCTGATTTCACATCCTCTGGCTGCCATTTGCCGCGGCCGACCATTGCCAACGTGCCTGTGATATTGCGGATTTGATGATGCAAAAATGAGGGGGCAAAAACAGCGATATGAATCTCATCACCATCTTTATCTATGACAATCTTATCAATGCTACGCACTGGGGATTTCGCCTGACAAGCGGTCGCACGAAAGCTGGTAAAATCATGCTTGCCAATCAGATATGATGCACCTTCGCGCATCGCATTCACATCAAGCGGATAAGGCATGTGCCAGATAAAATCACGATGCAAGGCAGGGGCAATTTTCCGATTAAGTATCTTATAAAGATAAGAACGGCTGGTGGCCGAAAATCGCGCATGGGCGTCATCTGATACTGGGATGGCTTTGGTAATCCGCACCTGATTTGTGGCTAATTTGGCATTGATACCCAGCATAACAGCTTTAGCATCGAACTTATCAGGCACATCTAAATGGGCAACTTGGCCAGTGGCATGAACGCCGGCATCTGTGCGACCTGAGCCTTGAATGGGGGTCACTTGGCCTGTTAATTGTTGCGCTGCCTCTTCTAAGAATTGCTGAACAGACTGCCCTTCTTCTTGTCTTTGCCAGCCAACCAAGCCTGTGCCATCATATTCTATGGTAATGAAAAAACGTTGCATCAGATTTGCGCCTGTAAATTCTGGCCCTTTTCCAATGAGGTGCCACGCAAATAATCAGCTGCCGTCATTGCTTTCCTGCCAGCTGGCTGAAGGCGCCTGATAGATAAGATACTGCCATTGCCACAAGCCACTTGTAGGCTGCCATCAGCCCCTTGACCAAGATAGGTGCCAGCTGGTTTATCTGTTCTGTTATCATCACAAGCTGCCATCAGCCATTTTAAGCGCTTGCCGCTTGCCCCTTCAATAAAGGCACCTGGAAAAGGAGAGAATGCATGGATTTGATTTTTAATCTCTCTGGCATCGTCACTAATCGTAATCGCAGCCTCGCTCTTTTTGATTTTTGCGGCATAGCAGATGCCTTCTTCATTTTGCGGCTGTATAATCGCTGTGCCATTAGCAAGCTGGTCAATCGCTTCAAGAAGAGTTGCGGCAGTAATATCAGCTAATCTGTCATGCAGGCTGGCAGCTATATCATCATCATGAATAGGTGTTTTCTGGCATAAGATCACAGGCCCGGTATCAAGACCTTCTTCCATCATCATAGCACAGCTACCAGTTTCTATATCGCCTGCTTCAATCGCTCTTTGGATAGGGGCAGCACCACGCCAGCGTGGCAATAATGAAGCATGGCCATTCAGGCACCCAAGGCGTGGCAGAGATAACACAGCTTTCGGCAATAACAAGCCATAGGCCACAACCACAAATAAATCAGCCCCGATATCAGCTAGCTGCTTTTCTATCACAGGGTCTTTTAGGGATGTTGGCCAGCTAACGGGAATGTTGTTTTTTTCGGCTAGCTCTGCGACAGCTGTTTTGGTCTCATTCATGCCTCTGCCAGCTGGGCGTGGCGGCTGGGTGAGGACATGGCAGATCGTATGGCGCGCTAATAATGCCTGTAAGGTGGGACAGGCAAAATCAGGGCTTCCCATGAAAATAATTTTTAATCGTTGCTCTGACACGATACTGCTCTTGTTATGTTGCGCGCTCGATCATTTGTGGTTTTCACCATAGCATAGATGTGAGCGTCAAAGATATGAGGCTAATTCTGGTCAATTAGGTCTGGGCAGCTTTCAGAACTTTTTTCCAGATCATTGATTTTTTCAAGCGCGAGAGATGATCAATAAATAACACACCATTTAAATGATCGATTTCATGTTGGATACAGGCAGCCAAAAGACCATCTGCTTCCATTTCACAGATGTTACCTTCAATATTCATATAGCGGGCACGCACGCTAGCTGGTCTTGTGACCTCTGCATTATGGCCAGGTATTGATAAACACCCTTCTTCTAATTTGGATTGCTCTTCAGATTCCCAGATAATCTCTGGATTGATCATTTGCCATAATTCAGGGGCATCATCATCACCGCAATCCATCACAATCAGACGCTCCAGAGACCCGATTTGATTAGCAGCAAGCCCAATGCCAGGAGCATCATACATGGTCTCTGCCATATCATCTAAAAGCTGGCGAATCTCTGATGTTACAGTCGTCACAGGCTGAGCTGTTTTTCGCAATACATCATCTGGAACATGGATAATTGGCAATCGCGCCATAATGATACTCTTTTACTAGCAGCTAATCTTATCATCTAACTATGTGTCTTTTTATAGCCTTGGTAAAAGCATCGTCAAGATTTGATCATTCTTCCTTTGCTGTTTATGATAGGGCATGATCGAAATCGCCCTTATTATCTGTATGGTTTTGATAGCTATTTTGGTGGTGTTACTCATCAAAGGCCAATCAATACGCCAGCAATCTGACAGCGCATCTGCTAATGAGGATGCCGCTATTACATCATTGAAAGCACAGCTGGAATTATTGGTGCAACAAGGTGCCACCCATCAGGCCACAATGGCAGAGCAGATCCAAAAACAAGAAGCAGCTTTATCAAATAGGCTTGAAACATCGCTTGCCTCTTTGACAGATAGAGTCTCACAAAGCCTGCAAACACAAACGCAATCAACTCATGATAATCTGAAATCTTTGAGCGAGCGTTTGGCAGTGATAGATGCGGCAAGCAAACATATCACAGAGCTCACAAGCCATGTATCAAGCTTGCAAAATATTCTGGCGAATAAGACAGAGCGTGGTGCTTTTGGCGAGGTTCAGCTTGAAAATCTGGTGCGTAATGTTTTACCGCCAAATGCCTATTATTTTCAGCATCAACTTAGCAATAATAAGCGCGCTGATTGTGTGTTGCGCTTGCCAAATCCGCCAGGTGATATTGTGATTGATGCCAAATTTCCACTTGAGGCATGGCATCAGCTACAAAATGCCAGTGATGAGCCAGAAAAAATAGCAGCGCGCAAAGCACTTGGTTTGGCTGTCAAAGGCCATGTGAAAGATATTGCAGATAAATATATCTTGCCTGGTGAGACATCTGAATCAGCTTGTTTATTTTTGCCATCAGAAGCTGTCTATGCTGAAATCCATGCCAATCTGCCACATATCATTGAAGATAGTTATCGTGCCAGAGTGTGGATTGTCTCACCAACCACGATGATGGCAACGCTAAATACAGTGCGTGCTATTTTACGCGATGCCAGAATGCGTGAACAAACAGCCCTCATCCAAGCTGAAATTATCAAGCTGATTGAAGATGTTATCCGCTTAGATAAACGTGTTGATAATTTGGATAAGCATTTCGGTCAGGCGCAAAAAGATATCTCAGATATCCGCACCTCAACAGGTAAGATTACTAATCGTGGTCAGAAAATTGGCGAATTTGACGTGATTGAGGATGCACCAGCAACTGCCCTTACCGGGCATAATGAATTGCTTAGTAGCTCAGATGAAAAGGCCTAAATTTCACGCCTTTTAAATTGGTTCTTATAGTTTTGTTCTTATAGTTTTGTTCTGGCACGCATCGCCTGTGCCAATGTGCCTTCATCAAGATAATTCAGCTCACCACCAACAGGCAGGCCATGGGCAAGCCGGCTGACAGTCACTGGCAATTCTGCCACTCTTTCAGCGATATAATGGGCAGTGGTTTGACCATCAACAGTCGCAGATGTGGCTAGGATCAGCTCTGCCTTATCAGCTTGTGTGGCAATAGCTGTGATACGATTTATCAGCCTATCAATACCAAGCTCAGCTGGGCCCCGCCCTTCTAATGCGCTCAAAGTGCCGCCAAGAACAAAATAGCGACCTGAAAAAACGCCAGCACGTTCCATTGCCCATAAATCAGCGACATCCTCCAGTACACAAATGCGGCTATCATCACGTCTGCTATCAAGGCAAATTTGGCATTTATCATTCATGTCCAAATTACCGCAATCAACACAAGTGCGCACCTGATGAGCCACATGAGCCATCTCTTCGGCAAGAGGGATCATCATGGTTTGTTTGTGTTTCAAAAGATGCAAAGCTGCACGGCGTGCTGAACGCGGACCAAATCCTGGCAATCGTGCAAGACGTTTTATCAGCTGATCAAGTGGTGTCTGGATAGCCATTGTTAAAAAGGCAGGCTCATGCCAGGCGGGATTGGCAGACCACCTGTTAGTTCTGATAAACGTCTGGCCTGCTCTGCCTCTGCCATATCAGTGGCATTTTTCAATGCAATTTTTATCAAATCAGCAACCAGATCAGCTTCAGATGGCACCATTAAAGCTGGTGCAATTTCCAAAGACATAATCTGTTTTTTACCATTCACTGCGACAGAGATCTGGCCACCTGCTTGGGTGGCTGAGAATTGCATCTCTTCTAATTCTGCCTGCATTTCCTGCATCTTACCTTGCAAGCCTTGCATTTTCTGCATCATGGACGCGAAATTACGCATAGCACACCTATTTAAAATTCATCTGTTTGTGTTGTATCGTTATCATCTGGCATAGCGGCGTTCATCTCATATGTCCTATCATCAAAAGCGATGATATTTGTCACAGCTGCCCCATCAAATTCTGCCAGGATAGCCGCCACAACGGGATGTTCTGCCATTTCCTGAAATAAAGCTTGTTCCTGCTCTTGTTCTTGTTCTTGTAATGTTGGCGCAGTGCTGTTGCTGCCAAGAGATACCAGATAAGGCTGGCCACGAAAGCTGGAGAGATGCTTTGCCATCTTTGATGGCAGATCATCAGGTGCCCCCTCATCAAGGACAATTTCCAAATGCCCTTCTTGCAATGTGACAGGGCGCACAAAATTGCGGATTTGCGCTGCCAGAATCAGCTCTCCTTTTGCCTCAAATAACGCCACAATCTCTCCAAGAGATGTCAAAGGTACTGGCTCATCTGCTGTTATGATTTGTTCTTGCGGTGCTGGCATGGTGACCATCACACTGCCATCATGTGATGATACAAGATTTTCTGGTGATGATGAAACAGGCGCATTTTGCATCATTGGTTGACCATTGCCGCTATCTGGTGCTGCCTGTATAGAAGATGCCTGTGTAGAAGATGCCTGTGTAG
>JBMHCC010000013.1:0-75045 GCA_049890115.1 Puniceispirillaceae bacterium (SeqCode) | reverse complement strand
GACTGGCTGTTGTGCTTCATGCGGATGTGCTGCGCCAGCATAGACGTGCAAGTTTCTCATCGCGTTACGACCTAGCGGGCCACGTGGCACCATACGCTCAACGGCTTTTTGGATAACACGCTCAGGGAAACGACCATCAAGCAGCTTGTCAGCTGTTCTTGACTTAATCCCACCTGGATAGCCTGTGTGCCAGTAATACGTCTTTTGGTTGCGCTTATTGCCTGTCAGCTTCACCTTTTCAGCATTGATAACGATGACATGATCACCGCAATCCATATTAGGTGTATAGCTTGGCTTATGTTTGCCACGCAGACGCATAGCAATCAAAGATGCCAGACGACCTAGCACAAGGTCTTCGGCGTCAACCAAAATCCAGTCCTTCTGGATGTCTTTTGGTGTAGCCACATATGTCTTTGGTAAAGGCATTTGGAAAACTCCATTAAAAAAAACCGCGAATTGCGGCAAATCTGAATTGGGTTCTACAGGATAGATTTTGAAAAAACAAGCATTAATTTTTAAAAATAATGTAAATAAATGAATAAAAACAATGATATAAAAATATGGTATTATTTTACCATATCTATTTTCTCGAAAAATTAGATTTTTTTTACCGCTTTTTTTCAATCTAGGCTGTCAAAACAGTCTTTGCTTTGTCATTATAGGCGCGAATTACAGATAATTTAAGATGCAAAGCAGATGTTCATTTTAATTGATAATTATGACAGCTTCACTTGGAATTTATGGCATTTTCTGTCTGATTTGGGTGCTGATGTTAAAACCATACGCAATGATGCCTACAGCGCTGATGAATTTATTGAGATGGCACCGCAGGGATTTATCATCTCCCCTGGCCCTGGTACGCCTCAGGATGCTGGCGTTATTATTGAGTTAATCCAAAAGGCAGCTGGCAAAGTGCCTGTATTTGGTGTTTGTTTGGGTATGCAGGCTATTTGTGCCGCCTTTGGTGGGACATTGTCAGCTTTTGACCCGCCTGTGCATGGCAAATTATCGCTGATTACGCATCACAATAATGGTATTTTTGCTGATGTACCGCCAGAAGTGCCTGTCACACGCTATCATTCCCTTATCGCCGATATTGCCAATTTGCCTGAAGAGTTAGAGATAACAGCTGAGACATCGCAAGGTATCGTGATGGGGCTATCACATCGCTCTATGGCCGTTCATGGCGTGCAATTTCACCCTGAAAGCATCGCATCTGTCGGGGGCTATCGCATGCTTGCTAATTTCCTAGCTTTATGTGGGCATAATATCCCAGAGGAAGCGGAAATTCGCCGGCTTGAAGAGCAAATCATCCGTTTAGATAAAAAATTCCCGGAACAATTACATGTCTGATATTATTCGTGCCCTCGTTCAAAAAATCACTGCCAATCAGCCCTATGATGAGAGTGAGATTAGAAGCGGTTTTGGTGAGATCATGTCTGGTGAGGTCTCCCCTACCCTTATCTCAGCCTTTCTAATAGCTCTGAAGATGAGAGGTGAGACACCAGCTGATATCACAGCTGGTGCCGCGACCTTGCGCTCTATGGCACAGCTAATCACAGCTCCCAAAGATGCGATTGATATTGTTGGTACAGGTGGTGATGGTGTAGGCACTTACAACATCTCAACAGCCACAGCCTTTGTTGTGGCAGGGTGCAATGTACCAGTTGCCAAACATGGTAACAGAGCTGTTTCATCGAAATCTGGTGCCGCTGATGTTCTGACATCACTTGGCGTTAATCTTGATTGTGATTTTGCGCGATTGGAACAAGCTTTACAGGAAGCAAACATCTGTTTTTTGATGGCACCGCGGCATCATAGCGCGATGCGTCATGTTGGTCCTGTTCGTGCTGAGTTAGGCACAAGAACCATTTTTAATTTGCTTGGCCCGCTATCAAATCCTGCTTTAGTAGATCGCATCATGGTTGGTGTTTATGACAGCCAATGGTGCCGTCCTTTTGCTGAGGCCTTGCATGCACTTGGTACAAAGAATGCCTGGGTCGTACATGGTGCAGATGGCCTTGATGAGGTGACAACCACAACAAAGACCATAGTCGCAGAATTAAAAGATGGGGTGATTTCAGAATTTGAAATTTCGCCAGAAGATTATGATATTGCACCATCAAAATTAGCAGATTTAAAAGGTGGTGATGGGGCTGAAAATGCACGCTCATTACGTGCCTTACTTGCAAATGATGATAATGCAAGTGCGGCTTATCGTGATATTGTATTGTTCAATGCAGCAGCAGCCCTTAGCGGCTCTGGCCACGCTGAAACCATCCAAGAAGGGCTTGATAGAGCGCGTCAATCACTTGCCTCTGGTGCCGCTTTGCAAGCCCTTGATAAGCTTATTGCTATCACCAATCAGGATGCCGTTTCATGAAAGATGTGCTAGCCGAGATTAACGCAAAAAAAGCAGACGAAGTATCAGCCCTATTACAACGTTATAGCATCGCTGATTTAGAGGAATTAGCCAAGAATGCATCGCCAACACGTGGCTTTACAGCTGCTTTGCGTTCTGCATCTCAAACAGGTTATGGCCTGATTGCAGAATTGAAAAAAGCAAGCCCATCAAAAGGTCTTATCAGAGCTGATTTTCAGCCTGTTTCATTGGCACAATCTTATGAAGCTGGCGGTGCAACATGTCTGTCTATTTTAACTGACCAGACCTATTTTCAGGGTCATAATGATTATCTTGTTGCGGCGCGTGCTGCTGTCAATCTGCCGGTTTTACGCAAAGATTTTATGATAGACCCAGCTCAGATTATCGAGGCGCGCGGCCTTGGTGCTGATTGTATATTGCTGATTATGGCATCTTTATCAGATGAACAAGCTCTTGAATTAGAGGCTTGTGCCCATCAATTTGGCATGGATGTGCTGATTGAAGTGCATGATGAAAGTGAGCTAGAGCGTGCCTGTTTGCTAAAATCGCCATTAATGGGGATTAATAACCGCAATTTGAAGACAATGGAAATATCACTGGATGTTGGTGCGGCGATGCTGCCAAAACTGCCATCTGACAGAATTGCTGTTGCAGAATCAGGCCTGTTTACGCCAGCTGATCTGGCCTATATGGCAGATAAAGGGGCACGATGTTTCCTTATCGGAGAATCTCTGATGCGTCAGGAAGATGTCAAAGCTGCCACCCAAACAATCCTTGCGCAACCTGCCTGAATAAGCGAGCAAATCAATGTCTGATAAATTCACACATTTTGATGAAACAGGTCGCCCACAGATGGTGAATGTCGGCACCAAAAATGAAAGTGAAAGACGCGCTGTTGCTGCTGGGTTTGTGGCGATGAGTACTGATACGGTGCGAAAGGTCAAAGAACAAGCCTTTGCCAAAGGTGATGTTCTGGCAATCGCTGAGCTTGCTGGTATTATGGGCGCAAAACAAACAGCCAATCTTATTCCCCTATGCCATCCGCTTGGCCTTGATCATGTCTCTGTCAAATTATCACTTGATGATGATAAGATGGGAATTGCTATTACTGCGGAATGCCGGATTACTGGCAAGACAGGTGTTGAAATGGAAGCACTAACAGCAGTATCAGTCGCGGCTTTGACTATCTATGATATGTGCAAATCAACAGATAAAGCGATGCGCATAGAGGCTATCAGATTGACCCATAAATCAGGCGGTAAATCAGGCGTTTTTGAGGCTGAATAATATGGCAAAACTAAAACCAGTTCAGGAAGCGCGTGATGACATATTATCTCAGTTGCCAGAGTGCGGGGCTGAAACAATTTTGCTTGCCGAAGCCTTGGGCCGTATTGTTGCTGAAGATGTGAGGGCTGGTACAAGCCACCCTCTTGCTGATATTTCTGCAATGGATGGTTATGCTGTTCGCTCACAAGATACGGGCAATGATGCACAATTACAGGTCATAGGCGAGTCAGCAGCTGGTCATCCTTTTCAAGGTGAGCTGGCAGATGGTGATGCAATCCGTATTTTCACAGGTGCCTATCTGCCAAAGGGTGCTGATGCTATTGTGCTGCAAGAAGAAACAGATGAAAGTGATAATCATATCACGGCATCCGTCCCTCTATCACCTGGCCGATATATCCGCCGCAGAAGTCAGGATTTCGCCAGAGATGATATCCTATTATCACCAGGTGATGTGATTACGGCACGCTCATTATCACTATGTGCCTTGGCATTACAGTCTAAGCTGCTGGTAAAAAAACAGCCATCTGTTGCATTATTATCATCAGGTGATGAGCTTGTACCAGCTGGCAGCTTGCCGCGTTTTGGGCAAATGGTGAACTCAAATTCTGTCTTTCTGGCATCTTTTTTACGCCAACAAGGTGCTATTGTTCATGATTTGGGCATTTTAGCTGATGAAGAAGGTGCCTTAACCAAAGCGATAGATGATCCTGCCTCTTATGATTTGATAATCAGCACAGGCGGGGCATCAGTTGGCAAATATGATTTTATCGTTGGTGATTTGCAGCAATCAGATGAGGCATCCTTATCATTCTGGAAAATTGCTATGCGCCCTGGCAAGCCTCTAATCTCAGGAAAGTTTGGTGGAACGCCTTTTATTGGTCTGCCTGGTAATCCTGTCTCAGTTGTCGTTTGCGCTCTTATCTTCCTGCAACCAGCTCTTGCCAAATTGACAGGCGCAAAAGTGCAAGCCAGCCTATCAAAAATGGCACTTTGCGAGTGTGATTTGCCAGAAAATGACCAGCGTGAAGATTATCTGCGTGGTCAAAGCTATCAAGATGATGCTGGTAACTGGCATTTCACAGCCTTTGATAAACAAGATAGCGGCATGTTACATCAGATGGTAAGCGCTAATGCTCTTGGTATTAGACCGCCATTCGCCCCAGCCTTGGCGCAAGGTGATGCTATTGAAATTATCGCCCTACCAGAGGGTTTTTAAGCTCTTTTGCAACTTATTCTTGATTTGTTCTCATCCTTGTGGTAGAACATAATCAGAACATTACCTATGCGAGAGGGAATTATAATGTTAACGGCGAAACAAAAACAGCTTTTGGATTTTCTAAAGACCTATCAAGAGGCGAATGAACACGCTCCCTCTTTTGATGAGATGAAAGATGCTATTGGTCTGAAATCAAAATCAGGCATTCACCGCCTTGTTTCAGCTCTCGAAGAACGCGGTCATATTCGGCGTTTGGCAAATCGGGCACGTGCTATTGAAATCTTATCAGATAGCCCTGCCCCAACTATGGATAATGTAATACAGGCTGATTTTAGCAATTCGGGAAGTACAACTCTGCCTTTGCTTGGTCAAATCGCGGCAGGCACACCAATAGAAGCCTTATCAGATCAGTCACGCTTTTTAGATGTGCCAGCAAGCATGATTGGCGGCGGTGAACATTTTGCCTTGGAAATTGTTGGTGATTCCATGGTCGAAGCTGGCATTCATGATGGTGATACCGTTGTCATTAAAAAGACAGATGTTGCTAATCATGGTGATATTGTGGTGGCTTTAATTGAAGAACATGAAGCAACATTAAAGACTTTACGCAAAGAATCTGGCCGTATTGGTCTAGAGCCTGCCAATAGGCATTATCAGACACGCTATTTCAGCTCAGATGCGGTGCGCATTCAAGGCAAGCTAGCTGGCCTTATCCGTCGTTATGGCTAATCGGATGCCATGCTTTTGGCGCCTTTGTAAAAACGCGCTGCTTTAGGTAAAAAGCTGGCTTATCAATTTCTGTCACACCAGCTTCTAACCCATTGTGATAAATGGCATAATTCTGAGTTGGATCAGGTGGTTTTATCACAAGCGAAACACAATTATCTGGCACAGTTAATCGTGTGATAATGGTATGATTTGGCGTGTGGCAAGCTGTTTGTAGCTCTGTATCTGTATTTACTAAAACCAGCCTGTCACCTGCTATGTCAAAGGCACAGCTTTTGCGGCAATTCACAGATGTCATCTGTTGAGGCGGGCCAAGTAATTTATGCAAACTACTTTGCCAGAACCGGCTAAGGGAACGGCTATGAGTGAGTATATTTTCATCAAAAATGGCAATATGAAGATTGCGGCTCGTTGGCAAAATGGCACCGATTGGCTGCGGTGACAGATACCAATAAAGACAGCAGCCAGCTATCAATGTGAGCGGGATAGATTTGAATAATAGTCCCCTTAGATGATATAGCAAAGCTGCCAGCGGTATAAATGTTAGCAGAAATCAAAATATTAGGAGCTGGCACATATAATTCTGCATAAGGGAGGCTTGCCATAAATGTGGCAAAGTTAATCAATAAGGATAACGCAAAATTGAAAAATGGTGCTATCAACCAGCCACCACCAAATGGCAGGCTTATCAGAAACAAAACGGCTAGAGGCAAAATCAAACTGGCCGTTAGTGGTATAGCCACTAAATTCGAGATGATACCCCATATTGTAAAATGACCAAAATGATAGGCGATAATCGGAAATGTCGCTGTGATAGCCACCATAGAGGTGCCTGCTAGTAAAATCACAGCACTCAGCAATTTTGGCAAATAGGGTTTAAGATGGCGAAACACAGCCTCATAAAACATAATGATGCCATAGGTTGCTGCAAATGACAGCTGGAAAGATGGCAAATAAAGAGCTGTTGGGAAGATGCAGATGATAAGGAAGCAAATTATATTGAGATTACGCAAACTCACTGTGCGCCTATCAATTACAATGCCAATCAACAGGATCACCGCCATCATATAGGCTCTAATGGCACTTATCGGCGCATCAGCTAACCCTAAATAGAATAAACCAGTTAAGAGCGCACCAATCGCTGCCCATTTATGATGCGCCATAGGATAGCGTGTCATAATCGTCAAAACGCAAACAACCCTGATAATCAGATAGATGCCAAAACAAAATAGCGCCATATGCAGCCCTGATATCGCCAATAAATGAGACAGGCCAGCATTTCTGAAATCATCAAATAACGCTTCATGAGATCTATCACTCTTGCCAAGAAGTAATGCTTTGGCAAAGACAGCTTCATCTTTCATTAAAAGGCTATCTATCTGCTGCTCACTATGATGCCTTATTCTGTCTATAAAGCTTCTGCTGCTAGGGTTATCATTTGCAATGATAGTGAGATTGCGGCCATAGGCAGTTGCAATAATCCCATCACGCCATGCACTTCTTTGATAATTGGGCCAACCTGGAAATAACGGACCAGATAAAGGATAAAGGCGCAAATTACCTGAAATCTGGTCACCTTTTCTGATGGTAACTGGCTTGGAAAAATCAACAACTGCCCGAATGATATCATCTGGGTCACTGATAATTGATAGATGATTGTCATCATCTGACATCAGATTGATTAGAAATAAGCGTTTGCGATTGCCTATCTGATCTTCACTATGCACAATAGTGGCGGTAAATGAGCCATCAATTTGTTGTGGTAATAGCTGATTATCAAAGCGTATTTGTTCAATTTTAGAGGCAAAACCGCCACTAAAAAGTGCCAATATAGCTATACTCAATGCGATATGTATATGCCGTATTGGCAGCAATGATGACAGTGCCGCCATCCCCAAAATCATCATCAAAAAAGTGGTATCTGTCAGATTATCTGCCACAATAATCCCAGCCATAGCAAAGACAGCACAAATAGTAGACAAACTATGTGAATGCCGTATCGGCTGAGATGGTGCATTTATGGCTGTTGCGCTATTTTGCAATGGAAGAATAGGCATTTTTAGGCTACATCCTTGTCTATATCTTCATCTGTAGCCGTAAAAAGGTTAATTAATTATGAGCGTTGTCACACGTTTTGCCCCTTCTCCGACTGGCTTTCTGCATATTGGCGGTGCCAGAACTGCTTTATTCAACTATGTGTTTGCCAAATCACAAGGTGGTCGCTACCTCCTACGCATTGAAGATACAGATAAAGAGCGTTCGACAAATGAGGCGATTGAAGCGATACATGACGGGCTTAGCTGGCTTGGTTTAAGCGGTGATGATGTTACTGTCATGCAATCTGAAAATGCTGGCCGACACGCTGAGATAGCTCAAGAATTACTTGCCAAAGGTGCTGCCTATCATTGCTATCTAAGTGATGATGAATTAGCTGATTTGCGTGATAAGGCACGTGAAACGGGTGCATCTGTGCGCTCCCCATGGCGTGATGGCGGCAATCCACCAGCAGATAGAAAACCTGTTATTCGCCTAAAAATGCCAGATGAAGGCACCATCACCATTCAGGATCTGGTTCAAGGTGAAGTGACCATTAATGCTATGCAGCTAGATGATATGGTTCTAATGCGCTCTGATGGCAGCCCAACTTATATGCTAGCCGTTGTGGTCGATGATCATGATATGGGCATTACCCATATCATCAGAGGTGATGATCACCTCAATAATGCCTTTCGTCAAATGATGGTATATCAGGCGATGGGATGGCAAGTGCCCTTCTTTGCGCATATTCCGCTGATTCATGGCCAAGATGGTGCCAAATTATCAAAGCGCCATGGTGCGCTTGGGGTTGATGCCTATCGTGATGACGGATTTCTGCCAGAAGCGTTACAAAATTATCTTATGCGGCTTGGTTGGTCACATGGCGATGAAGAACTTTTTACATTGGAACAAGCTATTAGCTGGTTTGACATGGCAAAGGTTGGTAAATCACCATCTCGTTTTGATACTGATAAGCTGACAGCGATTAATCACCATCATCTGCGTTTGGTACCAGAGGATAAATTGGCAGATATCATCCTAGCTCATTATGACAATCCATCTGACCAAGCCAAAGACAGGCTGATTGCCGCTATGCCGCTATTAACAGACAGAGCGGCGACGCTAAATGCACTATCTGATGGTCAGGATTATCTGATTTATGATGGCGTGCCAGCGATGACAGATGATGCCAAAGCCCTATTAACAGATGATGCGATTGTCATTTTAGGAAAATTACAAAAAGCACTTCCTGACAATGACCTTAGCCTTGATGAGTTTAAATTATTTTTAAATGAATTTCTGGCAGGTGAAGGTCTTAAAATGCGTGATATTGGTTTGCCGTTACGTGGGGCACTAACTGGCACAAAAACATCACCTTCGATTACAGATATTGCTGTTATTTTAGGGATGAAAGAAGTCTCTTCTCGTTTGTCATCAATTTGCAATTCTTAAACGAATAGGCTATCATTCGCTCGCATTATTTTTCAATGAGCTATGCGTTTGGGGTGGGTAGCCGTTATATCGGGAGACAAAAATGTCAGACAGCACTAAATCACTTTTTTTAATGGACAAAGATAGTGGAACGGAAACGGAATTGCCCGTAATGGGCGGCACTGTTGGTCCTGATGTGATTGATATCCGCAAATTATATGGTGCCACTGGCATGTTTACCTATGATCCTGGCTATGGCGCTACAGGCTCATGTGAATCTGGCCTGACCTATATTGACGGTGAAAAAGGTGTCCTACTACATCGTGGCTACCCGATTGAACAATTAGCTGACAATTCAGATTTTCTGGAAGTGGCTTATTTGCTGCTCAATGGTGAGTTACCAAATGCTGGTGAAAAAGAAGAATTTGTGACATCTATCACGCACCACACAATGGTGCATGAACAATTATCAAATTTCTATCGTGGTTTCCGCCGTGATGCTCATCCAATGGCTATTTTATGTGGTGTTACAGGCGCACTATCTGCTTTTTACCATGATTCAACAGATATTTCTGACCCGACACAGCGCATGATTGCCTCTCGCCGTCTGATTGCGAAAATGCCAACCTTGGCAGCGATGGCCTATAAATATTCAATCGGTCAGCCTTTTAATTATCCGCGCAATGACCTTAACTATGCTGAAAACTTCCTGCAGATGTGTTTTGCGGTACCAGCAGAAGATTATCAGGTCGACCCTGTTTTGGCAAAAGCAATGGATAAGATTTTCATCCTGCATGCTGATCATGAACAAAATGCATCAACCTCAACAGTGCGTCTGGCTGGCTCATCAGGGGCTAATCCATTTGCTTGTATCGCTGCCGGCATTGCCTCTTTATGGGGGCCAGCACATGGCGGTGCTAATGAAGCTGTTTTGACGATGCTGAATGAAATTGGTGATAAGAGCCGCATGGCTGAATATGTTGATCGCGCCAGAGACAAAGATGATCCGTTCCGTCTATTTGGTTTTGGTCACCGTGTTTACAAAAACTTTGACCCACGCGCAAAGGTGATGCGTGAAACCTGCCATGAAGTGCTTGGCAAATTGGGCATTAATGACCCGCTATTGGAAGTCGCAATGGCACTTGAAGATCTAGCGCTTCGTGATCAGTATTTCATTGATAAAAAACTATATCCGAATGTGGATTTCTATTCAGGCATTATCCTAAAAGCTCTCGGTTTCCCAACATCTATGTTCACCGTTTTATTTGCGGTTGCCAGAACGGTTGGTTGGATTTCTCAGTGGAAAGAGATGATCGAAGACCCAACACAGCGTATTGGTCGCCCTCGCCAGCTTTATACAGGACCAACCACACGGGATTTCGTCGATTTATCAAATCGCTAAATTGGTTTTATAAAATTTTCTCAATGAAAGGGCAGCTATCTAGCTGTCCTTTTTTTATGGCAGAATCGATAGCTGTTGCAGGGCAGCTTTAATCGCATCTTCAAAATCATCATGAGATGGTGTTAATGCATCTCGTAAAGCACGTGATTTCAGTACCAACTGCCCCTGATTATGGGGGTAATTAACCAATATCGCCCCTAGCATAGTACTAACAGATGTGGGCGATAATTGTTGCTGAAATAAAAACGGGTAAACATCATCATTTAAAATAATATTTGGCAATACAGGGTCTTTTAACTGAAACCGCATCTTCATAATGGCTGCTACAAAGCTGTTAAGGCGATAAGCAACAACGCCTGGAATACCTGCTAAGGCTGTTTCAAGTGTCGCTGTGCCAGAAGCAGCCACCATAATATGTGCCTCTTGCACCGTTTTTTGAAAGGCATCTCTGCCTGTTACAATCCGTGCCTTTATGCCTGTTAGGCGGCATTTGCGTGCCACCTGTTTTTCAAGCTCTGGCAATGTGGGGATAACAACATCAAAATCCCGCACATGGTCAATTTTCTTTATCGCATATAAAAAATCAGGCAAATGTGCATTTATTTCAGACCGCCGAGAGCCAGGTAGCACACATAAAGTCATCTTATGGGCATCTTTTTTGCCAAATGCTTCTGGCATGTCATAGGCTGCAGGATGCCCAATAAAAATGGCAGGGCAGCGTTCTGCTTTAAAATAGGCTGGTTCCATCGGAAACAGACATAGCAATCCATCAAAAGCAGCTTCAAAGGCTCTTGCTCGTCCTTTACCATAAGCCCAGACTGTTGGTGCCACCATGTGGATAATTGGTGCCTGCCAGCCCTGCTCTTGCATTTTGGCACGCATCTTTTTGGCAAAACGTATTGAAAACGCTTTTGAATCGACGGTGAAAATAACCTCTGGCCGCTCATTACAAGCAGCTTCAACAAGCTCATTCATCAGCTGCTTTAAAGAGTTGTAACGCATCAAGGCTTGCATGAAGCCAATAATCTGAAGCTGCTCAAAATCAGGGTGGCTGTTTAAGCCTTCTGCCTGCATCAATGGACCGCCAATCCCAACCCAAGAGGTAAATCGTGAATGGCTGGCGCGCATCAAAGCAGCAGCTAATTTATCACCAGATGGTTCTCCTGCCAGAATAAAGGCCTTTGCCATAGCTCAGCCTTTCATTGTCTCATCAGGCATAGTGATGGCACATAGATAGATATTATGTTTTGCACAAATGTCAGATATTGTTTCAAACGGCTCTGCCAAAAGGCAATGATTTGCCTCAATAGCCATATGTGTAATGCCTGCCTGTGCAGCTGCCATGATGGTATCAGCACCAATAACAGGCGGATCAAGAAGCTTATCCTGAGCTGATTTCGTCGCTTTTAGGAATAAACGACATGCCGCATTATCACCCATTAGCTGCCCTGCTCTTTCGATCATAGCATCTGTGCCTTCAGCTGCTTCAATCGCAATAACCTGATGTCCTTGGACAATCATAGCCTGCCCCACATCAAAACTGCCTAGCTGTTGATGCAGCTCTATCGCAAGTGCCAAACTATCATCATGACCGGTATCATGGCGTGCACCACCATCAAAATCCTCTGGCAATGTGTGGTTTTTCAAGATTTTTGTTGCTGGTATGATCTGTAAACCATTTTCTATCAAAACAGCCACAATAGCGCGCAATGCCGCATCATCTCCCAAAGACATGACTTCCCGTAGCAAGACCGCTGAGGTGGCATCCACAGGCCCTGCTGCAATGGCAGAGCGATGCACCTTGCCCACCATAATGATTTGTGTGACCTTGTGTTGTTTGAAATGGGCGATAATTGATTCAATTTGCGTAATAGCAAAAATAGTAGCGCTTCTTTCAGGAAACTCACCATCAGCTAGCGATTTCAGTGCAATAATGACAGGTTCAACCCCTAACGCAGCTGCTTTATGAGCCACAAGCTCTGGCAAGGCACCTTGGCCTGCAATAATGCCAATTTTCATCTCTTAAGACCTTTTCGCAGTACAAAGTGGTCTGCCAGCATCGCTTTCAATAAAATCAATAATATCAGACACCTCAGCAACGTTATTGTGATTATTTTTCACAAGATTAACATTGTCTTTAAAAATGCCATCACCATGAAACAAGGTGTCATATGTCTCTTTGATAGCCTTAATTTTATCTCTGCTAAGGCCGCGGCGTTTCATGCCCACCAGATTAACGCCATTGAGCATCCCACGTTCACCATAAACAGCACCATAGGGTATTACATCAGCCACAACCGCTGTCACGCCACCAATAACCGCATCATGGCCAATACGCACAAAAGGATGAACAGCTGAATAAGCCCCCAGATAGACATTATCACCCACAACACAATGCCCACCAAGGGCTGTATTTTGTGCCATAATAAGGTTATCCCCAACAATACAATCATGTGCAATATGGCTAGCTGCCATGATATAGCCATTATCACCAAGGACCGTTTTCATACCACCAATCTTTGTACCAATATGCATGGTGACATGTTCACGGATGATATTATTTTTGCCGATGATAAGCTCTGCTGCCTCACCTTCATATTTCATATGTTGCGGGGCACCACCAAGACAGGAAAATGGGAAAATCTGACAATTTTCGCCAATGGTGGTTTTGCCTTCAATAATCACATGAGCTTTAATCTCAACATTATCCGCAATTTTTACATCAGGGCCAATGACCGCATAAGGGCCAACAGAAACACTGGCAGAGAGTGACGCTTTCGGATCAATTATCGCAGTTGGGTGAATAGAACTCATCAAACTATCTGCCTTTTTCCTATGCGCTAGGGTCAACAATCATGGCTGAGAATTGTGCTTCTGTGACTTTCTTACCTTCAATTTGCGCCTCACCTGAAAATTTCCATAACGGTCCACGTGATGATACTTTTTGCACTTTCAATTCTAATAAGACACCAGGCGTGACAGGTTTGCGAAATTTCACGCCGTCAATCGTGGTGAAAAAGACCAGCTTTCCCTCTGTTTCAGCACCATGAGAGGCTGAAACAAGACAGGCAGCAGTCTGTGCCATAGCCTCAACAATTAACACACCAGGCATGACAGGATGACCAGGGAAATGACCTGGAAAATAAGGCTCATTACTTGAGACAGCGCGAATACCAGTGGCACTTTCACCAGCAACAATATCAACCACCTTATCAATCAGCAAAAATGGCGGGCGATGCGGTATAGCATTTAAAATCGCGCCAAAATCCATTTCAGTTACAATATCAGACATAATCATTCCCCTGATTTCTTTTGTGATAATAATTGTTTTAATTGCGCCATTTCACGCCAATGTTGTTTCGCTGGCTGTGCTGGAAACCCAGCATAGGCACCTGCTTTTTCTAATGATTTTGTCACTTTTGATCCTGATAGCACCATCACATTATCAGCGATTTCAACATGATCTTTGATACCAACCTGACCGCCAATAATGGCATTGCAGCCAATATTAGAACTGCCGGCTATTCCTACCTGTGCCAAAATAATTGTTTTATCACCAATCGTCACATTATGGGCAATATGAACATGATTATCGATCATAACATCACGGCCGATTGTGGTGTTACCCAATACACCTCTATCAATTACAGTTTGCGAGCCAATCGTTACATTATCAGCAATTTCAACAAGCCCTAGATGCGGCAGCATAACAGCGCCATCTTGTGTCATCTCGAAGCCAAATCCAGCTTTGCCAATCACGCTTTGCGCAGCGATAGAGACAGAATTACCAATTATCGTACATTCCAGCACGCAATGATGACCGATTTTGCAATCTGCCCCAATAGATGTTTGCGCATTGATAATGGTATGCGCGCCAATGACAGAATTATCACCTATCACAACATGCTCATGGATGATGGCAAAAGCACCAATAGAGACATTTTTGCCAATTTTAGCAGTCTCATGAATGTGAGCTGTGGCATCTATGGTTGGTGTGTTTGCCCCCTGATAAAGATAGGCTGTGATTTTAGCAAAAGCGAGGCGTGGATTATCAGCGATTAAGATGGTAGCTGTTTCTGGACATTTATCCTGCAATTTAGCGGTTGTGATAATGATAGTATCATCAGCATTTTGCAGCTCAGACAGATAGGCATGATTGCCAATAAACAAAACAGCATTTTTGCTAGCTTCTGCATAGGATGCGGCATGTGTAATCAGCAATGCCTCATCACCTCTGGCAATTTCAGCACCTGTCAGGTCAGCTGCTTGCTGTGCCGTTATCTGTCTTACGACAGGATGAAATGCGCTGTTAATTGCCACAATAAACCTCTTCTAACGACTAGAAAGGCAACTCACCCACCTCAATGCGGGCATTTTTGGTTCTCTCATTTAACTCTGACAGAACCTCATTCGTAATATTCAAAGCTGGTCTGAAAATCAGTGCTGTCTCTCTTGTCAGCACAACATCAAGCCGCTCTCTTGTGGCGATATCAGTTACAATTTCAAACGCTAATTCACGCAAATTATCTTGTGCTTCTTGGAAAGCTTGATCAAGTGAGTTTCGTTTAAATTGAATTTCACGCTGCACATCAGAGACACGTTGCTGGAATTGCTGTACTTCGGCGTTAAAATCACTTTCTGATAAGATGCCGCGCTTTAAATTAAGTTCTCTTTCAGCCTGCAAAAGCTCTGCTTCTGTTTCTTGAAACTCAAGCGAGAATTCATCTCTTTTCTCATTTAACAACTCTCTGACCTTTGTGGCGGCATCAGCATTGCGCAATACAAAAGCCAAATCAATGAGACCAATTTTTTCAATGGAAAAATCAGCTTCATCAATTGACTGTGCTGAGACAGCACCAATCGGAACTGCCAGAAACAGTGCAAGAAAAATGATTTTTAAATTTCGAAACATTAGTGCCTCTATAATCTTGTGCCAATGGTAAATTGGAAACGCCTTGTGACATCATAGCTCTTTTTGTTAATCGCATCAGCCCAATAGAAAGAAAGTGGACCAATAGCTGTATCCCACAAAATACCAACACCCAATGAGGTACGCATTGATTTATCAGTCGCGCCTGTCACACCTGCTGGATAGTCAGTACCCCATAATGAGCCATAATCAGTATAAACGGTCCAACGCATGCCTAAATCTTTGCTTAGGCCTAAATCAGACACGATTTCAAAAGAACCATTATAATAATTATTACCGCCAACAGAAGCCTTGTTACCACTATCGCGTGGACCAATGCCGCCGCCATCAAAGCCTCTGACACTGCGGCCACCAAGATAGAAACGTGATGATTGGGTAACTTTCTCACCAAGCCCGCTTACAGTACCTGCGTTAAATTTCGCACCAAAAATTACGCTGTTAAAGTTAAATGGCTTATAATAACCCGTGGTGACTTCAGATTTCAGATAATTGGCATCACCGCCGACACCAGCAAAGGTTTCTCTGATCTCAGCATTATATCCCTCACGCGGGTCAAAGCGGTTATCTCTTTTATCAATACCAAGCGTATAGGAGACAGATGAGCTAAGGATGGTTTTGCCTTCTTCACCTGAAATGGATGTTGCTGTTGATGATTTTGAACGCGATGTATTTTCAGCCACACGATAGCCAATACGATGATAAATATCATTAGCGGCACTAAAACCAATACCAAAGTCAAAACCTTGTGATTTTGAGGTATAGGTTGATTCCTTTGTGGTATCACTAAAGAAAGAAGATGAGGCATACATATCACGGCCAAGGAAATAAGGCTCTGTCATACCAATTCTAAAATTAGTTGAACGTTCTGATACACCGACTGAGAATTCAGCACGCCTGCCTGTACCAAGGAAGTTTCGCTCATTAATACCAAAATTAAATGATGCTTTATCAATCGATGAATAGCCAACCCCAACTTGCAAATCACCTGTTGATTGTTCTTCAACGGTAATCTCAGTCACAGTCTGTTCTTCTGATGAGCCACGGAAATTCGCCACATCAACCCTGCTGAAAAAGCCCAAATTGCGAATATCACGAATAGAATTATCTAATTTCAGCTGGTTATAAGCATCCCCTTCAACCAGAGATAATTCACGCCTAACAACACGATCTAAGGTTCTGCTATTATTAATGATATCAATGCGTTCAATATAATTTTTGCGTGCTTCACCAATATAGACTTTAACATCTAACTCACTATCATCAGGGCGGGTGACAATTTCAGGTGTCACATTCACAAAAGCATAGCCAAGTGAGCCAAGCTTGTTCGTGATATTTAATAGCCCCTCTTCCATAAAACGCACATCATACCAGTCACCAGGCTCTAATGGCATCTCATCAAGCAGGCTTTCAGCCTCAACACCAGGGATATCAGAGGTAACACTGACCTTGCCATTGCGATAGCGCACACCTTCATTCATTTCGAAGGATACGGCAAATCCCGACCTGTCAGGCAATAAGCCACCTTGCACTCTTGTGATATCAATATCAGCATAGCCACGTGCTAGATAAAATTGCCGCAGCAAACGCACATCAAAATCAAGCCTTGCTTCATCATATTTGTCAGATGATGATAAAAACGCCCACCATCTTGTGACACGGCTAGAGATAACTTGACGTAATGTTCTATCAGAAAATGCCTGATTACCTGAAAATTTGATAGATGAAATTTTGATTAAAGGCCCTTCATCTACTTCAAAAACTAAATCAATTCGGTTGTTATTCAGGGTAATAATTTTAGGCTCAATGCGTGCGGCGTAACGCCCAGATAGGCGATAAATAGCCAGCAGCTTTTGTGTCGCCTCAATCGCAAGCTGATCTGTATAAATTCGGCGAGGCTGAATATTTAATTCTGCCAGCAATGCCTCATCTTTTAAAACATCATTACCTTCAATGTTAATTCTGTTAACAATCGGGTTTTCTTGGATGGTAATTTCCAGCGATGTTTCATTGAGGCCAACAGATACATCTTTGAATAATTGGGTTTCAAATAACCTATCAATCGCTGTGTTAAGTGATGATGCTTCTACCCTGTCACCAAGGACAATAGGCAAATAGCTCAAAATCGTAGCAGTTGATACACGTTCATTACCACGCACAATAATTTCATCAATCACAACAGCATCAGATGATGTCGTTTGCGCCTGAATTTGGGATATACCAGATAAAAGCGTAAAAACGGTAAGCAGAAGAACCATAAAGCGTTGCATAAAAAAACCGCTCCCCAGCGAAAGGTTATGACGCTTTGATATTAGGACGAAACCTCTAGAAAAGGCAAAGTTTTCTTTGCCTGATTTGCTATCAAATCATAGCTGATGACTAGCTGCAGAATTGCGGGATAAGTGATGAGTAGCTGTCATACAGAATAAGCAACATCATCAATGATAGCAAAAAGGCAGAACCGCCGCGCAATAAAGCTGATTGCACCCTATCTGATAAAGGACGGCGCAATAAGGCTTCGATTGAAAATAGCATCAAATGCCCGCCATCTAATGCTGGTACAGGCAACAAATTAACAAGCCCCAAATTAATGCTAATGAGGGCTGCAAAAATAACAAAACTAACCCAACCAGCACGCACAGCATCACCGCTGATTTTGGCAATTTTGACAGGTCCGCCAATTTCACCTTCATTCATCTGGCCAGTGGCAATGCGCCCTAATCCGCGCAACATCGCAGCAGATAACGCAACAGAATCAACGCCGCCTTGCCAAATCCCTTCAACAAAGCCTAATTTCCTGAAATCTCCAGTGGCAGATTGCACACCAAGATAGCCATATTTAATCCGCATTTCCTCAGAACATTGCTCCATCGGTGTGACCAGAATATCGCGTTCTTGACCATCACGCAGAATCGTAAATAGCATCTCTTTGCCTGGGTTTTCTGATACAAATCCTTTAATATCATTAAATTGGCTAACATCATTTCCAATTACGGATTGGATAATATCACCTGGTATCAGGCCGGCCTCTGCTGCTGGTGATTCTGGCAAAACATCACCAACAACGGGGTCAATATATAATTTCCCAACACCCATATATACCAGAGCAAATAGTAAAATACCGGTGATAAAATTCGCAGCTGGACCAGCAGCGACAATCGCCATTCTAGCTGGCAAAGATGCGCTGGCAAAACTGCCTGCAATGCGACGTGATGCTTCAGATGTCATGCTGGCAGCACTCTCATCACCGCGCATTTTCACATACCCCCCTAGCGGTAATGCTGCTATGCGCCACCTTGTCCCATTTTTATCAATCCAGTGAAATAATTCAGGGCCAAAGCCAATAGAGAATACATCAACCACGACATTATTACGCCGCGCAACCCAATAATGACCGAATTCATGAATGAAAACGATGGGCGTCAAAATTAGCAAAAAGGCGATAATATTTGTTAAGATTCCAAAGCTGGCCATAATATTAGATTGCTATCCTGGTATGTCAGATACGGTTTTTGATAATCATTTTTGCATGTTGTCTGGCACATTCATCAAGGGCAAACAAACCATCTAGATTATGCGCCTCACCTGATAAATTAGCTGCTAATGTCTCTTCGACAATAGCCGCAATGGCAAGAAAGCTGACCTCATCAGCTAAAAAGGCTTCAACAGCTACCTCATTAGCTGCATTTAGAATAGCAGCCTTACCATCTCTGTCATCTATCACCTGACGCGCTAGCGCATAACAGGCAAAATGTGCCTCATTAATGGGCGCGAAATCTAAACTGCCATGGCTGATAAGGTCGAGCGCTGATAGCCCTGTACTAATGCGTGTATCACCGCCAAGCGCAAAACCAAGCGGCAAACGCATATCAGCTGTCGCTAGATGAGCAATCATGCTCCCATCTTTGAAATCAACCATGCCATGAACCAAACTTTGTGGATGAATAACAGCTGATAAATCATCAGATGAGGCATTAAATAAATGGGCTGCCTCAATCAGCTCAAGACCTTTATTCATCAAAGTGGCACTATCAATGGTGACCTTGGCACCCATCACCCAATTAGGATGGCGAAGCGCATCAGCTTTTGTGACCTGTTGCAATTGTTCATAATTATGATTGCGGAAAGGACCACCAGACGCTGTTAAAGTGATTTTTGTCACTTCATCTCTATTTTGCCCCATAAGGCATTGATAAATAGCATTATGTTCAGAATCAACAGGAATAATTCTTGCACCATATTGGGCTAGCATCGGCATAACAATATGCCCTGCTGATACCAGTGATTCCTTATTGGCAAGTGCAATATCATGCCCTGCTTTAATAGCAGCAATCACGCCGCGCAAACCGGCCATTCCCACAATCGCCCCAACCACAAGATCAGCTTCTGATAGGCTTGCTAGTTCAACAATAGCATCATCACCTACTAGCAATCTGGTGCCTGTCTTATCACACAAGCTTTTCACATCAGAGCCATGTTGAGCTGATGGAATAGCAGCATAGGATGGCTGAAATTCGGTGATAATCGCTTTCAATTTATCAATATTTTGATAGCCAGATATACCAAAAAGGCGCGTTGATTGACTATGCTGGCGCAACAAATCAAGCATATTATCGCCAATGGTGCCTGTTCCGCCTAAGATTGTAATCTGTTTCATTGATGCGCCCTATTATACGAGACCGACAAGGCAAAAGAGCGGTAAAATAAATAGATACCCATCAAATCTATCTAAAAAACCGCCATGCCCTGGTATCAGATTACTACTATCTTTGACTGACAAACGGCGTTTGAAATAACTCTCATATAGATCGCCAATTTGCCCTAATACACCAATAACAAGGCTGGAAACCACAAAATGAGGGTGAATGGCAGCTATATAATCAGCGACAAAATAACCAGTAATCACAGATGCTACCAGCCCGCCAATGGCACCTGATATGGTTTTTCCTGGGCTTATCATCGGTGCTAATTTGGGGCCACCTAATCGCCTGCCTACCAGATATGCACCGCTATCGCTTGCCATAATGACAACCGCAAGAGAGACCAGAATATAAGGTGCCTCTGGAAGTGATGTGATTATCGTAAGGCTGACAAGGCAGATTATCACAATACCCGCAAATATGGTGGCAAAAAGCTGATGCCTGACATAGACTGTTAGAATTGAAGCGGCAAATAAGAGCTGCAAAATTGGCCAATCTGCTGGAAACCGGAAACTTTGTGCTGTAAGCCAGAATAATAATGTTAAGATAAAAATCTCTGCCTGTTTGGCACTCACAAGACGCGCCAGTTCAAAAGCGATAAACCCCTGGATAATGGTAATGGTGAGGCTGGTAAAGGGGTCGCCAGCTATTACACCAATGATTAATGGCAGTAAAATCATAATGCCAAGAAGGCGTTTTTTTAAATCACCGGACAAAATCGTCTCTATGCCTTTTGGCTTTCAGGCTCTGGCACAATATCGCCACCATAACGGCGTTGGCGTGCCTGAAAATCTGCCAATGCCTTATCAAGATCAGCTTCTGAAAAATCTGGCCAATATTTGTCAGAAAAATACAACTCAGCATAAGCGCTGTCCCAAAGCAGAAAATTAGATAATCGTCTTTCCCCGCCTGTTCTGATCAGAAAATCAACCTCTGGCAATAAAGCTGTCTGCAACGATGATTTTAGGTCATCTTCTTTGAAAAAGCCTAACTCTTCTTGTTTCGCTAATTTACGAGCAGCCTGTAAGATATCTTGCTTGCCACCATAATTGACAGCAATGGTCAGATTAATGCCAGTATTGCTTGCGGTTACATCAACAGCCTCTTGAAACAATTTTTGCAACTCATCATCAAATGCGCCAAGATTGCCCATAATGCGCAATCGCACATTATCAGAGACAAGCCTGTCAATATCCTGCATCAAAAAGCGGCGCATCAGTTCGATTAAACCTTTGACTTCTTGCTTTGGCCTGCGCCAATTTTCGGTTGAAAAGGCAAAAACTGTTAAATAGCGAATATCTCTTTCATGCGCATATTTGGTGATTTGACGTAAATTTTCTGTTCCCTGATTATGGCCGCGCAAAATGTCAAAACGACGCTGTTTCGCCCAGCGACGATTGCCATCCATAATGATTGCGAGATGATGTGGAAGCATGAAATAAACTAAACTTGTGTGATATCTTTTTCTTTATCTGCCAACATAGAGTCAATTTTTCCAATAAACTCATCTGTGACTTTCTGAATATCACCTTCATAACCATGACGTTCATCTTCAGAGATAGCAGAGTCTTTTTCATCTTTGCGCACGACTTCAATCGCATCACGTCTGATATTACGGACTGCCACCCTAGCAGCTTCAGCATATTTGCCAGCAACCTTGACCAGCTCTTTGCGTCTATCTTCAGACAGATCAGGCACTGATACGCGGATAACATTTCCCTCTGTCATAGGGTTCAATCCCAAACCTGAATCACGAATGGCCTTTTCAGTGGCCGCAACCAAACCAGCATCCCAAACAGATACCGTAAGCAAACGTGGCTCTGGCACAGAGATATTAGACACCTGGTTCAATGGCATTTTTGCGCCATAAGCATCAACGCTAACAGGTTCAAGCATCGCTGTTGAAGCGCGCCCTGCCCGCAAACCAGATAATTCATTTGCAAAATTACCAACTGAAGCTTCCATGCGGCGTTTTACATCCGCCATATCCAAATTAGACATCACATATTCTCCTGCAAAATGTTCAGATGCTTGTTATTGTTGTTCCTGAACAATGGTAAAGGGACCTTCATGTTTGAGAACAGAATCAAAACCACCAGATTCTGTAATCGAAAACACAAGGATTGGAATTGAATTTTCACGCGCAAGAGAGATTGCTGAAGCATCCATCACCTTTAAATCGCGTGAGAGGACTTCCATATAGGATAGTGTCTCAAAGCGTGTAGCATCTTTATTTTTTTCAGGGTCAGCATCATAAACGCCATCAACCCTTGTGCCTTTCAGCAAGGCATCGCAATTCATCTCTGAGGCACGCAAGGCAGCTGCCGTATCTGTGGTAAAGAACGGATTCCCTGTTCCAGCGGCAAAAATGACCACACGCCCTTTTTGCATGTGGCGCATAGCACGCCGTCTTATATAAGGCTCACAAACAGCTGAGATTGGCAGTGCTGACATCACACGGACAGGCACATTGATCTGCTCAAGCGCATTTTGCATCGCAAGGGCATTCATCACCGTTGCCAACATCCCCATATAATCACCAGTGGCACGTTCCATGCCAGCTGCCGCACCAGAGACACCGCGGAAGATGTTTCCCCCGCCAATGACAAGGCAAACCTCAATATTTTGCGCAACAACATCTGCGATTTCACCAGCAACCCGGGTTACCATCTCTGTATCAATACCATAAGCCTGTTTGCCCATCAGGGATTCCCCTGAAATTTTTAGCAAGACACGTTTATATTGATAATTGGCGCTCAGATTAGACATAGGCATTGATCACTTATCAGTCATTTCGCAAAACTGCCCTAGTCTAGCTATTTCTATTAGTGAAAGCCAGAGGCTAGGCATAAAAAAACCAGCTCAATATTAATTTAATGAAGCTGGTTTTTCATTTTTTATTTCGATTTGATAGTCAGGATAGACCTAAAAAGATTAGTTTCCTAGCTGTGCTGCGACTTCTGCTGCGAAATCTGTTTCTTCTTTTTCAACACCAGCACCCAAATTAAACTGAGCAAAAGCTGTCATAGCGATATCAGCACCGGCATCTTTACCTGTTTTGCTGACAACATCACCGACCTTGCTTTCACCATCAATCACGAAAGTCTGTTCCAGCAGAACCACTTCCTGATAATATTTGCGCATACGGCCTTCAACCATCTTTTCAGCGATTTCCTGAGGCTTGCCTGATGCTTTCGCCTGTTCAATCAAAACATCACGCTCTCTTGCCACCATATCTTTGTCCAAATCATCAACAGACAAGCTAGCTGGTGATGTCGCTGCGATATGCATAGCAAGTTGCTTGCCAAGACCTGTTAAGGCTTCTGCTGATGCCGTTGATTCAAGACCAACCAGCACGCCAATACGGCCAAGGCCATCAGCAACTGCATTATGCATATAAGGTACAACACAACCCTGACCAACAGATACTTTATCCATGCGGCGCAATGTCATATTTTCGCCGATTGTTGCGATTTTCTGTGTTAGCTCATCAGCAACATTACGGCCAGTTTCTGGGTAATCCATTGCCATTAGCGCATCAAGATCATCTGCTTCGATTGCCAATTTAGCCAAAGTGGCAGCAAAACCCTGGAATTCATCATTACGTGATACGAAATCAGTTTCTGAATTCAGCTCGATCATAGCGCCTTTGGTGCCGTCAACATGAACCGCAACCAAACCCTCAGCAGCAACACGGCCAGATTTTTTAGCCGCTGCTGCCAAACCTTTGGTGCGAAGCCAGTCAATAGCGGCATCCATATCACCATTAGTTTCACCAAGGGCTTTTTTGCAGTCCATCATGCCTGCGCCTGATTTTTCACGAAGTTCTTTTACCAATGCAGCTGTTACGCTCATAATTGATATCCTTTTTGCTTATTTATTCTGCCTGATGTGTTTACACCATCAGTATCCATGTGAAAAAGAGGCCACTTTCATGATAATAATCACAAAGTAACCCCTTTTCTTAAACCTGTTACGTTCTGTGCTATTCAGCCTTTGCAGCTTCCTCGCCAGCAGGTGCTTCAGCTTCTTCAGCTGGTGTTTCTTCTGCCGGAGCTAATGCTGCTTCTGTTGGTGCTGCTTCTTGTTCACCAGCATCACCACCAGAGGCGATGAATTCCTGCTGCAAGCCATCCATAATGGCACCTTGTGCTAATTCGCAATAGAGCGAGATAGCACGCATCGCATCATCATTGCCAGGGATTGGGTAATCAACACCAGCAGGGCTAGCATTGGAATCAATCACAGCAATCACAGGAATACCAAGGCGATTTGCTTCGGTAACAGCGATGCTCTCTTTATTTGTATCAAGAATAAACAGCATATCTGGCAGGCCGCCCATATCTTTGATACCGCCCAAAGTCAGTTCCAGCTTATCGCGCTCTCTTGTCAGCTGCAAAACTTCCTTTTTTGTCAACTGATGCACTTCATCACTATCAAGGCGACCTTCTAGGTCACGCAGACGGCGAATTGAACCAGACACTGTTGCCCAGTTTGTCAGCATACCACCAAGCCAGCGGTGATTAACATAATACTGGCCAGATGCTTTTGCTGTTTCAGCAATTTTTTCAGATGCGGCACGCTTTGTACCAACAAAAAGTATACGACCACCCTTGGCAGTTGTCTCACGCAATGCTTCAAGTGCACGACCAAGCATTGGGACAGTTTGCTGCAAGTCAAGAATATGAACACCGTTACGCTCGCCAAAAATGAATGGCTTCATGCGTGGGTTCCAACGACGTGTTGAGTGACCAAAGTGAACACCTGCTTCAAGAAGCTGGCGCATAGAAAAGGCTGGTGCTGCCATTTTATAATCTCCGTTATCCGGTTAAACCTCCATGAGGGAGAATAAAAATCAACCATTTGATTTTCACCGGAAGGCCTTATTCTGATTTATCTGCCAGAAAACGCCGCCCTCATGTGCGAATTGGGTGTGTGTATAATATAGCGTCTCGCATTTGACAAGCTAAAAAAACCGCAGGAAATCTTATATTTCCACCTGTTTATCAATACCAGATACTGACAAAAGCGCCTGCCGGCTATTACCACTTAATTTAAACTTATGTTTCAGGCTAATCTCAACATAGCCCTTTGGCGTTGGCACGAAGAATTTAACAGGTGCTTTGCCGCCGCCATCTTGGCGCAATATATCTTTGATATCCTGTATCGCGCCAGCAGAGGATAGGTAGAAACCAAGACCAGAATGATGCGCCGCAATCGCATCATCTAGCCTTTCTGCACGCGAGCCAAGCAAGCGTACCTGACCATTTTCAATACGTACATCAGCTGTCACCAGCAAAGCTGTATCAGGTTGTAATATCTCACGATGTAGTGAAAGAAACTCTGAAAAAACAGTCATCTCAAAGCTGCCAGCCTTATCGGTCAGCTGCAAAAAGGCAAAGCGGTTCCCTCTAGCAGAGACACGTTCTTGGATAGATGTTAACTGTCCAGCTAGGCGCAAATTACCTGCCCCTTTGCGTGAAATGACATCTTCAATCTCGCTAGAGGCTGTGGTTTTTAGCTTTTCCAGCTGTTTTGAATAATTATCAAGCGGGTGAGCTGATAAATACAGGCCCAATGCTTCAAATTCAAATTGCAATCTGTCATTGGCGCTCCAATCCTGAATGGCTGGTAATTTGATATTATCCAAGGATTGCTGCTCTGCACCGCCAAATAAGCTGACCTGATCAGATTGCGCTTCGCGGCGGTGAAAATCAGCTTGTGCAATAATTTGGTCACTATGATCAAAAAGCTGGCGCCGATTAGGATGGATAGAATCCAATCCACCTGCTTTAATCAAATTTTCTAGCTGTCTTTTATTGCCGCCTTCTTTGGGAAGCCGTCTGATGAAATCATCAAGAGAGCTGAATTTACCGCCCTCAGAACGCCTCGCACAAAGTGATATCATTGCCTCTGTGCCAACATTGCGCACCGCACCAAGCGCATAGCGAATAGCAAGGCCATCAAGTGTATTTTCAACTGAAAAAGACGGGTTTGAATGGTTTAAATCAACAGGCAGAACTGTAATATTTTTATGCAAGCAATCCTGACGGAATATCGCCAACTTATCAGTATTATGACTATCAAGTGCCATAGAGGCTGCGAAAAACTCAACAGGATAATTCGCTTTTAGCCATGCAGTTTGATAGGTCACAAGAGCATAAGCTGCCGCATGTGATTTGTTAAAACCATAACCAGCAAACGCCGCAATCTGGTCAAAAATATCACCAGAAAGCGTGTTTGATATTTCATTAAATTCAGCAGCACCTTCAACAAATTTTTGACGCTGTGCATCCATTTCTTCTTTAATTTTTTTACCCATAGCACGGCGCAAAATATCAGCACCGCCAAGCGTATAACCTGCCAAATCACGAGCAGCTTGTTGCACCTGTTCTTGATAAATCATAATGCCATAAGTTTCCGCCAGAATGGGTTCTAGCTTGGGATGCATATAAGATACATCCTCACGGCCATGTTTACGGGCAATATAGGTCGGAATATTATCCATCGGCCCTGGACGATAAAGAGCCACAACCGCGATAATATCTTCAAATCTATCTGGTTTCAGGCCACGCAACACATCACGCATGCCGCTTGATTCCAGCTGGAACACCCCGACAGTGTCACCGTCTGTCAGCAATTTATAGGTTGCCTCATCATCAAGCGGAATATGATCAATATCAATCTCAATGCCGCGCTGAGCAATCATTTCAAGCGATTTTTGAATTACCGTTAAGGTTTTCAGACCCAAAAAGTCAAATTTGACAAGGCCAGCCATTTCAACAAATTTCATATTAAATTGTGTGGCAGGCATCTCAGAACGCGGGTCGCGATAGATAGGCACTAATTCAGGCAAAGGCCTGTCAGAAATCACAAGACCTGCAGCATGGGTCGAAGCATGGCGATACAGCCCTTCTAATTTCATGGCAGTATCGATGAGATTGCTGACCTGCTCATCACCATCTTTCATGCTGCGTAATTCAGCCTCGCTTTGCAATGCTTCAGCGATTGTCATAGGATTGGCAGGGTTGCTTGGCACTAATTTGGCAATTCTATCAACCTGTCCATAAGGCATTTCCAGCACCCGCCCAACATCTCGAATGGCGGCTCTGGCCTGTAATGTTCCGAAAGTTATGATTTGCGCAACCCGGTCAGAGCCATATTTTTCCTGAACGTATAATTTGACTTCCTCGCGCCTGTCCTGACAGAAATCAATATCAAAATCTGGCATAGAGACACGCTCTGGATTCAGGAAACGTTCAAATAACAATCCCCAGCGAATAGGGTCTAAATTTGTGATATCAAGCGCATAAGCAACAAGTGAGCCTGCGCCAGATCCGCGTCCTGGACCAACTGGAATATCATGTCCCTTGGCCCATCTGATGAAATCAGCAACAATCAGAAAATAGCCAGGAAATCCCATTTCATTAATAATTTTGAGCTCAAAATCAAGCCTGTCATGATAGATTTGCTCTGCCATTTCAGCTTTGTCAAAATAGCTGGCATCTGAACTTTTTAACTCAACAAGGCGTGCTGCTAGCCCTAATCGCGCTTGATGCGCTAGCTCATCTTCGGTGCTACGTCCCTCTTCAGCCTCAAAAGCTGGCAAGATAGGTGCCCTTGTCTTCACCATAAAGGCACAACGTTTAGCAATGGTTAGCGTATTTTGCCACGCTTCGGGAATATCAGCAAAGAGTGCTTGCATTTCAGCTGCGCTTTTATAGCGATATTCGACATTCTGATCTGGGTTGTTGACTTGTGAAATACGCTGGCTTGAGGCGATACAGCTGAGGACATTTTGCGGAATATGCATATCAGCATTTTCAAAATGATTATCATTTGTCGCAACAAGTGGCAGCTTGTAGTCATCTGCCAAACTCAGCAAATGAAGTTCAGCCGCAACCTCTTCTGGTTGGCCGTGGCGTTGTAATTCAATGTAAATCCTGTCTTGCATAAAGCTTGCCAACTCTGACAGGCGTGCTTGCGCTAAGGCTAGCTGATTATGCGCACATGGTCCTGCAATAAAGCCTGCTTTGGCATTGCCTGTTAACAGAATAAGGCCTTCATGACGTTCTTTTAACGCTGTCATTTCAATAACAGCATCATCAAGACCATCTGCTGCCATCAATGCATCTGAAATCAGGAAAGACAGATTAATATAGCCGGTTTCATTTTTAGCAAGCAGTACAATATTTCCAATCCCGCTATCATCTTTCAAGATAACGGTTGCGCCAATCACAGGTTGAACACCAGATGATGCTAATTTTTTGGAAAACTCCAATGCGCCAAACATATTAAAATTATCAGTGATAGCCAGTGCCGGCTGGTTATCTGATGCGGCTAATTCAGCCAGTGTGCCAATACGCAAAGTGCTATGAGATAGCGAAAAAGCAGAATGATTTCTCAAGTGAACAAATGACGATAAGATCATGATATTGTTGCTTCTTTGACAATGCCATTTTCTAATGAATAAGTTTTATCCATCTTTTGTGCAAGACCGTGATTATGTGTCACAATCAAAGCAGCAGCCCCTGTGCCTTTGATAATTTGGCGCAAGGTTTGAAAGACAGATAATCCTGTTTCAGGATCAAGATTACCTGTTGGCTCATCAGCTAGTAAAATTGATGGTGCATTGGCAACGGCTCTTGCTATAGCGACACGTTGCTGCTCACCACCTGATAATTTACCTGGTCGATGATTGGCGCGCTCTTCAAGACCTATCATGGATAATAGCTGAATAGCTCGTTTATGTGCCTCAAATTTATTCAAGCCATTTAACATTTGCGGGATGATGATATTTTCAGCAGCACTAAATTCAGGCAAAAGACGATGTGTTTGAAACACAAATCCGATATGGGAGCGACGAAAGGCTGCTTTTTTGCCGCTTCGCATATCTGAGACATCATTACCATCTATGATAACTTTGCCATCTGCTGGCTGTTCCAGCAAACCAGCAATGTTTAATAAGGTCGTCTTGCCAGCACCAGAGGGGCCAATCAGAGCTGTCATTTTGCCTTTTTCAATATGAAGATTGGTGCCACGCAAAATATCGATGACAGCGCCGCCTTGTTGGAAGCGTTGTTGCACATTAATCAATTCAAGAGCCACATTACTCATAGCGAAGCACCTCTGCTGGTGCAATGCGGCTGGCCCGCCATGCTGGGTAAATGGATGCTAAAAATGACAAGATAAGCGCCATTGCAATGACCATCAGCACCTCTGCTGGCTCTATCTTGGCTGGTAATTGTGATAGATAGTAAATCTCTGCTGAAAATAATTCAGCGCCTGATAAGCGTTCAATAAAGCCTTTGATAGCGTCAATTTGCCAGCAAAATACAACCCCTAAGATTGTCCCTATTAGCGTGCCAATAAAACCGATAGATGCCCCCGTCATAAAGAATATCCGCATGATGGTGCCACGCCCTGCCCCCATCGCACGCATAACAGCTATATCAGCGTTTTTAGAGCGCACCAGCATAATCATTGATGAAATAATATTAAAGGCAGCAACCAGAATGATAAGGGTCAGGATAAGGAACATCACATTTCGTTCAACAGCAAGCGCATTCAAAAATGATGAATTACGCCCTTGCCAGTCATAAAGCACATGTTTTTCTGGTAATCTTTTGCGGATACCATCTCTGAGGTTCAAAATGGCATAAGGGTCTGAGCTATAAATCTCTAACCCTGTGACGACATCATCTAAATCGAAAAAGGCCTGTGATTTGGCCAGTGGCATAAAGATGAAATTGGCATCATATTCATGCATACCAACATCAAATAGGCCAGCTATTTTAAAAGTCTGACGCACAGGCACAGATCCTAGGGCTGTTGCGCGGCCTCTTGATGATAATAAGGTCAGCTTATCCCCCACCTTCACACCAAGGCGAAATGCCATTGTCCTGCCAATTAATACCCCGCCATCTTCGCGAAATCCGGTAATGGCCTCTTCTGATAGCGATGACCATAATGGTTTGCGAGCTGCCAAATCAGACCATCTGACACCGCGCACAACAGCACCAGCATTACGGCCATTTGATGAGACCATAATCTGCCCTTCTATTTGAGGCGTGACAGCAATAATAGTTGGTATATCAGATAGCTGGACAGCTAATTGGTCAAAATCAGGAACACCGCGCCCTTCTTCGACATAAACAGCCAGATGACCATTTAACCCCAATATACGGCCAATCAACTCAGCTCTGAAACCATTCATCACGGACATCACAATGATCAGAGTTGCCACACCAAGTGTGATGCCTGTTAATGAAAACCATGCAATGACAGAGATAAAACCTTCTGTGCGCCGTGCCTTGATATAGCGCATTGCCATTAAACGTTCTACTGAACCGAAGATCATTTTATCTCCATCACTAAAAAAGGCTGCTAGCCAGATAATTTGCCTTGGATAAAGCTAATGGCAGATTCTGGCGACATTGAGACCACCTCACCTGTTTTACGCGACTTCACTTCGACCTCGCCCTTATCAAGGCTTCTTGGCCCCAAGATAATTTGCCATGGCACACCAATAAGATCCATTGTTGCCATCTTTGCGCCAGGTGATTCTGTGCTATCATCAAGCAATACATCAAAACCAGCTTTCTCAGCCTCAGCATATAATGCATCAGACGTGGCATCAGCTGCTTCATGGCCAGGCTTTAGGTTTAGCACGGCCAAGTTAAAAGGCGCGACTTCATCTGGCCAAATAATACCCCTATCATCATGGCTTGCCTCAATAATCCCACCTACCAGACGTGAAACGCCGATACCATAAGAGCCCATATGAAGCGCTTGCGGTTTACCATCTGGGCCTTGTACGGTAGCTCCCATTGGCTCTGAATATTTTGTGCCAAAATAGAAAATATGACCAACTTCAATGCCGCGCTTTTCCATCAGGTCAGCTTTTGGGACATCACAATCATTGTCATCATGCATTTCATCTGTTTTGGCATAAAGAGAGGTGAATTTATCCACCACAGGCTGCAAATCTTCTTGATAAGAAATATCAGCAACCATATTGGTATTCAGCCAATCTTTATGGAAATACACGCCTGATTCACCGGTATCAGCCAAAATAATAAATTCATGAGACATATCGCCGCCAATAGGTCCGGTATCTGCTTCCATTGGGATCGCTGTTAGCCCCATGCGTGCAAAGGTCTTCAGATAGGCAACAAACATCTTATTATAGGCCACTTTGGCAGCTTCACGGCTAATATCAAAGCTATAGGCATCTTTCATCAGAAATTCACGACCACGCATCACACCAAAGCGCGGGCGCACTTCATCACGGAATTTCCATTGAATATGATAAAGATTAACAGGCAAGGCTTTGTAAGAGCGCAAATGTGTGCGGCAGATATCTGTGACTTGCTCTTCATTAGTCGGGCCATAAAGCATATCTCTTTCATGGCGGTCACGAATGCGCAACATCTCAAGACCATAATCATCATAACGCCCTGATTCTTGCCATAATTCTGCTGGCTGAATGGTTGGCATCTTGATTTCTAGCGCGCCAGCGCGATTTTGCTCTTCACGAACAATCTGTTCAATCTTCTCAAGCACCTTCAGCCCCAATGGCAACCAAGAATAAATACCAGCACTTGATTGCTGGATCATGCCAGCGCGCAACATCAACCGATGTGAGACAATTTGTGCTTCTTTGGGGTTTTCTTTCAGAACGGGAAGAAAATATTGGCTAAGGCGCATGAGTGTAAAACTTTCAATCTTTTTAAATCGCAACAAGTCATGAAAATAGCTTGTTCAGAGTCTTTAGTGAGCCATCTTTCTCACAGCTGACCCTATCTTAGGTTTTTAAGGAGGATTTACGAGACTGGCAAGGGGGACATGCCAGAGAAATCAAACAACTCTTCAAGCACATTACCGCTAGTTACCTCAGCCATGCTTGTCTGCCAGTTTGGTTGATTGTCCTTATCTATTAAAACAGCTCTAACGCCTTCTACAAAATCAGGCCGCCTCATCATTTTACAAGCTAGGAAATAATCACGCTGAATGGCAGAAATCGCATTATCAGGCTCATCAGCACGCATCATTAGATGCCAAAATAACCCAATAGAGGTGGGACATCTTGTGGTAAGCGCATGATGCCATGGCTCCGCCTCTTTTGCTGTTTTAGCAGCATCTATAATGGCTGAAAGGCTATTATGCCCAAAAACAGATGTCACCACATCCATCTGATTGGCATAAAATGGCTCTGGCGGCGTTGTTGTAAGGCCAGATATGGTATCTTTCATGACGTTTAAGTCTGCGTCATTTGGCATGCTGGCAAGCCTATCTATCACCTCATCAAAATTATCAAAAGCCACATGAGCATCAGCTAGCTCCCAGGCCATGACATCACCAGAAGTTAAGATTGTGCCAGTCATGCCTATCATCAATGCGGCTTCGATTGGCATCTTGCGCAGAAAATGTGAGGCACCAACATCTGGAAATAACCCTATTGCTGTCTCTGGCATAGCAAGCTTTATAGTCTCGCTGACAATCATCATATCTGATAAACGTGCAAGGCCAAGACCGCCGCCCATCACAATGCCATTTACAAGGCTGATAATGGGCTTTGGATAAGAGGCAATCTGAATATCAAGCCCATATTCTGCTGAAAAATAAGGTTCTGCGGATGTTTCGGGTGCTTGCGCAATCATGCTAACAGCTTCGCGCACATCGCCTCCTGCACAAAAAGCACGCTCGCTTGATGAGGTTATGATCACTCTAGCGACTGTTTCATCATCTTGCCAATGACGTAAAGCTGCTGCGATATCTGCCACCATTTCGGTGTTCAATGCATTCAATGCTTCAGGTCTATTAAGGGTGATGATACCCGCATTTTTATCGTTTCTGCATTCAATCAAAGCCATATTTCATCATCTCACCAGGTTAGGAAGGCTTTTATTTTGTCACAAGAAACATAGACGAACCACCCAAATTTCTATAATTTGCGGATAAGTGATACAAAATAACCATTTTTGAGAGGTAAGGCTGATGAGCCTTCGGACATTCCCGGCAACCAGATTACGCCGTCTGCGCCAATCAGCTTTTGTGCGCCAGCTTAGCCAAGAAGTTTCACTATCAGTTCATGATCTGATCTGGCCATTATTTGTCATTGAAGGCCATGAGGTCACAGAGCCTATCCCTTCTATGCCTGAGGTAAACCGCTATTCAATAGATCAGCTCGTGATACAGGCTGAAAAGGCTGTTAAGCTTGGCATTCCAGCGATTGCGATTTTTCCAAAAATTGCGCCCTCATTAAAAGATGCAAATGGTACATTAGCAACAGATGGTGACAATCTTGTCTGCCGTGCTGTGCGCGCTGTCAAAGCCGCCTGTCCTGATTTAGGCGTTATTTGTGATGTCGCATTAGACCCTTATACTGATCATGGCCATGATGGGCTGATAGATGATAATGGTGCCATCTTGAATGATGAAACCGTTGCCATATTGGTTGAACAAGCCATTATTCAGGCACAAGCTGGATGCGATATTATCGCGCCATCTGATATGATGGATGGTCGTGTTGGTGCCATCAGGCAAGGCCTTGATGAAGCTGGTTATCAGAACGTTATCATTTTATCCTATGCAGCTAAATTTGCCTCAGCTTTTTATGGACCATTTAGAGATGCGGTTGGTGCTGGCAAATCATTGGGTAAGGATGGCAAAAAAACCTATCAAATGAACCCTGCCAATTTAGCCGAAGCATTGCGCGAGATTGAAATGGATATCAGTGAAGGTGCTGATATGATCATGGTAAAGCCAGGCATGCCCTATCTTGATGTGCTAAGAGAGGCAAAAACAAGCTTTCAAATGCCAAGCTTTGCCTATCAGGTATCAGGGGAATATGCGATGCTAAAGATGGCTGTTGATAATCATCTGCTTGCTGAAGATGCTATCACAGAATCTCTGCTTTGCTTTAAACGTGCAGGAGCTGATGGTATTTTAACCTATTTTGCGCCTTATATTGCCTCCCGACTCGTGGAAGACTAGTATTTCTGCTCTTGTATTTTTTTTATTTTCGTAGATCGTAATAATTATGGATCAGAGCAAACCTCAATTTGACCAAATACCGTTGCGGATGCGTATGACACGCAGCCATGATTGCGCCTATATTGAAGGCAATCAGGAACAGCGTCTGGCGATTGATTTATCTGAAGATCCAGAAGCGCATGATAAATTAGCCCTTGCTGGTTTCAGACGTGTTGAAAATTGGGCCTATAAGCCTGTCTGTCATTTCTGTCAGGCCTGTTTGCCTTTGCGTGTGAACTGTACCCGCTTTCGGTCTGGCAGAAATCTGTCTCGCATCCACAAGAGCAATCAGGATCTGACCAGATCTATCACAGATGGGGCTGTGACAAGTGAACATTATATTTTATTTCAGGAATATTTAACGCGCCGCCATGAAGATGGCCAAATGTCGGCAATGAGCTTTCATGAATTTTCGAACATGATTCATAACAGCCCTATTCAAACATTTCTTGTTGAGTATCGTGATGTGTCTGATGAGCTGATTGGCTGTATTATGATGGATGTTCAGCAAGATGGCCTGAGTGCTGTTTATAGCTTCTTTGATCCCGAAGCTAGCGCCAGATCACTTGGTACTTTCATGATCCTTGATATGATAGAGCTTGCAAAAGAGCTTGGTAAACAATATCTCTATTTAGGATATTATGTCGCTGAAAGCCGCAAAATGTCATATAAGGCACGCTTTAGCCCATCAGAGATATTCCGCAATGGCAAATGGGAACCATTATCAGTCACAGCTGAATTATAAAGGTTAACCTGCCTTGCTATTAGGTAAATTTCGCAGGGCGTGGAAAGCCTGTTGGTGGCAATTTACCAGCACCGCCACGCTTGGCAATCCAGACAGATAAATCAGTTTCTGTCCTAGTGCGTCCCCCGCCCATTTGCCATGACAGACCATCTTCACGCTGAAATACCTTGATATCTGCCAGATGACCATCTTTATAACGCTGCAAAATAACACCGCGGCCACGTGCCATAACAGGCACTTCATCAAGCCCAAAGACAAGCAATTTGCGATTTACCCCAACCACAGCAACACTATCACCATCAGCTTGACAACAAGCTGCTGCCCTCACATCGCCAGAGACATTTAACACCTGCTTGCCGCCTCTGGTTTGTGCCAAAGCCTGTTCTGTATCTACAATCAGACCATGACCAGAGCTAGCAGCAACAAGTAAACGCCCGCCTGTGGCTCTGAATAATGAGACAATGGTGCCATCTGCTGGAATATCAACCATGAGGTTCAATGGCTCACCAAATCCGCGCCCTTTGGGCAATTTATCACCTGAAATCGTATAAAAACGACCATTATCGGCAAAAGCCAAGATTTTATCAGTGGTTTCCGCATGAAAGGCAAAGGCTTTTTCATCACCTTCTTTAAATTTAAACTCTTGTGTTAAATCAACATGCCCTTTCATGGCACGCACCCAGCCATTTGTTGAACAAATCACTGTAATTGGCTCTTTTTCAGCCAGTATTTCAGTTGGATCATAATCAATTTGTGGTGCTTCACCTAAAAGAGTTTTACGCTGATCCGATTTTGTGAATAGCGCCTTCATCTCTTTGATTTGGCTTGTGATTTTCTGCCATTGCAGGGCGTCATCACCCAATAGAGCAAGCAAATCTTCTTGTTCTGCAATCAGATTATCTCTTTCTTCACGCAACGCCATTTCTTCAAGCCGGCGCAAAGAGCGCAATCGCATATCCAAAATACCGTTTGCTTGGTTCTCGGTCAGAGAAAAACGTGCCATCAAACTTTGCTTTGGATGGTCATCTTCACGAATGATCGCTATCACCTCATCCAAATTCAAAAAGACGATGATATAGCCTTCAAGCATTTCAAGCCGGCGTTCAATTTTATCAAGCCTGAATTGCGAACGACGCTGAAGCACGACGCGCCGATGTGCTAGCCACGCATTCAACACCTCTCTGAGATTCATCACCCCAGGCTTTCCATCCTTATCAAGCACATTCAGATTCATCGGCACCCGAACCTCTAAATCTGTGACTTTAAACAAATTTTCCATCACTGCTTCAGGGTCAACGCGCCGTGATTTTGGCTCTAAGATAATGCGGATATCCTCTGCAGATTCATCTCTAATATCCGCTAGAAATGGCAATTTTTTATTATTCAGCATTTCTGCCATTTTCTCTATCAGGCGTGATTTTTGCACCTGATAAGGAATTTCTGTCACAATAATCTGCCAGCCGCCACCTTTTTCACGCTCCACTTCATAAGAGGAACGAAGGCGAAACCCGCCTTTGCCAGTGCGATAGGTATCAAGAATGCTCTGCTCATCTTCAACCAAAACGCCGCCAGTTGGGAAATCAGGCCCTTTGACAAAGCTGGTCAGCGTATCGATAGAGGCGCTTGGATGCTTAATCAGATGAAGAGAGGCATCTGCTAATTCCACCACATTATGAGGCGGGATTGATGTTGCCATACCAACCGCAATACCTTGTGCGCCATTAGCTAGCAAATTCGGAAAGCCTGCTGGCAATAACACAGGCTCTTCACTTTCGCCATCATAGGTTGGCCTGAAATCAATGGCATTTTCATCAATACCATCTAGCAATAAGCGTGCCACCTCTGTCATACGTGCTTCGGTGTAGCGCATAGCAGCAGCGTTATCACCGTCAATATTGCCAAAATTACCTTGGCCATCTACCAGCTGATAACGCATGGCAAATTCCTGTGCCAATCGCACCATAGCGTCATAAATTGCGGCATCACCATGAGGATGGAATTTACCCATCACATCACCAACAACACGCGCTGACTTCTTAAACCCCTGATCTGGGTCTAATTTGAGTTGACGCATGGCAAATAATAGCCGTCTGTGAACTGGCTTTAGACCATCTCTGACATCAGGCAAAGAGCGAGAGGTAATGGTTGATAAAGCATAGGCCAGATATCGTTCTGACAAAGCAGATGAAAAATCTGTTGAAAGAATGGATGCTTTTGGATCTTCTAGCATTTCATCTGACATAATATTGCACTTTATCTGGTTAAAATATCAAGAACTTGTGTGTTTATAACCATTTGCCACTAAATAGGCTAGTCTAATGCGTGGTTGTGGCAAATCTTTGTGAATGAGGGCAAATATATGACGTTTCAGAAAATGACCTGTTAGGGCAAGCCCTGCCTCTAATTCATCTGCAACTTCCCTATCACCGCCAAGGCAGGCTGGCAAAGCCAATAAGCGCGATTCATAAGGGCCGGCATGATGACGGCTAACAGCATGGCCAGAACGTGGGCTAACATAGGCAAGTGCTGCCTCATCCCCGCTAACCGCACATCGCGTTAATTCCAAACCAAAACCAAGTGCCTGAAGCATACCTATTTCCCATTTCAGATAAATCACCATCCATTGCGCGATATCATCAGATAGATGCAACACATCAAATAAGGCTGCGGTGGCATTGAAAATGGCGATTTGCGGCTCTCTTTCAGGCAATGCTTGTTCCAATAGCGCACAAACTGATGATAGAGCTGCCAATTTTAGCGCATCATCAAGCATTGTCGCACTATAGCTTTTCTGCAATTCGAACTGATAAGTGCCTAATTGTTCATCCAATCTGGCGCGCCAATCAGCTGTGACCAAATTACCTGGCTCAATTAATGCTTTTTTAGAGGCTGATGATGCCGCATGTAGCAGCCCCATATGTCTGCCATGCTCTGCGGTAAATAATCCTATGATAGCGTTATTTTCGCCGTGAAGACGTGATGAGATAACAAAGCCTTCATCAGTCCAGCTAGGCATCGAAATCCAAATCCCACTCTGAATAACGTGCCTTATCATCCATCCAATCTTTGCGATATTTCACATGGCTTAATAGATGAATAGGACGATCAAAAATATCCTGAAGCTCATAGCGTGCTGCTGTGCCAATGCGTTTTAAGGTCTGGCCGCCCTTACCAAGCACAATACCGCGATGCCCCTCACGTGCGACATAAATGGTTAATCTGATCTCAATCGAACCATCTTCTTTATCAAGCCATTTTTCAGTCTCAACAGTGAGCTGATAGGGCAATTCTTGATGCAGATTCAAAAATAATTTTTCACGCATCACCTCAGCTGCCATCAGGCGCATCGGCAAATCTGATAAATCATCAGGGTCAAATAAATAAGGGCCGTTCGGTACTTTAGCTGCCAGCCAATTTTGCAAATCATCAAGACCATTTTGGGTTTGTGCTGAGACCATAAAAATCTGCTCAAATTCTAGCATTTGTGAGATCTCTTTGGTGCGCGATAATAATTGTTCAGGGCTTGCTAGATCAATTTTATTCAAGACAAGAGCCACTGGCCTGCCTAATTTTTTTAAGTCTGCAATAATTGCCAATGTGTCATCATCAATCTTTTTGCGTGCACAATCATGAAGCAATAGCAAGATATCAGCATCATCTGCCCCTTGCCAAGCCGCACTAACCATAGCTCTATCTAGGCGTCTTTTTGGTTTAAAAATACCAGGTGTATCAACAAAGATAATCTGGCTTTTTTCGACCATAGCAATACCACGAACACGGCTTCTGGTTGTTTGAACCTTTGGCGTGACAATGGATATCTTCTGGCCAACAATCGCATTCATCAAGGTTGATTTGCCAGCATTAGGGGCGCCAAGTAAAGCCACAAACCCCGCTTTTGTACCGTTTTCTAGGGAAGCGTTTGTCATAATGTCTCTTTCTGTAACTGGCGCAATAATAAACGAGCTGCTTCTTGTTCTGCTAGTTTTTTTGAAGGCCCCTTTGCCTCAGCAGAGCCATGTGATGCGACACTGGCACGCATCACAAATTGCGGCGCATGATCTGGCCCTGTCATTGTGACCATCAGGTAAATTGGTAATTCAGCCCCCTGCCCCAACGCCCACTCCTGTAGAGCTGATTTCGGGTTAGCATCAGCGTCATCTGATGTAGTGGCTGTGATATCTATATGGGCAAAAATGAAGCGGCGTGCCTGTTCTAGCCCACCATCTAGATAAATAGCAGCAATAATGGCTTCGACCACATCACTTAAAACAGATGGTTGTCGGCGGGCTTGACCGGCTTTATCTGTGATAATTTGTGAGGTTAAATCCAGAGACTGTGCAATAGAAGCAAGGGCATTTTGTTGAACAAGAGCATGAAATCGTTTGGTAAGTGCGCCTTGATCATCACCTTTGAAATGAGCAAATAAGGCAGAGGCAACTTCCAGTCCCAAAACACGGTCACCTAAAAATTCAAGCCTCTCATAATTGCCTTTATGGCCTGTGGCGCTTTTATGGGTAACAGCCAGGCGCAACAATTCTATATTTGTGAATTGATACCCTAATTTGTCCTGTAATTTTGCCAGATTTGTCACTGTATAGTCACTGCCTCACTAAAGCTGCTATGAGCAATTTCATAAAAGCTAGTCAATAGATTGGCCAATGCGTGAAAAGCGGATTGCAAAAGGCCATTTCCAGATTTCCCAAATGCGAGCTGATTGATCAATGCTGAAAAACAGCCTTTCAGCACGACCAATCATATTTTGCAAAGGCACAGTGCCAACATCAATGAAGCGGCTATCTTTTGATTGGTCACGATTATCACCCATCATGAAATAATGACCTTCTGGGACTGTGAAGATAGCTGTGTTATCCATCCGATCAAAATCACCTAATTCATGGACGATATAGCTTTTCCCATTTGGCAGTGTTTCTTCAAATTTCTTGGCCTCAACAGAACGCAGACCTGTACTAATTTGCTCCGTACCAACAAGACGCCGTGGCACAGGTTCACCATTAATATGCAAAATAGATGATTTGACCTGTATCTTATCACCAGGCAGGCCAATCACACGCTTAATATAATCGATTGATACATTCGCAGGCAGGCGGAACACCACCACATCACCGCGCTCTGGTGTGTCTTCAGCGATACGCCCCTCAAAAGGGATGATGCCAAAAGGAAATGAATAGCGTGAATAGCCGTAGGAATATTTCGAGACAAACAGATAATCCCCCACTTTCAAGGTTGGGATCATCGAGCCAGAGGGGATGTTAAATGGTTCAAATAAAAATGACCGAAAGGTGATAGCAATAATAACAGCGATACCAAGCGTTTTTGCGGTTTCGCGCCATCCTTCTTGTTTTTTAGCCATAAATTTGCCTTATCATCTTCAAAATGGATTATTGTAACTATTCACCAGATAGCTGTTCTATCAGGATTGGCTGACGATAAAAACAGCCATAACAAAAGGGGCATCATCAGATAAAGAAAGATGATACGCTATGTTTTGGTTATTGCCGCCTGCCAGCTTCCCTAGAGCGTTATGACACCGTTCAGATAGGGTGACAAGTGGTCGGCCTGCCTCATTATTAAGAATTTCAGCATCATGCCAGCTAGGCGGTGGTGAAATATGCGCAGAAATAGCCTTATAGATAGCTTCTTTTGCCGCAAATCTCTTTGCCAGAAACGCCATCTTGTCACTACGCGATTGCATCTGTGCCATTTCAGCATTCGTTAGAATTTTTGAAATAAATCGCTCAGGATATTTTGTTGCGACCTTTTCAATGCGCGTCTGATTGCAAATATCGCACCCTACCCCAATTATCACGATAAGCCTCTTATGGCTTTGCGGGCTTTGACCATCTGAGAGCGCATTGTTTTTATGCTTTCTTCCAAACCTGTGAATAAGGCGGCACCCATGAGAAAATGACCAATATTTAATTCATGCATTTCTGGAATAGCGGCAACATCGCCCACAGTTTCATAATCAAGGCCATGACCAGCATGCACCTCAAGGCCAAGCGAACGAGCAAGGCTAGCAGCTTGTTGCAAACGCAGTAATTCAGCATTGCGCGCCGCACCTGCTGCAGCATGACAATAGGTGCCCGTATGAAGCTCGATAATATCAGCACCCATCTCAGCAGCTGCTCTAATCTCATTTTCACTTGCTTCAATAAAAAGCGATAATCTGATATCAGCTGCTTTGATTTTATCAAATAGAGGGGCAAGCCTGCCTTGTTGACCAGCCACTGCCAGCCCACCTTCAGTTGTCACCTCTTCTCTTTTTTCAGGGACGATACAACAGGCATTTGGCTGTAACGTCAGGGCAAAATCTGTCATCTCATCTGTGGCCGCCATTTCAAAATTGAGCGGCACTTCAATGGCTTGTTTTACGGCAATGGCATCAGCATCACGGATATGGCGCCTATCTTCACGCAAATGAATGGTAATGCCATCTGCCCCTGCTTTTTGGGCTAATAAAGCAGCTGAAACAGGATCAGGGTGACTGCCACCTCTGGCATTGCGCAAGGTTGCCACATGGTCGATATTAACGCCTAGACGCAGATTATGATTGAATGAATGCTGTGACATTACCTATTGCGCCCTCTCATTATTTTGTTGCTCATTATGTAACATAGAGGGCGGCTGCACAGCGTCAATCTGGCGTGCTTTCTCAACTCTATCTGCTGCCAATTTTTCAGCACGCTTTTTTTCAAGCCTTTTCATCCGGTGAGAACGCCAGCTTTGCACCACATAATAAGATAATACATAATAAAAAGGAAAGGTCAGAACTGACAATAAAACCCCGCCAATCGATAAGGGGTAAAACACCCCCATATCAATACCCAAATCTGGCTGAGATGATAGCATTAAGACGGCATTAAGGTTAAATTGTTCAATTACCCCTTTGCCAATCCAAATATCAAGGCTCCAGATAAAGGGAAACGTCCAAGGATTGCCAATGATTGTGCCAATAGCAGAACAGACAAGATTGCCACGTAAAATAACAGCCATAAAAGCTGCTAGGCCAAAGTGAAACCCTAAAAAAGGTGTCATAGATGCAGCAGCACCACAGGCGACACCAATGGCAAGTGAATGCGTCGAGCCAGGCATCCGCATAAGGCGTTCTTTGATATAGATAAATGACCTTTGAAACCCTTTTTTAGGCCAAAGAAAACCACTTATTTTATGCCAAATACTGGACTGGCGGCGTTTGAACATCGTGACATTATTTCACTAATAGGAGGAACGTTGTTACAACGTATGGCGAGACACTGACTCAACATATTTGTTTGAGCCAAGCACCGCAAGAATTGATTTGCTATGCTCTAAATTTCGAACCTCAACATCAACTAAAAAGGTAAAGAAATCCTCGTCTCTTGTCAGAGATTGAATATTGGTAATATTCGCATCTAGCTGGCCAATACCAGCACATAAGGCGGCTAAGGCACCAGGCTCATGAATTAAGGTGGCCCTGATTTTGACAATCTGGTTTCTGACTTCTTGTCTGTTCCATTGTACATCAAGCCATAATTCAGGTGCTTCGACAAATTTTCGCAAAGTTGTACAATCACGCCCGTGAACTGTTATGCCTTTGCCTGTTGTGACAATACCAACCACATTCTCGCCAGGAAGTGGATAACAACATTTGGCAACATGGACTGCCATACCCTCGACTGCATCCGAAATCTCGAAACTACTAGCAACATCTAGCTGCTTTGATGCGGTTTCAGATTTTTCTATAGTTTCAACCTTGCTTTCAGGGAATATTTTATAAAAAACATCACTAACTTTGCGCCGTCCTTCTGCTAAATCAGCATAGAGCTCTTCTAGTTTTGACTGGCCAAACACAGACAAGCTTTGTTCTATCTGAGCCTCATTAAAGCTTTCATTATGGTGGCGATATTCACGTTCTAGCAAGGCTCTGCCAACGCGGCTAAATTCAATTAATTTTGTCTGTCTGACAAAGCGTTTAATAGCTGATTTGGCACGACCTGTCTTGACGAAAGCTTCCCATTCAGCCTTTGGTTTAGCATCCTTATCAGTGATAATTTGTACCTGATCACCATTTTGCAATTCTGTGGCAAGTTGGCGGTTTTTCTGGTTAATCACCACACCAACACATTTATCACCTATCTTGGAATGCAAATTATAAGCAAAATCAATAGCTGTAGCCCCTTTTGGCAGTGCGATTAAATCACCACGTGGGGTAAAGCAAAAAACCTTATCTTCATACATTTCAAGACGGGTATGCTCTAGGAATTCTTGGGCCCCTGAATCCATTTCAATTAAGCTAATCAGATCTTGGATCCAGCCATATTCTGGGATAGCGCTTTCTTTGCCATTCGCCTTATAGCTCCAATGTGCTGCCACCCCTCTTTCAGCTGTATCATGCATTTCAGCTGTGCGAACCTGAATCTCAATTTTTCGGTTCATCGGGCCAATCACGCCTGAATGAATAGACCGATAGCCATTACGTTTTGGGGTTGAAATATAATCTTTAAACCGCCCCATCACCATAGGATAAGCGCGATGTATCAAGCCAAGTGCCTTGTAACAATCTTCTTCGCTTGGCACGATCAGACGAAACCCCATCACATCAGCTAAATGTTCCATGGTGACGTTTTTCGTCTGCATTTTGCGCCAAATTGAATAAGGTGATTTGCGTCTACCAAATACCTGACATTCAATGCCGCCCTTATTCACCACAGCTGTCAGTTCCTGACAAATACGCGGGATAATATTCTCGGTCTCATCAGCCAGAAATTCAAGGCGCGTGATGATAGATTGCCGCATAGAAGGGTCAAGAACCAGAAAACTTCTATCTTCTAGCTCTCTTTGCAAATAGGTCACACCGATGCGCTCTGCTAGCGGCGCATAAATATCTCTTGTCTCAGTTGCGATGCGGGCTTTTTTATCTTCTCTTGCAAATGATTCAATCGTTTGCATATTATGGGTGCGGTCTGCCAGCTTGACCAGCAACACCCTGATATCACGACTCATTGCGACAACTAATTTTTGCAGATTTTCGGCCTGTTTGGTGCCTTCAGACTGCAATTCAATGCGCGTTAATTTGGTAACCCCATCTACCAATGAGCGGACATCTTGGCCAAATAAGCTTTCAATTTGCTCTAGCGTAACATCACAATCTTCAACCGTATCATGCAGCAAGGCTGTGATAATGGTATCAAGATCTAGATGCATATCTGCTAAGATCTGAGCGACCGAAATGGGATGGGTGAAATAAGCCTCACCAGAGGCACGGAGCTGACCGTCATGAGCCTTTTGACCTAAATCAAAGGCAGACCATAGGCGCTCCTCATCAATGCCTGGATCATAGGCTCTTATACGGCTTACGAGATCTTCAAACGCATTTTGCATTTGTAGTAAGGTTTCCTGTTCTCAACTTAGCAGCAAAGCCGTGACCTTGCCCTTTATGCGATTTCAGGATTAATCATCACCTTCTAGCGTGACAAGGTCAACATCTTCAAAGCCTGATGGCTCATCTGATGCCTGTTCGAATGACCCAACCTGCATGCCAGCATCATCAAATGCCGCATCTGATGTGGCACCGACCATTTCTTCTAGGTCAATTTTTGCCATTTCAGTGGCATCATCATCAATAACGCGCTCTTCATTCTGGTTCAGGCGCTGCATGCCTTTGACAATCGAATCTTTCAGACGATCAGGTTCAACGGTTTCAGCTGCGATTTCACGTAACGCTACGACAGGGTTTTTGTCATTATCACGGTCGATGGTTAGCAATTCACCTTTTTGAATTGAACGCGCACGCTGAGCGGCTGTTAACACCAAATCAAAGCGATTAGGAATTTTTTCAATACAATCTTCAACGGTAACGCGTGCCATGTAACAGCTCCTATGAAACAGATATGCTTGTGGTCATGCTCTAATATGGTCTGCGATAAAGCGACCATCTGGCAAGGCTCATCTCTCTAGCAAAACTTACCAAAATAGGCAAGAGAATTATGATTTACGCCTGATTTCCTGCCCTTCTGGCATCTCAGATATTAGCTGTGATAGCGATTTATTATATATAGGATGCTGCCAATCAGGTGCAATATCGCTAAGTGGCAACAACACAAAGGCACGGTGATGCATGCGCGGATGCGGGATTGTGATGGCCTCGCTATCTTCAATTTTGGCGTCAAAATCAATCAAATCGAGGTCTAGGATACGTGCCTCATTTCGCACTGACCTTATCCTGCCAAACTCAGCCTCAATGCGATGTAATTCGTGTAATAACGCAATGGCGCTAAGTTTTGTTTCAACCTGCAACACACCATTCACAAACCAAGGCTGATCAGAAATTGGCACAGGTGCTGTTTCAAACCAGCCAGATTGCGCGATGATTTTAAGGTCACATTGTGCCAGATCAGAAATCGCTGCTGATAAGACATCTTCGATTGTGGCAAAGCCATCAGCAACCAAATTCCCGCCAATCGCAATAAGTGCATTATGCATCATCGACCCCTTAGCCATGTGAAAATGAAACCACCAACATTTGGTAGCTAGACAGCACCTATTTATTCCCTAATAATCAGACTATTACAACAAAAGTTATTTCGTACAAATCACTATTATTTAAGGGAATTTTAAAAATGAAAGAACGCTCTGCTTTATTTATTGATGGTTCTAATTTTTTCGCCACAACCAAATTACTTGATTTGGACATCGATTACTTAAAATTGCTTAGTTATTTTGACGATAAAGGCGATATGGTAAGAGCTTATTATTATACAGCTTTGCCTGATCCGAATGAGCCATCTCCTATCCGCAAATTGATCGATTTTCTTGATTATAATGGCTATCAGGTCGTTTCAAAACAAACACGCGAATTTATGGATCCTGCGACAGGTAAAAAACGCATCAAAGGCAATATGGATATGGAATTGGCACTTGATATGCTGAAATTGGCGCCGCATATCGAACATGCCTATTTATTCTCAGGTGATGGCGATTTCTGTCGGCTATTACAAGAGGTTCAAGATCTTGGTGTGAAAGTGACAGTTGTATCATCTATGCGCACCCATCCTGTCATGGTTGCAGATGCGTTGCGTCGTAAGGCTGACCATTTCATTGAATTAGAAGATATTGCATCAACCATAACCAGAACTGCCACACATTCATGACACTTGACTATATCGCGCCAAAAGATTGCCAGAAATGCCCGCGCCTCTATCAGTTTATTTCTGATCACAAAAAGGCGCATCCTGATTGGTATAACGGGGCTGTCCCGTCTTTTGGTAGCCGTGATGCCGCATGTTTGATTGTTGGGCTGGCACCTGGCTTACGTGGGGCAAATGCAACAGGTCGCCCCTTTACTGGGGATTTTGCCGGTAACACACTTTATGATGCGTTATTACGTCATAATCTGGCATCAGGTGATTACCAAAAACATAAAGAAGATGGCCTAAGATTACATAATGTGCGCATCACTAATGCGGTGAAATGTGTGCCGCCGCAAAATAAACCAACAGCCGATGAAGTAAATATGTGCCGTGATAGCTATCTGCTTGATGAAATCAAAGCGTTGACAGGACTAAAAGTGATCCTAGCCTTGGGCCGGATAGCGCATCAGGCGATGGTTAAAACCTTTCATGGCAAACAAGCAGATTTTCCATTTTCGCATGGCGCACAGCATCAGATGACAGCTGATATCATCATGATAGATAGCTATCATTGTTCACGCTATAATGTGCAAACAAACCGCCTTACAGAAGAAATGTTTGATGATATAATTCAACAAGTTAAGGAATTAATTTAAGATTTATGATGAGCGTAAAAGACGTTGTTTCTGGCGTGACCAATCACGTTGTTTCACAACCTCCCTCTTATCATGTTTCTTGCGCCCTTTAGCGATACCTATTTGAATTTTCGCTTTGCCTCTATCATTAAAATAAAGTGCCATTGGCACAAGCGTAATACCATCGCGTTTAATCGCGCCAAGTAGTCTGTTTTTTTCTTTACGAGATACCAAAAGGCGCCTGATACGCTTTGGTTCATGATTATCACGCGCTTGTAAATAGACAGGGATATTGGCATTGATTAATGCAAGCTCCCCTCTTTCTTCACCAGCATAGCTTTCAGCAATAGATGTACCTCTGCCTGTGCGCAAAGATTTTACCTCACTGCCGGTTAAAACAATCCCTGCTTCGATTGTGTCAGTGATTTCATAATCAAAGCGCGCACGGCGATTTTCAGCAATTCTGCCTGTTGTGATATGAGACCCAGCCAAAAGGCGCTCCTGTGTGATGATGCGCTAAGATGTCAAGCCAGCTGTTTCAAGCGCATCTTCGACGATTTTCTTTGATGCATCTGAGATTTCAACAATAGGCATTCTGGCATCTGCTGAACAAATACCAAGCAAAGATGCGGCATATTTCACAGGTCCAGGGCTAGCCTCACAAAATAAACCATCATGCAAGGCCATCAGCTTTTTATTAATCGCCATTGCCTCTTTGACATTGCCTTTGGCAAAAGCATCTTGCATCTGCGCCATAGCAGCTGGTGCAATATTGCTAACAACTGAGATACAGCCATGCCCACCACCTGTCAGATAGGGCAAAGATGTGGCATCATCACCTGATAATTGTGCAAAATTATCACCAATCATATTCCATAATCTTGTTGGGCGTGCTGCGTCACCTATGGCATCTTTGACGCCGACAATATTGGGAATTTCAGCAAGCCGTGCCATCGTATCATCATTCACACGCACAATCGACCTGCCAGGAATATCATAGATAATCACAGGAATGGAAATTGCCTTGGCAATCGTGCTGAAATGCGCATAAAGCCCATCTTGTGTCGGCTTGTTATAATAAGGCGAGACAATCAACACAGCATCTGCACCAACTGCTTCAGCATGTTGTGATAAGCGCACAGCCTCAGCTGTATTATTAGAGCCTGCACCTGCAATCACAGGCACTCTGCCAGCAGCTGTTTTGACACATAATTCGACAATCAGATCATGCTCTTCATGGCTTAGCGTTGGTGATTCACCTGTTGTACCAGCTGGCACAAGACCATGTATGCCTTGTGCAATCTGCCATTCAATCAGCTTTACATAGGCATCTTTATCAACACCGCCATTCGCAAATGGCGTGATAAGAGCTGTATAGGCACCAGAAAAGGCAACATTCGGATATAAAGCAGACATAAGACTAAGACCTTATCAATAATTCATTGAGCCACCAAAATAGAGGGATTATAGTTACAAAACAAGTCATCTATCATGTTTTTGCCACGCAATCTGGTTTATTATAAGGAGCCTATCTTGCCACATTATCAGGATATTGAAGCTGCCTATGCCAGAATTAAGCATATGGTTATCAAAACACCATTGCTGACATCTGACAGGCTGAATGACATTTTGGGCTATCGGCTATTCATCAAAGCAGAACCATTACAAAGAACAGGTGCTTTCAAATTCAGAGGTGCTTGTAATGCCATACTCAGCTTGGCTGATACAGAGCGTTCTGTTATCGCCTTTTCCAGTGGCAATCATGCACAGGCCATAGCCCTTGTTGCGCGGCTAACAGGTCGTCATGCCACCATCATCATGCCGCAAGATGCCCCACAAGCTAAAATAGATGCCACAAGAGGATATGGTGCTGAGGTTGTTTTATATGACCGCTATAAAGAAAGCCGTGAAAAAATTGGTGAAACATTAGCAACAGAAAAACAAGCCATTTTGATCAAGCCTTATGATGATGAAGCTGTGATAGCTGGCCAAGGAACGATTGGCATTGAATTAACAGAGCAATGTAATGCGCAAGATATACGCCCAAACCATCTGATTTGTTGTGCTGGCGGCGGCGGCCTAATCTCAGGGCTGTCAATCGCTTTTCATCAGCATTTTGAAGACACTAAGATTTATTCAGCTGAGCCTGCTGATTTTGATGATATCGCCAAATCATTACAGGCTGGCAAAAAAATCATCAATGATCCTGATGCGCGTTCGATATGTGATGCCATTGTCACCCCTACCCCTGGCGATATTACATTCCCCATTATGCAAACTCATCTAACAGCTGGTTTTGCAGCATCTGATGATGATGTGTTACGTGCCATGCAAACAGCTTGGCGTTATTTCAAGCTTGTGGTTGAACCTGGCGGCGCGGTTGCACTAGCAGCTGGCCTGTCTCTTGCTGATAATCTTCAGCAGGATGTGACAGGCCAAGATGTTGTTGTTGTCGCATCTGGCGGCAATGCTGATGAGGCGTTATTTACCAAAGCTCTTGCTATGCCAGATGCTATCTGATGGTGCTAGCCTAGCTGCGCATTCTGCTAAAATTGGCATCAAATAAGGGCTGCGGCTGCAATTTTGCATCTAGCTTTTTCGCGAGCAATTCAACTGACCAGCCCTCTATCTTATCTGCTAGGTCAGCACGTACATAGCCTTGCGCCATTGAAAGCCCGCTATGATGGGCAAAACCGCCAGATGTGACCCATCCAACCACCTCATCTTGATAGCTGATAGGCTCATCACCAATAACATCCGCATCTTCAGCCTCTACCACAAATGACACAAGCTGATAGCGCTCTTGACCGATGGCCTGTGAAGCTGCTTGTTTGCCGATGAAATCAGCGTCTTTATCAAACGCAATGAATTTATCAAGGCCGCATTCAGAAGGTGTGTAGATGGGACGAAATTCACGGCCCCAACTGCCATAATTTTTCTCTAGCCGCAATGCATTCAAAGCACGGCTGCCAAATAGGCTGATATCAAAATCAGCACCTTTTGCCATGATATCTTCGAAAAGACGTAGCTGATATTCAGGCTTGACCCAAATTTCATAGCCCAAATCACCTGTATAGCTGACACGCCCCACAATGGCAGGCACCATGCCAAGCATAATCTCTTTGATAGCCATAAATTTGAAATTATCATGGCTAACATCTTCATCTGTTAAGCGCGATAACACATCACGTGCTTTTGGCCCTGCAATGGTGAGACCTGTTAGAGATAAGCCAAGAGCCTCAATAAAGACATCTTCATCTGCTTCAATTTGGCTTTCAAACCATCTCATATGATAGGCTTCTGCAATGCCTGAACCGACAATAAAATACTCATCATCTGACAGGCATGCCAAAGAAAAATCACCAATCACACGACCATCTTCTTTTAGCATTGGCGCTAATGTCATGCGGCCTTCATTTGGCATTTTACAGGCAAGTACACGGTCTAGATAGGATTTCGCATCTGTACCTGTAACATGATATTTGGCAAAATTGGAAATTTCAGACAACCCAACAGATGCACGAACAGCTTTTGCCTCATTGCCCACATGATCAAAATCTGTGGAACGATACCAGCTAAATTTATCCTGAACACCATCTGGGGCAAACCACAAGGGTGTTTCAAGCCCGTATGATGCGCCAAATTGCGCACCTTTGTCTGCCAAGCTTTGATAAATCGGTGTTGTCAGAAGTGGTCGTGCTGCCTCTAGCTCTTCATTCGGGAAACGAATTGAAAAGCGGCGTGAGTAATTTTCACGCACTCTGGCATTTGTATAAGCAGGTGTTGCATAATCGCCAAATCGTGCCACATCCATTGCCCACACATCAAACCCTGGATCGCCATTCACAATCCAGCTTGCCAATGCCAAGCCAACACCGCCACCTTGCGAAAAACCAGCCATAACAGCACAGGCAGACCAATAATTTGTTAGCCCGCGTACAGGTCCCACAAGTGGGTTACCATCTGGCGAGAATGTAAAAGGACCATTAATAATCTGCCTGATGCCAGCATTTTGAAAGGCTGGGAAATGCTCAAAACCAACCTCAAGAGATGGTGCAATTCTGTCAATATCTGGCTCTAGCAATTCATGACCAAAATCCCAAGGTGTTGTTTTTTCAGACCAAGGACGACAGGCCTTTTCATAGGTGCCCATCAACATGCCGCCACGCTCTTGGCGCAAGTAAATTTCACCGTCAAAATCGACAGCATGAAGCATTTCTTTACCTGATTGCTGATTAAAGGCTGCAACTTCTGGCATATCTTCGGTTAGCAGATACATATGTTCCATTGCCAGAACTGGCAGCTCAAGCCCAACCATTCTGCCAAGTTCTCTTGCCCATAAGCCAGCAGCGTTTACCACATGCTCAGCCTTGATAATACCCTTGTCAGTATGAACCAACCATGTGCCATCAACATTTTGTGTTAAATCTTCGACTTTGGTGTGAATTTCGATAGCAGCACCATTTTTGCGAGCTGCTTTGGCATAGGCATGAGTGACACCATAGGGATCACAATGCCCCTCAATAGGATCATATAACGCGCCTTCAAATTGATTGGCATCAATAAGCGGCATTAACTCTGCTGCTTCTTGGGGCGTGATGATTTCCAGCTCATCCATGCCAAGGTATTTTCCCTTAGCATAAATGGCCTTCAGCCAGTCAAAACGCTCCTTTGTAGCTGCCAGCATGATGCCACCTGTCATATGCAAGCCAATATCTTGCCCAGAGGCCTCTTCAATTTCACGATAAAGTTCAATGGTGTATTGCTGTAATTTGGCAACATTTGGGTCACCATTAATCGTATGCATACCGCCAGCAGCATGCCAGGTGGAACCTGAGGTTAATTCTGATCGTTCCAACAGCAAAACATCTGTCCAGCCTAATTTTGTGAGGTGATATAAAACAGAAGCGCCAACAACACCGCCACCAATAACGACCACTCGAGCCTGATCTTGCATAATATGTAATCTCTATCCTGAAATGTGTGATTTAAAAATCTGTTGGTGCGCCGCCTTCAGCAACACGCCTATCAACAAAATCTCGTAATTCTTCATCAATCGCCTCATCAAGTGGCGGTGCTTCAAATTCTGCCAAAATCTGTTTAAAATGCTGGTTGGCTCTATCATGCGTCCAGACAGCACCAGATTCCTCCCAGCTTTCATAATTGCGCCAATCTGACAATAACGGGCTATAGAAAGCATCCTTGTAACGGCTTTGTGTATGATCAACGCCGAAAAAGTGACCATTTGGTCCCACTTCTTTAATCGCATCAAAGGCAAGATCATCATCTGAAAATGGGATTGGTTTTTGGGCATAGATGATTTGTTGCAACATCTCACAATCAATCACAAATTTTTCAAAAGACGCTGACAAGCCGCCTTCTAGCCAACCTGCCGCATGATAAATCACATTTGCACCACCAGAGGTCGCACCTTGCAATGAAAAAGCAGATTCCCAAATAGCTTGCGCATCTGGCGCATTGGTCGCATTCGCGTTGGAACCACGCCATGGCAGGCCATAATAGCGTGCCATCTGGCCAGACATTTGCATTGCTCTGATATATTCAGGTGTACCAAAGGCTGGCGCACCTGATTTCATATCCACATTAGAGGTAAAGGCCCCATACACCACAGGTGCCCCTTCCTTGACAGATTGCAGAAGCGCAATCGCTGCCAAACCTTCAGCATTTTGCTGAGAAATCGCACCTGCTAAGGTCACAGGTGCCATCGCACCAGATAGGGTAAAAGGCGATATAATAACAGCCTGCCCTCTTCTAGCAGCACGCATGGCGCCATCTAGCATCGGCCAGTCATGTTTTAGCGGCGAGGTTGAATTGATATTGGTAAACATATGGACTTGTGATTCAAATTCAGCATCACTCAAACCAGAGCCAATGCGCACCATCTCCATCGCATCTTCAATACGCTCTTTCCCAAGTGAATAGGCATGAACCACCTTATCAGTGAAGGCAATTTTATCATAAATACAATGCAAATGACGAACTGATGGGTGAATATCAAGCGGCTCTACTGGATAGCCAGAGATAAAGTGAATGCAGTTATATGATTGCGATAATTTTAAAAAATCCTGATAGGCAGCTCTGTCACCGACACGCCTGCCATTATCCATATCCATAACATTTGGTGCTGAGGCAACATTAGCAAAACTAAAATTTCGTCCACCCCAATGAAGCTGCTTTTGCGGGTTGCGCGGCGTCAGGGTAAAGTCAGATGGTGCTTTTTTCACCTGGCCAATGATAAAATCCCTATCAAAGCGCACATTTTTTGTTTGCCAATCCACATCACAGCCAGCATCTGCCAGAATGGATAAAGCTTCATCATTCAAAAAGACAATGCCGATTTCTTCTAAAATACGCAGCGAATTATCATGAATAGCAGCAACTTGATCTGCTGACATAGGTTCGATGGGATTATCAGCATAGGATGGCACTTGCCAGTCAAGCTGGCCATCTAAAATTTTACGTGTTGCCTTACCACTGGCATTACGCCGCCTCGCACCACGCCTTGATTGCTGATCATCCATGAAATCCCCCATTCTATCACCTTTTCAGGCTAGACAGGTGATAGGTGATATTTATCTCATATCAGACAGAAGCTTGTCATATTTCGCCTATCTTGAATTCCATAAAAATCGCTTATCACCTAGGGTTAGATGATAAGCGATCATAGCGGATATTTGCTATAATTTTGTTAAATGCTGTTGGTCTGGCGTGCCCCTCTTGGGTCAACCCAACCTATGGTATTATCATCACGGCGATAGACCATATTCAGCCCTTCATGAGCAGCATTACGGAACATCAGACATGGTGCATCTGATAATTCAAGCCTCATAACAGCTTGTTCAACTGATAATTGCTCAATCTCATAAGATAGCTCAGCAATAACAGGTAGTGCGGTATCTTCCTCATCATTTTGATCTGTTGCACCATCCTCTTCAAAACTGGCAGAGGGATAGACTGATAAGGGGGCTTCAATAATGAAGTCTGTTTCTTGATTAGCAACACGATGATTTTTCAAGCGCCTTTTGTGCCGGCGCAAGCGTTTTTCAGCATGTTCAATAGCAGCATCAAGAGCGGCATGTGCGTCTCGTGCATGACCTGTTGCCTCTAATTCCATTCGTCTGGTTAAATTGACTCTTGTGCGAACGGTAAAGCCTTCATCTGCTTTTTCCAAAGTCACATGAGCGCTGATCGCATTGTGGAAATATTTGTCGACTATTTGTGATATTGAATCTGTGGCATGTTCCTGAAAGGCCATACCAGTATCCATATTCTTACCTGCGACATTGATTTTCATAGAGCACCTCCTGTTTTGCTAACAGGCCGAATGCTGGCGCTTCTAATCAACAAGGTTGATGGCAAGCGCAGCATTCTACGCCTTCATCTTGTGTGGTAACTTTCAGCATGACAAACCAAACATTGATTGACAAGAACTTTATTTACGCCTCATGTCGGAACCCGATGGATAATCGCCCCCCTGCCAGACGATCTACCCCATGCAGAATACGTTCATCATCTGCCATATCTTTGAATTGAGGTGCTTTTAAAATCACCAACCTTCCAGGGGTATCATTAATCGCATAACGTTTACCGCCCTGTCTGTGATTGGTGTAAAACAAACGTGATGACCCTGCTAGCGTTATGATAAAGACAAGCATTTTATAACGAAGGCCATCTTTATGAATGCCGATACCCTGTGAATTGAGAGGATAGCGCTGCACCGCAAAATCATTCAGATAAATATCCTGCGGCAGATAATCAGCGCGATATCGCCAATGATTGACCCCCTCTTCAAGCAAGCTAGCACAATCATCATAAACTGATATGCGCGGGGCTGGAAAACAAACATCCATATCTTGAACAACACCATTACCAACTATTTTTTGCGCGGGTCTGAAGGGTAAATCTGCTGTGGCGTCGATCATAGCCTTGATTTCATCATCATGAAAGAATGCACAAGACACATATCTAGCATGCGGCTTTGCCAACCGACCAAGTGCTTTGTGTAATTGGGCTAGGCGTTTATCTGTTGCCTTAAACATCATGTGCCTCGTGATACATCACAGGTGTTTTACATGTCGCGCAGACCATATTTGATTTACGGCGATGGCGCGTTGTCACAAAACACCCATTTGGGCATGACATAGTCCATTTCGGTGCGCTGAACTCTAATGTGTGGCACCTTGTTGCTGTACAGCCAATTTCCCGCGCCTTGGTGCGCCATACCGCATCATGACCATGGCGAGGCCCCACTAAGGCATGAGCAATTTCATGCAAAATCGTATCTTTGATATGATCCTCATCCGCATATTTCACATAATGGCGTGATAAAGATATGGTTTTGTTCTTATAATCACATTGCCCAGCGCGTCTTTTTGCATGGTCAAGCGTAAGACGCCAACCTTTCAGACCATGTTCAACAAATAGAGATGCACCCAAATCAAGCGCATTAGCAAAAGGCCGCGTTGAACGCAAAGCTTCTTGAGAGGGTCTTTTGGTTTGGCTAGGCCATTTGAACATGATATTGCGCGCTAATATCTAAAATAAGGTCAGTTAACGATTGGGCAAAACTGCGTGGCATATAAATATCAAAAACACCATCTTCATGAAATATATGACAGGGAACATGATGTATGCCAGTTGCCATAAAATTACGTTTATCATCTCTAAAATCAACTGCACAAATTCGCGCAATCACATCTGAGGCACGCACCCCTGATAGACGCAAAATGACCTTTGATGATGATATTTTCAGCGGATAAAATGAGGAAGGCAGTTCTGCAACAGAACCATCACCAATGAGCCAGATTTTACCTATTTCAACACGGGCTGCCTGAAGATGCTGCTTTGTTGCTATAAGCTGGCTGAAATCAGGCAAGCCAGCAAGTCCAATTTTTTTACAAAAGCTTGTAATTTTGGCAGTTTCTTCAGCAAAAAAAGATAATTGATGGATGGTCACATTGCGGCGTTCTGAGATAACCAAATCAGCCTTATTCTGGCCTGTGGTGAAATCAGCATTGGCAAGAGATGTTTCAATTCCCGTATAATAATCAGCCATGCATCCGCTCTCCTGTGGCATCAAACATATGTGGGCTAATCAGTTTAACCTTTGTCATCTTATCTCTGACAGGGTCTGCTGCTATCAGCGTACTATCTTCCCAGCGAGATAATCCGCCTTTGACAAATCCTAGCCCTATCCAATGTCCTAAAGCAGGGGAATGGGTTACAGCTGTTATCCAGCCTTCGCCAAATCCAGAGACTTTATCTTTATCGCAAAGCAGAGCCCCTGCATTGAATGTGTCACCATCTTCCACGGGTACGATACCGACTAGTTGAGGGCGCTCACCACTCTGTTGTAAATAAGGGCGTTTTCGTAAAACACTGCCAATATAGTCTTTTTTGGATGATGCCATCTTGCCAAGACCAGCATCTTCGATGGTAACACGCCCATCTAATTCAGCTGCTGTCAGATGACCTTTTTCAATCCGCAAGGCACCCAAAGCCTCAAGCCCATAACAAACACCATCAAAATCTGGCAAGCACTCATAGAGCTTTTGCCATAGCATCTGGCCATAATGAGCTTCGATATAAACCTCAAAAGCACGTTCACCTGAAAATGAGATACGCGCCGCACGCACAGAGATTTCCTTGCCATCATGTTTGATGGTGCCTTGGCGCACATCCATAAAACCAAAGGCCTCATCTGAAAAATCAATTTCAGCGATTGCGGCCTGTAATAAGGCACGTGATTGTGGACCAGCCACAGCGATAGCTGCCCATTCATCTGTTACAGATGTTAAATGCACCTTTAAATCTGGCCATCTGGTCTGGCGCATTTCTTCCATCAGACGCATCACTTCACCAGCCTGTGCCGTTGTGGTGGTCATAAAGAAATCATCATCTGACAGGCGCCAGGTTGTACCATCATCAAGCACCATGCCATCATCACGAAGCATAATACCGTAACGTGCTCTGCCAACTGGCAATTTGGCAAAACCATTACTATAGAGACGATTGATAAATTCAGCTGCATCTGGGCCTTGCACAGCTATTTTACCAAGGGTGGATACATCAACAATACCAACAGTCTGCCTTGTTCTGGCAGCTTCAGCTATATAGGCCTGCTCTAGGCTCTCACCATTAGCAGGATAATACCATGCACGATGCCACAAACCAGCATCTGTCATAGGTGCGCCAAGTGCCAAATGTGCCTCATGTAACGGTGTACGGCGCACTGGCTGCCAATGATGACCGCGTGCCCTGCCTGCCAACACCCCGATAGATACAGGGGTAAAAGGTGGTCGGAATGTGGTAATGCCAACCTCTGGCAAAGCAACTTGCATCGCATCTGCCATAGCCGCAATTCCCAAGATATTACCATTACGACCCTGGTCAGTTGCCATACCAAGAGTGGTGTAGCGTTTCATATGTTCAACAGACCGGAACCCTTCTTTATGCGCCTGTCTAATATCATCTGTTGTCACATCATGCTGTGGGTCAATGAAGGATTTCAATTTACGATGAGGCAGCTTTATTTCAAATAATGGCATTTGCGCATTATCCCAGCCTCTTTCAGGTGATTTTGACCTTGCTGACTTACCAGATAATAATGCTTTCACGCTATTTTTGGCAGAAGATAGCACAGCCTCTTTTTCAAAATAGCCATCTGCACTGCCACAAGTGGCGATCTTCTCATCTGTATCGCCAGAAATAAAGGCTGTCGCTATTTCATCCCAGACAGGCTTTACACCTCGATGAGATATCAGTTGGATGTTCGGCGTAAATCCACCAGAGACGCCGATTATATCACAGGCAATGACTTTCCCTGTTGATTGCATTTCATTTGTTTGCGGGTCAATCATTCCACATTCAAGACCAACCACACCAGCCCTGCCAATCGCTTTGACAGGAATAGCGCTAAGGGTAAGCATAATGCCGCGCTTGTCACATTCTGTTGATAATTCATCATTGCATGAAGCGCGCGCATCCAAAATTGTGACATGCAATCCAGCATCATGAGCAGCAAAGGCATTTTCATAGATGCCATCATGCGTGCCAGCAAAAACAATCCGATTGCCAGCAGCCACCCCATAGCGGTTGATATAGCTTTGAACAGCGCTGGCATTCATCACGCCAGCTCTGTCATTATCACCGAAGGCAAGAATACGCTCACCAGCACCTGTGGCGAGCAAAATGGCATCAGCACGCACAATATGAAATATTTCACGCGGACTATGTTCTGGCTTATCGCTAAGATGATCTGTGCATCTTTCAACGAGGCCAGCCACACAACCATCATAGAGGCCAAAGGCTGTTGTACGGAGCTTTAACACCCCGCCAGCTGCCAGAAAACGATTTGTCATCTGTTTGATGAACGCTTTATCTTTTGAATCAGATGATGATAAATACCAGCCGCCTGCTTCAAAATCCTGCTCAACCAGCCAGACCATCTTACCTTGCTCAGCGGCCTCGACAGCAGCGGTTAGACCAGCAGGCCCTGCCCCCACGACAAGCAAATCACAAAAACCATTTGCAATATCATAATGGTCTGGGTCTGGCAGACGGCTTGCCGCCCCCATGCCAGCTGCTTTGCGGATAAATCGTTCACATAACATCCAGAATTTGGTGTTATGAAAAGGCCCCATAAAGGTTTTATAGTAAAAGCCAGCTGTCAAAAATGGCTTAAATAAGCTATTAATCGCACCTAGATCAAATCGAACAGAGGGAAATGCATTCTGGCCAGATAATGACAGACCGTCATGAATTTCAACTAATGGCCCTTTGACATTTGCAACACGTTCTGCACCGTCTCCCATTTGAAATAAAGCACCGCCTTCTTCGGCACCAGCAGACATAACACCGCGCGGTCTGTGATATTTAAATCCACGTCCATAGATACGGCCACCTGATGCCAGCAAAGCAGATGTGGCAACATCACCTTCATAGCCATGGATTATTTGCCCATCAAATGTAAAGGTGACAGGTTTATCACGATTAATATGACCGCCTTTGGAAAGTCTGAAACCTGTCATGATTTCTTACCTTTCTTGGGTTTGGCCATTTTGGCATAATCATCTCTGGCAGGTGTCACAGATGATATCTTATGCGTTAGCGTGTCACGCTCAACAACAAGCCACATACGGCATCCCATTTGATGATACCAATATTCTGTATGTGCGCCCTTTGGGTTATTGCGTAAAAATACAGCCTCATACCAGGCTTTTTCATCTTGATTACCCCATTTTGGGTAACGCACATTTGCATCACCCTCATAGGAAAATTCTTCATGATCGCGTTTGCCACAAAAAGGGCAATCAATGATTAGCATAATTCCCCCCTAATGCCTGTTTGGTACAGGACCATGCCCTGATTCATCAATATGTCTGCCATAGGCAAATCTGTCTAAGGTCAGCAATTTATTAATCTCATGCGGTGCATCATTGGCAATGGTATGTGCAAAACACCAACCAGATGCTGGTGTTGCTTTAAAGCCGCCATAACACCATCCAGCATTTAAATAGAGCCCCTTAATATCTGTCTTACAGATAAAGGGCGACCCATCCATGGACATATCCATGATACCTGCCCATTGCCGCAGAACCTTTATGCGTCCCAAAGCAGGCATCACATTCATCGCACAAGACGCCACATCTGTATAAATCGGCAGATTCCCTTTTTGCGCATAAGAATTATAAGCGTCAATATTGCCGCCAAATACCATGCCACCCTTATCAGATTGGCTTATGTAAAAATGGCCGTGCCCTGCCCCATAAACCACAACAGTGTCTAAAAATGGTTTTAATGGCTCAGAGACAAAAGCTTGTAATTTATGGCTCTCAATTGGCAAGGGGCCCAAACCAGCCAAATGGGCTAGGACAGAGGTATTACCTGCTACAGCCATACCAATTTTGGCAGCTTTAATCTCACCAAGATTTGTTTCTACACCAGCAATCTTGCCAGCTTTTTTGACAAATCCTGTCACTTCACAATTTTGGATAATATCAACACCAAGCTGTGAGGCTGCTCTTGCAAATCCCCAATTCACAGCATCATGACGCGCAGTCCCTGCCCGTTTTTGCAAAAATCCACCTTGAATTTCAAGCCGGCTATCATCTGAGTAATTCAAATGAGGCACAAATTTGCGAACCTCATCACGGGTTAAAAATTCACCATCAATGCCATTAAGACGCATTGTATTATAACGCCGTGCTAGTGCATCTTTTTGCCCTGGTGTGAAAAATAAATTGAGATGGCCACGCTGGCTAAACATCACATTATAATTTAGCTCTTGCGACAAGCCTTCCCATAATTGCAATGATTTTTCATAAAAAGCGGTATTGCCTTCGATAAAATAATTCGAGCGCACAATCGTTGTATTGCGCCCAGCATTGCCGCCACCAAGCCAGCCTTTTTCAAGCACAGCCACATTGGTGATGCCATGGTTTTTTGCCAAATAATAGGCTGTAGCAAGGCCATGGCCACCGCCGCCTATAATAATCACATCATAAGATTTTTTCGGCTTTGGTGTGCCCCATGCCTCGTCCCAGCCCTGATTGCCAGACAAGCCATTTTTTAAAATTGAAAATACCGAATAACGAGACATGATAATTGATAAATTGGCGTTATGACGTTTCTCTTAGTTGTAAAATGTGAGAAAAATACGATGCTGATGCAATCATTATTTCTCCTAAATTGGTGTTTTCCACAAGGTGGATATCACGATTTATTCTGCCTCATATTTTGCCAACCATGATACCACTTTGGCAGAGGCTGGAATCCAGGCAAGACCAGCAAAAACATAAAATAATAAATCAATTACGAAATGATGATTTGTGATATATTCGCCAGCCCATAACACCAACCCGATATAGATCGCTAAGGCTGGAATGATACCTATTGCTACTAGAAAATGTCGCCACCGCTTCATTACGATTAAGCTCCGCTAAAAAATTGTGCCACCAAACGCAAACCTAATATCACCAATGCGCTATAGGCCACATTATAAAATAAGCTATCAGAAATGACCTTGTTCAGATAACGCCCTATGATGACGCCTAATGGCACAAATAAGGTGATTAGGGCTGTCACCACCATTGTCTGGGTGGTAATAAATTCCAATTCGACAAAAAATGGGATTTTAAAAGCGTTCAGAAATAAGAAATACCATGCCATTGTGCCAATAAAAAGCTGGCGTGGCAGGCGCATTGGCAACATATAAATCTGAACAGGTATACCACCTGTCAACGATACAAAGCTGGTAAAACCTGATAGCGAACACCAGATTAAGGCTCTTTTTTTATAGCGTTTTCGTATCGCTCTAATTGATGCGCGAAAATGGATGGCTGATGGACGCTTCATCATCATCTGCCAGAAATAACGCGCCCCTGTTACAAAGGCTATTAAGCCGATGAATAACAGCAATAAATCATCATCAAAATTGCCAAGGCTCAATAATAACCAGCCAATAATCTGACCAATTGTGCCAGCGATGATCATCCAGATAATCAAATGCCTAATGCCAACTTTGCGCCATTGCCACACAAGCCAGATATCAATCAGCACAAAGACAGGTAATAAAATGCCAAGTGCCGTGGTTGGCGCAAATGAAAACAACATGATAGGCGCGGCTAATGCACCCATAGAACCACCAAAGCCAGCCTTGGAGATTGCAACAGCCATTACGGCACAAAAACAGATAAATAAATTGAAAATAGGCGCAGTGCCAAGCAAAGACAGATCAAACATCATCAGGCGTTTCAGGCTGGCGGCCTGACCCCATCAAGATCAAAATCTTTGTCAAGAAATGCTGCTTGCTCTTCTTGTTGCCAGCTTTCAAAAGACCATGGACCATCTGTTGCTAGGGTAATTTTGGGGAAATAAGCCTGTGTTATAACCAACTGATTATCAGAGATAACTTCAATCGGACGGCGCTCATAATTATCGCCTTCAAAGCGGTCTAATAACGCCAAATCATCATCTGTTACATCTGATAGGATAGCGCCATCAGCTAAATCAGCATCATTGCCTGACAGCAAACAGGGATAATGCACGCCTGCCACCTTCATCACCTTGTAAAAGGGCGCAATAGCCTCAGTTAGCGCGCTATCGGGAATTGATTTTCCAAGCACATTGTCTCGCACCTGTGCTGATAGCAAGGTGCCATAGATAAATAAGCTGTTATTTTGCGATAATGGTGACAATGGACTTATCCTGATATGAAAGCACTTTTGAGTTGATAGCACAAATCGGTTTATTTGCGGCACAAAAAGCTAGGATTTCGGACGTAACCTGTCAACTTGCCTGCCAGAAAAAACAACATCACCACCAAATTTATCATGCATCTTATCAAGTGCCTGTTCCAATTTATCCTTCCGTTCTTTTTGGCCATCAATCTGATCCAAAAAATTCTGAGATAATGCGCGATGCTCAAAGCCATCAACCCCCACCCCAAGCAAGCGCCAATAGCGCTCATCAGAGAGTTCTTTCATCAAAAGCTGGCTTGCTATGTTTGAAATCTCATGCGCTTTGTCAGTCGGCGCTGATAGGGTTTTACTGCGCGTTATGATTTTATGATGATTTGTCTTTAACTTTAGCGTTATCACATTGCCTTCTAATCCCTTTTTTTTCAGCCGGCGTGACACAAGCTGGGATTGACGCTCAATAATCGGTAACATCTCATCTGATTTATTCAGATCTCTTTGAAATGTTGTCTCTGAAGATACTGATTTTACTTGTCTATCTGTTTTAACTGGCCTGGTATCTATGCCACGGGCTAGATTTTGAATAAAGCCAGCCTGCTTGCCAAGTAACGCCGTGACCAGAGCCTTATCAGCTTGCTTTAACGCACCGCAACTGGTGATGCCAGCATCAGATAGTCGCTTTGCAGCTGATTTGCCAACACCATATAAAATTGAGACAGGCTTATCATGAAGCCACATTTCAGCTTCTGCTTCATTCAAAATAAAAAACCCATCTGGTTTATCTTGATCAGATGATAATTTGGCGAGGGATTTTGTAGGGGCTAGGCCGATTGAAACCGTTATGCCAACCTGTTCTTTAATCTTCTTTTGCAGCCTCATCAGGCTTTCTGCTGGGCTGGCTTTGTGCAAAATTTCAGTCCCTGATAAATCAAGAAACGCCTCATCAATCGATAAGGGTTCAATCAAAGGCGTTAATTCCAGCATCATTTGCCTGATTTTCTGGCTGACAGACACATAATGATCCATGCGTGGTTTAATGATGGTGATATTAGGGCATAATCGTTTTGCCTGAAAGGTTGGCATCGCTGATTTCACGCCATATTGACGCGCAATATAACAAGCAGCTGCCACAACACCGCGATTTTCACCTCCCACCATCACAGGCTTACCCGCTAATTCTGGATTATCACGTTTTTCAACAGAGGCATAAAAGCTGTCACAATCAAGATGCGCTATGGATAACTGAAAGATATCGTCATTCACGCGAATATTAGAACTGCTGCATTTCGGGCATAATACAGGCGACTTTTCAGCTCCCAAATAACCAGAGCTAAAGCAATCGCGACAAAGAAATGCATAGGAATGTCTTAATTGTGCCATAGTCATTTTATACATTGATTCTACGAATAGTGAAATGACGTGTTTTGAGCCCTTTTTTCTTTATCATAGGAGGCCGTTACATGAATGACTGCAATAAAGTTACATCATTGAAGCTACCACGACGGCACTTTATAACAGCGACTGCTTCTGTTCTGGTGCTTTCAACAACATCTCGCCATGCTTTGGCTGCTAAGGATGAAATTTTCGCGCGGCGCGGCATTGCGATTAATGGCTATGACCCTGTTGCCTATTTCACCCAAGGTGGCGCGCGCAAAGGCAGCAAATCTCATGAAGCTGATTATAAAGGGGCAACTTTCCGTTTTGCCTCAGATGAAAATCGCCAGCTTTTTCTATCAGATCCTGAAAAATATGCACCGCAATATGGTGGCTATTGCGCTTGGGCAGTGGCACAAGGCTATACCGCATCAACTGACCCGCAAGCATGGTCGATTGAAAATGATAAATTATATCTGAATTATTCTCTGCGGGTGCGTTCACAATGGGAAGTTAATCCGCGTGAAAACATCATCAAAGGTGACCAAAACTGGCCAGCTGTGCTTGAGAGATAATATCTGACGCAAATTTTACGCCAATTCTAAAACAGCTCTCACCTGCTAGGGGTAAGAGCTGTTTTTTTTACCATGTGAATTAGGCAATCTCAGTGATGGTAACCAGACTGGCATCATCACCAAATAATGCTGTGACATCATCGATTGCTTCATATTGATAGCCTTGCAAGGTCACAATAGTCTGCGTGCCTGCTTCATCACCATATAAGACAGTATTGCCATCAATAAACTGCGCCCATAATGAGGTCGCCTCAGCACCCACAGACAAGATATCTTCACCAGCATCAAAATCTGTGATGGTATCATTACCTGTGTTGGTGACAGAATCATCTGATGGATCGTCAGGCGTGTCATCACCAGATACTGTTACGCTGCCAAGAACAAAGATATCAGCCCCTGCGCCACCAGTGAGCGTATCAGCCCCTGCGCCGCCGTTGAGCGTATCAGCTCCTGCACCGCCATTAAGCGGATCATCACCTTCGCCGCCATTAAGCGTATCTGCCCCTGCACCGCCATTAAGCGTATCAGCTCCTGCACCGCCATTAAGTGTATCAGCACCTGCGCCGCCATTAAGCGTATCATTGCCATCGCCGCCAGCTAGGTTATTGGCACCATCATCACCGGTAAGCACATCATCATGGTCAGAGCCTATGAGATTTTCGATACCAATTAGCCTGTCACCTTCTGCATGGCCGCCAGTTTGGGCATTTGATTGTGCAATATCTGTTTCATGCTGCTGTGATAAATCAACTGTTACACCAGCATCAGAACCAGCATAAGAAGCTGTATCATTGCCGCTGCCGCCATCCAGATTATCAGCATCGCCGCCACCTGTCAGGGTGTCATCATCGCCGCCGCCAGCAAGATTATCAAAGCCGCCGCCGCCTGCCAGCATATCATTGCCTGTACCGCCTGCTAGGTTATCGTTACCAGACGCACCGTCAATCACATCATCACCGCCCCTGCCATCAATCACAGCATTAACGCTATCAACAGCAGCTAGCTCATCATTGCCAGCATCTGTGCCATAGAGATAGCTTGCTAGCCCATCAGTTGTTTGAATGGTAATTGGTATGGTGGCTATATTCGTTAGTGTCAGATTATTTGCGCCATCAGAAAGTGCCACATTAACAGTGCCAGCATTTTCTTCACTTGCCGTGAATGACAAATCACCAAAGGCTTTGTCAGTAAAGCTAATCAGCTCACCAGCTTCATAGCCATCAATTTGATAATCTTGGAAATTAGATGAGAATTGATAGCTATCTTGGTCATTTGAACCAGCATTGATTATGACGGTCTCGCCAGCAACTCCTGATGAAACAGAAATCTGGTCATTTGAATTATCAGCACCAATAATCTGATTATCAGCATTAAAGCCTGTTATGCTGGTAAAGCTTGCATCACCTATCTGAAAGGTAATAGCTGTGCCAACAGCACCTTGCACTGTTATAGATTTACCAGTGTCATCACCTGCAAAGGTTACCACAATATTATTATTAGATTGCGTGATGATCACATCATCTCGCCCAATATCACCATTAATCTCAATCACATCACCATCTTCTGTGCTGTAATCGGTGATAATGTCAGCTGTCCCAATATCATCATAGGTGAAAATAAATCTGTCAGCTCCATCGCCGCCTGTCAGGATATAATCACCGTCCCCATTAGCGGCCATAATCTGGTCATCGCCCTCACCCCCGAATAGATAGGTCTTTATGCCATCTGAGAAATGCGCAATAATAGGGGTATTGTCTGTCTCTGCCAGATTCACTTCATTATTACCATTGCGAAGAACAACGGTTGTATTTTTAATCTCTGTGGTAAAGTCAGTTGATGCCTGGCCACTAAATCGAAGTGTCTCACCTTGTTCAAAATTAGCAATGTTGTCTATGCCAAAATTGGCACCAAAATAGAAATGATCAGTATCATTTGTACCAGCATTGATATTGTCATTGTTGGATGAGCTGAAAATATGCTCATCTCGCTCTCGGTGGCCAACTGTTCTTTCGCTTGATTGACCAACATCTGTATTTGGTGCCAAGATACCGACATAATCTGAAATGGTGCCGCTACCATCAGACAGGCTATAGCGAATTTCGCTCGACCCTGCCCCCATAATCGTAATGGACTTGCTAGTGCCATTATCGTCATAAGACAATCTAGTATCACCAATGGAGCTACTAAGCTGAATATCAAATACTGAAATATCCCCATCAATGATGTGAATGATACCATCATCACCTAATTGGTTTTGCGCGATTGTCTCAGTTCCCACATCGACAAACACAATCCGTTCTGCCCCATCATTACCTAATGCACCAAGGGTGAAATAATTAACACCAGATGGTAATGTAACATTTATATGATTTGAGGCATTAACAGGATCATCACCAATATCGGGCCCTGTAACTGTAATCGTAACAATGCGCGAAACACTATCATAGGTGATATCCAAATCAGAAATTGCAAGATCCAAAAAGCGCACCGTATCTTCACTGCCATATATTGTTAATTGATGATTTTTATAATTATCATCTGCATTATCTGCCCCTGGCGGGATGCGTAAATCAGTGCCAGCAAAGGCAAAAACCTGAGCGGTACTATCAGCTGCGGCCGGCAGATTAGATTGCGTGACCCCTCTCTCTTTATCAGTATCATAGCCAGCATAAACCCATGAATGGCCATCATTAGAAGTCCCATAATCAGGCAAATTTGTTACCGCAACACCGCCAATGGTAATCGTGCCAATCTGATTAATAAGATTATCATTGATTGTGGCTGGATCAATATCACCGCTAACAATAGCCAATAATGTGACACGATTATCACCAGCATCAATCACCAGATTATTGCCCTGCCAGCGTATAACAGTTTCGTTTGCGTCATAGTCAGAGATGATAAGGCTATCACCTGCTGTAAAATCAGTGATGGCATCACTACCAAAATTACGGCCTGAAAAGACAAATTGATCAGCGCCATTGCCACCTGTTAGGGTGTCATTGCCAGCACCGCCATTAATGATATTATCGCCATTTTCACGAGTAATTGTGTCATTGCCATCCCTGCCAAAAACATAATCATCATCACTTATGAAATCTGCATCATTGCCTGTCTCGCCGAAGGCGACTGAAAAGGTGTCATCTGAGCTGTCAATGGTAAAATCAAAAGCATTTTCAAGCAGGCTTCTAATCAAAATAGATGATTGATCATCATCACTGTCTGCTCTGATGATGAATTCACTATTACGATTCCACCCAATAGCCAAATCCGCAGCTGGGACATCAGAAATGGTAACCGTTTCGCCTTGTTCAATATCTTCAATAATATCATGACCAAAGGCGGTGGTGTTAAACACAAAATTATCAACACCGCCAAGACCAGAGATGATGTCCTTCCCTGAATTACCTGTCAGAACATCAGCGCCTTCTGTGCCCTCCAATCTGCCGCCATCTGTGTCAGCGGTGCGCGCTGTCAGGCCAACTGATGAGGTGCCAGAAGACCCGCCACCTGAACAAGCTGCCAATAATAACAGCAAGCTAGGCCCATAGATAAAGGGCTGGTTTTTCTTTATTAGACTGAAAGGCTTATCTAGCTTTGATGATGGCAAAGAAGATAATGGTAACTGATAAGAAGGCAAAAATGTCAGTGAGGTAGAATGTAGCATCGCTTTATCCCAAGAATTGTTCCGCAAACCATAGCGACCTCATTCTGCATAAGACAGCTTGTCTGGATTTCTTGCCCAAAAACCGCCTGAATCAGCCACTATCAGGAAAAAGCATAGGGAAAGGATATAAATTTTTAGTTAATAAATTTTTCTTTTTTACATTTTATACGTGTTTTTATGGATAAATTTTGTGCGTAGCGGCAATCATTCACACCATATTAATCTAATCTTCGCCTAATTTTGGGGCACGCTTGTGCATAGCAAGCGTTGATTTGGAAAAGCGCAAAGGTGTTCTGATAGAGCGCACACCATCTGTTTCTACGATCATCTGCCTGTGGGTGGTTTGCGGATCAGTGATGGCATCTGCAACGCTATTAATCGGCCCTGCTGGCACCACAGCTTCATCACAAGCTTTTAAGAATGTTTCTTTTGACACCTGTTTCAGGGCATCTGTTAGCAATTTTGTTAAAATGGTGCGATGTGCAACCCTGTCCTGGTTAGTGCGAAAACGGGAATCACCTGCTAAATCACTGCAATCGAGGATCTGGCATAATCTGGCAAATTGTTCATCATTGCCAACAGCGATGATTACATGACCATCAGATACAGGAAACACAGCATAGGGACAGATATTAGGATGGGCATTGCCCATGCGTTTTGGTGATTTCCCACTGACCAAATAATTTTGCCCCTGATTGGCCAAAACACCGACCATACTATCAAATAAGGACAGATCGATATGCTGGCCTTCACCTGTCTTATCACGGTGGCGCAGAGCTGCCTGAATGCCAATCACCCCGTAAAGCCCTGTGAAAATATCAGCATAGGCAACACCGATTTTTTGCGGCGCACCATCTGACTCACCTGTCAGATCCATAATGCCGCTCATCCCTTGGATCAGAAAATCATATCCAGCTTTAGAGGCATAAGGGCCATCCTGACCAAAACCTGTAATAGAGGCATAAATCAAAGCGGGATGAGATTGCTTTAAACTATCATAATCCAAACCGAATTTTTTAAGGCCGCCAACTTTGAAATTTTCAATCACGATATCAGCATCAGCGATAAGAGCTTTGATATGAGCTAAATCTGCTGGATTGTTAAAATCAGCTATAACAGATGATTTGCCGCGATTGGTTGCCAAGAAATAGGCTGAGATATCTGTGTCTTCTATTGTGGCAAAAGGCGGTCCCCATTGGCGTGTTTCATCACCTTTTGCGCTTTCAACTTTAATGATTTCTGCCCCCAGATCAGCCAAGGTCTGACCAATCCATGGCCCTGCTAGCACACGGGCTAATTCAATGACTTTTATCCCTGCAAGCGGTGCTGTCATCTCAGAAAAAAGCCTGTAGGCCAGTCTGGGCACGCCCTAAGATCAGAGCATGAATATCATGTGTGCCTTCATAGGTGTTTACGGTTTCAAGATTAGCAGCGTGGCGCATCACCTGATAGCCAATTTGGATGCCATTCCCGCCATGCATATCACGAGCTTGGCGCGCGATATCTAGTGCTCTTCCGCAATTATTGCGTTTGGTGATAGAAATCATTTCAGGAGCAAAACGTCCCTCATCCATCAATCTACCAACACGTAATGCCCCTTGCAGACCAAAGGCGATATCTGTTTGCATATCTGCCAGTTTTTTCTGATAAAGCTGTGTGGCAGCAAGCGGCTTATCAAATTGCTTGCGGTTCATGCCATAATCATGGGCACGATGCCAGCAATCTTCAGCAGCACCCAACACTCCCCAGCTAATGCCATATCTGGCACGGTTAAGACAGCTAAACGGCCCTTTCAAACCTTCTACTTCTGGTAAGATAGCATCATTTGGTACAGCCACATTCTGCATCACAATTTCACCTGTGACAGAGGCGCGCAACGATAATTTGCCATCTATTCTTGGCGCTGTTAATCCAGCCATCCCTTTTTCAAGGATAAAGCCCTTGATGGTACCACCATGAGCTTCTGATTTTGCCCATACCACAAAAACATCAGCTATGGGCGCATTTGATATCCACATTTTGCTGCCATTTAACAAATAGCCATCATCTGTTTTTGCCGCTGTTGTTTTCATGCCAGCTGGATCAGAGCCTGCTTCTGGTTCTGTTAAACCAAAACAACCAATCAACTCACCAGTTGCTAATTTTGGCAGATATTTCTGTTTTTGCTCTTCTGAGCCAAAGGCGTTAATCGGATGCATCACCAATGATGATTGCACTGATGCCATTGACCGATAGCCACTATCAATGCGCTCTATCTCACGTGCGACAAGGCCATAGGATACATAATTTGCACCAACACCGCCTAATTCAGCAGGTATCGTAACCCCAAGCAACCCAGCCTGTCCCATCAAGGGAAATAATTCAGGCACAATGCTTTCTTTTTCATACATCTCATCAATGCGTGGCCGTAATTCAGCCTCAGCAAAAGCAGCAGCGCTATGTTGGATCATGCGCTCTTCACTGGTTAATTGATCATCTAGACGAAACGGATCGCGCCACTCAAATGGTATCATGATGAAACCTTCACGTTAGTAAGACTCTAATCCCAACCTAACCAGCATCCTGCAAAAAGCAATGCTGCATCATTCCAGCATTCAAGAAAAATGAGCCTGCAAAGTGCTAAGCCCATCAATAGTAGCGACAAGCCTGTCACCTTTTTCAACTGGTCCAACACCTTCTGGTGTCCCTGTCATGATGATATCACCAGCTTGCAAATGATAAAAACCAGATAAATGCGAAATCAGCTCAGGAACAGAATGCACCATAAGGTCAAGGGTTGATTGCTGCACTATTTTATCATTTACGCAAAGCTGTATCATCTGTTCTGATATAGTGCCAAATTCCTCTTTTGCTGTCAGAGCAGAGAGAATGGCGCCATCTTCACAATCCTTGCCAAGACACCAAGGGCGACGCTTTTCTTTGGCATTAGATTGCAAATCGCGTCTTGTCATATCAAGCCCCACACCATAGCCAAAAACGCAGTCAAGTGCGGCATCTGAGCTGGTATGATGTGCTGGCTTATCAAGCGCAACAACAAACTCAACCTCATGATGATAGTTTGATGTGCCATCTGGATATCTGACAGTGCCACCCAATGTTGCGTTGGCAGGGCTTGTTGTAAAATAAAAAGGTGTTTGCCTATCTACTTCATTGCCCATTTCAGCAGCGTGAGCCGCATAGTTACGACCAACACAAAAAATACGTCGAACTGGAAAGACGCTGTCATGGCCTATCACAGGCAAAACAAATTGTGCTGCTGGTTCAAAGAGATAAGCTGTCATAAATGCCTCTTATAAAAATCACGGTTACTATCATCACAGATGTCATAAAGGTGAGATGATAGCGCGTCAAAGAATGGCATAATCTATTTTGTCATGCCAGCTTTAACCTTGATTTTATCGAAGCAAAAAAACCTGTGATAGGCTGTTAACCATGAGCAAGATGAAGCGCTGAAACCATCTGGCTTATCTGGCGGATAAGTGCCTGATTTTTCAATAAAGGCGCTAGGATTTGTTCTCTGGTTTGACGATAGCCATTCAGATTATCAGCAGCATAAGTTTCAGCCTCTGCCAACTTATGGTCTTCTTGGGCTTTATTTTCGGGAAATTCCTCTTCAACAATCGCGCAAACTGTCTCAAAATCAAGCTTGATGGCAGCATTCATCAAATCAGCATTGCTATGTCTATTTGTTTCCGCAAATCGTGGCACCTTGGCAACACGTACAAGCGAATCCATAATCAGTGCTAGTCGCAATGCGTGAAGCAAATCTGGCATTATTCGCTCATCACCTGTCATGCGAATAGAGCCCAAATCAAGTAATTCTGTTAGGCGGTATAGATCTATCAAATCTTCGCGCAGTCGCCATACAGTTTGTTTCATCGCAGCACTATAGCGTGATTGTTTCAAGCTTGCGGCAAGTTGGCGATAGGCACGCTGATGGTGATATTGCGTGCCATGATAGGCACGGCTGACCCAAAATCCATTATCGGTCATTCTAGCATAGGCCAGAATGGTATTTAATGAGCCATTTTCCTTAGCATTTAGGATATGTTCAACGGCCTGACGCAACCGTGGCGAATCTTTATGAATTTCACAAAACCGCTCTGTATCAATGCGAGCCGCGCTACCCATGCCAGAAATGACAATCGCCAAAAACCCTAATTGTTGCAGAATCGCATTATGAGGTATTGCTCTGATTTTTGATGGATCGCTTCTCTCATTGCCTGCCTGAACAACACGTTTTGCAGGGCGTGAGCCTGTTTTTGGCAAAAGGTTACTGCCAAAAACATCAAGCATATCGCCATATTGTGGGTTTGCGAATAAAGTTTCATGCCAATTTTTCAATGACAAAAACAAATCAAGAGAGAAATCATTTTGCTCATAAAACGGATCTGATAACCAATCATCAGATGGCGGCGTTATTTCAGCAATGAGCAAATGTGCCATTGTGGAATCAGCCAGCGCCTGACTGCCAAATAGACGATAACCATCACCACCTTGAAAACTAGATTGATGATAAAGCGCCAGAGAATTCGTGCTTACTCTTGCTCTTGCAAACGGCGTTAGAATAAAATTCTGTCTGTCTTTTATCGTTGGTCTTGCGCAGCCTCTGCCAAGAGATTCGCCATGAGTATTAAAGATTAACAGCTCACAATCTTGGTCAAAATGATTAGCCACTAAATCTGTGATTTTAATTTGCAGACGTTCGATCGCAAGATTAGCTGCAATCTGCCCCATAAAACGGCCAGCATCTGAAAAGCCTAGCTGAATGGCAACGCGCCCTCTGCCAATGACATAGTTTCGCACAACCTCATGCGTAAATAGTTGTGACATCATCTCTGCCCCATGCTCAAGGCCGAAAGTCGTCTCAAATAAAGGCGATATATCAAGCTTATCTGCAATATCAAACTTATGTGCCAGATATAGGGCTGACATATAGGTGATAGGTCTTTCACATTCAGCAATTAATAGGCGCACTGGCTGATCATTATCAATATGCTTAATAAATTGTGCTGCCAGCATTAATTGGCGTCTTGCAGTGGCTGTTTCCTTATCAACAGAGGCATAATTTATATACCAAGGGGCTTCTTGTTTGATGCGGCTGGCAAGCCTATCCATCAATAGGCGCGCAGAAACATTGCCATCACTGCTAGATAACCCACGACCATCAAGAGAACGCATAGCATTACGCAGCTGCACAGCATTAATCCGCAGATGAATTTCACCAATGCCAAAGCCATGTGTCGCGATATCGGCGGCGACTACCAATAGTGATAATGCCAACTCATCATCTGGCTGATGTTTGGCAATTTCATGAAGCCTGTCGGCAAAGTCACGGCTTTTTGTTAATTTGTCGCGCTCTGTCATAGCATTCATAATGGTGGCAAAATCACCTGCCCCATTCTGATAGGATGTCAGCTGGTCAATATCAAAGGCACAATCTGCCATCTCTTTTTCCAAAAGCGCGGAACATTCAGATAATTCTGAAACCGCAATTTCTGCTAGTGCATCATGATAGAGCGATAAGGCGCGGTGCTTTTCCTGCAATCGTAAAATCAGGGAATCAAGCCAAGTGATATCAGAACGCCCATCAAGATCATAACCAACCCATGTTGAGATACCAAAGGCAGTTGGCAAGGTATCACGCCACGTATCATTGTTCTGTTTCGCTTTGATCTGTAGCCAAATGCGGTTTAGTTTTTGAATGGCTTTACGTGCATTGGTTTGCGCCAGCATCGCTTCATCATGTTCTTGTGATAACGAAACTGTTTCACGTGGCTGATAAGCTTGGTTTGGTGGTGTGATAGTTTTTTTATGAGAGAGCTCATGAGCTGCCCTACATAAAGCTGCGCTGTTATCTGGTTGCAAAGCAAATACAGGATGCGCCGTGAAAACAGCACGGTAACGTGGCTTATCAAGTGGCAGTTCACTCAAGATTTCCTGATAAGGCGCAATCATATCTGGCAGAGTGCAGTCTGCCAGATTGCTAAGACCTGATTGTTTCGCTAATGCCTCTGCCTGAGAGGTCCAGATAGTTTGCCCCATTTCATCAAGTAATGATTGGATATCTGTCTTATCAATTTCATTATGATATAGTTTGTCAGATATAATATCAGCCATTGCTGAGACAGGGTTAATATCTGATAGCTTCATGCCTTGTTGACGCAAATCAATAAGTGCTTGTTCAAAATCTGAGAATAAAGACGTCATTGTTTCTATTTCGGTTTGCCGGCCGTTCAAAATAGCGCTGCTTGTTATCGATAATAAAAAAATACCTCAACAGCTCTGTAAAATCCAGATAGTCTTATTCTAATTAGTGATACAGAATTGCCAGCATAATGGCTATTTTTTGAATAACAAAAACAGGCTATGGGCGCAAAAAGACACGGCAGGACCGATACCAAAAGCAAATAACATTGTGCCAAGCCCTACCATGCCACCCATCAGCCAACCAGATGCTACGACAATAATTTCAATCGCAATCCGCACATTCATAATGGGCTGACCTGACAGGCGTTGCAGACCTGTCATTAAACCATCTCGCGGCCCTGCTCCTAAATTGGCTATCAAATAGACAGCAGACCCAAAGCCGACTAGCATAACGCCACAAACTGCCATCATCACTGACATAATAAACAACTCAGGACGCGGTAAATAATGCAATGAAACATCAAGCATAATCGCAATGATTAAGGCATTTAAAATCGTGCCAAGACCAGGCATTTGGCGCAGTGGTATCCATAATAATAGAACCATCATACTTGTGATGAAAGTAGAGAAGCCAACTGTCCAACCAGATAGAGATGACAGGCCTTGTGCAAACACAGTCCAGGGGCTAACCCCGATACCAGCTGCCACAATCATCCCCTCACCAATGGCAAAGATAACCAACCCAAGTGACAACAGAACAACAGATAGTAACGGTGGCCGCAAAGTCAGCGCTTTTGGTGCACTCCAGAAAAGGGACGGTATCTGTTTTACCTTAAAAAAATCACCTATCATCACACGCTATTGCACCCTATTTATGGCCTGTCAAAAATCTCACTTTTGAAAATTATGCGCCTTTCTATTTTCTTTGCAATGCCAATCACAAAAAAGACAGGGCGGCAGACCACCCTGTCCGAAATGAAAAATTGTGTTAGGATATGGTCTAATTTTTAAACCGTTTAATCTCTCCACTTGCCAGACGAGCTCTGTAATTTTCCATCTCGCGTTTTACAATTGGCGCAAGGAAATACAGACCCAAAATATTTGGCACACAAATCAGGAATACAAACGCATCTGAAATATCCAGCAATGGACCAAGCTGCACCATACAACCCAAGGCCACAAATACACAGAATATAACCTTATAAATGGTTTGTGTTCTTTGCTCTTCACCAAATAGATAAGTCCAGCTTTTTAACCCATAATAAGACCATTCAATCACATAGGCTAGGATAATCTGAACGCTCGCATTATCTGTGGTTTCAAGAACATAATCTAATGCTCTCTCACCGCCTGGGCTGCCATCGACAGCCAGCAAAATTGATTTCTGCATGTTAAGTGCTCCTTGC
>JBMHCC010000012.1:0-3178 GCA_049890115.1 Puniceispirillaceae bacterium (SeqCode) | reverse complement strand
AGCAGCACCATCACAATCATAAAGATTGTGATTTCATTATCAAAACTACGTAGATATTGCTGAATATAATGTTCACCACCATAGGAAATCACAACCAGATTCAAGATCTGCGAGCCAATCAGGATCGTGAAGACCATAGATGTGACCTTGGCTGACTCTCGTACAATTGGAGGCAGAACGGCGCTTTGGAACAGCGTGTAACAAGCCATTGCCAGTCCAAACAAGGCATATAGATACGCAGCATAGGCAAATAGGAACGCAACCCAGCCTTCTGCTGTGATGCTATCTGAATTAATCCGCAAATCGAAATTCACGCCAATCAGAATACAAATCACTATGGCAAATGCTGACTGAAGAATGATTTTCGTTGATTTATTCTCATCCTTCAGCTTGCGGAATGCTGCTAGCATCAATGCACCGCCGGCACCTAAACCAGCAGCAGGAGTTGGATTTGTAATACCGCCGAGGATTGAGCCAAGAACCGCAACAATCAGAATAAGCGGCGGAAATACCACCCGAAGCAATTCTATCTTTGACAATTCGCGCACCGCATCTCGCGCGCCGTAATAAATCATCACCCATGGTATCAGCATCATGATGGTGGTAACGCCGCTTGTCGTTAACGGGCTGACAAATGCATAATCCACAATGAGGGTTAATGCCACACCAGCAAACCCAATGATAAGATTTCGCTGGCTTAGCACCATAGATGATGCTTTTGCAAAGGCCAGTAGCAAAGCAGCAGCTAATGCAAAACCACCAATGCCTAATCCAATAGGCGCTGCTGCCGCTACCTTATCAGCCACAGCGGCTTCGATTTCTTCTGGGGTAAGCTTAATGCTCTCTTCAACACCGCCCTGCGCAGCAATGGCAGCTGCCTCACTAACAGCCTGATCCCAAGCCTCTTGACCATGCAAAGCAATCATAGAGGCCTGACATTCTTCACTCACATTTGTCCGCAAGGACGCTGTTACGCCGATATCTGTAAAGCTATCAACAACAACATTTTGTGACCCAACCATGTTGGTCTGTGTCATCATCAGGAATGAACCCGCAAATACAGCCGGGATGATAGCACCCCACCGCAGCAGGTTCTGACGTGTATTATCACTTGCACTATCACCAGAGGATGGCACAGCCGGTGCTGCCTTTGGATTTACCAGCGCATAGGCAAAGGCATAAAGCGCATATAGTGCTGCAAGCATAATGCCTGGCAAAAGCGCCGCCTGGAATAAGGTGCCAACAGATACCACAGCTGGTTCACCAAGATAGGTAAGCGCATCTGTACAGCCAACAGATTGCGCTCTGTCCTCTTGTGCCGCTGAATAGAGATCGCCAGCCAATGTGCCAAGAATAATAATAACAATAGATGGCGGAATGATCTGGCCTAATGTGCCTGAAGCAGAAATCACGCCAGTCGCTAATTGTGGAGAATATCCATTTCGCAACATTGTTGGCAGGGACAACAAGCCCATTGTAACCACTGTCGCGCCAACGATACCTGTTGAAGCTGCAAGGAATGCACCAACCACAACAACTGATACAGCCAAACCACCTGGCAGACCGCCAAAGACACGTGCCATTGAGGTGAGCAAATCATTCGCAATATTTGACTTCTCAAGTGTGATACCCATGAGAACAAACATCAAAACAGCAAGTAATGTCTCAATCGATTGACCTGCAATCACACGCTCATTGATGCGGTTAACAACAAAAGACAGATTCCTGTTCATCGCCTTTTCCCACCCTTCTGGGAATAACGGCTCGTAAATTACAGGTAAATCTGGATAGGAGAATTTTGATATATCAATTCTAGCAACACCTGAATTGAGCAAATCTCGATATTCAGGTGATGTCACATCAATTAAGGAATGCATCAACAGGCCGCTGCCATCAAGCAAAGCAACCACGAAGAAAGATAATACGCCAGCACCGCCAATTGCAAAGGCAACTGGGAAGCCTGACATAATAGCCCCGAACAAAATAATAAAGGTAATGATTAGGGCGAGAAGGACACCATCTATGCCAAACATGATTTTGCGCTCCTGCGAATGCGGTTCTGACGGCTAAAAGGGTTCATCAATCTAAATCCAGATGCTTGTCCTGTGACTCAGGACCTTCGCGCAGCTCAGCAAGAGAGCGGCAGAATAAAGCGACTGCCTGAATAAAGATGAAGGCAACCAGCATCACCATCAGGACTTTAAACAAGAAATAGCCTGTAAAACCATTTGGCGAGAAGCCAATAGTCTCTACATTCCATTTCACAATACGTGCTTTGCGTAATATCAGCTCAAGCTTATCAGATGCTGAGATCTTTGGTGTGATCAAATGGCGCCACATGAAGAACCATGTATATAGCCACATGAGGACAGCCATAGGGACCATAAAGAAAAGTGCCCCACACATATCAATGATTTTCTTCACACGGAACGAAGCTGGCGCATAAAATAGGTCAACCCGCACATGGCCACGCTGAACAAATGTGTAACCAACACATAGACAGACAATCGCAGCATTATAGAGCTTTAATTCCTCAGAATACCAACTCACGTCGAAATCGACAGGTATACCAAAACCTATAACAATATCAGGACGGGTAAAAATCCGCTGGATAAATACAACGATTATCTGCTGGACAACCATAATCAGGCCCGCCCATGCAAAAAACCGTCCGACTGTGTTCGATGCCCCTTCAGTGCCACGCACAACAAGCCACATAAAGCGCGGACTATAAATGCCAGCGATGACTATCGAGATAAAGAGTAGAAAAAAGACAAAAAATAATTCGGTTGATGCCCCAAAATAAATAAAGCGCATCAAAGCCTGCTTATCTGACCAATCAAGCCACAGGCTTGGGTTAGACAAGGCTGTAAAAATATCACCAAAAGCCCCAAATAGACTTACAAAAACCCACTGAATGCCCGCAAACAAAGACATATTCTGCTCAGTCGACATTTAACACCTCAAGCGGAAATAACAGGAGAGGGTGAAAAACGGGAACGCTAAAACGCGTTCCCGTCCACAATAATACCTGAATGATTACAGGTTGAAGATACGTGCGCGCTGCTCAACATATGTGCGGTCTGCACGGTTAAGCCAGCTTGATGTACCTGCAAGGCTGTCATTCAGTGAACCACGGATCTGTGCATATAGATCATCATCCATATACTTATCCATA
>JBMHCC010000011.1:0-28844 GCA_049890115.1 Puniceispirillaceae bacterium (SeqCode) | reverse complement strand
CCATCCTCAGAACGCAACGCTGCGATACGCTCTTTGTCATAGGTTTCATCAAATAAGATATTAAAACGGCCAAATTCCACCTTAAAATCAAAATCATGACCAACCATAGGACGTTGTATCTCATAACGAAGCCGCAATTTTGCGCCAATTTTATCACCGCCATCTCTGCCTGTATCAGAAGAGAGAATGCCATCATCTGAATAGCTAACGAGGTGCTGGGCTGTAATGCGGCAATCCATAGCCCCCCTGATGGTCTCAGCAACAGCATAGTGAGATGAGACAATCAACAAAAGAAAAGCATAAAGCAGTTTCATCATAATCTCCCCTGCTATCAAAAAACGGCCTGTTCTATACAGGTAAATTAGGCTTAATATATAACTAATCCAAAAATATCTTAATGCCACCTAGTCAGTGCCTCTTCATGACTATCAATTCATGTCATGTCTATTCATTTGGTATCTAGTTAGGGGCTGGCATTGCCATATTATCCCTATCTGTTTAGGCTAGTATCACGTTAAGCAAAGGGTTTTATGATGGTTTCTCAGTCAATTTTTGCGCTTTTTCCAGCTATCCCGCTTGCCATTGCAGCACTTAATTTTCGCTATATTAGCATTGCTGGCCTGATGCGTGATTTATCAGCCCAAATTGAAAAAGGGGCGTCTAGCATCTGGAGCAAAGATGTCATTAATGGGGAGTTGAAAATTTTACAAAGGCGGATGGTTTTAATTAAAATCTCATCCTTTTTTTGTGGTGCTTCATTTATAACCAATCTTGGTGCTTTATATCTTATAAGCCTGTCTCAAACAGCGTTAGCGCATAGTGCTTTGACTATTACGATTATCTGTCTTGTTCTGAGTATGATATATTTTTGCATTGAGACTATTTTATCAACCAAAGCACTTAATATGCATATGGCAAAATTGGAAGATTAACACTAACTAGCACCAATAGGTCATCTAGCAGGCACTCACTGTTCGTATGCAGTTCTGAAAAAGAGCGTTACAGGAGCATCGGTGCCATGGAAGTTAGTCAAAAGAGCCTTACCAAATCCACAAAAACCAATTTTATGATGGTAATGATGCTAGCGATTTGTGCTTTGTTCATTTCTGTTTCAGCTAGTCTTGCGGCTGGCACATCTTACAGCAATGATAATGCTGGTGATAGTGGTGCAAATAAGCTGGCAAAGGTGCGTGTTGCCCTTGCGCAAAATGATTATGATACAGCATTAAATTTACTCAAACCCGTTTTAGCAGCAGATAACACCAATGCTGATGCCTGGAATTTCCGTGGCTTTGCTTTGCGCAAATTACAACGCTATGATGAGGCACAGATTGCTTATGAGCGCGCTTTGGCAGAAAATCCGCGTCATAAGGGCGCAATGGAATATATGGGTGAACTGTTTTTAACACTCGACCAGCCAGATCGTGCCAAAGAATTGCTGGCACGCCTTGAAAAAGCCTGTTATTTCACCTGCCCTGAGAAAAAACAGCTTAGTGCTGCTATCGCTGCTTATGAAGCACGTTAAATCATAGAAATTACTTCTGTGATTGACCATCTCTGATACAAGGCTAGACTAGCGTTATCTGGTAATAAGAGACGCTTGATAATGTATGATTTTCGCAGTGACACGGTAACAAAGCCTGATGAGGCAATGAGACAAGCCATCTATCAGGCTGACGTTGGCGATGATGTGTATGGAGAAGATAAAACAATTCGCGCATTAGAACAAAAAGTGGCCAGCCTGCTTGGTAAGCAAGATGCTGTTTTTGTATCATCTGGCACCCAAAGCAATCTGATTGCCATGTTAACGCATGGCCAGCGTGGTGATGAGGTTATCTCTGGTGATGCCTATCATGTTTTGCGTTATGAGGCTGGTGGTCTATCAGCTCTTGGCGGCCTTGTCCCCTGCCCGCTGCCTGTCACAGATAAAGGGTCATTACATGGTGATGATATCCGAAATGCGGTCAAAGATGATGATGGGCATTTTCCGGTATCACGCCTGCTATGCCTTGAAAACACCCATAATGGATTAGTGCAATCTGTCACAGATTTAACAACGCTTTGTGCCATTGCCAAAGATAAAGGCCTGGCATGCCATCTAGATGGGGCACGCTTGATGAATGCTGTTATCGCCTCAAACCAAAGCGCAGAAGATTTTGCTCAGCCCTTTGATAGTGTCTCCTTATGCCTGTCAAAAGGATTAGGGGCACCTGCTGGCTCTGTGTTAGCCGGGGATGTCAGCTTTATCGCCAAAGCACGGCGTTTGCGCAAAATGGTTGGCGGCGGCATGAGACAGGCTGGTATTTTAGCAGCAGCTGGCCTTTATGCTCTTACTCATAATGTTGAAAGATTGCGTGATGATCACCGCAATGCCACGCTTTTGGCAGAAAGATTATCAGAGATAAAGGGCGTTAAAATAAACCATGATAAGGTGCAAACCAATATGGTCTATTTAGAACTAGATGACAGCCTGTCACATGATGTCAAAGCCTCTCTTCCAGAAAAATTATATGCTAACGGCTTTCATATCAGCTCTGCAAAATCAGCCTTTCGTCTGGTTGTTCACAAAGATATTCCAGAACAAGCCATAAGCGGATTTGCACAAGCTATCAAAAGCTGCTTATAGGCGCCTTTCGCATCACGCGGAATATAATCTGTCACATAGCATAAGGGAAAATAGATAATGTCAAATCGTACCATTAATCTGATTGGCTGGTTGTTATTTATCGTTTCAGCAATCGGGTTTTGCATTGCTAGCATTGGTAGCTTTTGGGCATTATTTGGCAGCATCTTCTTTCTTGTTGCCTGCTTGGTATTCCTCATCCCCTTTTTCAGGAACGACCCAGAAGACGAAAAAAGCTGACAGTCAAAACTGCCAGCTTTTTATATTATAGAACAGATAGCCTAATAACGGCTTTCTTAGTTGTTAAACACCCTGATAGAGATGTCAGGAATGCCAGGATACATATTAGCACTACCAGAAGGGCCGATGCATAAGGCAGCTTCTTGCGTCGCAAAATCTACCTGAATTTGTGGCAAAGAGCCTGATTTTGAAATCGCAACAGCAACCGGCAATTTATAGAGATGAATGAAGGCATCATTTGCTGAATTCCACGAAATACCAAAGCCTGAGTTGTTACTTAACTCAGTCGCGGTTACCTCTGTATTATCATAGACTTCGGTAAAGCTATCACGACCTGATGTACAGTTGCCCTCTGCGACAGCTGAAAATGTGATCTCAGGTGAAATTGTTGTGCGGACATGCGTATAAATACCAGCTGGCACATCATCTAAATTAGCATAGCTGCCTACCGCAGCCCCTGCTGTGACTGAGCTAATATCAAAAGATGCGCTTGATGAAGCCACTGTCACAGATGAGTTACAATTTTCATCTTTGCATAACTCAACCTTTTGCAACTTAACTAAATATTCGGTTGCTGGGGAACAGCTAGTGGCAAAGTCATTATCAGTAAAACAGGCAGACCAAGCTTGCGATGAGATAAAGCAAATTGCGCTTGCGAGAAATAGTTTCTTAATCATTAGTTTGATCTCCCAATCACGACACCACCTCTAGTCTGAACCACAACATTATTGTTGCGAATAACTTTATCAAGCGTGTGATTTTTCAAATCTCTTTGTGTTGCCACTTCGTCTGAAAATGCGCCATCGGCCAATGATGCTGTCACGCCATTGGTCTGCACACCTGCCACATTATACTGCACTGAAATGAAATTATCGGTGCCATTATAATTATTATCATCTGTGCCGATTTCAAAAGAAACATGCTTGTTCAAGTTACCAACAAATGCCAGGCGAGCCCCTGACACATCTTTAAAATCTTTCTTGGCTGACCATTGATAGCCTGTCGCCTGAACGCGCATCCAAGGCATATAAGGCATCGGCGCATCAACACTGAAATCATAGCCATCTAGGGCTGATTGATAGGTCGTAATTGAACCTTTTACCTTCTTCTTCTCTTTTGAAAAAGCGGAATAGATATTTGCTCTGGCAGTAAAAGTTTTACCAATTGCTTCTGCACCAATGCTGCCACGGCGATGACCATAATCTGTTGTGGCATCATAAAACGCATTCACACCTAGCAAGACGCTCTCATCCTCACTCAGATTACGATAACCAATACCGATATTAATGGTCTCATCCTCATCTTGTTTTGCAACGCGACCTTGAAAGAACACTGTATGCTCTTTGGTTTCAGGGGTTTGCATCAAAGGCTGAATGGTCTCAAATTCAAACTCTACATCATTATCTTGCGATTCTGTCACAGATAGGCTCGAACGCTTCAACCAGTCTGGCGAAGCATCTTCAGCATAAGCAGATGGCGCACACAAAAATGCGCATAGAGCTATAGCGGTAAATGTTCTTTGCATAATATCCTCAAAAATTTCTATGGGAGTAAAGTTTTTTACAGGGACAGATATACTAAAAATTAGATAAAATTGATATATCTTTTTGGCGAAGCCATGTGGCGGAACAACCAAACGATAAGATAGCACTGCAGGGCTCGTTACAGGCTTTTATCAGCTAGTAATTTTTCCAAATCAGAATTGCCACCAATCAATGTTTGATCAACAAAAATCATCGGAAATGTTGGAAAGCCAGTCCACATTTTTAAGGCCAAACGTTTGCGCCAACCGCTGGTGTAGCTGCCATATTCTAGATAAGCAAAAGGCAATCCTGCTTTTGTCAAATTACGGAGCGCCTTAAAAACAGCATCATTCTAACGCATTCCCACAACCACAATGCGGTTATCTGCGACAGCCTTTTGCACCTCAGCAACAATATCGCTATGGTAATTTTGTACCTACTCACGAATAGTGGGGTGGATTTTATCAGCTTGTAATAATTCACGCATTTATCGATATCCTTTTTAAAACTGATATGTATCTTTATCAAAGTGGTATCACTAGAAGAGCACACCCCTTAACGTCAAGCCCCTTATAACTGCCAGCTAACAACAAGAGCGGCATCGTCATTGACTGTGCCATAAAAGCCATTCAGGCACCCGTCCAGATAGTCTTGTTATGTTTTTAAGGCCAGCGGCTAGCTCTGCGATGATGTCAGCAGCTGGCGCTGATTTGATGGCAGCATAGCCGGTACCAGCCCACAGACTTTGATAATGCGCATTATCCGCGTTGCTAGCAGCTTTTCGCAATGACGCTGTCAGGATGTTCTGAAAGGGAAATGGTAAATAAGATTTGCCATCCATCTGGCCAATAAAATCATTATAAAGGGAACGTGCATTACGGCCTGAAAATGCCCTTGTCATGATAGTTGGCTGCTTCGTATCAGCTGTCAAGGCAGCTTGATAAGAGGCTGGTGTTCCTGCCTCATCAGCGCATAGAAAAGCTGTGCCCATCTGCACAGCATTTGCACCAGCTTCTAGGGCCCTTGTGATATCAGATGCATTCATAAGGCCCCCTGCACTGACCACCGGCAAATTTGTGGCACCCGCTAGCAACTTCGTCAAAGCAAATGTTGAAAGTGTCTCATCCTTTGGGGCATCAGCTGCGAATGTTCCGCGATGGCCTCCTGCCTCATAACCTTGTGCAATGATAAAATCAGCACCAGCTTTTTCGATTGCTTTTGCCTCAGAGATGCAAGTTGCGCTGATGCCAACCATTATGCCAACCTGTCTAGCACGTGCCATAATCGCCTGTTCAGGAATACCAAAATGAAAGGTCAAATAATCAGGTGGGCATTCCCAAATAGGGGCTAGCTGTTCTGCCAAATCAGGCACAAAAGGAGCCACTGGCACTTGATAAGGTTGCGGCGGTAACAATGGCAGTTCTGATAAGGCTGAAATAGCAGCAGATATTACCTCATCTTCTGGAAATGGTGGCACCTCTATGACAAAGAAATTGGCATTAATCGCACCTGTCGTAACAGCGCGCACCTGTGCCATATCTGATGCAATTTTCTCAGCTGTGCTATAGGCAAAACCAAAGCTACCAACAGCACCTGCCTCTGCCACAGCACAGACTAATTCTGGCGTTGTGATACCGCCAGCCATAGGTGCTTGAATAATCGGGATAGCTGGTATTGAAAATGCTGACATTAAATCGTCCCCTGATTTATGGTGTCATCTTCTATCATCTTTATGCGCCCCTTTTATCAAATCTGGGGAAAAAGATATGATTTTATGAGGCATTATTGCCAACTATCACAGCAAATAGCTATTTATTCGCTATCCACTCTTTCAGAATAGCGATTTGTCAAATAGTCACGATTATCACGGGTCAGAAGCGTGAATTTATAAAGCTCCTCCATCACATCAACAATCCGGTTATAATAGGATGATGGTTTCATGCGATCATTATCATCAAATTCTGCCCATGCTTTGGCAACTGATGACTGATTAGGGATCGTTAAAAGGCGCATCCAGCGACCTAAAATACGAAGCTGATTGACCGTATTAAAACTTTGCGAACCACCAGAAACCTGCATCACAGCCAATGTTTTACCTTGGGTTGGACGAACAGAACCAAGAGATAGCGGTATCCAGTCAATTTGTGTTTTCATAATGCCTGTCATGGCACCATGGCGCTCTGGCGATGACCAGACCATACCATCACACCAGGTTACAAGGTCACGCAATTCGGCGACTTTGGGATGTGTCTCATCAGCATTATCATCAACCAGCGGCAAGCCTGATGGGTTAAAAAATCGAACCTCAGCACCCAATTTCTCAAGGATGCGGGCGCCTTCTTCAGCGGCAAGGCGTGAAAAGCTCCGCTCTCTAAGTGAGCCATAAAGGATCAAAATTTTAACAGCCGCATCACTGCGTGCTGGAAATAACTCTGCCGTTTCAACAAGATGGAATTTATCATCTTGTAATTGCGGTGTATCATCCACTTCATCAGCCTTTCTGAAAGATAGCAAAGAGGTGCTATTATATCACTTTTTAACTCTTTTATCATAATCAGCCTAACCAGCAAGTATCTGGCTTAACCATCATAACAGACCATTTTTGCAAAGCAGCTCATAGCTGTTATCTCGGCATAAGAAGGCGCAAAATTACAGTGGTCTACGTGCTAGCGAAAACACTTGACCTGTGGGGCCACCAATTTCATAGCTGGCTAGTTGCAAAGCTAATTCAGCCACCTCATCTGGATGTTTGACACGCTCCCAAGCTGGCAGCCCTGCAGGAGGCGCTGTTGTAAATTGTTCCAATATCTCTTGCGTTGTCACACCAGATTGTGGATCTTGCCTGCTGAGCGTTGTGGTCGCGGTGGGGCCTGGAATGATGGTATTAACGTCAATTTGGCGTTCCCATAATTCATTTGCCAAAGCCTCTGTAAACATTTTAAGCGCTGCTTTGGAAACATGATAAGAGCTGCTATTTTGGCCAGCGCTATAGCCCTTGCCTGAGTTCATATTGATAATCTTTGCGCCTTCTGGCATTGCTGAAATCAGATGGCGTGTCATCAGATAAGGTCCTCTTACATTGACCTCAATCGTGCGCCACCACTCATCAGGATCAGAATCTATGAATTTGCCTCTATCCTGATAAGCACCTGCATTATTCACCAGTATATCAACCTTGCCAAAATGCGAAATGACATCATCACAAAAACGCTCAACAGCCTCTGGATTTGCGATATTAAGAGCCCCTGAAAAACAAGCCTGACCCATGGCTCCCACTTGTTCTTTTATCGCTTCCAACGCATCAGAGGAACGCGCACAGATAGCGATATCTGCACCAGCTTTTGCGAATGCCAATGCGATAGACTGTCCGATACCACGGCCTGCCCCTGTGATAACAGCCACTTTACCTTGCAAGATATTAGGCATGTGATGCCTCTATCAATTTAGCGATTTTCTGATTTATTTCGCTCAAGCCAGCTTCCCAATCAGCTTGATGTTTGGCGACATAGTGAGCAGCTGGTAATTCAGCTTTTAGACAATCAATACCTTCAAAAATCTTCGTATCACATACCATGACATAGGGTCTGTCTGTTATGGTCTTTGCTTCAGTAAATGCATCTAGAATATCAGGGATGCTATTGCCATTCACGCGCCGCGCAAAACAGCCAAAAGCATCAAATTTTTCAGGAACAGGCTCGACGCCTAGCACATCTTGTGTGCGAGAGGTTGCCTGCAAATCATTATTATCAATGATAAAAACAAGGTTTGATAATTTTTGATGGGCAGCAAACATAGCAGCTTCCCAAACATTTCCTTCTTGTAATTCACCATCAGAAAACAAACAGTAAATCCGTTTATCATTCCCCTTCATTCGCTCACCCCAGGCAATGCCAGCTGATTGCGATGGTCCCTGCCCTAATGATCCAGCTGTAATTTCAAAGCCAAGCTGGCCTTCAATCGGGCTCTGATCAATCTTGGTGCCATCTTCATTATAGCTGCGCAACTCTTCGATATCATAAGAGCCATGCTCTGCCAGCGCGCCATAGGTCATAATCGCATCATGCCCATTTGACAGCACAAAACGGTCATAAAACCAGCCCTCGCCATCCTCACGCATTTCATCAAAATAAAGACAAGCAGCGATATCAGCCAAAGCCACACCCTGTCCAGCATAGCCGCCTCTTTGCATGCAAATATCAAGCACATTGCGGCGAATTTTAGCAGCTAATAATTCTAGCTTTATCAGCCTTGAATTTGATAAATCACTCATGATGAGGCCTCTTCAATACGCTTTGCTAATGTGAGAGCATCAAGCCCAAGCTGTTCTCTGATATAAGGCAAAGTGCCCCCTGGTGCCCATTGATTGGGAACGCCGATACGAGTGATTTTCGGCCCACCTCCTCTATCACAGACAATCTCCGAGACCAATGAGCCTAGCCCTGTCACAATTTGATGATTTTCAACTGTCACAATATTATTATGGCTAAAGCAGAAATCAGCAATTTCTTGCTCATTCACAGGCTTTATGGTCGGCACATGCAAAAGCGAATGTGAGATGCCTTTTTCCTTCAAAATCTCGCTGGCTTCCAATGACCATTGTGTCGCATGCCCCGTTGCGATAATGCCAATATTCTGCCCCTCTACCAGCTGATAAGTCTTGCCAAGTTCAAATTGATAACGCCTTTCATCAAGCAAACGCGGTGTATTACCACGGTGACCACGCAGATAGACAAGGCCAGCTGTATCAACAGCGATATCCAAAGCTTGCTGAAATTCTGTCGCATCCATTGGGTCGATCACAGTGGTATCAGGAATGGCGCGGATCATACCTAAATCCTCAGCTGCCTGATGGTGAATACGTGCCGGGTTGGCAATGCCAGGGGTAAATCCGATCACAATGCTGGTTAAAGGGCCTGTGCCCATGCATATCATCATCTGATCATAAGCACGTCTTGTCGCATAGCAGGCAAAGGTTGTTGCAATAGGCACAAAGCCAGCTTTGGCAACACCAGCTGCCACCGAAATCAGATTTTGCTCTGCCATTCCGACATCTAGATGCTGATCTGGCAGCTCTTTTTTAACCTTAATGATTTGGCAATATTTGCTAAGATCAGCACTCATAATAACAACATCTTTGCGTCTTTGACAAAGCGCATAGCTGATATCATCAAAAGGGGCTGGTTCTATTATGGCAGGGCCATCAAGTAGCATTTAAAAAAACTCCCTATTTTTAAAAATCATATATCACTAGGCTGACACACAGCCATAAAGGGTTAAGGCCTCGTCAGAAGGCGGTGTAACCAGCCCTGCTTCTTCAGACAGAGCCACACAACCATTATGGATATGTAAGGCATCAGGACATAAGCTGGAGCGAAGCACATTCTCATTCACATCCATTTCACATTTTGAGGCATCACCGATTGCCGCACTAATGGCAAGCCCTGCTTGCTGACCAATGGCTGACCCCATGAAATGCGGCCATAACACACAGCCATCTGGCAGTTTTTCAGCCAATTCAAGGGCGCCTGTGACACCGCCCCATTTCGCCACATCAGGTTGCAGATAACGCACACCTGCATTCGCCATCTCTAAAAACTGTGCGACACCATAAATATTTTCACCAGCTGCAAGGGCGATATTTGTTTGACTTGCTAGCTTTTCCCAATCTGTGACAGGGCAATCAGCACGAATAGGTTCTTCGGCAAATAGCAGGCTATATTCTTCTAGCCTTTGCAATAAGCTGCTGGCAGATGACACATCCCAGGACTGATTGCTATCAATCATCAAATGCCCATTATCAGGTAATTGCGCTGATGCGTTGGCAACAAAGCTAATATCTGATTCTGCTTCAAAGCCGATTTTCAACTTAAATTCTGTCTGTCCCATATCAGCATGAGCATCAAGCCGTTTTGATAAATCATCTGGATTCAAAGAGCTGGCATAACATTGTGCCTGATTTGATATCGCCATGAATTCAGCAAAATTAACATTCGCATTGCGCAAGCATAAATCCCATGCCGCTGTATCAATGCCTGCCAGAATATGTTCAAAAACCTCTGTTTGACCGATATGTAAGAAATAAACAGACAAAGTAGAGCGTAATTGAGCAATTAATTCAGAAGGCGCAGCGAATTTTTTTCCAATCAGATGGTGATTGACGACATCTTCCATTAAATGGGTTTTGTGTAAATTGGCACGTGGCGGAAAATTCGACCAGATTTCGCCCCATCCAAAACAACCGTCACTATCAGTTAACTTAATCAGCAAAGCAGGACGAACTGGCATCTGGCCTAGTGCCATATTGGGACTGACACCGCCTTTGGCATTTAATGGATAAAGCGCAACAGAAGAGAGCGTTACATCATGTTTAAAATTCATCTGCCCTATCCTTTCACCGTGAACGCCTGACATGAACCATCTTTAATAAGCGATATAAGCAGCATGTTCAGAGCTATAAAAATTCACCGCTGTCGGCCCAACTGAATACGCACCAACACCAGAATTTTTAACCCCGCCAAAAGGCATATTATTATCTGGCACAGTGCCATGATTGACATGCATCATACCGTTTTGACTTTCTGCCAAGAACCGCTGAACAAGTGAGTTATGATTTGAAAATAAAGCTGAGGTGAGACCAAATTCGGTATCATTCAAAATATGCATTGCCTCATCAAAATCATCAAAAGGCATCAAACTCAAGACAGGTCCGAAAATTTCAACCTGTCCAGCAATGCTGTTGTGAGCCACATTATCTAAGATGGTAGGTGGGAAAAAATACCCGCCATCATCACCAGCACCATCTGCTGCTGTGCCACCAGCCAATGCAACTGCCCCTTCTGATAAAGCTTTCTGTGTCGTTGAAACCACATCTTCAAAATGGGCTTTATTACATAGCGGCCCCATTGTGCTATCAGAGGCCATCCCATCACCTAAAATCGCTGCCTTTGCTTTCGACACAAACAGCTTTTTGGCCTCATCAAATAAATCACGCTTAATCAGAACACGGCTAATAGAGGTGCAACGCTGCCCGCCTGTCTGGAAAGCTGCACCATAAATCTGGCTGACAGCGTGGTCTAAATCATCACAATCATGCAAGATGGCAGCATTTTTACCGCCTAATTCAAGCTGGGCAGGGATAAGGTTTTCAGCAGCTGCCTTTCCGACCAGACGCCCTGTGCTAACAGACCCTGTAAAGCTAACACCATGGATAGGCTGAGTGGCAATAAGCTCGCTAGCCTGACGCCCGCCAACCATTGCCATTTGCACAAGACCTTCTGGGAAGAATTCTTGTGCAATCTCACATAAAATATAATTAGCAGCTGGTGTAAATTGGCTTGGTTTAAAAATGACAGCATTACCAAAAGTAAGCGCCGGACACATTTTGCGCAATGGCGTCATAGCAGGGAAATTCCAAGGCGAAATGCAAAAAATAACACCGCGCGGACGGCGCAAAATCTGATTGGCAAACCCTGCTCTGCCATTGGCGATTGGCGTTGCACCCATCCGTGCTGCCTCACCAACCATGAAGCGGCCTTCTGTTGCGCCTTTCATGGTCTCGCCTTTGGCTTCTGCGAGGATTTTGCCTTGCTCTAGAACAATCGCCTCTGCGATACGCTCGACATTTTCGATAACAACATCCAAAAAGGCGTCAAGCTTTGCGGCACGCTCTAAGCCAGGTACTTTTGCCCATTCAGCCTGTGCTTTATTGGCACGTTCAACAATGGCTGGGATATCGTCTTTATCTGTCCAGCTATAGCGGCCAACCACTTGTTGCGGGTGAGCAGGATTAACTGTTTCAAAATAATCCGCACCTGCGGTGGTAAAATCATATTTTAGTGTCATCTTCAGCTATCCTTTAATCCACAATCACAGCATTGGGCAGCAATGTATTTTCAAGATATTCTTTTGCCTCAGCATGGGTGACCCAGTCTGGCGGCGGGAAATTAGCGCACATATCCCAATCATCATTTGTTGCTTTCATATGGGCATCAATGCGCGCATCAAATTCATCCATCAATGCACCATGGGCAGGGTCATCAACAAGGTTGTTCTGTTCTAGATAATCAGCCGTCAAATCATAGAGATCGACCCGGCAATCCTTGTGACGCACATAGAGCCAATCTTTGGTGCGGATACCACGCTGGGCATAGGGTGTATATTCGCCCACATTGCCATCTTGCTGTTTAAAAAGCTGATAGAAAATAGCATCACGGCGCATATCTGTCTTGCCATCAAGCACATCAAGATAGCTTTGTGAATGAGCATCATCAGGCAATGTCATAGCCAGCATCTCGCAAAGAGTTGCCATCAAATCAACGCCAACATCAATCATCGCTGTGGTCTTTTGCGCTGCTTTTACACGCTTTGGATAGCGGATGATAAAAGGCACCTGCATGGCAGCGCGATAAGCCTGATTTTTGATACCGCAAAATGAGCCATGCTGGCCTAGCATATCACCATGGTCACTCCAGAAGATGACCATTGTATTATCAGCGATCCCTAGCTTGTCTAGATGGTTCAAAATACGTCCAACATTCCAATCAATATTGCTAATCATCCCATAATATTCAGCCATAAACTGGCGAATTTCTACCTCAGTTTCTGGCTCACCAGCTGGCTTTTTATCATAGGCAGCATGGCTATGATGGGCTGCTTTTGTCTCGCCATTACAAAATTCACGCAAACGACGCTCTTGCACCTGTCTTTGCAATGCCATATCTGGCACGCCAGCACGCAAATCCATATCAGCTGGGTCATACATTGTGCGCCAATGTTCTGGCATATTATTTGGAAAATGTGGTGGGCCATAGCTCACATAGCCAAAAAATGGCTTATCAGACGCCCCTTTGGTAGCGCCATCAATAAAGTCAATCAGCTGATCTGTTTGATAATCTGGTTCATATCGCTTTGAAAAATGAGGTGTGCCACCATCATCAAAATAAACAGATTTCAAATATTCATGACCGCGATTAAAGCCGACAAAATGATCAAAGCCAAAGCGCCTATCTTTTGGCACAAAACCAGGTTTTGGCCCGCCTTCTAAATGCCATTTACCAATATAGCCAGTTTGATAGCCGACCTCTTTCATCATTTCTGCTAAAAAAGTCTGATCACCTCTTAGCGGGAAATGATTTTGCACCATACCATGGCCTTGTGCATATTTGCCTGTCAAAACGCTGGCACGAAACGGACAGCAAACAGGATAGCTTGTATAGGCTTCAGTGAAATGCATGCCCTCTTGTGCCAGCCTGTCAATATTGGGGGTTTTCACGACCTTATTACCAGCGCAACCCATTGCATCAGCGCGCATCTGGTCAGGATAAATAATCAAAATATTCGGCTTATCAGTCATCAAGCGTCTCGTTTCGTGAATGATTTCAAACGACGCCATAAAGGCGCACCAAATAAGGTTAAAAACAACAAACCATAAATCGTAAGGCCAATTGGTGTATTGAAAAATTCAATGATACTGCCTTGTGAGGTTGTGATTGATTGGCGGAACCCATCTTCAAAAATCACCCCTAGTACAAAGCCAATCACAAGTGGCGCCACACTAAAACCAAGTTTGCGAATGATATAGCCAAATACACCGGCAGCAATCATAATGCCGACAGCAAAAAGGCTAGCAAAAGTAGAATAGATGCCAGCAACTGATAGCAATAACACCAAAGGCAAAACAATATTTTGCGGCACGCGGATAATCTGGGCAGCAAAACGGATGGCAAAATAACCGATCACCATCATCACAATATTAATCAGGAACAGACCAATATAAATGGCATACATAATCTCGCCACGCTCTTCAAAAAGCTTTGGTCCAGGCGTTAAGTTATTAATCGCAAACGCACCAAGCAATATCGCAGCCGCTGGTGTCCCTGGCACGCCTAGGGTCATGGTTGGTAATAACGCACCGCCCACAGTTGCATTATTAGCTGTCTCTGGTGCTAAAACGCCAATCGGTGCGCCTTTGCCAAATTCCTCTGGCTTGTCAGACCGACGCTTTTCCTCAGCATAAGCATAATAGGCAGCAACTGCCGCCCCCTCACCTGGAATAATCCCAATGATTGTGCCAACCAGTGATGAGCGCAAAATTGTGCCTTTCAGCTCTTGCAACCGTCTCATACCAGGGATAGTGATTTTCAAGCTGCTGGCATCAAAATCAATTTTGGTTAAGGCCCGCTCTGCACCAATAAACACCTCAGACACAGCAAAAATGCCAATCAGGAATGGGATTAATTTGATACCGCTGTAAAATTGATATGTGCCAAAGGTATAGCGCTCACCGCCACTTAATGGGTCAATACCCCAGGTGGTAAGCCACAAACCAAGCCCTGCCATCGCAAGACCTTTCCACAGGCTTGCCCCTGCCACTCTGACAACAACTGCTAGACCAAACACACAGACAGCCAGATATTCTCTAGGCCCGAATTGTGCTGCTAATTTTGCTAACAAAGGCGCAAAGATAGCCAAGACGAAAGCACTAAATAAACCGCCTATCACTGAGCCTGTTAGCGACAAGCCAAGTGCTTCACCACCTCTGCCAGCGCGGAACATTGCATTGCCATCTTGTGCTGTTGCAACTGCTGCCCCCGTGCCAGGTATCTTTGCCACAATCGCACTGATAGACCCACCATAAATAGAGGCAGAATAAATCGATAATAATAGGACGATTGAGGGCACAAACGGCATGTCAAAGGTAAAAGGCAATGCCAGCGATAATGCCACTGGTGGGCCAAGGCCTGGCAAAACACCAATCACAATACCAATCACAACACCAACAATGAGCATAATCAGTGTAATTGGCTGAAATAATAGCTGTGTGGCTAATTCAAATGCGGCCGCGTCAAACATGCTCCCCCCTCATGTTACCGGAATTGCGTGCCAAGGCCATAGGTGAAGACAAGATACGTCACCACAGCACCAACCGCTATGATGCCATAATGTGATAGTTTTCTTGTACCCATCGCAAATGCCACTGCCGGCGTGGCAAATAGGCCTGCTGTCAAAAAACCAAATTGTTGCCACAGCCCATAGCTCACCACCACAGATGCCAGTGTTAACAGCCCTGTTTTCGCTTGTCTGCTATCTTGATAAAGGACGTCGTCGCCATCACCGCCAGATTGGCCATAGATGATATATTCTCTTGTGTAAATCACTGTGCAAAAGGCAATAAAGCCAAGCAATATCAGAGGAAAAAACTTTGTCGGCAAAGTGGCATCACCAAGTGCTGGCGTCTCAAAACCCCATGCAATCACTGCCATCCACCCTGATAGGATAAGTAATATGACGGCAAAACATAAATTGGCGCTGCGTTGCGAGAGCATAGCATTAGCCCCTATAAATTAAAAAATAACGGCACCCCAATAGATGGGATGCCGCTTTGGGAGTAACCCTACTTGTGAAGTAGACCAAGACCATCAAGGATTGGTGAATATAAATCCTTACCAGACTGAATAAGTGCTGTTGTATCTTCAACACCATGTACCCAGTACCAGCTAATTGCCTTTGGAATAGAGGCGCGGAATTCATCATTATCCATCGCTGCCTTTGATGCATCTAGCAGCTTTTGGACAACCGCATCAGGCGTGCCCTTCTTGACAGCAAAACCGCCATGAACCCATGCGCCAGCTTCTTTACCTGGGAAGGCTTCGCCAACTGTGCGAACACCAGGTAAATCTTTCGCATAGAAATCTTTACGGTTATTATCAAGAATGATCAGAGGCTTAATCTTATCACCAAAGGCGTTTAATGAAGCAACCTGACCAACAGCCACATCAACTTCACCTGCGATCAAACCGTTTAATGAAGCTGGCACTGTCTTTAGTGCGATAGTTGTGAATTCAAGGCCAAATTCACCAGCCATCTGAACAGCTGATAGGTTTGGCGGCGCACCTAGACCATTCACACCCATCTTCAGCTTTTTGCCCTTGGCACCTTCGATGAACTCTTCGAATGTATTATATGGGCTGTCAGCACGCACATACAGAGCGTTTGATGCTGAAATACCTGCAAATAATGGTGTGAAATCTTCTAGCGGCTGATAAGGCGTTGCTCTTGTTAGCGGGACGACCATGAAGCTAGGTGGTGACCAGTTAAATAAAGTGTAACCATCTGCTGGTGCCTCAAGAACACTCATGGTCGCTGGCACATGCGCACCGCCTGGACGGTTTACAACATTCACAGGAACCCCAAGCTCTTTGCTCATCGCATCAGCTTGAATACGTGCCATCACATCAGCATTACCGCCTGCCGGGAATGAGACAACCAAAGTAATCGCTTTATCAGGATAATCTGCTTTGGCAGCAGCGCTAACCCCTAGCATTGACAAGGCCACGAGGCTTAGGCCAGCCATTTTTAGAAAAGTGCGTTTCATAAATTCCTCCCACTTATGATAGGCGACCACCCTAACGGCAGACGCACGCGCAATTAATTGAACACTATTAATGTGCTAAACATCCATACCTTTAGATAAATCATGAAAAGAGTCAATGTGATTTTATCGCACTCAAAAATGCCGCAAAACGCTTTATTATTTCTCTTATTTTACTGCTTGAGACAAAGCAGTCATGAAATATGTCTTGCCAACATTACAGAATCAATATTACAAAGTGCTAGACTTCTATAACTTTGATAGAAAGGGCATTCAGATGAATTTGACACAAATGAAACGTGTTTCTGTGCCACTTCATGTTGAAGTTGCTGAATTATTACGCCGTCAAATTCTATCAGGCACCATTAAAGCAGGCGATAAATTGCCAGCTTTAAATGAATTATCTGAAAAATTTGGTGTGGCGCGTATGACCATTCGTCAAGCGATGGATTCTTTGGAAGATGAGGGTCTGATTGAGCGCTATGCTGGCAAGGGCACTTTTGCCAAAGAAATTGAGCTGCCAGCGCGTCAAAAATTAAATATGAAAGCTGAATTATCACAGTTACAAGAGATGGTGGCACAGCTAGAGGTGATGGTTGTTGGCGAAAATGATGCCCCACAAATTATCGACCTAGAGGGGCGCGCATTTCGGCAAATGCGCCGTATTCACGCGCAATCTGGTGAACCTTTTTGTCATGTTGATATCAAGCTGGAAAATCAGACCTATCTGCGGGCGCAAAAGCGGTTTGATACAGAGATTGTTGTTACTGTCTTGAAAGATTTGGGTGTTTCTGTTGAAAGTGCGCGTCAAAATGTGACGATTGCTTATGCTGATGTGGAAATGGCTGAAATCTTAAAAATGCCAGTCAATGCACCGGTATTCCGCGTCGTTCGGGAATTTTTCAGTGATAATGGTCAGCTGATTTATTCTGCCATCTTAATCTATCCAGGCGATAAATTGGAGCTGGAAGTTGAGTTTGCAATCTAGTTCACATGACATGTTATCTCACTGGGTTGAGCGTTTTATCGCCGCTGCCCCGCCATCTGAACTGTTTGCAGATGATGCGATATGGCGTGATTATCTGGCCTTTGCTTGGGATTTGCAAAGCTATGAAGGCATTGCGGCAATCACATCTGCCCTGCCAAAACACAGAGCTGATAACTTCACAGTGATTGATACGCCCTCACCGCACGAAATCATCTTTTCGTTTGATGCACCACATGGACGCATTAAGGCATTGGCAGAAATAGATGATGGTCTTTGTGTCAGGTTTTTCACATCCCTAGATGAGATGTCACAAAAAGGCTCACATGACGATGATAAGCTAGCGGTTCTGATAATTGGCGCTGGCCAAAGTGGCCTTGCTCTTGCTGCGCAATTACAGCATTTAGGCATCCGCTATCTCGTGGCAGAGCAAAATCACCGCATTGGTGATAATTGGCGCCATCGCTATGATAGTCTGATTTTGCATGATCCTGTCTGGGTCAATCATCTGCCTTTTAAATCGTTTCCAGATGACTGGCCAACCTTTACCCCAAAAGACAAAATGGGTGATTGGCTAGATGATTATGCAAAAGACCTAGATTTGAATGTACAATGTAGCTTTACCATCACCTCTGCTGAATTTGATGATGATCAAAAGCTATGGCATGTCACCGCAGACCAAAATGGCGAAATAGTGTTAATGACTGTACCGCATATCGTCTTTGCTGTTGGCACATCTGGTTTTGCACACACACCTGAAATAGCGGGTGCAGCGCTGTTTCAAGGCATGCAACTTCATTCTAGTGCTTACCAATCAGGTTCAGATTTCACAGGACAGATGATTGCCATTATTGGTGCGACGAATTCAGCTCATGATATCGCTGTTGATTTGGTCAAACATGGCGCAAAACCAACACTTATCCAACGCAGCTCTACTCATGTTGTGCCCCATAAGGTTTATGTGGATGATATCCTATCGCCTCTGTATGGCCCAGAGCATAAGCGCAGCCTAGCAGATGCTGATTTTCTATCTGCTGCAATGCCAATGCGTGCTCTTGAACAAAGAGGACGCACCATTTTTAATAAAGCGCAACAAACACATAAAGCGTTCTATCAGAGCCTTATCAATACAGGTTTTGCCCTGGATTTCGCCGAAGATGGTAGCGGTATCATTGGTAAATATCGCCGCTCTGCCTCTGGCTATTACATTGATGTGGGCGGATCGCAAAAGGTGATAGATGGCGAAATTACCGTTAAAACTGGCAAAGCAATCAAAGCCATCACATCTTCTGGCATTACCTTGGATGATGATAGCAGCGTTGCCTGTGATGCTATCATTTATGCAACAGGTTTTGGGTCGATGGAGGAATGGGTTGCACGCCTGATTGACCAGAAAACAGCTGATAAAATTGGCAGATGCTGGGGTTATGGGTCAGGCTATCGCGGCGATCCAGGGCCATGGGAAGGCGAATTACGCAATATGTGGAAGCCTACCCCGCAACAAGGCCTATGGTTTATGGGTGGCAATTTAGCACAAGTACGCATCTATTCTCGCTATCTTGCGATGCAGCTATGCCATCATAGTAAGGAGGCACAATTATAATGAAACAAGATCACAATCTTGCAGAATTAGAGCGTATTGCGACCAAATTGCGGCTTCATGTTGTCAATATGGTTGCGCCATCAGGGCAAGGCTATGTGCAGCAAGGCCTTGGGGCTGCTGATATTTTCACATCACTCTATTTTGCAGAAGCCACCATGGATCCTAGCAATCCTAAATGGGAAGATAGAGATCGTATTTTTCTAACAACAGCGCATAACACGGCCATTTTCTATGCCACTCTTGGTGAGCGCGGTTTTTTCGATACAAACAGATTATCCACCTATGTCACAGATGGATCTGAACTTGAAATCAACTCATCGGAACGATTAGGCCCCTTTATTGAGGCCACTTGTGGCTCTTTGGGACAAGGTCTGTCAGTTGCGATTGGTTGTGCATTGGCAGCCAAACGTCAAGGCCGCACCAGCCGCTTTTATGTCATCATTGGTGATGGCGAAATGCAAGAAGGTCAGGTTTGGGAAGCTGCCATGCTAGCAGGTGCAAAAGGGCTCGATAATTTGTGCCTCATTGTTGATTATAACTTTGTGCAATCAGAAGGCTCGATGGACAAGGTTATGTCACTAGAGCCTATTATGGCAAAAATGGATAGCTTTGGTTTTGCCTGTCAGGATGTTGATGGCAATGATATTGGCGCTTTACTAAATGCCTATGATAAGGCGCGCCAGACCAAGGGAAAACCGACCTTCATCAAAGCAAATACGATAATGGGCAAAGGCGTAGCTTCTTTAGAAGGGCTGATGTTTCACCAGCTGCGCTTCCCCGAAGAAGTCGCCAATAGTGCCAGGGCAGAGTTGGAGGCACAGCTATGAGCAAAACATTAACGCAATTAGAGGCAGCCGATTTTATCAACCGGTCATTTAAACCTCTGCCTCGTTCTTATGGTGATGCGCTAATGGAAGCAGCTTTGCAAGATAGCCGCATCGTTGCCCTTTGTGCTGATTTGGTACCGCCAACAGAAACAGACCGTTTCCGTGATGAATTGCCAGACAGATTTATCAATACAGGCATTGCTGAGGCCAATATGATTGGCATGGCTGGCGGTATGGCACGTTCTGGTGAAATCCCCTTTTGCCACAGCTTTTGTGCCTTTATAACAAAGCGGGTATTAGACCAGATTACCATGCAGGCTGCCTATCCAAATCTGCCTGTTAAGATTGTCGGTTTTCTGCCAGGTTTAGCAACGCTTCTGGGTGTTTCACATCAGGCAATCGAAGATGTCGCGATTATGCGTGCCGTCCCAAATATGGCTATTTTTGAGCCATCAGGCCCTGAATATCATGCCGCTATGGTACAGATGGCTTTGGCGTGGGACGGACCTGTCTATTTGCGTATGAAGCGACCTGAGATAACACCAGAACCATTTACCCCGCAATCCCTTGAAATTGGCAAAGGCGTCATCAGACGTGAAGGCAGTGATGTCACCATCATCTCAGCTGGCCTAACGGTGTCAGAAGCCCTCATGGCAGCAGATACACTGGCACAAGAGGGAATAGAGGCACGTGTGGTTGATATGGCATCTCTGAAGCCGATTGATGAAGCACTTATCATTGAAAGTGCAGAAAAAACTGGTGCGATTGTGACAGCTGAAAATCACTCTATCATTGGCGGTCTTGGCTCTGCTGTGGCAGAAACCTTAATGGAAGCTGGTATAGGCCTGCCGTTTCAGCGAATAGGCATCAGGGATCAATTCTGTGAAGGTGGCACAACAGCCTATCTGATGCAGAAATTTGAACTTGATCACAAGGCTATTACCATCGCCGCCAGAACGCAGGTTTCACGCAAGGCTACCTAAAACGCTGTTAGCAACCGGTATATGACAATAAAGCTGATGCTAGCCACAAATTTATGGCCGCTCACATCTTTGCCTTAGGTGAAGCCATCAGTTACAGATCGAGCTTTTTCGAAGCGGTCACCATGATTGTTTTTGCTGCCACACGTGCTGATGCCTGATTTGATTCTGTTTCTGAGATGGTACCATCAATGCTGAAATCAATGCCGCTTAAAGATGACCACAAGGTCTCGCCTTTGACATTATAGCTAATGGTTGCACTGGTGGTTTTATCCAACCGCTTTTTATTATTAATCAATTTTTTCAGATGCTTGCCTTCTGAATAGCCAAGCGTTGCGACAATTCTTTGATTATGAGGCAGTGCCAGAACATAAAGAGCTGAAATGGCATTGGTGTCTTTATCAACTTTTTTCTTGGCAGCTTCTGTTGTTAAATCAGCTCTTGCCCGTGATTGTGACAAGGTCACGCGGCCATAGGATGTTTTGCTAAGCGAGCTGCCAATATATAAAGATGTTGTTGTGGTGTTAGCATCTGAATTTTTCGCATTGGTAATTTTCGAATTGCGGCTCTTATTATTTGTTACTTTCAGGCCTGCTGTATAGCTATCCCAAAATGTCTGCGAGATCTCCGCATCATAAGCAGCATATTTCACATCTGATGTCACCGCTGTGCCATTTTTATCATTCACACGGTTCAACTCTGTTGCTGACAGATTGGCTTTGATGCTTGTCCCTGCTTCAAGATCTTTTTGCAATCCAATGCGCGCTGAATTCATGCGATTATTCAGTGAAACCGTATCACCAGCTTCTTTGACGCTTGTTGATAGTGAGAAATTGGTCTTTAAACTCTTATCACTGCTAAGGGCAACACTACCACGCAATGTAACAGACCCTGTGGCGATTGTATCATGAATAGGCTGATATTTTTTGTAAATCGGGTCACCCATTGCCGCATTAATACCTGCGGTGTTTGTAGTCTCACCACCTGTTGGCCAGGAATTGACATTATCGCCATAGCCATAGCCAGCTTTGAATATCAAGCTACCAGAAAAGCGTCTTTCTGCTTTATCAATCGCATCAATCAGAGATTGTGCCTTTGCTTTATCATCAGCTGAGATGTTCAAAGTCGTCATCAGTTGCAGTTCATCTTTAATCTCATTACCTCTGCCAAGAGATACCAAGATTTGTGATCTGAAAAATCTGGCAGCCAAATCAGTTGGGCGCGCAATAATCACCTGCTCAATTTTGGCAAGTGCCTCATTTGGCATTTTCTCTACCAGCAAATCCTGTGCTTCCTTGCGCAATGCACTAATATCAGCATCTGATAAGCTTTGCGCAAAACTGCTAGAGTGAAGCGAGCCAAATGATAAAATCAGGACAATTAAAGCAGTTTTAGCAAAGTGAAACATTGTGCATCCTTCATGACAAACCGACAATTCAGCTTGCGCGCATATCCATTATTATTGATGAGTTTACCCGTCATTATCGACAAGAAGTGGCATATTATTCAGAACAATATCGCGCCCTGTCGTAGAGAGGCTGTCAAATTGTGTTTTGGCATCAGGAACACGATCATTAATTTGCTGCTGTGTACAATTTGGATCACACGCATAGGTGTAATAACCGCCATAAGTGTCAAATGATTCCTGACCAACAATGGCCTTATCAGCATCTGGCAGGCTATTAAATCCTTCTAGCGTTTCCCTGATTTGTGCGATGTCAAATTCACCTGATTCAATCACCTCACCTAACACATCAACAATATCAAAATCAAAAAACTGCTGGTTATCAGCAATGATGCTTAGTGATGCTGAGGCATCTGTTGCTTCTTCTGCTGAGATCAAGCCTTCAGCAATCGCATCTGACACAGCACTATCAATCGCGACATCAACATCAAATGACAATGAGCCAATATCATCAATCGATGCTTCCATTTGTGAAATTTCTGAAGCATCAAGTGAGCTGACAACATCAGCCAAGGCAGGCACTTCAATTTCTTGTGCCAGCGAAATGGCGGGATTTACGATAAATAAGACACCTAATGAGATAATAAAATGACGCATTATTTTGCCCTCCTTGATGACTGATAGGTTTACTGGTCTTCACCCACAACAGGCATTTCATTTAATACGATTTGCTTATCAGCATCTGAAAGCTGGTTGAATAGTGAATCATCACTTGTATCAGTGACATCAAAATCTTCATTGCCGACCAATGATTTTCCAGCCTCTGACAGCGTATTGAACCCTTCTAATGTTTGGCGAATTTCCTCGATTGAAAATTCTCCTGATTCAATCACTTCACCAATCGCATCCAAAATATCAAAATTGAAAAAATCAGCATTTGCTTGAATCAGCTCTATTGAGGCAGCAGCATCTTCAGCTTGATCGGCAGAAATAAGCCCATCAGCGATTGCCTCATTAACAGCCGCATCAACAGTGATATCCATATCCAATGATAGTGAGCCCTGCTCAGCGACATCACTTTCCATTTGCGAAATCTCGTCTGATGAAAGCGTGCCAATAACATCAGCTAATGATGGCACCGCGTTTGTTTCCTGGGCCATAGCAGGCACAGACAAGGCAATAGAGGCTAAACCGATAGCTGCCAATCTTGTAAAATGTTTCATTGTAACACCTCTGTATAAATCTCTAGCCTCAGGTATATATAAATTTTTTCTAATTTTCAATTTATTATCCCTAATGCAGCGATAAATCATCTTCGCAGTTATGAGACAAGCAGAGGCATTTTATTTATTTTGCATATTACAATTTACATATTGTAAAAATTTAATATTATTTTTTATAGTTTTAGATTAGGTAATACTTAAATATGTCATCTATAGTTAAGCAAGGTGGCGAAAAGCTGACCGTACAAAATGCAGAAAATGCGAATAATCAATAGTAAATTTTACAAAATGAACAATGCTTAGCCAAAATGACATAAAGATTATCTCTCTGTTGAAACGAAACGCGCGGATGTCTGTGACAAAATTAGCCGCGGGTCTATTATTTTTCACTATTTATGAGACATTTGCAAATTAACTTTCTCAGCCATCTCCTGAAGCGCCTCTATGAAACTCTCAGAGGTCGATTTGCAAATTAAACGCCCTGTTCAGATAGTAAAAATTTTTCATCGCTTTTGCACACACCTTGAAACATTCTAATAACGACGTATTTTTTAGTAAGACCGGCTCTGTAGCAAACGGAGGCATATATGTTGCGGATAATGTATAATTCGATAATGAGAAGGAAGTATAACCCACTAGCCAGCATTCCAAATGTGGCCACAGGACACCTGATAATGCAAGTGCTCGCTTGGATGTGGTGTGTGGTATTTTCAATGTGGGTAGGATCAATATATATCTTTGGAGTGACTGCCATCGCTCATGCAGTCATAATTGCTGGTATCTTTATCACAGCTGTTACATTTTATGCTGCTAGAAAATCTCCAGCGACTTTTAACACTATGAAAAGCGGATCTGTGTTTACTAGACGCTAATACCGAACTGGTTGCAGAAGCACAGACTGCTGGTGTGATTTAATCCGACATAGGCTTGAGCGAGTTTTTCGCCCTTAGCTATACGGCGAATTGCCTTATGCCTTGTTGAGGCTAGAGTTGCCCATCTCGCCGCTCCTTGACCTTCTGCGCCACCTTTTGAAGCGCCTCTATGAAGCTCTCAGAGTCGCTCTTGTGCGTCGTAGCCACTTCTACTCGCGGCTTGCCCCAGCCACGCTCCAGCAGTGCCTGTGCAGCTTTGCCTCGCGATAAATTGTTTTCAATTTTTCTGTAGAGCTTGAATGTAAGAATTAATCCAAATTCCCATTCTTCAAAACATCAAGCCCTAGGCGCTTGGTGCTATAATGCTTTGATTTTGCAGCATGCAAGACGACAATTCGCTCGTTTTTCATATCTATACCGATTTGCTGACCATTGTAGCCAGTCATTACAAATATTTCTTTATTCTCTAAGCCCACAATATCCATCCAAAACTGACCTCCATAGGATTTCGATGCTTGGCTAAAAGAATTAAATCCATTGCCTGCTCTGCTTCTATTCCATTTGGCATTTCGTCGAGTAGGTATTCTGCGTTTGTGTATTTCCTTCAAATATTGCCCAACACATGTGTTATTTTTCCAATCTGATAACATTGCAATAGCTACTCTGAGGAAATCATATCTGGACGCTATATAACTATATTCGCCTGCACCATCCTTTATCCGTTCAAGCATGGTAGGAAGAAAGCCACCTCGTTTTGTAGGGCTGAAACTAAAGTAGATTGGACGTTCAATCCCAATTTTCTTTTGAAAAATATTGGTCAAAAATTGTTCATAATCATGCCCAACTCGGTGCATCAAATAGCTAGTTAATACATCTGATGTTAGATTGCTATATGACCATTTTGCATTCGCCACTGGCTTTGTATTCTTTAACTCTTCATTATTTTCAGCAGCTAACGCCAGTGGAATATTATGGATATGCCTACCAGTATTGGTATAACGACCCTCCCAACGACGAATGACATTTGTATCGCCAGCCCTCATATTCAAGAGGTCAATTAATGGTTGCCCGTAATACAGCGTGCTTTCCATTAACTTCCAGTCTGAAATTGGCTCATCTATAGACGCAATGTATCCGTCGCAAATAGCATGCCCAATCAAATAAGAAGTGAGGCTTTTTCCCATAGAATGAGAGGGGAAATAAGCTGATTTTGCAAGCTCTCCGTTAAATCGCTCTTTGGGAGAGATTTCGTCGAATATAATGCTTCCGCGTTCCCAAAAAAGGTAACTCATAAGAGAAGTCTTCGTTAACTGCTCGTGCAAATAGCTATTGTTTCTCAAATTATAGTTAAGTTGCGTTACTTCTCCATCAGGCATAACTCGGTAATGCTTATCAACTCTGAACCTCTGGTCGATGACTTTACTGTAGTAATGCCACAAAGTAGCATCATTTGGCTGAAACTTGATGCTGTCTGGAAGTTCGAATTCATTGCTATCAAATATTATAACTTGGTTATCATTATCGCTTGTGTTTTGCCCAATGCTCTCACCAGATTTGAAAGTAAGCGCTGACGCTTGCGATGTCATGACAATGAACAATAGAAAAGCAGATAACCTTAACATCAATATTCCTTCTCAGAACTAGTAACGGGTCTATCAGTTTTTACTAATTCCGAGACTTTTGCAAGTTAACCACATTAGCCACCTCTTGAAGCGCTTTTATGAAGCTCTCAGAGTCGCTTTTTCGCGTTGTGGTCACTTCCACCCTCGGTTTACCCCTGCCTCGCTCTAACAGCGCCTGTGCGGCTGTACCACGCACTCTGTCACCTACTCTATAAATTCCCACTTCAATATGAGGTTATCTCCAGGACCAAAAAAGAAAATTCTTTGACCGCTCTCCAGCTCTGATTGAACACCAATTTGCGCAAACTCTTCCTCAAACACCTCCAACCGACCTTTTAAGGTGAACGTCATGTCATTATTAATCGTTAATTTCAGATTTTCACGACCATGATTTTCAGCTTCGCTAGTGTAGTGATTAAATTCCGCGTCAATTACCTTTAAAGATGACGCTTTGCTATCTCCTGATTTTTCGAGGGTATAATGGTCTTCTGCTTCAAGTGTAGCTTTTTCGTCCCCAATCATTTGGGTGAACCATGATAATTTTAATGAGTGGCTCGGTAACTTTTGGGCCGTCTTAATCTTCTCCAACTCCACCCTAATTTTATCTCCCTGTTGCCAAAGAGAAGTAATTTCACCATCCTGGATGTTGCCTTTGATTGTGGTGAGATAAAAAGGCCTTTCTTCAAACAGCCCAAGATCACCCTCAATTACTAAGTCTCCTGTATCCCCTAAATAGCTAATTGTTAGCTTTGATCTCTGGCTTTGAGTTCCTGGAAAACCTTTTTTTGTGACCTTTAAGTATTTGCCTGCACCTTTGGAAAGATAAACTCTATCAATCGCGCCTACCTGCCAAACACCAGGATCGTTTTTGTTCTCAATAGACCATAACAATCTATATACGCCGCCATAAATATCTTTGCTCCAATCATATCTACTCGTCTGTCGCTCTAAGCTCATTTCGCCCAGAGATACTTCCAAAGATACAGTTGACCCACTTCGTCTGATATAAGCCAAGTCCACGACCCCATCGCCATTAAAATCGCCTGGAACAATATCATCCACAGCTACCCATCGCTCAACATCTGCGGCTCTCACGGGTAGCCAATACCCACCCTGATTTATAAAAATATAGGGATGACCAGCGTTTGGATCATTTCTGTACCATTCGTCCTCAAAACCGTCTGATTGGAGTATGAGGTCATCAAGGCCATCATTATTTAAGTCACGGAGGTGAAAATTGTGAGTGTAGTTTACAGCACTTTTCTCATTTAAATTGCGATTAGTATTTTGATTTGGGAACAAAGATTGTGTTGCATCGACGAAACAATCAGACTTACTAAGGTAGGATGTAAACCCAGCCGTCTTCCAGAGCCCTGTTGTTGAAATCCAATGACCTAATAGCAGGTCATCTTTACCATCACCATCCAAGTCCATAGCTTCTATATGAGATGTTCCAGTCATGAATTCTCCAGCCTTATGGCCAGAACCTGCTTTCACCTTTTCTTTGGCTTGACTGAGCCAGGTGTTCACGTCTTCACTAGCCACCCAACTTGAGCCAATTTTCAGCTTCTTATTATCTCTGAAATCAAAATCACCATCACCATAAATAACCCTAACCGCGCCAAGTTTTTCCATATTTTCGGGTGTGCGATTATTATTCGGAGTCATCGCAACAGCGATATCAAGAAATCCGTCAGCATTAAAGTCTCCAGTGTCCAGATCTGCTGTCAGGTAATAAGACACATCACTGCTATATTCTGAACTGCCCAATAAAAACTTGTTATTACCAAAATTTCTAAGTGGTACAGTCCTCTCACGCTCACCTTCACTCACTGGAAGGATATCGATTAATCCGTCATTATCAATATCGCCAACATCGCCTCCATGATTCCAATCATTAGCTCTGACCTCTGGGATTTCTACATTAATAAATCCGGTTGGTGAGTTTATCAGAAGCAAGTCCGCTTGACCTCTAGGTATGTAATTACCTTTCAAGGAATAGCCTTCAGCCTGCCATCTTTCACCAGGATCACCAGTTGTAAAGCCGGCAAAATCTAATAAGCCATCATTATTGAAGTCTGCAACTGCACCATTTCGGATATGCCGTCTCGCCGCTTTCTGATCAACTTGTGCCTTTGTGAAAGTGCCTTGCGGTGTCCCATAAAGAATGAGCGGCGGCACTAATGTTTCATAATAGTCGATGACGAGGTCGTCTATTCCATCATTGTTTAAATCTGCAACAGCTTTTATTTCTGGCGCTGGTTGAGAATTTATCCCACGTTCATATGGCTCACCGAATGCAAAGCTGGCATAATCAGGCAGGTCAAAACCCTCTTTATGTAAAAATCCAGAAATGTCGAAATTGACGGGCTTGGTGTCATTTGGAACGGGTAAATCAAGCTTGCAATTTCCATCAATCGTTTTTGACGCATTTACACCCAAATTTGAGTTATTAGATGACTGAATACTCTCACCTGATTTGAAAGTAAGCGCTGACGCTTGCCATGACATGGCAATGAACAAGAGAAAGACAGATATCCTTAACATAAATACTCATTCTTCGAACTAGTA
>JBMHCC010000010.1:0-6531 GCA_049890115.1 Puniceispirillaceae bacterium (SeqCode) | reverse complement strand
CGGGTGAAATAACCCAACCGTATGCTCATAAGCATGTGATAGCGGCAGAAAAGATAGAAACCGTTCTTTGTCTAATTTTAATCCTGAAAATCGTTCCTCAATCCCAATCAGATTAGCCAGAATGGATTTATGGGTCAGCATTACCCCTTTGGGAGATTCTGTGGCACCTGAATTATAAATGATACAGGCAATATCCTCATGCCTGATAGCCTCTGCTTCATCTTGTGATACAGGCTTTGCTTTTGTGCCTTCTGTCATCAAATCATCCCATGACAGGATAGCGAGATTTGCAAAAGAGCGGAAAATCTTGCCAGGATCCATAACCACCATAAACAGACAATTTGGTGCCGCTTGAGCAGCTGGTTCAACCTGATAGGCTAATCTGGCAGATGAACAAATGGCAGCACGCGCTCCTGATTGGCGCAATAAAAAGCCATAATCAGTAGAGGTCTGTGTCGTGAATAAGGGCACTGAAATAGCACCAAGCAGCATGATGGCTAAATCAGCCACCACCCATTCATGTCTATTTTCAGCAATGATGGCAACGCGCATACCACGCGAAATACCGCGCTGGCGCAAAGCAGCAGCACATGTCAGCACCTTATCAGATATGACCTGCCAGCTATGATAACGCCAGCCATCTGATAAACGTTCCCAAATAAAAGCCTGATCGCCGCCTATTGCCGATCTTTGGAAAAACAGCGTTAGCAAATTAGGCTCTTGTGGCGGGCCTTTATATTGGGTTGGTGATTGTGACAAATCCTGCGCTCCCGTTATCACACAAATGGTCCACATCTTTACTATGGGCTGGCTTTTTACCTAGTTCAATATGCAATCTTAACCGTAGTGTGAAAAAAACTATCAGGCAAAGGGGTGCAGTTTGCTCAGAATTACCCTATATCAGGCTTGGGGATTTACGATGCCTTTGGGTGAAGAGGATAAAATAATGGATGAATTGCTGCCACGCTGGTCTTTGGATGATTTATATGAGGGCATTTCGGCACCGCAAATTGCGAAAGATATCGCATTTTGCCAGACTAAGGCCAAAGAGCTAGCCGATAGATTTGAAGGCAAGATTGCCACATCGCCAGCAGCTGATTTGGCCACGCTGATTTCATCTTATGAAGTTATCTCAGATAAGATGGGGCGTCTTATCTCATTTGCTGATTTAAACTTTGCCTCTGATCTAACATCAGCAGAAGCTGGCCAGCACAGCCAAAGCATGAGAGAGGCACTATCAGAGGTCTCATCACATTTATTATTTATCGAACTTGAAATTGCAGCCCTCGATGAGAGCACCTATCAAGAGGCATTAGCTGATGAGCATTTTGCGCATTATCAGCCTTGGTTACGCCTGGTGCGTGCTGGTGCGCCTTATCAGCTGGAACAGCGTTTAGAACAAATGCTGGTTGAAAGAGGCCCTGTGGGACGTGGTTCATGGATAAGGCTGTTTGATGAAACAGTCGCTGGCCTGACCTTCCCTTTTGAAGGTGGCAGAGTATCAGAGGCTGAAATCTTAAATATGCTCTCTAGCTCTGATGCGGCAAAACGCAAAGAAGCTGGTGCTTCTTTAGCTGCTATTTTGAAAGAAAATGAAAAGCTATTCACACTGATTATTAATGTCATCGCTAAAGACAGAGATATTGATGATAAATGGCGTGGTTTTAAAACAGCAGTATCATCTCGTAATTTGGCAAATGATGTTGATGATCATGTCGTCACTGCCTTGGTAGATGCTGTTACCAGCCGTATGCCAGATATCAGCCATCGTTATTATGCGCTCAAAGCAAAATGGTTTGGCGGTGATAAATTGGCATGGTGGGACAGAAACGCGCCATTAATTGGTGATAATGACAGGCATTATAGCTGGCAGGAAGCCAAGGATATTGTCATTAGCTCTTTCGCTGCTTTTGATCCAGAAATGGCAGAGATAGCCACAGAATTTTTTGACAAGGGTTGGGTTGATGCAGCCGTCGTGGCTGGCAAGGCCTCTGGTGCTTTCTCACACCCAACTGTGCCATCAGCACATCCTTATATTTTGATGAATTTTGCTGGCAAAGCACGCGATGTGATGACATTAGCTCATGAAATGGGTCATGGCATCCATCAGGTTCTGGCAGCACGCCAAGGCCCCCTTATGGCAGATACGCCTTTGACATTGGCTGAAACAGCATCTGTTTTTGCCGAAATGCTGACCTTCCAGCGCTTGCTAGATGATGCGCCAAGCGAAGATGCCAAACGCTTTATGCTGGCTGGCAAAATTGAAGATATGCTCAATACCGTTATTCGCCAAATCGCCTTTCATAATTTTGAATTTGCCTTTCACAATGCACGCAGCGAAGGCGAGCTAAATGCTGATCAAATTGGCAGCTTATGGCGCACAACGCAAAAACAAGCACTAGGTGATGCTATTGCTCTTGATGATGCTTATGATAGCCTGTGGTCTTATATACCGCATTTCATCCATTCACCTTTTTATGTCTATGCTTATGCCTTTGGTGATTGCCTCGTCAATGCGCTCTGGCAGGTCTATCAAGATAGTGATGATAAAGCTGGCTTTGTGTCACATTATAAAGAGTTATTAACTGGTGGTGGTACCAAACGCTATGACAGTGCATTAGCACCTTTGGGGCTTGATGCTGGTGATCCGCAATTCTGGCATCGTGGTCTTGATATGATCTCATCCATGATTGATGAGTTGGAAAGGGTAAGCTAATGAGCAAGCGTGAGGAAATTGATGGCTCTGCCATTGGCGGGCGAATGCGCCGCTATGCCAAAGTGACAAGCACAGTTGGCGGTCTGGCAGCACGCATGGCTGGTGAACGTTATTTGGGCATGAAGATTGATAAGGATGTCCATGCTGCCCAGTTACGTGAAGCATTAGGCGGGCTAAAAGGCCCGTTAATGAAAGTGGCCCAGATATTGTCAACCATCCCTGATGCGCTGCCAGAAGAATATGCAACAGAGCTTGCCTCTCTTCAGGCTGATGCACCATCAATGGGCTGGTTATTTGTCAAACGTCGTATGCGTGCTGAATTAGGGGCTGACTGGCAATCTCACTTTAGTCATTTTGAAAAAGAGGCGATTTCAGCGGCATCATTGGGTCAGGTTCATCAGGCTATCTCACAGACAGGTGAAAAGCTGGCTGTGAAATTGCAATATCCTGATATGACATCTGCGATTGATGCTGATCTCAAACAGCTAAAGCTGGCCTTTTCTGTCTATGAGCGGTTTGATTCTGCTATCTCGACCAATGATATTTATCGCGAATTATCAGAACGGCTTCGTGAAGAGCTTGATTATGAAAGAGAGGCTCAAAATATGCGCCTCTATCAGACCATGTTGGCCAATGAAAGCGCTGTAAACCTGCCAACAGCTGTGCCTGAATTATCAACAAAACGCCTTTTGACAATGAGCTGGATTGAAGGCCAAAAGCTGATGGCGTTTCTTGAAACAAACCCATCGCAAGACATGCGCAATGAAATAGCCATGAACATGTTCCGCATCTGGTATGTGCCATTTTATTTTTATGGTGTCATTCATGGCGATCCTCACCTAGGCAATTATTCGATTCAACCAGATGGCAAGATTAATTTGATGGATTTTGGATCTATCAGATTATTCCGCCCTGATTTTGTAAGCGGTGTTATTGATTTATATAAAGCGCTTCGTGATGGTGATGAAGAGCTGGCAGTTCATGCTTATGAAAAATGGGGCTTTCACGGCCTTGATAAAGAAGCGATATCTGTCTTGAATGTCTGGGCAGGCTTTATTTATGCGCCATTGCTAGAAGATAAGGTGCGCCCTATTCAGAAAATGCGCTCTGGCACAGAGGGGCGTGAGCTAGCTGGCAAAGTTCATAGCGAGCTAAAGCGTATTGGCGGCATCAAACCACCAGCTGAATTTGTGCTTGTTGATAGAGCTGCTGTTGGTCTTGGTTCTGTCTTTATGCATTTAAATGCTGAGGTGAATTGGCATCAGCTTTTCCACGAAATGATTGATGATTTTGATACTGATGCGCTGGCAGCGAGGCAAAAAAAGGCAGCCCTTGATGCAGGGCTGCCTGATAGATTGCTGATGCCGTAACGGCAAATCAGGAAAATCTTTAAGATAATTTTGCCAAAAGCTGGTCAAGTGAGGCTTTCGCATCACCATAAAGCATGCGTGAGTTATCACGATAGAAAAGCGGGTTTTCAATGCCTGAATAGCCTCTGCCTTGACCACGCTTTGATATGATAACCTGTTGCGCATTCCATACTTCTAGCACAGGCATGCCAGCGATTGGGCTGTTCGGATCTTCTTTGGCAGCAGGGTTCACAATATCATTCGCGCCCAAAATAATGACGATATCCGTATCAGAAAAATCATCATTAATTTCATCCATTTCCAGCACAATATCATAAGGCACCTTGGCTTCTGCCAATAGCACATTCATGTGACCTGGCAGGCGGCCAGCCACGGGATGAATGGCAAAGCGTACTGATTTACCCTTATCACGCAGGCGACGTGTCATCTCAGAGACAGCTGATTGTGCCTGTGCGACTGCCATACCATAGCCTGGTACGATGATGATTGATTGCGCCATATCAAGATCAGCAGCCAATGTATCAACATCAGTTGGCACCATCTCGCCTTCGACTTCCATCTGTGGGCCAGAAGTACCACCCCATCCGCCAAGAATGACAGACAAGAAATTCCGGTTCATTGCTTTACACATGATATAAGACAAAATTGCACCAGATGAGCCAACAAGTGCCCCTGTGACAATCAACAGATCATTACCAAGCATAAAGCCAGTGGCAGCAGCAGCCCATCCTGAATAGCTGTTCAGCATTGAGACAACAACAGGCATATCAGCACCGCCGATTGCCATCACCAAATGGGCACCAATGACAAAGGCAATCAGTGTCATCACAATTAATGTCCAGCTGCCAGCATGACCAAGATAGAGCCAGCCAAGATATAAACAGGCAAGCAACATCGCAAGATTAAGCAAATGACGACCTGGTAAAACCAAAGCCTTGCCATCAATCGAACCAGATAATTTACCATAGGCAATGATTGAGCCTGTAAAGGTGATAGCGCCAATAAAGACGCCAAGGTAAATCTCAACCTCATGGATAAGAATTTCAACAGGATCTGTTAAAGCTGGCGGGTCAATTTCAGAGCCAATACCAATAAAGACAGCTGCTAGGCCAACAAAACTATGCAAGGCTGCCACTAATTGCGGCATCCCTGTCATCTCAACACGTGAGGCAACAATTGTGCCGATGACGGCACCAACCAATAACATGATAATCAGCCATAGGCTAAGGCCAGCAGCTGGCCCGAAAATGGTACCAATAACAGCCAAAGCCATACCGATAATACCATACCAGACAGCACGTTTTGCTTTTTCCTGATTGGATAGACCGCCAAGTGATAGGATAAATAAAACAGCAGCGGCGATATAAATAGATGTGACGATATTTTGATCCATAACCGGTCCTCTAGCTCTTTTGGAACATGGCAAGCATGCGGCGTGTAACCATAAATCCGCCAACAATATTGATGGTAGCAATCAAGACAGAAATGCCAGCAAGCAGCCAGACAATCCAGCTTGATGACTGGATTTGTAACAGAGCACCAAGAATAATGATCCCTGAAATGGCATTTGTGACAGCCATCAAAGGCGTGTGAAGCGCATGGCTGACATTCCAGATAACCTGAAAGCCAACAAAGCAAGATAGCGCAAAGACGATAAAATGCTGCATAAAGCTGGCAGGGGCGTAATTGCCAATAACCAGCATCAATAAACCACCAGCTATTAGCAGGCCTGTTTGGCGTTGACCAGCCTTGCGCAAGGCTGCCATTTCTGCTGCCTTTAGCTCTTCAGCACTTAGCTCTTTTGGTGCTTCTGCTTGTGGTTTGCCAATTGCTTGAATTTTCGGCGGCGGCGGCGGGAAAGTAATTTTACCCTGATGAATAGCTGTGACACCGCGGATAACATCATCTTCCATATTGATGTTGATCTGGCCATCTTTTTCAGGTGTCAGATCATCTATCATATGACGCAGATTAGTTGCGTAAAGATTGGAAGCTTGTGTTGCCATACGGCTTGGGAAATCGGTATAGCCAACGACTTTCACGCCATTATCTGTTTCGATTATTTCACCTGCTTTAGTCAGGTCACAATTACCACCTTGTTCTGCAGCTAAATCAACCACAACAGAGCCTGGCTTCATCAGCGCAACCATTTCAGCTGGCCATAATTTTGGTGCAGGCCGTCCAGGGATCAAAGCTGTGGTGATGACAATATCAATCTCTGGCGCCTGTTCACGGAACAAGGCCATTTCTTTTTCAATAAATTCAGCAGAGGCAGGTTTGGCATAACCACCTTCACCAGAGCCATCTTCGTCAAATTCCAACATCAGGAATTCAGCACCCATTGATTCGATTTGCTCTGCTACTTCAGGACGCACATCAAATCCCCGAACAATGGCACCCAATGACTGAGCTGTACCAATGGCTGCTAGGCCAGCAACACCAGCA
>JBMHCC010000009.1:0-90682 GCA_049890115.1 Puniceispirillaceae bacterium (SeqCode) | reverse complement strand
AAAATTGCGGCTTCGTTATGAGATACAACGTCCTATGGTTGGTCATGATTTTGATTTTAAGGTGGAATTTGGCCGTTTTAATATCTTATTTGATGAAACCTATGACAAAGAGCGTATCGCAGCGTTGCGTTCTGAGGATGGTAGGCCCTTTGGTGTGGCAGGGTTCGCGCAGGATGGCAGGCAAACAGCCTATTTTACAACAGATAGGATAATGCTTCATGCCAGAGCACGGATGCTGTCTTTATCAAAGCAAGATGATGGTCACTATCGTGGTCTTTATCAGATGGCAGAGGGGCGTGATAGGCCTGAAAAGACCCATATCATCAGCTTTGACTGTCATCATAAAACAGATGTGATTGCCCAAATCACAAAACGTCTGTTTGCAGATGAAGAAGGCCAAAAATAGTGACGGTCTATCCCAAATGATCAAGGTCGCAGGGCAGGCGGTAATGGCTTCGGTGACAGAAAATGCATCTTATCATCCGGTAATTGCCAATGCGGGCTGCGACCAACCAGCTTTTCCAATCCAACAAGCTGGTCATCATAATGCCCATAAGGTGCATTATATGGCGCATCAGCAAAATTACCTTGTGCTGTGATGATGCGAGCATTGTGATAGGATGTGTTAAATTCTTGTTTGCTGCCATCTGTGGCATCATCAAAGACAATATGGCCATAACAGCAACAAATATAATCTTGTGCTTCTGCTATATCAGCATTGACGTAAAAGCCTGTCCCTCTGATAGAGGCTGTGGCATTCGGCAATTTCAGGGCTGTTTGCCTGTTAGAGCGTGGTTTTAGCGCGGCTAATAATTGACCAGATAATAATTGTATTTCTGATAGCGTGCCTGTCTCATCTGCTGTGATATCGGCGCTGAAATCAGCATCAGCCAGAAACGCATCTTCACCAATGATGAAAACGGTATCAGATGCTTCACTGGCAAGTCTTGTTTTCTGACCATTTTTAAAAGCATCTAAATTCAATTTGCCATGTAATGATCTGATGGCCTGATTATCCTGTGCAAATGAGGCAATAGGCAGCATCGCTATTGCTGAGCCTGCCAAAACACATAAATGCCGACGTGAAATTGAACCGCACATAATAGTGAACCTTCCCATTGATATTTCAGTTAACTCTTATACAAAAAGGCTAGATCAAAAGGATAGGGTCTGCCAAGGATAATCGCCATGACAAATCAGCAGATAGATGGGCTTAGAGTGAGAGGATAACAGGCAGGAGGCTAGCCACAAGAAGAGCTGCCATGACATAGTTAAATATGCGGCGTGCTGTGTCATCTTTTAAGAAGCGACCAATCATTTGGCCTGCGATTGTCCAAGCAAAAGTACTGATGATTGTTACCACAAAAAAGATAAGCAAAATAAGCGTTAAATCAGACGCTAGGCTCGTTGAGGACTCTGTATAGGCGGTGATAGCACTGATGGTGACTGTGAAGGCTTTCGGATTGACCCATTGAAAGGCAAAAGCGGTGCCAAAACCGATAGGCTTGCTAGCTTTGGCATCTTCAATCGGGCCAGCATTGGCAATTTTCCATGCCAGCAACAATAAAAAGCCAAATGCCATCCCACGCATAATATCATAGAGATCAGGCAATGCCGCAAACAGGCTTGATAGCCCCATAACAAGGGCAAAAACCAAAGCCAAAAAGCCAGTTGTCACACCTGCAATATGCCGAAGCGTATGTTTCAGGCCAAAATTAGCCCCAGAGGCTGCCAGCATTAAATTATTTGGACCTGGTGTGATCGCTGCAATAGATGCAAAAATGCTGAATGAAATAAAAGCAGCGAAGTCCAAAAATAATATCCTTTTAAAAAAAGTGATTGGCTGGCGGTTTTGAAAAAAAAGACTATTCAGCGCCAGCTAAATCTTTGATTTTTTCACCTGTTGATGTGATGACAGATTTGCCACTCTCTAAAATGACTTTGCCTGTATCTCTGGTATCTCTGAAAATCTGTCCGAAGATAGTCTTACCTGTTTCAACAACTGTATTATTATCTGGCACCAGACTTGCCCAGAACCCTTTTTTCGTTTCTTCTTCTGCTAGTGCTGCAAATGGCATAAATATAATAACAGCTAAAATTGCCAATTTAGATTTCATAACCTTCCCCCTTGTTATGTCACTTATTCCTTACACTAGCCTTTCAGAAATTGCGAGGCTGTTTCATAGGATGCTATTACTGTTTTTGTTCTGTCTTTATCAAACAACCAAGGCGCTCTTGCCATAATATATCACAAATTTCGGTGATGCTCTCACGTTCAGCAGCCTTTGTGCGCACCCGAAATAATGTTTTGCCAGATGCAAATTGGTGGGCATTCACTGATAGGGTAATGGTGTTAAATAAATCAGGAAATGATTGACGAAACTCATTAGCAGCTTGGTCGGCAGCTGATTTGGTCGAAAAAGAGCCAAGCTGTGCAAAAAATACCTTGTTATTTTTAGGGTTATTTTCAGCGTTATTGCCAGCTTCATTTTTGGTATTATTTGTTGATGCTTTGGCAGGTGGCTGCTGCTGCTGATTATGTGATTGGGTCTGGTCTGATTGTGGTGGGACATTTGATGCATCAGCTAATGATGTATTTGCTGTTTTTGTCTCTCGCACAGGACGTTTTTTCGGCGGTGATGGCAGGGGTGTTTCTTGTGTTGTTTCTTGGGTTGTTTCTCGGCTTATGTTTTGGGTTGTTTTTGCCTCAGAAACAGCCAAGGCTGCCCGCAGCTCTTTTACTTCTTTGTTTAATTCGATATTTTTACGAAGTAAGGCTTCTGCCTGTTTTGCCTTATTGGCACTGCCGCCAGTTGTTAGCCCTGCGATAAGATAATCCAAGTCTGGAAACCGCCGCAAAATAGCCTTATCAGCCTGTTCAAACAAGCTAAGGCAATTTGTGCGAATAAGATTTTGTAAATCTGTCTGATAGGCATCAAGGCTATTTTCAGCATCGCCACTCGTTAGATTCAGCAGCATCCATTCACGATAATCATTAATCACGGCATCAATTTCATCAGCAGAAGGAGGGGCGTTGCCAGCCATTTCAACAGCCCGTCTTACCACAGCACCGGCAAATTTCCGTCTTTCAGTCCATAGGATGCCAAGATCGTCATTCAGCAAACCCTGATTTTCCATCAAGGTGGCAAAGCTAGCACAGATGCTACCTTGCTCGGCCATGGCGCTTTGTTGGCCAAGTTCTTCGATGATAATCTCGCCCTGTGCTGCATTAATAGATAATAACCCTGCCAAACAGACAGAAAAAAGCTTAAATTGCCCTGATTTAATGACCGAAACGAAGCGCATCATTCGCTGCTCTTAACAGGGCTTTTGCTTTGTTCTCGCATTCTTCCTGCTCATTTTGTTCCAAACTGTCATAAACAATGCCAGCACCAGCTTGTACATGCATCATCTCATCTTTGACAATGGCTGTGCGCAACGCAATACAGGTATCAAGATCACCGCTCACGCCGATATAGCCTATGGCACCTGCATAAATACCGCGTTTATCAGCTTCTAATTCATCAATGATTTCCATCGCTCTGATTTTTGGTGAACCTGACACGGTGCCAGCTGGAAAGCCAGCAAGCATCGCATCAATCGCATCAAAACCTTCACGGATTTGACCGCGCACTTCTGAGGCAATATGCATCACATGGCTGTAATATTCGATTACATAATCAGATATCACACGCACTGTGCCAGGCTGTGAGACACGTCCGACATCATTGCGCCCTAAATCAAGCAACATCAGATGTTCAGCACGCTCTTTCACATCGCTGAGCAAATCTTCGGCATTCGCTTTATCTTCTTCTTCTGTTGCGCCTCTTTTGCGTGTGCCAGCGATTGGGCGCACTGTTACCTCGCCATCACGTAATCGCACCAAAATTTCAGGACTTGAGCCAACAATCGCAACATCATTGAGAGTGAAATAGAATAAAAAGGGTGAGGGGTTTAACCGGCGCAAAGACCGATAAAGTGAAATTGGCGGCAACTTAAAAGGGATCGAAAAGCGTTGCGATAATACAACCTGAAAAATATCACCCTTTGCAATGTAATCTTTGGCTTTGCGAACCATTGATTTATACTGGTCAGGTTGAAGATTTCGGGCTGGTTCAACATCTTGATAGCCTGCTTCGCCTGCTGGTGTCGGTGGTAATGCATCATCTAATCTTGCCCGCGCATTATCCAGCTTTGCCAAGGCGGCATCAAAAGCGCTATCACCGTCTCCAGCTTCAGCAGCGCGGATTTGTGTTGCCAGGATGACGGTATCTTTCAACCTGTCAAAAATAGCGACGACAGAAGGGCGCATAAAGACCGAATCATGGCTGTCAAATGGCTTGTTATTGTTGTCTGGGATAGCCTCAGAATGACGTATCATATCATAGCCAAAATACCCAAACAGGCCAGCTGCCATAGGTGGCAGAGGCGTAGTGCTCTCCATCGCACCTTCTGCTATTAAGGCGCGTAATGAGGCAAGCGGCGTCTCATCAACACTGGTAAAACCATCAGGATCATCGCTAGGATTGCGATTTATCTCAACGCTCATGCCATCAGAGCGCCAAATACAATCAGGTGCAATGGCTATCACTGAAAAGCGACCACGTACTTCGCCGCCTTCCACTGATTCCAATAAACAAGCATAGGGCTCGTTACGCGCTAATTTCATCATAGCGCCAACCGCTGTTTCAGTATCAGAAACAAAGCTTTTAAAGATTATCTGGTTGCGACCTGCCGCTAGATTCTGGGTGCATGTCGCTCTGTCATTATGAGCATAGATCACGCCATTTTCATCAGCCATGATAGCTATCCTTAACGTGCTGCTCCAACCAATAACAGGCGCACAGCCTCGTCATTCATTGTCAGATCAAAATCTTCAGATAAGGTCAAAGCTAATGCGGCTGTCCAGTCAGTCTGAACCGTACGTGCCAATGAGACAGATAATTGTTCTGCTAATTGGTTCACCTCATCAGCAGTAGCTGGCAAGATGGCATCAGTTTTAATCAGAACAGCTTCATCACCTGTTTCGATAATAGCAAGGTCACCTTGCGCAATATCAAAGGCTTGGCTAGTGATAAGACCAGCTGCTGGATGATCAAACCCAATCGCAGAGCGTTTGACAGTCACACTATCCACATCGGCCAGCGCATTACTATCCTTCATGGCATTTGTTGCTGCTTCAACAGCTGCTAAAACAGCTTTTTCGCGTTTGAAATCTGTAATAGCACGCTCTTTGACATCAGCTAATGCGCGAGGGGCAGGCTCTGTTTCAGCAACAGGCTGGCTGACAAAAAAGGTTGCTTCGCCTGTTTCTGCCAGAACAGAGATTTCATCCACATCAAGTTCCCAACCAATCGATAGGAAATTGCTGTCAGACGCGATTGCACTCGCTGGCTCTGTGCCATCAATGGTAAATCCATTTGCATCAATCGGTTCAATCGCTGTTACCGCAACATTAATCGCAGATGCCGCTTCTTGCAAGCTAGCACCGCCGCCAAGAATATCTTCTAGCTCGTTGGCACGCTCATAAACCAGATCAATGGCTTGCTCTGCTTTTAGCGTGGCAATCAAGCGGTCTTTCACATCTGCCAAGGTTGCTTCGCTGCCGGCAATGACATCATTAACCTGAAGAACATGATAGCCAAATACGCTTTCAACAGGCCCAACAACATCACCTTTGGCAGCCCCAAAAGCAGCTTCTGCCAGAGCGGCGTCAAGCGCATCTGCGCTCAATGTGCCAAGTGAAATATCATCTTGTGTCCAGTTCAAAAGCTCACTTGCCACTGTTGCAAAATCAGCACCAGATGCAACTTCATCAAAAGCAGCTTTGGCTTCGTCATTTGTTTCAAAGACCATTTGCTGCAAGCTGCGTCTCTCTGGTGTGATAAACTCATCACGGCGCAAATCAAAAGCAGCTTCGATAGCGTCATCTTCAATGGTTATTTCAGCTTCCAACATCGCTGGATCAAGAATAATCGCATCAAAACGGCGTAATAAAGGTGCATCATAGCTAGCTGAATTAATGTTATACCAGCTGGCAAGCGCGCCTTCAGATGGTGTGCCAATATCATCTGGCGTTACGGGGAAGCCACGATGGGATATTGTGCGTTCTTCAAGCTGATAAGCAGCTAGCGCTCTTGAGGCGTGAGTGGGATAAAAAGCGGTTGCTGCGACAGACCGTAAAATCTGGTCACGTTCTAATGTTTCAGTAAGGCGCATCAGATAATCTTGTTCTGACATCCCCATCTGGCCCAATGTCTGCAAAAAGCGGCCTTCGGCAAATTCACCAAATTCATCTTGAAAAGCACGTTCTTGGCGAATGGCATCTGTTTGCATCTGGCGTGTTACTGTCAGGCCAAGGCGTTCTGCTTCAGCGGTAAATAACACTTTGCGTGCTAATGAGCCCATGACCTCATCAAGCAAGGGTGTTTGCAATGCTTCACCAATAGAGGCGCCAGCACCCAAATTGCGGCGCGCTCTGTCAAATTCAATCGCAGCCTGTTGTGTTGAAACAGAATGGTCGCCAGCTTTGACAGCTTTATCACCGCCAAAAGCACCAGAGGTCACATCACCGATGCCCCAAATTGCAAAGCCACCTGCTAGAAAAATCAGGAAGGCTTTCATGATAGGGGATTTCGCACCCTCGCGCATGGATTGTAACATGACTAAACTCTCTTCTATCAGACCCTGTAATCAGGCCAGCTTTTAAAAACAGACCACATTATACAGGCCTAATCTTGGCTTTTTCAATGGCAAAGGTGGGTATAAACTTCAAAAATTTCATGATACGATGCTGCCGGTGCGCAATTTTGTGAAAATAATAAGGATTTATTATGATAATAGCGGCGAACTGGAAGATGAATTTAACAGCCGATGAGGCGCGTGACTTGGCAGCTTTTTATGCTGACCTGGCGATAAAATCATCTGGCCATCATTGTGACGTGCTTGTATTTGCACCTGCACTTTACGCTGGCATCATCTCAGATGCGGCTTCAGATTCGCAGCTAGGCTGGGGTGGTCAATCAGGTCATCATCTAGAAAAAGGCGCCCATACAGGTGATATTAGCGCACCTATGTTTGCCTCATTAGGCGCAAAATGGATGCTGGCAGGCCATTCAGAAAGACGCCAATATCATCATGAAACTGATGCACAGATTGCAGCCCAGTTGGCATTAGCACAAGGCGCCGATATGAATGTCATTCTTTGTGTTGGTGAGACTTTGGCACAAAGACAAGCAGGTACAGCAGCTGATGTTATCTGTCAGCAATTACAAGATGGGCTAAACCAGAATCAAAATTGGGATAGTATTGTCATTGCCTATGAGCCTGTCTGGGCCATTGGTACTGGGCAAGTGGCAAGCCTTGCTGATATTTCTGACATGCACCAAATCATTATCGATTTTATCGCCGATAATCTGAAGGCGTCACAAAAGCCACCAATTTTATATGGTGGTTCTGTTAAAGCAGATAATGCAAGCCAAATTCTGGCGCTTGATAATGTGGATGGCGCTCTGATTGGCGGTGCAAGCCTGTTACAAGAGCAAATGACGTCCATTCATAAATCAGCTTTAGAAATTGGCTAGGGGGCTGTTATTTTTTACTTGTCCCAAGCCTATTAGATCGGCTAGAACAATGGCCAAGATTTATGAGGTTCAAAGATTATGCAGACCGTTCTGTTAACCATACATACATTAATTGCCTTGGCGCTTGTTGGACTTGTTCTGCTTCAGCGCAATGAAGGTGGCGGCCTTGGTATTGGCGGCGGCGGCGGTGGCGGCGGCTTCATGACAGCCAGAGGCACAGCTAATCTTTTGACAAGAGCAACAGCTATCTTGGCTGCTTGTTTCTTTTTGACCTCAATCGGCCTTGGTATCCTAGCAGGGGCTGGCACACAACAGACATCAATCGTTGATGAAGTTCTGAATTCTGCGCCAGCACAGCCAGCTGAAAGCACGCCATCGGCGCCAGCCGTTCCTACAGGACAGTAAACCCATGCAAAAAAAGCGGCACTCAGACATCGACTTCACTTTAAGGGAGCGGTGCCGGTGACCCGTTTTATCTTTATTACAGGCGGTGTTGTATCATCGCTAGGAAAAGGTCTTGGTTCTGCTGCATTGGCAGCCTTATTACAGGCGCGTGGCTATTCTGTCCGATTGCGCAAGTTAGATCCCTATCTCAATGTTGACCCTGGCACAATGTCACCAACACAGCATGGTGAGGTCTTTGTTACAGATGATGGTGCTGAAACAGACCTTGATCTAGGTCACTATGAGCGTTTTACCGGTGTTGAGAATAGACGCACAGATAATGTGACAACGGGCCGTATTTATTCTGATGTGCTTGCCAAAGAACGTCGCGGCGATTATCTGGGTGCCACTATTCAGGTTATCCCTCATGTTACTGATGCGATTAAGACATTCGTTAAATCAAATCTAGATGGTGAAGATTTTGTTTTATGCGAAATTGGCGGCACTGTCGGCGATATTGAATCATTGCCATTTCTGGAGGCTATTCGCCAGCTTGGTAATGAGCTTGGCCGTGCGCAGAGCTGTTTTATTCATGTAACATTACTGCCTTATATTAAAGCTGCAGGCGAGTTAAAGACAAAGCCAACACAGCATTCTGTCAAAGAATTGCAATCAGTTGGTATTCAGCCTGATATCCTGATGTGTCGTACAGAATATGATATGCCTGACGAGCAACGTGGCAAGATTGGTCTGTTCTGTAATGTGCGTGAAGATGCTGTTATTTTGGCGCATGATGTTTCAAATATCTATGAAGTGCCACTTGCTTATCATAAGCAAGGCCTTGATTCGCAAGTATGTCAGCATTTTGGCCTTGAGGATAAGGCACCTGATTTGCGCCGGTGGGATGATATTAATCATGCGATTAACCATCCTGAAGGTGAGGTTACCGTCACTATTGTCGGTAAATATGTCTCATTACAAGATTCCTATAAGTCACTGACAGAAGCATTGACACATGGTGGTATCGCAAATCGGCAAAAGGTCAAATTGCAATGGCTTGATTCTGAGTTGCTTGAAACAGATGATGAGGCCGTGATTGCTGACTATCTGGCATCATCTGATGCGATTTTGGTTCCAGGCGGCTTTGGTGAGCGTGGCTCTGCTGGCAAAATTAAAGCTATTCAATTTGCGCGTGAAAAAAATGTGCCATATCTTGGCATTTGTTTTGGCATGCAGATGGCTGTCTTGGAAACAGCACGCCATTTAGCAAATATGCCAGAGGCTAGCTCTACTGAATTTGGTGACACCACAGACCCGATTGTGGGGCTGATGACAGAATGGAATGTCGGCAATGAGCTGCAGACACGCCATGAAGATGATGATTTGGGCGGAACAATGCGCCTTGGTGCTTATGATTGTGTTCTTGAAGAAGGCAGTCTAGCAGAGCGTACCTATGGTAAGAGTGCCATTTCAGAGCGGCATCGTCATCGTTATGAGGTAAATGTTGGCTATCGTGATAAATTGGCACAAGCTGGTCTTGTGATGTCTGGATTATCGCCAGATGGCAGGCTGCCTGAAATTGTCGAACGTCCTGATCATCCGTTTTTTATTGCGGTTCAGTTTCATCCAGAGCTGAAATCACGACCTTTTGAGCCACATCCGTTATTTTCAGGCTTTATTAATGCTGCCAAAGAACGCTCGCGTTTGGTATAAAATTATCGTTGGCTAAATGTTATTCGCCATCATGCGAAAATGAAGAGGTTAGGTATGAAACCTGTTGAAGTTGGTAATCTATCCATCGGTGCTAACGATCATCTTGCACTGATTGCAGGTCCTTGCCAGATTGAAGGCCTTGACCATGCTCTGCATTGCGCTGAGGCCATTCAAAAAGCAGCTAGTAAAGCTGATATGGGATTTATCTATAAATCATCCTTTGATAAGGCTAATCGTACATCTGCTTCTGCGAAACGCGGTGTTGGTCTTGATGAGGGGCTTGAAATTCTAGCAAAGGTAAAAGCTGAATTTGGTTGTCCTGTGCTGACCGATATTCATAATGAGGCGCAATGTGCCCCTGTTGCAGAAATTGTTGATATTCTGCAAATCCCTGCTTTTTTATGTCGCCAGACTGACTTGTTGAGTGCTGCTGCCAAAACAGGGGCTGTCATTAATGTCAAAAAAGGCCAGTTTCTTGCCCCTTGGGATATGCAACATGTTGCGGCGAAGATTTCATCTGCGGGCAATGAGCGTATTTTACTAACAGAGCGTGGCACATCTTTTGGCTATAATACGCTTGTGTCTGATATGCGCAGCTTGCCGCAAATGGCACAAACAGGCTATCCTGTGATTTTTGATGCCACACATTCTGTCCAACAGCCTGGCGGGCTCGGCGGTGCATCTGGTGGGCAGCGCGAATTTGTACCAGTTCTAGCGCGTGCTGCTGTGGCGGTGGGCGTCTCTGGCTTATTTATTGAAACACATGAAGATCCTGATAATGCGCCATCTGATGGTCCCAATATGGTGCCATTGGCAGAATTACCAGAGTTACTTCTATCATTATCTTCCATCGCAAAAGCAGCCCATAGCGGCTAATCCTTACTGTCAGGAGCTAAAACATGTCTGTTATCTTTGATATTCACGCAAGGCAAATCCTTGATTCACGTGGCAATCCAACGATTGAAGTTGATGTTGTGCTTGAAGATGGCGCTATGGGGCGCGCAGCAGTGCCTTCAGGTGCCTCAACAGGTGCCTATGAGGCTGTTGAGCGCCGTGATGGCGATAAATCTGTCTATAATGGCAAAGGTGTTCTGGATGCTGTTGAAGCGGTGAATACCGAAATTTTTGATGCGCTTGTTGGCTGTGATGCCTTTGATCAAGATGGCCTTGATAGCGATCTGATAACGCTTGATGGCACTGCAAATAAAGGGCGACTTGGTGCAAATGCGATTTTGGGCGTTAGCCTGGCAACAGCTAGAGCCGCTGCTGATAGCTGTGATTTGCCACTTTGGCGGTATCTTGGTGGTATTCATGCTCACCAGCTGCCTGTGCCAATGATGAATATCTTAAATGGCGGGGCACATGCTGATAATGCGCTTGATATTCAAGAATTTATGATCATGCCAGTTGGTGCTGATACCTTCCAGGACGGGCTACGCATGGGAACAGAGATTTTCCATCAGCTGAAATCATTATTATCTGACGCTGGCCTTGCGACCGCCGTTGGTGATGAAGGTGGTTTTGCGCCAGCAATTAATAGCACAGATGAGGCGCTATCATTTGTGGCAAAAGCAGTCGAAGCTAAAAATTACAAATTAGGTGATGATATTGTGATTGCCGTTGATGCTGCTGCCACTGAGTTTTACAAAGATGGCGCTTATCATTTGGCAGGTGAGGGACGCTCTCTATCATCTGATGAAATGCAGGATATGTGGGCACAATTATGCCAAAAATACCCTATCCGCTCTATCGAAGACCCGCTTGATGAAGATGATTGGGCAGGGTTCGCCGCATTAACAGCGAAAACAGGCGATAATGTACAGATTGTGGGTGATGACCTTTATGTCACGAACCCTGAGCGCCTTGCCAGAGGCATTGAAGAGGCTGCTGGTAATGCCATTTTGATTAAAGTGAACCAGATTGGCACGCTGACAGAAACCATGCAGGCTATCACAATGGCGCAAAAAGCTGGATTTGGCGTGATTATCTCGCATCGCTCTGGTGAAACAGAAGATAGCTTTATCGCTGATCTGGCTGTGGCAACCAATGCAGGCCAGATAAAGACAGGTGCTTTATCACGCTCTGATAGGCTGGCAAAATACAATCAATTACTGCGCATTGAAGAAGAGCTTGGCCGTTCAGCAACCTATGGCGGGCACAGTATTTTACGCTAAAATTAGCTAAATATTTAGCAAAATAACAATAAAACTGCCGATTCGCACGAAATAGACTTGACGCTGCGAATCGGTTTTGATTCAATGATAGCACCTTACAACCTATTGCTGAAAAGGTGGCTGTCTTATGGCGAAATCTGCATTAAATGGATTGCCCTATTTATCGGGTGTTTTAACCGTCGGGGTAATTACCTTATTTTTCGGATTTCATACGGTTGCAGGTGAACGCGGTCTTGTCGCAAGAGAAGCGCTTGACAGGCAAATCATTTTGGCGCGTGAAGAATTATCATTATTACAAAAACAAAACCGCTTTCTTGAACATCGCATTGCCTTAATGCGCTCAGGACAGGTTGATAGTGATATATTGGCAGAGACAGCGCGTGCCGAATTGGGACTTTATGATACAGATGATGTCATTATTACAATTGATATCCCAAAATTGAAATTTTAGTTTAAATCTGTATTAACCAAATTTCAGTTTAAATATAAAAAACTTAATAAAATCAATATAATAAAAATATTGCAAAAAATATCTTTGCCAGACATTCTGTTATTTCTGGGGGGGAACCCTTCGTTAAATTTTGAAGTGACAGGAACAGGCAATGGCAAAAACATCCACAAATGCGTCATCGCAATCAAAAAAACGCGGGCGTCCGCCAAAAACCTTAGCTAATGAGCTGCCATCAACAGAGGTTTTGACATCTCTTTATACAGATATGTTGAAAATCAGGCGCTTTGAGGAAAAGGCAGGTCAGCTTTATGGCATGGGTGAAATTGGTGGCTTCTGTCACCTTTATATCGGTCAGGAAGCTGTTGTGGTTGGCTTGCAATCTGTTGCTGAAGAGGGCGATTCTGTTGTGACCTCCTATCGTGATCATGGTCATATGCTAGCTTGCGGTATGGATACTGGCGGCGTGATGGCAGAGCTGACAGGTCGTGAAGGCGGCTATTCCAAAGGCAAGGGCGGCTCTATGCACATGTTCAGCCGTGAAAAGAATTTTTATGGCGGTCACGGTATTGTAGCAGCACAGGTGCCAATTGGCGCCGGTCTGGCTTTTGCCCACAAATATAAAGGTGATGGCAAGGTTAATATGGCCTATTTGGGTGATGGTGCTGTTAACCAAGGTCAGGTTTATGAGACATTCAACATGGCTGCTTTATGGGATTTGCCTGTCATTTTCGTGATTGAAAATAACCAATATGGCATGGGGACAGCTGTCACAAGAGCTGCTGCTGGCCAAGATTTATGTGATAGAGGTAAAGCCTATGGCATTCCAGGCATGCAGGTAGATGGCATGGATGTTCTGGCTGTTCGCAAAGCTGGTGAGATAGCTTTGGCGCATTGCCGCTCTGGCAAGGGTCCTTATATCCTTGAGATGAAAACCTATCGCTATCGTGGTCATTCTATGTCTGATCCTGCGAAATACCGCACCAGAGAAGAAGTTGATTCCATGCGCAAACAGCATGATCCAATTGACCAGCTAAGAGATTTGCTTGTGCGTGAAGGCTTGGATGAAGCTGCGTTAAAAGAGATTGATAAGACCATCAAGCAGGAAGTGACTGAGGCAACTGATTTTGCGTTGACCTCGCCTCTGCCAGCTGAAGGTGAGCTTTACACTGATATTCTGGTTGAAACAGCCTAACGCGCTAGGACAGAGCAAGAGGATTTTATAATGTCTATTGAAATTAAAATGCCGGCACTGTCGCCAACAATGACAGAAGGCCGTTTATCACGTTGGCTTGTTAGCGAAGGTGATGAGGTGCGCTCAGGTGACGTGATTGCCGAGATTGAAACTGATAAAGCAACGATGGAAGTCGAAGCTGTTGATGAAGGTGTAGTGGCGCAGATTTCTGTAGCTGAAGGCAGTGATAATGTCGCTGTTGGCACAGTTATCGCACGACTTGCTGAGGATGGGGAGGCGATTGATGATTTGCCACCTGCAGCGCCAGTTGAAAGCGTCACCATTGCCGAAGCAGTAACCGCCCCTGTTGCGGCAACGCCTGTCATAGCACCTGTTACCGCAGCCCCTCAGGCAGAATTAGACTGGGATGGGCCAACCACAACCATGACCGTTCGTGAAGCCTTGCGTGATGCTATGGCAGAGGAAATGCGCAGTGATGAGCGTATTTTTGTCATGGGCGAGGAAGTCGCAGAATATCAGGGTGCCTATAAGGTTACGCAAGGTTTGCTAGATGAATTCTCTGAAAAAAGAGTGATTGATACACCGATTACAGAACATGGTTTTGCTGGTCTTGGTGTTGGTGCTGCATTTGGTGATTTGCGTCCTATCATCGAATTTATGACCTTTAATTTCTCGATGCAGGCGATTGACCATATTATCAATTCAGCTGCTAAGACACTCTATATGTCAGGTGGTCAGATGGGCTGTCCGATTGTCTTTAGAGGGCCAAATGGTGCGGCAAGCCGCGTGGCTGCTCAGCATTCACAATGCTATGCTAGCTGGTATGCCCATTGCCCAGGCTTGAAGGTGGTATCACCATGGTCAGCTGCTGATGCAAAGGGCCTATTAAAGTCAGCTATCAGAAATCCAAACCCTGTTGTTTTCCTTGAAAATGAAGTGATGTATGGCCAGTCATTTGAAGTGCCAGATCACGATGATTGGACGGTGCCGATTGGTAAAGCAAAAATCGTGCGTGAAGGTAGTGATGTCACTATCACAGCCTTTTCCATCATGGTGGGGCGTGCACTAGAAGCAGCGGAAAAGCTGGCAGAGCAAGGTATCTCAGCTGAGGTGATTGATTTGCGGACTATTCGCCCTCTTGATGTGGATACAATCGCACAATCTGTTCAGAAGACAAATCATCTTGTCTGTACTGAGGAAGGCTTCCCATTTGCAGGGGTCAGCTCTGAGATTGCAATGCAAATTATGGAACATTGTTTTGATTATCTGGATGCGCCGATAGAGCGTGTGACAGGTAAAGATGTACCAATGCCTTATGCGGCTAATCTTGAAAAACTGGCGCTACCGCAAATTGACGATATTCTGAGTGCGGTTCACAAAGCCTGTTACCGTGAAGGAGGGCGCTAGCATGTCAATCGAAATTAAAATGCCAGCCCTGTCACCAACCATGACAGATGGCACATTGGCGCGCTGGCTTGTCAGTGAAGGTGATGAGGTGCGCTCTGGTGATGTGATTGCCGAGATTGAAACAGATAAAGCCACAATGGAAGTCGAAGCCATTGATGATGGTATTGTCGCGATTATCGCTGTGCCAGCTGGTACTGAAAATGTAGCGGTAAATGATGTGATTGCGGTATTGGCTGAAGATGGTGAAGATCCTGCCTCTCTTAGCCTAACAGATGCGCCATCTGCGCCATCTGCGCCATCTACGCCGGCACCTGCACCAGAACAAGCAGCACCAGCTGCCTCTTCTGTATCATCAGCACCGGCAGTTCAGGCCTCACAAGCCCCGCAAATCGCGCCGTCACAAGCTAAGGGGGCAAGATTATTTGCAAGCCCTCTGGCACGTCGTATCGCTGCCCAGAATGATTTACCGCTAGATGGCATTACAGGCTCAGGTCCAAATGGCCGCATTATCAAAGCTGATATTGAATTGGCGTTAAGTCAGCCACAATCCATGACAGCACAGGCTGGTGCTAATCAGGCACAAGCTGCGCCATCATCTTCATACTATGCAGCAGAGAGCCGTTTTGTGCCTCATAGCGCTATGCGTCGTACAATCGCAACACGCCTGACAGAATCAAAGCAAAATGCGCCTCATTTTTATCTAACTGTCGATTGTGAAATTGATGCTTTGCTCGCTGCCAGAAAGACAATGAATGAGATGGCGCCAGATGGTGTTAAAATCTCTGTTAATGATATGGTTGTTCGCGCTGCTGCTCAGGCTTTGATGCAAGTGCCTGATGTGAATGGCTCTTATGAAGCTGATGGTTGCCGCTATTTTGCTAATGCCGATATTTGTATCGCTGTTGCCATAGAAGGCGGGCTTGTCACACCTGTTATCAAGCAGGTGCAACATAAAGGTATGGCTGAAATAGCGGCCCAATCAAAACAGCTGGCAGGGCAGGCACGAGATGGCTCTTTGCCGCCAGAAGCCTATGCTGGTGGTAGCTTTACGATTTCCAATCTAGGCATGTTTGGCATTCGTGAATTTGCTGCTGTGATTAATCCGCCACAAGGTGCGATTTTGGCAGTTGGGGCAGGTGAACAGCGCCCTGTGGTTAAAAATGGTGAGCTTGCCATTGCCACTGTGATGAGTGTGACCTTGTCAGCTGATCACAGGGTAGTTGATGGCGCACTTGGCGCACAATGGATGCAAGTCTTTAAAGGGTTGATTGAAAACCCTGTGGCAATGCTTCTCTAGTCGTAGGAACAAAGACATGACTGAAAATAAAGTGGTTGGCAAAGCTCAGGATTTTGATGTTGTTGTCATAGGTGGTGGACCTGGCGGCTATGTTGCAGCTATCAGAGCGGCGCAGCTTGGCATGAAAGCAGCTGTTATTGAACGTGAAAATCTTGGTGGTATTTGCCTGAATTGGGGCTGTATTCCAACCAAGGCTTTGCTGCGTGCAGCTGAATTGCGCCATAATATTGAGCATCTGGCAGATTATGGCATTGAGCTTAGTGGTGAGGTGAAGATTAACCTTCCCAAAGTGGTGGAACGCTCTCGCAATGTCGCAAAGAGGCTTTCTGGCGGTGTCGCGCATCTGCTCAAGAAAAACAAGGTGACTGTGATTGAAGGCACTGCCAAAATTGGTAAAAAATCAGGTGAAAAGCGTGTTGTGACGATTGCTGGTAAAACAGAAACTCAAGTTACAGCAAGCCATGTCATTATCGCAACAGGTGCTAGAGCTAGACAGATTCCAGGCATGGAAGCAGATGGCAAACAAATTGTGACATATCGTGATGCGATGGTGCCTGAGACAATGCCAAAATCGTTAATCGTCGTTGGTTCTGGCGCGATTGGTATCGAATTTGCCAGCTTCTACCGTGATATGGGTGTTGAAGTCACAGTTGTTGAGGCGTTAGATCGTATTCTGAACGCTGAAGATAGCGAAATCTCAGCAATGGCTCATAAAGCATTTGAAAAAAGAGGCATGAAAATTTTGACCTCTGCCAAGCTGCAAAAGCTGGAAAAACAAAAGACCCTTGTCAAAGCCACAATCGAGGTTGGCGGCAAACCGCAGACCATTGAAGCTGAAAGAGTGATTATGGCAATCGGCATCATTGGTAATTCTGAAAATCTGGGTCTAGAGGGTCTGAAAGTCACCTTAGACAGAGGACATATTGTCACAGATGGCTATGGTGCCACTGGCGAGGCTGGCATTTATGCGATCGGCGATATCACAGGTGCACCATGGTTGGCGCATAAAGCAAGTCACGAAGGCATCATCTGTGTTGAGAAAATTGCAGGCAAAAAAGATGTGCATCCAATCGCTGATAATAGCGTGCCAGGCTGCACCTATTGCCGCCCGCAAGTAGCATCAGTTGGATTGAGCGAAGAGGCTGCAAAGAAGGCTGGGCATCAAATTAAGGTCGGGCGTTTCCCGTTTCTTGCCAATGGTAAAGCGATTGCACTTGGTGATGATGAAGGTCTTATCAAGACGATATTTGATGCAAAAACAGGTGAATTGCTTGGTGCGCATATGATAGGCCCAGAAGTAACAGAGCTGATTCAAGGCTATGCGATTGCGAGAACGTTAGAGACAACAGAAGCAGAGTTGATGCATACCATCTTCCCGCATCCAACATTATCAGAAGCGATGCATGAATCTGTTCTTGACGCCTATGATAGAGCGATCCATTTCTAGGGGCATCGGGATAGTGATAAAAGCTGGTGTTAGCTGGTTTGGTGTCAAATAAGAAGGGATAGGGGTTATGCCATCTCCGAATGTAAAGACAGGCGCAGCGCGTCATCCAGAAAAACGCCGCAATCCAGATAGGCCACAGCCAAAACGCCCAGACTGGTTGCGTGTTAAAGCACCCACATCAGATGCTTTTGCCGAAACAAGAGAGCTGATGCGTGATTTGAATCTGGTAACAGTATGTGAAGAAGCTGCCTGCCCGAATATCGGTGAATGTTGGGCGCAAAAACACGCCACCATGATGATTTTAGGGTCTGTTTGCACCAGAGCTTGCGCATTTTGCAATGTTGCCACTGGTAAGCCTGATTTGCTTGACCCTCATGAACCTGAAAATGTCGCAAAAGCTGTTGCCACTTTAGGGCTTGCTCATGTGGTTATCACCTCTGTTGATCGTGATGATCTTGATGATGGCGGTGCCACGCATTTTGCCGAAACCATCACAGCTATCAGAGCTGCATCACCAACCACAACCATAGAAATCTTAACACCTGATTTTCTGCGCAAAGAAGGGGCTGTTGAAATCGTAGTAGAAGCCCGCCCTGATGTGTTCAATCATAATATGGAAACTGTGCCGCGGCTATATCCGTCTATTCGTCCAGGCGCGCGTTATTTTCACTCACTTTCAGTCCTAGCAGATGTCAAACGCCTCGACCCGTCTATTTTTACCAAATCAGGTATTATGGTTGGTCTTGGTGAAGATGATGGTGAGGTGAGCCAAGTGATGGATGATTTACGCTCTGCTGATGTTGATTTTATGACAATAGGCCAGTATTTACAGCCAACACCAAAACATGCAGCTGTTGATCGCTTTGTTACACCTGAACAATTTGGGTCTTATGCAGAGCAAGGTCAGGCAAAAGGATTTTTAATGATGTCATCGACACCATTGACCAGATCATCCTATCATGCAGATGCTGATTTTGCGGCTTTGCGCAACGCCAGAGACAAGCAACTCGCTATGACAGCTTCATCAATGGCAGGGAATAAGACCAGCTAATGACAAAACATGCAGAAAGACGCCTGATAGCGCATAAGCCAGAACAGCTATTTGACTTAGTAGCTGATGTACGTCGCTATCCTGAATTTTTGCCATGGTGTTTGGCAGCGCGTATTCGCACGCAAACAGATACCGAATTAGTCGCTGATTTGATTATCGGCTTTCAGATGTTCAAAGAACGTTTTACCTCTCATGTGCGCCTTGACAGACAAGCCATGGTTATCGAGGTTGAATATGCTGAAGGGCCTTTTAAATATCTGTATAATAAATGGGAATTTTTGGAACATCCTGAGGGATGCGAAATTGTCTTTGATGTTGATTTTGAATTTAATTCACGCATCTTGCAGACTGTGATTGAAAGCTTATTTACTGAGGCGGTAAAGCGTATGGTTCGTGCTTTTGAAAGCCGTGCTGACGAGCTGTATCACAATGCACTTAGTCAAACTGGCTAAGAAGCTGTTCTAGTGCTGATAATACCGTCTGGTCTCTAACTGATTGCCTGTCACCATCAAATTGATAGCGTTTTACAAGGGCGTCTTGTGCTGGCAGCTTTGTGCCAATATAGACAAGGCCAACAGGCTTTTCAGCAGACCCACCAGATGGACCAGCAATGCCAGTGACAGCGATAGCAGCAGAGGGGCGTAATTGCGCATTTGCGGCACCTGTTACCATCTCAAAGGCTGTTTCTGCTGATACAGCGCCATAAATGTCCAAAGTTGATGGTGATACGCCTATTAAATCTTGCTTTGCCTGATTGGAATAGGTCACAAAACCGCTATCTATGACTGCTGATGAGCCAGATATTGCTGTTAAAGCTCCCATAATTAGCCCACCTGTGCAGCTTTCAGCTGTGGTGATGCCAATATCAGCCTGACGCGCTTTGGTGATCAGTTTTGATGCTAACTTTTCTGTCATGATAAGGGCAGCCAGCCACTTAATAGCAATGCCAAAATACCCATGCCAGCAAGGCCGCCTGCCACAATATCATCAGCCATAACACCTATCGCCCCTGGTATTTGTTCAGCCTTATTAACCGGAAAAGGCTTGGTGATATCAAAAAAGCGGAATAGCAAGAAAGCGATAATAAACCCTTCTATGGTGATAGGGGCAACAAGCAATACAGACCATTGCCCTGCAACCTCATCAATAATAACCTCTGATGCGTCCTTTTTCAGCGTCACGCTCTCATAAATGCCAGCAGACCATAAGCCGGCAATCAGTGCCAGCATGGTTGCGAAAGCAAGCAAAAGCCAGCTATGGGATAGTAAAAAATAACCTGTGATAAGGGCAAAAAGTGACCCCCATGTGCCAGGTGCTGGCAGTTTTGTGCCAATCGGCCCTAATGTTGCGATAAAACAAGCTAATTGTTTCATTATAATGCCCCTTCAGGATAGCTTATCGTCGCAGCTGCCTGTGCAGCAATGCCTTCGCCTCTGCCAGTAAAGCCAAGCTGTTCTGTGGTCGTCGCTTTCACAGAAACAGCGGTGATTTGCAAATTGCATAAATCAGCTATCATGGAACGCATAGCATCACGATGGGGCCCAATTTTCGGGCGTTCACATAATAATGTGATATCAACATGCGTTACAGCGGCGCCCTTATCTGTGATAAGAGCAACCGCATGACGAACAAATTGATCAGATGAGGCATCGCGCCATTTTTCATCACTTGGCGGGAAATGAGAGCCAATATCACCATCACAAATCGTCCCCAATAGGGCATCTGTTAGCGCATGCAAACCGACATCACCATCTGAATGTGCATCAAGTGCTTTGTCATGTGGCACAGCGATGCCGCAAATCATGATCGGGCCTGTTCCAGATGTAAAACGATGCACATCAAAACCAGTGGCAGTGCGATAGGCTTTTTGTGTCATATGCTGACCTCGTGCTTTTTCCAAATCTTCAATCCAGGTAATTTTTTCACAGGCAGCATCACCTGTGATATGTACCACCTCGATATTTTGCGCCTCGGCAAGACAGGCATCATCTAAATAGGCTGTGTTCGTATCATCAAGAGTATCATGAAGATGATGAATGGCATCAGCGGTAAATATCTGTGGTGTTTGCACCCTGATAAGGCTGCTTCTATCAAGGGTTTGTGCAACCCTATCAGGCTTGTCAGCACTAATGGTTTTAATCGTATCAGCAACAGGCAGAGCGGGTATAACCGCTTGATGGCCAGCGCTAAGCTGCCTCAATGCATTATCAATAATGTGAGATGGCACAAAGGGGCGGGCAGCATCATGGATGGCAATATAAGGTGCCTGATCAGGCAGCGAACGCAAGGCATCAAGGCCTTTTTTGACGGAATGATGACGCTCAACACCGCCAGTTACAAAATGGATCATCTCATCATCATGATGATTGGCAAGATGCAAGGCCTCATCATCTGGGACAACCATGATGATATGTGCTGTTGCATGGTGGGCACGAAACTGATCTATGGCATGCTGATAAAGCGGCTTATTATCAAGCATTTCAAATTGTTTGCGCAATCCCCCCATGCGCCTGCCTTGCCCAGCTGCCAGAATAATAACATCTAGCTGGTGAGACCCTGTGTTGCTTTTCTGTTCAGATTGTATCACTTCAAAACCTATAGCAGGGGTGCAAAAACATGCCTTTTATCTAGCCTAGCTAGCACCCTGTTGTCTATCTTTGTCTAGCTGAGCGAAGCATTGTGCTACATCATTGATAGCCCTTAGTCCTATCAGGTGAAAGCAACAAGGCAGCCATTAAAATAAGCTGATTTTATGTGCGTTCTATTTTGATTTATGCTAGTTTGCCTAAAATTTAAGCATTTTTACCAATCATAAGAGAGTTTGCATGGTTTTGCCACCGCTCACAATAGGGACAATAGAATTGCCTCATCAGGTTATTTTAGCGCCTATGTCTGGCATTACTGACAAGCCATTTCGCCAGATTGTGCGTCATTGGGGCGGCGGTCTTGTGGTCTCTGAGATGATTGCATCGCATGCGTTTTTGCAAGATGTCTGGATTGAAATGCAAAAGCTCAAAAATGCCGCAACAGATGAAACCCCTTTATCTATTCAGATAGCAGGCTGGGATCCGCAGATGATGGCAGAAGCTGCTAGATTAGCTGAGATGCGTGGCGCGCAATTTATTGATATCAATATGGGTTGCCCTGCGAAAAAAGTCACAAACAGGCTGTCAGGCTCTGCTTTGATGCAAGATGAGGCGGCCGTGGCAGCGATTTGTAAGGCAGTGGTGAATGCTGTCAGCTTGCCTGTGACTTTGAAAATGCGGCTTGGCTGGGATGATGATCATAAAAATGCCCCAACCATTGCCAGAATTGCTGAGAGTGAAGGTATTCAGCTTTTGGCAGTTCATGGCAGAACAAGAACGCAAATGTATAAGGGCGAAGCTGATTGGCAGCGCATATCAGAGACTGTGGCGGCGGTTACGATTCCCGTTTGTGCCAATGGTGATATTACCAGCCTTGATGATGCTATGACAGCGTTGCAGCAATCTGGAGCTGCTGGTTTATTGGTTGGCAGGGGGGCAATGGGGCGCCCGTGGCTGATACAACAAATCGCTGATAAGGTGAATGGCAGGCCAGTATCAGCCAATCCAACTATCACTGCAAAACTTGATACGATAGCGCGTCATATTCATCTGATGGCAGAGCAAGCAGGTGATAGGGGTATGCGCCAGCTACGCAAACATCTTGCTGCTTATTGTGACTATTTGCCAAACTCAGCGACATTACGCGCTGGCTTGATGGCAGCTAATTGCCAGAATACGGCGTTACAGGCACTAGCAGAGCATCGCCAAGATGGTGATATTGATGATGTGGCCTAGCGAGCAGGAATGACAATTATGACAATGTCAGATAATTTTGTTCATTCACAAGAGGCGCTTGATTTGCTGCCTTATCCGGTTTTCGGTCTCGCAAGTGATTTTTCATTTCTGTATTTGAATTATGCCTCTGAAGGGTTCTTTCAGCGCAGTCGTTCACTATTGAAAAAGGGAAATTTGGGTGATTTTTTCCTATCAGATAGCCCTATTTTTGCGTTATTGCGGCGTGTGGCAGGCGGTTTGAGTTCTGTCGGTGACCAAGAGGTTACGCTTATCAGCCATAAAATTGGTAAAAAGCTGGTGAATATTCAAATTGCCTCTTTTCCTGATCAGTCAGGCTATATTGTCTCATTACAACAGCGCGAAATTGCCGACCAGCTGCGTGGGCAATCATTATTTCGTGGTGCTGCGTTATCAATGAGCAAAATGACAAGCCTGTTGGCACATGAGATTAAAAACCCGCTTGCTGGTATCAAGGGGGCTGCCCAGCTTATTGAGCTAGAGGCTGATCAGCAAACTGCTGAATTAAGCCAATTAATTGTTGGCGAAGCTGACCGCATTGCCAATTTGCTTACCCGTATTGAAACAATGACAGGGGCTGGTAAATTAGCAGCAGAAGAAGTCAATATTCATGAGGTGTTGCAACATGCGATTAATGTAACGGCTGCATCATTTGGCCGCCATATGAAAATTGAACGCCGATTTGACCCCTCATTACCGCCTGTGATGGCAGATAGGGAATTGCTCATTCAATGCTTTATCAATTTGCTAAAAAATGCCTGTGAGGCAAGCAAGGATGAGGGTTATCTTGAAATTGCCACCTCCTATGCCTTGCAGAACATCACATCAGCCTCAGCACAAAGCCGTGAAAAATACCTGCCTTTACAGATAGATATCATTGATCAGGGAAGTGGCATTCCAGCTGCTTTGAAAGATATTTTATTTGAACCATTTATTTCTGATAAAGCAGAGGGAAGCGGTTTGGGATTGGCTTTGGTTGCATCTGTGATAGCGGATCATCAAGGCATTATCGCCGTTGAATCACACCCCGGCCGGACTCATTTTCAAATTCTTTTGCCATTGCATCAAGAGGCTGACAAATGAGCCAATTAGATAATCAACCTGTCTCTATTATTGTGGCTGATGATGATAAGGCTGTCAGATTGGTGATAGCACAGGCATTAACACGTCAAGGCTATCAGGTTCATACCGCAGCCACAGCTGCAGGAATGTGGGATTTATCTATGTCAGGTCGCGGCGGATTGCTGATAACTGATGTTGGATTTCCTGATGGTGATGCACTTGATATGCTGCCTAGGCTTAAAGCAAGAAAGCCTGATCTGAAAGTCATTGTGATGAGCGCAAGAGCTAATCTTTTGACTGCGTTGAAATCACAGCAACGTGGTGTCATTGACTATCTGCCTAAACCTTTTGAGCTAAAGCAGCTAATTGCGGTCACCAAACAGGCCTTGGCATCTGACAAGATGGCTGCACCATTTCACGATGAAATTGATAATGCTGGTGCTGATTTTCCGCCTTTGATGGGGCGATCCTCAGCCATGCAGGATATTTATAAGCTACTAGCGAGGCTTGCGACCCAAATCGTGCCTGTTTTGATAGAAGCAGAACCAGGTTCAGCAAAGGCAGAAGTTGCGCGTGCAATTCATATCATGGGAGAGAATGCCAATGCCGCAATAGCAGATGATACGCATCATGATTATGTTGTGATGAATTGTGCACAGATTAGCCCTGATCAACATGAGAGCCATTTATTTGGCCAAGATGGCGTCATTGAACAAGCTGCTGGTGGCACCTTATTCATCAATAATATTGATTTGCTTGATCACAATGTGCAGCTGCGCTTAATAGGTGCATTGGAAAATCAAAAACCAATTGGATCAGACAGGCCATGGCCAAGGCGTTTTCTGGTTGGCACCGTAAAAGATTTGCGCCAACTGGTTGAAAATGATCTGTTCCGCGAAGATCTCTATTTCGCCATTTCTGTTGCGCCTGTCAGATTACCGCCTTTGCGGCAAAGACGTGATGATATCCCGGCGTTAGCTAATTATTTTTGTAAGATAGCCAATGATGATTTCAATACTGATAAAAGCCTATCACATGATGCGATAACCTATTTGCGCAGCTATGATTGGCCAGGTAATATCAGAGAGTTGGAATTTATTCTGCGCCGTGTGATTGTGACAATTCATAAAACAATCATTGAAGCATCTGATATTAAGGCAGAGATAGAAGGGCAGGCTGAACAAGCTGATACCACAACATCTGGCTCGCTAGCAGAGGCAGCACAGGCGCATATTGCCTCTTATTTTGAGGCATTAGGTGATACGCTGCCACATACTGGTCTTTATGACCGTATTATGGAAGAGGTTGAACGGCCCCTCATTATCCAAACACTGCATTTAACCAAGGGAAACCAAATAAAAGCTGCGCAAATATTAGGTTTGAATCGAAATACGTTGCGCAAGAAAATAGATTGGCTTCATATTTCTAAGGACAGGAAAGATTATCGGGACTGATAATGGCACAGATGGCAGAACCAAAAACAGCTGAAAGCCAGCGCAGATGGCTGCGTGAGGACAGGCTTGCCTATTTTGTGATATGTTTGACATTGGCGCTTGGTGCTGGCGTCTATGGCCTGTTTGCGCGCATTGATTATCTGTCTGGTAACAGCCCCTATATCGGTGTTGTGTTTTTCAGCGCTGTCTTTGCGCTAGCCTTATTACTTGTATTTGTTGGCCGTCAAGTATGGCGCATCTGGACTGAGCGGCGTCAGCGAATGGCTGGCTCTCAGCTACATTGGCGTCTGGCTATCCTATTTGGCGGGGTGACAACCCTGCCAGCTATTATTGTGGCTTTATTTGCTATCTCAGTGCTTGATTTTTCACTGCGTGGTTGGTTTGCCCAGCGCATTTCAACAGCGATTGATCAGTCTGTGTTGATTGCAGATGCTTATTATGATGAACATTCGCGCTCTGTCAGAGGTCAGATTCTGGCAATGGCGAATGATATTAACAGAGAAGCAACTGTCCTGACAGGCAATGCTGTTCTTTTGGAAGATTTTTTGAATAATCAGGCCTTGCTTCGTAATCTATCTGAGGCTGTGATTGTTGATGGAACTGGCCAGATTGTAGCGAAATCACGCTTTTCATTCTCATTAACCTTTTCCAATTTAGATGAAAGTTGGTTGCAACGTGCCAGATCTGGTGAGGTTGTGATTTTCAATTCAGGGCAGGGTAATAAGCTGCGTGCGGCGGTAAAGCTGAACTCTTTTGTTGATGCCTTTTTGCTCGTTGGCAGATTTATTGATTCAACGGTTCTAGAAGCTGTTGACCAGACACGACTTGCTGCCACAGATTACCAGTCTCTATCATTTCGGCAATTTGACCTGCAGGTCAGCTTTGCTGTGTTATTTGTGGCAGTGACCTTGCTGTTGCTATTATCAGCCTTGTGGGTGGGGCTCAATCTGGCAACATCTATTGTCAGTCCGTTATCTCAGGTCATTTCAGTGGTTGATGAGGTTCGGCTTGGCAATCTAAAGCCGCGTGTCGGTGATAATCAGGGTCTAGATGAGATTTACCGCCTTGGCACTTCTATTGATTCTATGTTGGATGAATTATCGCGCAGTCGTGAACAGCTGGTTGCTGCCAATACCCAGCTTGATCAAAGGCGTGAATTTACCGAAACCGTGCTAGGCGGGGTGTCATCTGGAGTAATCGGCCTTGATAATAAGGGTGTTATCACCTTGCCAAATCAGACAGCAGGCCAGCTTTTAGGCAAAAAGCTGTCTCAGATGATCGGTAAAAAAATACATAATGTTGTGCCAGAATTCACCTCTCTTACCTCTATCATTGGCAAGAAAAATAGGGTCAATCATGAGGAGCAAATTGATCTATTCATCAATGGCAGGCGCGTGACTTTACGGGCACGTATTTCAGCAGAATCTGTGGAAAACCGCGTGATTGGCTATGTTGTCACTTTTGATGATGTCTCAGCCTTATTATCAGCACAGAGAAAAGCAGCATGGTCTGATGTTGCACGACGTATCGCACATGAAATAAAAAATCCGCTAACACCTATTGAATTAGCAGCAGATAGATTATCGAAAAAGTTTAAACCGGAATCTGAAGATAAGAACCTTAAGTATCAGGAATATATAGATATTATCAGCAGGCAAGTTTCTGATATTGGCAGGATGGTTGATGAGTTTTCAGCCTTTGCCAGAATGCCAGCGCCATTATTTGCACCGCAATCTTTGGCTGATTTGGTTGCAGGGCAAGTTGCTTTGCATGCTGAAAATGAAGATGGCATTGCGGTTCAATTTATCAGTGATGATAATGAAAATTATCAAATGTCGATTGATAATGGCCTGATGCGTCAGGCGGTGACTAATTTATTGCAAAATGCAATGAATGCCTTGCGCGAAAATAACATCAGCAAGCCTGCTATCATGGTGAAATTGGAACGTGCTGATGATAGCTTTATTCTAGAGATAGCAGATAATGGGCCAGGGTTCCCCGATACTGATATGGTCAAATTATTTGAACCTTATATGACGACCAGAGATGAGGGCACAGGGCTTGGCCTGTCAATCGTGCAGAAAATTATTAATGATCATGGTGGTGTGATAGAATTATCCAACCAACCTCAGTCAGGCGCAATTGTGCGTATTTCATTGCCAGTTGATAAAGGAGTATAGGGCGATGAGCGGTGATATTCTGATTGTAGATGATGAAAAAGATATCAGATCGCTGATTAGTCTCACTTTGGAAGATGAGGGATTTTCGACTATTCAGGCATCAAATGCGGCTGAAGCACGCTCACATCTGGTCTCACGGCCGCCAATTTGTTTAATCCTTGATATCTGGATGCGTGATAGTGATATGGATGGCCTAGAGTTGCTATCATGGTGTCGGTCTTTATATCCTGATATTCCTGCTTTGATGATCTCAGGTCACGGTACGATTGAAACAGCGGTTCATGCGTTGCGCATGGGAGCTTATGATTTTATTGAAAAGCCTTTTAAAGCAGAACGTTTGTTGCTGACGGTGAATCGCGCCATTCAGGCAGCGAAATTGCAACATGAAAATGATGAATTGCGTAGCCGCGCCGCTGATTTGTCTCAAATAGATATTATCGGCCAATCTGCGGCGATAAAGGCGATTAAATCATCAGTGGAACGATTATCAACCACGGCAAGCCGTGTGTTAATTGAAGGGCCCTCTGGCAGTGGCAAAGAGCTAGTCGCTCGCAAAATACATGATGCATCAGAACGTGCTAATCATAAATTTGTCGTGGCGAATTGCGCCAGATTAACAGCTGAAAAGGCAGAATTAGAGCTATTTGGCTCAGAAGCTATCCAAGATGGCAGGCGCGTTGTGGGTCTGTTTGAACAAGCTCATCTTGGCACACTCTATTTTGATGAAATTTGTGATTTGCCTGTGAAAACGCAAGCCAAATTAGTCAGGGCAGTGGCTGAACAGAAATTCAGGCGTATGGGCGGGGCAGCAGAAGTGCAGGTTAATGTCAGGATTATGTCAGCCTCATCTCAGAATTTGGCCAATGCGATTGAAGAGGGGCGTTTGCGCGAAGATTTATATTATCGGTTAGGCGTGGTATCCTTAACAATGCCATCCTTGGCAGAGCGGCGCGAAGATATAGCACTTTTGGCAAAATATTTCGCCAGATTAAGTGCTGAGCGGCTTGGCCGCACAATACCAAAGCTTGGGGATGATTTGTTAAATGCGTTGCGTGCCTATCATTGGCCAGGGTCAGTGCGGCAAATGCGCAATGTGATGGAATCGATGCTTATTTTGGCACATGATAAAGGTGATGAGCTGTTATCAGTAGCTGATTTGCCACGTGAAATTACCAGCACTGATACTGAAACAAAGCCACAAATGGCCAATGATATCTATGCTTTGCCCTTGCGCGAGGCCAGAGAGATTTTTGAAGCTGACTATTTAAAAGAGCAACTAAACCGTTTTGAAGGTAATATCTCAAAAGTTGCAAAAATGATTGGCATGGAACGTTCAGCTTTGCATCGCAAGCTAAAAGCGTTACATATTCAGGAAAAATAACAAAAAGCATAAATCGCTATGATTGTTATGACTAGGATAAAGGCAGTTTTATGAGAATTGTGATTTGCGGCGCAGGCCTTGTTGGCAGTGCCATTGCCTCTCATTTGGCAGCAGAACAAAATGATGTGACAGTTATTGATGCTGATGCTGAAAAAATTCAGCGTGTGGCTGAGCATGCTGATGTGCATGGCGTGGTTGGTGTTGCCTCGCATCCTGATATCTTAATCGAAGCAGGGGCTGCTGAGGCTGAATTGCTTATTGCTGTGACTGAGTCTGACGAAATTAATATGGTTGCCTGTCAGGTCGCACATACAATTTTCCAGACACCAACACGCATTGCCAGAATTCGCTCATGGGCCTATCTCAATCCTGAATTTAGGGATTTATATGGTCAGGATCATATGCCCATTGATCATATTATCTCGCCAGAACAAGAAGTATCATTATCTGTTGAACGCCAATTACGCTTGCCAGGTGCCTTTGATGTCAAAGATATGGCAGATGGCAACGTGCAGCTTATCGGCGTGCTTGCAAAGGCGAATTGCCCGATTTTATCAACACCTTTGCGTCATTTAACAGGGCTGTTTCCTGAATTGAGCATGACGATTGTTGCGATTGTCAGAGGTAATAGCGTTATTGTCCCTCGTGATGGCAAGGATGAATTGCAAGAAGGCGATAAAGTCTATTTTGTGTGCGATGTGGCGCATACACAGCGGGCAATGGCAGCTTTTGGTCATACTGAAGCAGAGGCAGCATCAGCTGTGATTGCTGGTGGCGGTAATATCGGCATGTTGCTTGGGCGTAAAATCGCTGGCGGCAAAAATAGCACCAAAGCAACCATTATCGAAATTGATAAAAGTCAGGCACGTAACATCGCTGCTGAATTAAGTGGTGTAAGCGTTGTTTGTGGTGACTCTCTTGATGCTGATATCTTAGAAGAGGCTGGCGTTGCCAGCACCTCAACCTTTGTGGCTGTCTCCAATGATGATGAGGTCAATGTCCTATCAGCTCTTTTGGCGAAAAGAATGGGGGCAACACACACAGTGGCATTGGTCAATAACCCTGGATTTGTACCCCTTATGTCAACATTAGGCATTGATGCTGTGGTAAACCCACCGCAAATTACAGTGTCATCTATTCTGGAATATGTCAGACGTGGCCGTATCCGTGATGTGCATTCAGTGGTTGAAGGCCATGGTGAGGTGCTAGAGGCAGAGATTATGCCTGATTCACCTCTGGTTGGTGTGGCGTTGCGTCATGCGCGTATCCCAAAAGGGTTGACGATTGGGGCGATTATCCGCGGTGGTGAGGTTATTCCGCCGCGTGGTGATACCGAAATTCAGCCAAATGATTTGGTGATTTTATTCGCTAAACAAGGGCGTGCTGCCAAGGCAGAAAGCATTCTGGCAAGCGATACTGCTTATTTTAAAAATTAACAAACACCTTTAACCATCTGTAATTAAACATTATGTCTAAGATATCCTATGTAAATGGCTCTTATGTTCCTCATGCGATGGCTGCTATCTCTATTGATGATAGGGGCTATCAATTTGGTGATGGTGTTTATGAGGTCATTTATCTTTATCAGGGTAAAATGGCAGATGAAGATGGTCATCTAGACAGGCTGGAACGCTCGCTCCATGAGATGCGTATTCCGATGCCGGTTAAGCGTTCTGTTTTGCAGATGATTATCGCACGTCTTATTCGTGTGAATCAGATCGCAACAGGACTGGTTTACATTCAGGTCACAAGAGGTGTTGCAAAGCGTGATCATAAATGGACAAAGCAGCTTCAGCCAGCTTTGGTTATCACAACACGTCATAGCCCTGTGCCACCTGCTGAATTACCAGAGCCAAAGACTGTTATCACAGTGCCTGATCAAAGATGGGAACGCCGTGATATCAAGACCATTCAGCTATTGCCAAATTGCTTTGCCAAGCAGGCTGCCTATGAGGCTGGCGCATTTGAAGCATGGATGATTGATGATGATGGCACTGTAACAGAGGGCTCTTCTTCTAATGCCTGGATTGTTAGCGAAAATGACGAACTTATCACGCGCCCTGCCACACATAAAATCTTAAATGGCATCACCCGAAAGACCGTTCTGAAAGTCGCAGAACAGGCATCATTACAGCTGGTTGAACGCCCCTTTACCCTTGCTGAAGCACTGAAAGCCAAAGAGGCATTTTTGACCAGTGCGACAACCTTGGTAACACCGATTGGCAAGATTGATGATGCACAAATCAATCAGGGGCGCGCTGGCTCTATAGCCAAACAGCTTCGAATAGCCTATATTGAGTCTATCGGCACATAATAAAAACAATAATGGAGCAGGTCGAAACATGGATAAATCTCAGAACCTGCAGGATGTGTTCCTTAACCAGATGCGCAAACAACATGCGCCTGTCACTGTTTTCTTAATGAATGGCGTCAAATTACAAGGCATTATCACCTGGTTTGACAATTATTCAATGTTATTGAAACGTGATGGCCATATTCAGCTGATTTATAAACATGCGATTTCAACCATTATGCCTGTCAATCCTGTTGATTTATCTGATTTGATAGATGATGCCTAATGGCAGGATAGCAGCGCATTATTTAGTAAGATAAAGTGAAGAGTTGTTGAATGAGCGATAGTGATTACGGGCTGATTGATCATGTCTCTGCCTTGATGATAGAGGCATCTGAGACACTGATCATGCCGCTTTATCAAAATCTATCAGCAGATGATATCGCTACAAAAAGCAGTGATACTGATTTTGTGACAATCGCTGATAGAGAGGCAGAGTTCTGGCTATTGCCGCGTCTTTCAATGCTTCTGGATGATGTGTTTGTGGTTGGTGAAGAAAGCATCTCTGATGAGCCTGCTTTGGAACGGCAAATCCCTAAAAATCTCAGCTTTGTGGTTGATCCCATTGATGGCACACGCAATTTTGTTAATGGCGCAGAGCATTTCTGTTCCATGATCAGCCTGATTGATCATGGTGAACCTCTGATATCATGGATATTGCGGCCGCTTAAAAATGATATAATTGTTGGTGTGGCTGGTGAGGGGAATTTTCACCAGAAACTTGGTAATGATAAACAGCTATCTGAGTGGCATAAGATTACCAGAGATACGCCGCGCCGCACTTTGCAAGATATGATAGGCACAGGTGGTATTAAAGGGTTAAATGGCCAAATGAGAGAGGCCGTCAGAGCACAATTGCGCGCCCTGAAAGGTCGTCGATTAATTGGCAGTGCTGGATGCGAAGCAGCATTACTTGCCTTTGGTGAGCATGATTATCTGATGCATGCCAAAACAACTTCATGGGATCATAGCCCTGTTGATATCATTGCACGCCAAGCAGGTCTGGTGAGCTATGCACTGCCATCTGGTAAACCGTTTTCACCTCATGATCCAGCCGCTATCCTTGTCGCGCCTGATGATGCTAGCTGGCATAGCCTTGCAAATCATATTTGGCCAGACCCTGTTATAAGGTAGCAAGTTAGCTTGTCTTTTTTGCCTGCTGCCATAAGGCTTCCATCTCATCAAGGCTAGCATCTTCTAGTGATATACCTTGTTCCTTCAAACGAGCTTCTAGAAATTTAAATCGGTTTTCAAATTTGCGATTGGTGCGCAAAAGGGCGGATTCTGGGTCAACACCAACTTTTCGTGCCAGATTGGATGCCACAAATAAAATATCGCCTATTTCATCTTCCAGCCTATCTGTCTGAGGGGCATCAACATGCCATTCCTGCAGCAATTCATCTGTTTCTTCATGTAATTTTGCAATAACAGATGCCAGATCAGGCCAATCAAACCCCACTCTGGCAGCCCGTTTTTGCAATTTGCCAGCACGCACCATAGCTGGCAGGGTAACAGCCACATCATCTAGGATAGATGGTTGCCCCTTTTGTTGTTTTGAAGCGGCTAGGTTCTGGCGTTCTATCGCCTTCATCTCTTCCCATGCAAGGCGTGTTTCAGCCGCATCTGCTCTTGTCTCATCACCAAAAACATGTGGATGACGGCGTATCATTTTATCTGAAATTTTCATCGCGACATCAGACAGGGTAAAGCTGCCTTCTTCTTCTGCTATCTGGGCATGGAACACCACCTGCAAAAGCAAGTCACCTAATTCATCAGCGATTTTGTCTCTATCACCTGAGGCAATCGCCTCTGATACTTCATAAGCCTCTTCTATTGTATAAGGGGCGATGGTCTCAAAGCTCTGTTCGATATCCCAAGGGCAGCCTGTCTGTTTATCACGTAACGCTGCCATGATATCTGCGATGCGTGATATTTGAATATGTAATGATTTATGATCTGCCATGAAAAAACCTTAGTATGAAAGAGTTAATTGGTACAGTAACAGGTTGTGCGTGAAAACCGTTGCAAGTACTTAACACTAGCAACGATGTTTGCTATGGTTGGCGAAATGTCTGAAAGAGAGGATAAGCTATGAGCGATGTAATCGCAAAGCCTACATTACTAGCACGATTGCGAGGCTGGTTTTTGACTGGCTTGCTTGTCACGGCACCTATTTTATTGACCATCTATATCACATGGCTATTTGTTGATGTCATTGATGGCTGGGTCACAGAATTATTGCCACCTTATTTCAGCACAACGATTTATTCCAATATTCCTGGCATTGGTCTTGTTATTGGCGGTGTCTCTATTACGATAATCGGTGCATTAGCAGCTGGATTTATCGGCCGGTGGTTGATTGGTTTCGGTGAAAGCCTGTTAAATCGTATGCCATTTGTTGGCACAATTTATGGTGCAAGCAAGCAAATTTTGGAAACGGTTATGGCCTCGCAATCAGATGCGTTCCGTGAGGTGGTTCTTGTCGAATATCCGCGCAAAGATTTATGGGTAATTGGCTTTGTCACAGGCACCACCAAAGGTGAGGTGCAAGATGCCATTATCGAAGATACTGTAAATGTGTTTGTGCCAACCACACCAAACCCAACATCAGGCTTTCTGTTATTTTGCCCTCGTGGTGATTTACGTTATCTTGATATGTCTGTTGAAGATGCGGTGAAGCTGGTAGTATCTGGCGGCATTGTCACACCGCCTTATAAACAATCTGATAAAACAGCAACTGGTAAGATTGCTGCGAAAAAAGCGCCAGCGAAAAAACTAGCCAAAAAAGCAACCAAATAAACTGGCATGATTATATCCCCAGAGGTGCTTTTCCAGAGCTGCTTGGCCTTTAGGCAAGGTGTAAGTGCTTTTTATGGCAGCTCTTCCAGAGACAGAGTGTCAGATGAGCTATCTTTTAGGCGAAACCTAGCCTGAGTTCAGAAATTTAACAGCATTATCCTTTTCAAACAGGCTTAGCAGTAACCGGTAAGGGGCTGATTGCGGGGTGGCAAGCTCTTTATCTTTGGTGATGATGGCATCAGCCATTTTACGGGCAATCGCAATCAAATCACCATGAGCTGCCAAATCGACCAGCGCGAATTCTGGCATGCCAGATTGTCTTTGTCCCAAAATTTCACCAGGGCCACGCAGGCGCAAATCTTCTTCTGCTAGCCTGAAACCATCATTGGAATCACGCATAATGGTTAATCGCGCCTTGGCAGTCTCACTGAGCGGACCCTGATAGGCTAAGAGGCATGCTGATTGTGCATGGCCTCTGCCAACACGACCACGCAACTGATGTAATTGTGCCAGACCAAAACGTTCAGCATGTTCAATGATGATAATGCTTGCCTCTGGCACATCAACGCCGACCTCAATCACTGTGGTTGCCACTAATAATTGTGATGCGCCGCTCTGAAATGCGCTCATAGCTGCTTCTTTTTCTTCTGCTTTCATGCGTCCATGAACTAGCATCGGATTAGCTGATGGCAGTAATTTTGCTAATTGTGCAAAGCGGTTTTCAGCTGCCATAATATCTGATTTGTCGCTATCTTCTACTAATGGGCAAATCCAATAGGCACGCTGATCTGGTGCTAATTTTCCTTTTAGCTTTTCAATGATTTCAGCAATCCTATCAAGGCTGATAAGAGCGGTATCAATCGGTTTGCGGCCTGCTGGCTTGTCAGCAATAATGCTAGATTTCAAATCGCCATAAGCTGTCATAGCAAGGGTGCGCGGAATGGGGGTTGCTGTCATCACCAGCACGTCACAATTTTTACCTTTTTCAGATAGTAATAAACGCTGGCGAACACCAAAGCGATGCTGTTCATCAACAACCGCAAGGCCAAGCTGATCAAAGTTCACATCATCTGTTAATAGCGCATGTGTCCCAATGATGATTTGCGCCTGACCAGATGCGATTTCTGCCATCACCGCTTTTTTGGCCATTGTCTTGGCGCCGCCTGTTAATAAAGCGCAGTGAATGCCAAGCGGCTCTGCTAGCTTTGCTAAGGTGGTAAAATGCTGTCGTGCTAGTATCTCTGTTGGTGCAAGCAAGGCTGCTTGCTGACCTGTTTCAACCACATTTAGCATGGCTAGTAATGCCACTAATGTTTTGCCAGACCCTACATCACCTTGCACAAGGCGCATCATCCGTGCTGGCTGTGCCTGATCGCTGTAAATTTCATCAAGCACCGTTTCCTGAGAATTGGTAAGGGAAAAAGGAAGCGATTTTATCAATGCTTCGCGCAAACTGCCATCACCAGCTTGTGTTTGACCATCGCCTTGCACGGTTGATTCTTGCCTGATAAGTGCCAATGCGAGCTGATTGGCCAGTAATTCATCAAAGGCAAGGCGTGATCGTGCGCTGTGATGAGGGTCAAGATGGTCTAGTGATTGTGGGGCATGCAGCGATAGCATCGCGCTTTTGAAATCTGGCCAGCTATGTTGGGCAATAAAATGAGGGTCAATCCATTCTGGTAAATCTGGGATTTTTGGCAAAGAGGCCTGAATGGCTTTGCGTAATGTTTTTGCCTTTAGGCCGGCTGTCAGCGGATAGATAGGCTCCAGCAACGGCATCTCATCAGATTGGGCGAGGCTGATGATATAATCAGGATGAGAGATTTGAACCTGCCCTTGGAACATATCAGCTATGCCGCTGATAATTCGTCTTTCACCAACAGGCAAAACACGTTTTAAATAATCAGGATCAGCTCTGAAAAATACCAGCGTAATCTGGCCAGTTTCATTTTCCATCACAACACGAGACGGGCGCTGAATATGGCGCGGTGTAATATCCTGCGAAATCGTCACCGCCTCTATGGTGACCATCTGCCCTGCGATAATATCAGGGATGGCAGGTCTAGCGCGCCTGTCAATAAGAGAGGCTGGCGCATGGCGTAATAACTCAATCACAGTCGTGCCAATGCGCTTTTCCATAATAGCAGACAGACGACTGCCAATCCCTGGCAAGGATGTCAGGCTAGCAAAAAGCGGAAATAAAAGGGCAGGGCGGTTAAGATGCATGAAATCTAGCTGATGTTATTTTTGCGATTTTTTGTCTATCTGTCTTATCCTATCAAAAGACCATAAAATAGTCGTCTTTCAAAGTGATCAATTTCACTGGTATTACGCTATATAGCACTGTAAAAGGTCGAAAACCCCAAATTGACCTCAGTCACATATCTCAAAAAAAGGCATTTTGATGACACAAACTAGTGAAACAAAAGAGCAACTTTGTCGCCGTCTGATTTATCGGGCAAGCTATACAGGCATGAAAGAAACAGACTTGCTATTAGGTCAATTTGCCAAACGTCATTTGCCTGATTTGTCGCGTGAAGAACTAGCTGATTTTGAGGCATTGCTTGAAGCAGGTGACCCTGCCATTTTTGCGTGGGTGCGCGGCGATGAAGCTGTGCCTGCGGAATTTGATAACCGTGTTTTTTCTTTAATAAAAGACTTTCAAAAAGACTTTTAACCACATGTCTTTACTAGATAAATTAGAATTGAAGAAATATATTGATGGCGCACCACAAGGCGTTGATCAGCTTGTGGTAAGTGCTTTGCAATCAACCAGCAAACAGATGCTTATTGTGTTGCGTGATGATAGCCGTTTGGCCCAATTCACCAATGGATTTTCCTTTGTGAATCCAGATGCTAAATTACACTCTGTGCCAGCTTGGGATTGCCTGCCTTTTGATAGGGTGTCGCCGCATTCGTCAGTGACTTCACGCAGGCTTGCCAGCCTATCGCGCCTATCAGCTCTGACAGATGAGCCAGCGATTATTATCACCACTGTGAATGGCTGGCTGCAGAAATGCCCACCTGCATCTTATTTTGCAAAATCAAGCTTGGCACTAAAGACAGGGCAACAAGTTAACCTTGAGACGATTATCCAATTTCTGACAGCGAATGGCTTTCATCGAAATGATACGGTTCGTGAATATGGGGAATTTGCGATAAGAGGCGGCATTCTGGATATTTTTGCTGATGCCTCTGCCATGCCTTATCGGATTGATTTCTTTGGTGATGAGATTGAAACCATAAAATTATTTGATGCGCTGTCCCAGCGTTCACAAGGCAGCATTGATGAGATTGTCATTCAGCCAGCTGCTGAATTTTTATTGGATGAGGCGGCGATTGCGCTATTTCGTGGCCGTTTCTTGGAATTATTTGGGGGGCGTGCTGCAAAATCACCCTTATATGAATCTGTTTCCGCTGGCCGGATGATGCCTGGTTTGGAACATTGGTCAGCCTTATTGCATCAGGATATGGCCTTTATTGAAGATTACTGCCCAAATGCTGAGATTCTGTTTGATGAAGACGCAGAAGCGGCATTATCAGCTAGAATTGAACAGATAAATGAATTTTATGAAGCACGCCAGCAGCCTGATTTAGATGATGATGTGCCTTATTATCCCGTGCCACCTCATTGGAGCTATCGTACGCAAAATGAGGTAGATAGCGCCCTTAAGCAACCATCAACACATCATATCTCTAGCTTTGTGCAAGATAGAGCAGCCTCATTAGTCTATCATGCTGGTGGGCGTATTGGTGAGAGCTTTGTTGCGACCAAAGATGAAACACAGCTCCGGATAGCAACATCCTATATTGCAAAATCGGCTGAAAAAGGCCCTGTGATTATCGCAGCTACAAGCGAGGGGGCAGCACGTCGTACCTCGCAGCTTTTGGCTGAGATGCTTAATAGGGATATTCCTTATGCGGCTAGTCTGTCTGAGGCGATTGCTATGCAATGTGCCTCTGCCTGTTGGCCTTTGGAAAAAGGCTTCACAATTGGCAATTTAACGATTGTGACAGAACAGGATATTTTTGGCACAAGGCTGGCACGTCCTGCTGGTAGACGCCGGGCTGATAATTTCCTGACAGAGGTCTCTGCTTTGGAGCAAGGTGATCTGGTGGTCCATGTCGAACATGGTATTGGTCGCTATGAAGCCTTAGAGACTATTCGTTCATCTGGCAGCGATCATGATTGCTTGATGCTGGTTTATGCTGGCGGCGATAAGCTTTATCTGCCTGTTGAAAATATTGATATGCTATCGCGCTATGGTAAGGATTCAAGCGATGCTGTGCTTGATAAATTAGGCGGCGTTGCATGGCAGGCACGCAAAGCCAAAATCAAACAGCGTATCAAGGAAATGGCAGATCAGCTTATTCGCATCGCTGCCACAAGAGCTGTCGCAACAACAGAACCGCTAACTGCACCAGAAGGTGGATTTGCGGAATTCTGTGCCAGATTTGGGTTTTCAGAAACAGATGATCAGCTTGATGCCATTGCTGATGTGATGGATGATTTAGCATCTGGCAAAGCAACTGACAGGCTGATTTGTGGTGATGTTGGTTTTGGTAAAACAGAGGTCGCTTTGCGTGCTGCTTTTGTGGTGGCAATGGCAGGTTATCAGGTCGCCCTTGTCACGCCGACAACCTTATTGGCACGCCAGCATGGTCAGGTCTTTAAAGAGCGTTTCAAAGGCTTTCCGATAGATGTCAGTATCTTATCACGCATGACAAGCACAGCTGATGCCAAAGCGATTAAAGAGCGTATCGAAGATGGCACAGCGCAAATCATTATTGGCACCCATGCTTTGCTGGCGAAATCTCTGCAATTTAATAATTTGGGTATGTTGATTGTTGATGAGGAACAAAGCTTTGGTGTTGCGCAAAAAGAACGCTTGAAAGAGCTGAAAGGTGATATTCATGTATTAACGCTAACAGCGACACCAATCCCTCGCACATTGCAAATGGCGCTAACAGGGGTGCGTCAGATGTCAATCATTGCCACCCCTCCCATAGATCGTCTGGCTGTGCGTACCTTTATTGGTGCTTGGGATAATGTGGTGTTAAAAGAAGCGATTTTACGAGAACGGTTTCGTGGCGGCCAAGTCTTTATCGTATGCCCACGTATTGATGATATGGCACGGCTCTATGAAAGAGTGCTGAAATTAGTGCCTGATGCAAAAATCATTTCAGCACATGGCCGTATGTCGCCTACAGAGCTTGATAAAGCCATGACCCAATTTGGAGAGGGGCAAGCTGATATCTTGGTTTCCACAAATATTGTGGAATCTGGCATTGATATTCCTTCTGCTAATACCATGATTATCCATCGTGCTAATATGTTTGGGCTCGCCCAGCTTTACCAGCTGCGTGGCCGCGTGGGACGAAGTAAACAGCGCGCTTATGCCTATCTGACAACAGACCCAAATAGGCTGGTAACGCCGCAAGCCAAAAGACGCCTTGAGGTCATGCAGACATTGGATAAGCTTGGTGCTGGTTTTACATTGGCATCTCATGATCTTGACATCAGAGGGGCAGGGAACCTGTTAGGTGATGAGCAATCTGGCCATGTGAAAGAAGTTGGTGTTGAGCTTTATCAGGATATGCTGCGCCAAGCTGTTGAGCTGGCAAAGGCCAAGAAACAAAAACAAATTGAAGAGGATAAATCAGCCTATTCGCCGCAAATTAATATCGGCACACAAGTTCTGATCCCAGAGGACTATATCCCTGATTTAACAAGCAGATTATCTATCTATCGACGCATTGCCTCACTGGCTAATCAGGATGAGATGAACCAGATGATGGCAGAGCTTGTTGACCGTTTTGGCGCTATTCCAGAATCAGTTAACAACTTGCTGCAAATTGTTGATTTAAAACAATTATGTAGGCGCGCAAATGTGCTGAAAATTGACGCTGGCGATAAAGGCTTTTCGGTCATTTTCAAAGATAATTATTTTGCCAACCCAGAACAGCTTGTCTTTTGGATATCACAACAAAAAGGCAAGGTTCAGCTGAAAGGGGATCATAAGCTGGTTGTTATGCGTGATCTGCAAAAGCTAGATGGGCGCGCTAGTGCGGTCAAAATGCTATTAGAAGAGTTAGTTCAGCTGGCAGAAACAGAAGCTGCTGCTTAATGAATGGTCAGCTTGGGCTTGACTGCGCTTTCATCATTCTCCAGCAATAGCAGCATCCATCGCATTTAATAACACAGGCGCTGGATGCGCTCCGGCAAGTGAAAATTGTTTGTTAAAGACAAAAAAGGGTACGCCATCAATGCCTAATTCGCGGCCAAATTGTAAATCATCATTGATCTGATTAGCCGCATTTTGCAGGCTTTCCTTGGTATAAAGATTATGGCACCCTTCTTGCTTAATCAGATCTGTCTGAACGTCAGCATCACTGATATCGCGCCCGTCCAAAAAATAGGCCTGAAAGAACCGCTCTGCTAGGGAAAAACCATGCTGACCAGATGCGATTAGCAAGGTATGGATGGCTGATGTTTCAGGCGTTAAGCCAATATCCTGAAATTTAAAGTCAATATTGGCATCACGGCCAGCAACGGCAATTCTATCATAAACGGCATTAGCTGCTTCACCGAATTTCTGCTTTAGATAGATTTGCCTATCCATTCCCGAACGCGGCATTGTGGGATTTAGCAAAAAAGCACGCCAATTAATCTCAGTCTCTATCTCAGGGCGTTGTGCCAAGGCTTCTTCAAGCCTTTTTTTCCCGATATAACACCAAGGGCAGACAATATCTGAATAAATATCAATTATCAGCTTTGCCATCTCACCATTCCTTTTCATCACATAGTACGCTAGAATAGACTGTATTATCATAGATGAAAAGACAAGCTAATGTCAGACCTTGAAAAAGTGATTGTTGCGCGTGATAAGCTGATAGAAACTGCCAAAACGCTTATTGTTGTAGCGCAATTAGCTGATGGAGAAGGTGGCGGCCCTGATTTAGGGTTTTCACCTTTTATCCGTGATGATGAGGGCTGTTTTTACATTTATACAAGCCAGCTTTCAGCACATGTCAGAGCGTTATTACAAGGCAATGCAGCACGTTTTATGTTGGCAGCAGATGAGAGTGCCTCACAAAATATCTGGGCAAGAGTGCGGCTAAAATTTGAGGCAGATATTATAGCTATTGCACGCGATGATAGCGATTTTGCGACAAAGATGGATTGGATGCAGGATGCCTTAGGGCCCACAATGGGGCTTATCCGCAATTTTAGCGATTTTCATCTTTTCAAAATAACACCAACAACCGGAATTCTTGTCACTGGTTTTGCAGCTGCTTATGCTGTGACAGGACCAGAATTTACAATCACAGAGCATTTATCACAATCATGACCACTAAGCCTGTTCTATGGAGCTTTCGCCGCTGTCCTTATGCTATGCGTGCACGTTTAGCCATTAAAGCTGCTGCTATTGATGTGCATTTACGCGAAATCTTACTGCGTGATAAGCCAGAGCCTTTTATCAAGGCATCTGCTAAGGCAACGGTGCCTGTGCTTGTGCTAGCTGATGGGAGCGTCATTGATCAGTCTCTTGATATTATGTTCTGGGCATTAAAGCAGTCAGATCCGCAAGGCTGGCTCCATATCTGGCATGATGATAGAGATGCTGTTCAGGCTCATTTTGATAGCCTTGATAATGACTTTAAACATCATCTAGATCGCTATAAATATGCCACGCGCTATCAAGGGGCAGATGCTGAGTTGCATCGCATGAAAGGGGCTGAATGGCTTTCAGGCTGGGACGCCAAACTAGCAGAACAACCAGCATTATCAGGCGATAATCAAGGCATAGTTGATTTTGGCACATTGCCTTTCATACGCCAATTCCGCATTGCAGACCCGAAATGGTTTGATGCACAAGACTGGCCTTATTTGCATCGCTGGCTTAACGATTTTCTGGATAGTGACAGATTTGCTGCCATTATGGAAAAATATGAACCGTGGAAACAAACTAAGGCTGATATCGCTTTTTAAGTAGGTTAGGCCTGTTGTTGAAGACGTCTTGCGCTATAGCTGACATAGATGGCAAGCGTGACAATCACAATAACACCACCAGCGATCATCTGCATGGTTGGTTGCTCGCCAACGCCAAGCCACACCCAAATAGGCCCCAAAATCGTCTCAAGCAACATCAGCAAGCCAATATTGGCAGCAATGATATAGCGTGAGGCAGAGGTTAAGCAGTAAAAGGATAGTGGCAAGACAATCATCGCGGTAATGGCAATAAAGTAAATCTTGCCTTCCAACAGGCCATTTGTGCCATTAATAAGAAGTGCTGCAATGCATGCCATATAGGCACCATTGCCCATAATCGCATCAACAGGCAAGCTGTCATCTTTGCGCAATATCACAAAATTCAAACCCAAAGCAGCTGCAGCTGTCAGGCCGCAAATCGCACCAAAAATAACAGAGCCATCAGGTGCTGCAATCGCATGGCTGGCGTCACTTACTGTGATTAAAATACCGCCTAAGGTCGCGATTGTGGCTGCCCAAGTTGATATATGAGTGCGCTCACCAAGCAAAAGAGATGAGAAAAACGCACCAAAAATAGGGGATGTGGCAAGTGCGAATAAAATAACAGAAACAGAGGTCTGTGAAATGCCTAAGATAAAGGTAAAAGTGCTCACAAATTGACATGTTGAAACAGCAAGCCCATTTTTAGAAAATGCTTTTCTAATAACCTGTTTTTTTGGTTCAGGATTGGTTAGTAGCATCACGCAATACATCACGCTGCCCATTAAAATACCGCGCCAAAATAGCATTTCCCATGCGCCCATCTCAGATAAGCGGATGAAAAGCGCATCTGGCGTTAGTACCAATGCGCCAAAACCTGCCAATGATAAACCATAAAGCGGATGTGATTTCAAAGTGGGTGTCATTTATTATCTGAAAATCGAGATGTCTATTGGGATGATAGTTAGCGATTTCAGGTCTCTAGATTGTCCAAAAAACGCCGTGCGTCATCTTTAATAGCTGCTTTTTTATCATCTGTCATTTTATCTGCACTGCGATAAATCATACCAAGCCGCGGATTGCCACGTAACGCTGTCTCATGACGTAATAGAAAATCCCAATAAAGATAATTAAACGGGCAGGCATCAGGGCCATTTTTGACTTTCACCTTATAATGGCAGCTTTTGCAATAATCAGACATGCGGTCAATATAAGCCCCGCCTGCTGCATAAGGTTTTGATGCCACAATACCGCCATCAGCATAAAGCACCATACCTGACACATTTGGCATTTCTACCCATTCAAATGCATCAGCATAGACAATCAGATACCATTCATTGACCTGTTTTACTGATAATCCTGCTAATAATGCGAAATTGCCAATCACCATCAGGCGCTGAATATGGTGGGCATAGGCGGTATCTATCGTCTGGCCAATGGTTTGCGATAAACAGCGCATATTGGTTTTGCCATTCCAGAAAAATGAAGGAAGAGGGCGAGTGGCCTGCAGATGATTGCGGTTGGCATAATCAGGCATCTCAAGCCAATAAATGCCTCTAATATATTCACGCCACCCCAGAATTTGCCTAATAAAGCCCTCAACAGCGTTCAAAGGTGCTTTGCCAGCATGATAGGCTTCTTCTGCTTTTTGGATAACATGGCGTGGGTCAAGCAACCCGATATTTAAATAAAAGCCGATATGGGCATGATACATAAACGGCTCATCTGTTATCATCGCATCTTGATAATGACCAAAATCAGCAAGGCGTTCTGCGATAAAGGCATCTAATACCTGCTCTGCCTGACTGGCTGTTACGGCAAAATCAAACCCTGCCAATTCACCAACATGATCAGCAAATTCAGCCTCTATCAATGCTAGTACATCATTTGTGATATTATCTGGCGCAAAAGCTGTCTTTGCAGGTATCACAAGGCCGTCTTTTGGTGGTTTGCGATTATCAGCATCATAATTCCATTTGCCGCCAACAGGCTCATCACCTGCCATTAAAATCTGATAACGCCGCCGCATTTCACGATAGAAAAATTCCATGCGAAGCTGTTTTTTACCCTTTGCCCATAACGCAAAATCATCATGACTTGCCATAAAGCGCGTATCATTTCTGATTTCAACACTGCCATCCCAGCCTTCAGCAAAATCCTTTTGCCATTGCAGAACACGATATTCTGAGGCCTCCGTCATGATGATGGTTTCACAATCATGATGTGATGCTGCTTGTTTTACAAGGCTGTCAAAGCTAGTTAGTGCTGAGGCAGCATCATAATGATGATAAAAAATGGTAAAGCCTTTTTCAGCTAATTCATCGGCGAAATGGCGCATCGCTGAGAAAATCAGTGCAATTTTGCGTTTATGATGTTTTGGCATAGATGCTTCACCAGCCAGCTCACCCATAATGATAATATCATTTTCTGGATTGGCATCTATCAGGCTTGGCAGGTGATGCGAGAGCTGGTCACCCATGATTAAACGTGCGGTTTTCATGATGCAATCTGTTTCAAAGTGGCAAAAGCTGCAAGCGCATCAAGGCGTGATTGTCTGGCATCAACAATCGGATGTGGATAATCTGTGCCAAGTCGAATATTAGCCGCCATCAAAACCTCTCTTGGGGCCATAAAGGGGGCGCCAATATATTTGGCAGGCAAGTCTTTTAGCTCTGGTACATAGCGTTTGATATAAGCACCATCAGGATCAAATTTTTCAGCTTGTGTTATCGGGTTAAAGACACGGAAATAAGGCGCTGCATCAGCACCACATCCAGCAATCCACTGCCAACTAGCGGCATTACTGGCATGATCAGCATCAAATAAGCAATCCCAGAACCATGCCTCACCATGCTGCCAGTGAAGTCGCAAATTCTTGACAAGGAAAGAGCCAACAATCATCCGCACGCGGTTATGCATGTAGCCTGTCTGATATAATTCTCTCATACCAGCATCAACGATTGGATAGCCTGTCTGCCCTTGCTGCCATTTCGCCAAATCTTCATCAGATTGCCGCCAGGGAAATTGCTCAAATTTCTGATTAAGAGGCCGGGTTTTTAAATCACCATTGAAATAGAGTAATGCATAGGAAAATTCACGCCATCCCAGCTCTGATAAAAACACATCACAGCCATCATTTTCAAATCCATATCTATCTAGGGCCTGATACCAACATCGTGCTGGCGAGATTTCACCGAAATGTAAATGAGGTGACAAACGAGAAACATAAGTTCGTGCTGGCAGATTACGCCCATCACGATAATGGGTAATTGCCCCATCCAGAAAATCATCAAGCCTGTTTTGTGCGCCTGCCTCACCAGCTTGCCAGCCAGCTATTACATCCTTATCCCAACCAATTTTTGGCAGCAGCTTTAAATCATCTAATGACAGGCTGCTCTTCGATGGCGGTGCATAGCTCACTTGTGTTGGCGCAGCTTGTGGGCGAGCAGGTGCGGGGCTGCCAAGGCAGCCTCGACGATAGAAAGGGGTGAAGACTTTATAAGGCGTTCCATCAGCCTTTAGCGGCTCCCAAGGCTCCCATAACAGGCTTGCTTTATGGCTATGGGCAAGCTGGCCAAAATGCTCTTTAATTCTTTTATCTCTTGCGATGCGCCATGGCTCATAACATCTATTCCAATGAATGGCTGTGACATCATATTCAGATGCAAGCTGATGCAAGATATCTTCAGCTTTGCCGGCAAAAAACTGTAAATGACCATCTAGCGATGCATTAAGACTAGCTAGTGAATGATGCAGCCATAGGCGACTGGCAGCACCAATGGCCTCAGTGCCAGCATCCTCATCTTCTAAGATATAAATGGGCAGAACCGCACCATCTTTTACAGCTGCAACCAAAGCAGGATTATCATCACAACGTAAATCTTGTCTGAACCAGCAAATTGTGATTTGTGTCATTCTTATAACCCTTTTTTGCCCTAGATCAGAGGATGTACCGCAAGATAATTCTGTGCCAGCTAATGAAAAACCAAGGCTCTTTCAGTTGCGAAATAGCAGTTTTTACTGGCGAGACACTGGATTTGAGGTTATCCCGTAATTAGGTTGCAATTATGGTGCGAGGCACCGTAAAATTTACCCTTTATTATACAGCGCTATGAGTGATTTGGATTATGTATAAAGCACCGATTGATGACATGAAATTTGCGCTATCAGCACTTGCATCTGATATGCCTTCGCTAGCTGAAGCACTGCCAGATCACGAAATGATAGATGTGATTTTAACAGAAGCAGGCAAGTTAGCATCTGATGTGATTGCGCCATTAAATCATACAGCTGATAAAGCTGGTGGTGCACGCCATCATGAAGATGGCTCCGTTACAACCCCAACAGGCTTTGCTGATGCGTATCGGCAGCTTGGTGAGGGTGGTTGGACATCTATTGAGGCTAGTGAAACCTATGGTGGGCAGGCAATTAATCTGGCACTAGCATCTTGTGTTAATGAAATGTGGCAAGCTTCGAACATGGCCTTTTCGCTATGTCATCTATTGACGCAAGGCCTGATTTCAGCACTGCAGCATTCAGCCTCTGATGCCCAAAAACAGCTTTTCCTGCCGCCGATGATCGAAGGGCGTTGGACTGGCACAATGAACCTTACAGAACCGCAAGCAGGGACTGATCTGGCAGCGATTAAAACAAAAGCTGTCAAACAAGGTGATCATTATCTGATTAGTGGCCAGAAAATCTACATTACCTATGGCGAACATGATATGGCAGAGAACATCATTCATTTGGTGCTTGCCAGAACCCCAGATGCGCCAGCAGGTCATAAAGGTATCTCAGTCTTTTTGGTGCCAAAATATCTTGTTAATGATGATGGCAGCCTAGGGGCGCAAAATGACGTTCATTGTGTTTCGATTGAAAAGAAGCTTGGCATAAAAGGCTCGCCAACAGCTGTTTTGCAATATGGCGATAATGGCGGTACAATCGGTTATTTGGTTGGTGAAGAAAACCAAGGGCTGGCCATTATGTTTGGGATGATGAATCATGCCAGATTTAATGTCGGTCTTCAGGGGCTAGCCTTGAGTGATAGAGCATTGCAGCAAGCCATTTCATATGCAGCAACCAGAATTCAAGGCACGCCTTTAGAACGTGATGGCAAAACCCCTATTATAGAACATCCTGATGTGTTGCGTCTGATAGGCCAGATGAAAGCAGAAAGCGAAGCTATGCGCGCTATGATGATTTATGGTGCCAGCTTGCTAGATGCGAGTGAAGCAGGAGATGAGACAGCACGTAGCAGAGCTGATTTCATGATCCCTATCATCAAAGGCTGGTTAACAGAGCAGTCTTTAATCATGACTTCTCATAATGTTCAAATTCATGGCGGTATGGGCTTTATTGAAGAGACAGGTGCTGCTCAGCATTATCGTGATGCGCGTATTCTGCCAATTTATGAAGGCACAACAGCGATTCAGTCAAATGATCTGTTATTCCGTAAAACAGTGCGTGATGAGGGGGCAGAGGCCTATCAATTGCTAGATGATATTAGCGCAAGTTGTGGCCATGCCGATAGAAGCTCTAATGCTGCGATTGCGTCATTTGCGGCAGATTTGCGCAATGCAGCAAATAAGGCAAGAGCTGTGATTGATGATTTATGTGCACGAAGCAATCAGCCACGCATTGTGGCAGGCGGCGGTGTGCCTTATCTGATGATGCTTGGCGTTTTATCTGGTGGCTGGTTATTGATGAAACAGGCACTTTATGCTGAGGCGCAAAAATCAGAAGAGGGCGCGCATCTTGCCTTTTTAGATCAGAAAATTGCCAGCCTGTCTGTATTTGGGGCACTAAGCTTACCGCAAGCTGAGGCATTTGCCATGACAGCCCAAAAAGCAGGTGATGCGATAGAAGCCTTATCTGTTGATATGCTGCAAGCCTAATTGCCTAGCTTTTGTTGCGCAGCTCAAATTTCTGAATTTTGCCAGTAGCTGTTTTTGGTAATGTGCCAAAGACCACATGTTTCGGGCGTTTAAAGCCTGCCAGATGCTCTCTGGCAAAGGCGATAATCTCGTCTTCGCTCGCTTCTTGACCATCTTTTAGCTCAATATAAGCACAAGGCACTTCGCCCCATTTTTCATCAGGCTGTGCCACGACAGCGGCTAATGCAACAGCAGGGTGGCGATGAAGCACAGATTCAATTTCGACAGACGAGATATTTTCACCACCTGAAATGATGATATCTTTCAGCCTATCTTTGACCTCCATATAACCGCCTTCATGCATAACGCCTAAATCACCAGAACGCAGCCACCCTTCGCCAATTGTCTTTTCTGTGGCATCAGCATCCTTGAGATAGCCTTTCATGATGGTGTTACCACGTACCCAAATCTCACCCATTGTTTGACCATCAGCTGGCACATCTTCACCGCTATTCAGATCAACAATGCGCAAAGATGAGGTGTGAACCATTGCGGCACCTTGACGTGCTTTAATTGTGGCTCTTTGGGCAAAATCAACATCATCCCAATCAGGGTTCCAGCTACACATAATCACATGGCCATAGGTCTCTGTAAGACCATAGACCTGTGTCACATTAAAGCCTAATGCTTCTACGGCCTCCAAGATAGCAGCAGGTGGTGGGGCACCAGCTGTCATAACCTGAACCGTATGAGGCAAAGGTCGTCTTACTGCATCATCGGCATTCACAATCATCCCAAGAACGATTGGCGCACCGCCAAAATGGGTGATTTTATGTGTTTCAATAAGTTCATAGATGGCCTCTGCCGTTATCGCTCTTGTACAGATAATTGTTCCTGCCAAGGCTGTCATCGTCCAGGCATGTCCCCAGCCATTACAATGAAATAGAGGCACAGTATAAAGATAGGTGGGATGACGTGGTAAATCCCAGTCTGTTACGGTTCCCATTGCCATCAGATATGAGCCGCGATGATGATATACAACACCTTTTGGCTTGCCAGATGTGCCAGATGTATAATTCAGGCTAAGCGGGGCCCATTCATCTTCTGGCATCTGCCAATCAAAGCTGGTGTCACCTGTGGCAAGAAAGGCTTCATAATCCATGCTGCCAAGCTGGCTACCTTCAGGATTGGCAACGGTATCAATAATATCAATCACAGTGATATCATCTCTGCCAATTTCGGCTAGGGCTTGTTTGACTGTGGCTGAAAAACCAGTATCAGTGAGCAGAAATTTAGCTTCGCCATGATTGAGGATATAAGCAATCGTGCTCGCATCAAGCCTGATATTAACTGTATTTAAAACACCGCCAGCCATTGGCACACCAAAGTGACATTCAACCAGCTCTGGCGTATTTGCAGCAATCACAGCCACCGTATCATGTTTTTGCAAGCCGCCTTTGATAAGCGCAGATGCCAAAGCACGACATCTATCATAGGTTTGCCCCCAATTATAATGACGCTCCCCATAGATGATTGACGGCCTGTCAGCATACATAAGGGCTGTGCGCGGCAAAAAAGATAAGGGGGTCAATGGCACATAATTTGAAGCTTGTTGTGAAAAAGCATCATATTTGTTTGCGGTATATTGAAAACTCATAACTGCCCCCTTTTTTGGCACTATGCTGTCATCTTTGCTTGTTTTGCGCTGAAAATCAAAGTGGTTTTACCTAATTGCGAATGGGCGCCCCTTTATCAAGCATTGTTGAAATGCGCTGATAGGTTGGTGCTGTTTTCGCAAGTGTGATGAAAGCGCGGCGTTCTCTGTCATATAGATTATCTTCGCTGACCGCTGTTTCAGCTTCATTCTCATCAGCCGTGACGATGGTTGCAATTGCCATAGCGGTTGTTTTGTCATGTGGAAAGAACAGGCCATCTTTGATGCCTTTATCCATGAAGGCTGCCATTTCGTCACGCAAATCATAAGCTGCTAGCCTGATTTCTGGCTCTGACGGCGGTGTATAACCAGCATCTCTCATCTCAGCCAAGCCTGCTATCGCAGATGTGATAAGCTTATCACGATTCATAACAGCATCATCACGCTCGCCCAGGAAATACTGATAACGCTGGCTTAATTCAGGTGATGTGCCAGTCAGGCCATAGCCAATTTGCATCCATGTTTGCCAGGCTGCCTTACGCCAATCTGATGTCGCCTGATACCAGCGCAAATAGGTTTCTTTTACCCCGCCACCAGCAGGGACAACGCCAACACCTGATTCCACAAGCCCAAGAACAGAATTACTATGTGCAATCAGCTTGTCACAATGTGCCAGAACCTCATAGCCACCACCAATCGCAAGGCCAGAAGGTGCGCCAATAACAGGTGCGTCGCAATATTTCAGCGCCTTCACAGCTTGTTGGAAGCGTGTCAGAAAGCTATCAATGCCTTGCCAGTCCTCTGCTTCAATGAAAGCGCGGAAAGCATTTAGATCAACACCTGCTGAAAAATGCTGGGCATCATTATGAACAATAATACCGCGCCCTGGATTAGCAGCAGCAGCAGCAACAATTTGCATGGAATTATCATTAAGCGCATTGGCCTTGGAATGAAATTCAACCAGCCTGATATCACCATCAAGCACAAATAAACTGGCAGAATCATTGCTTTCAATAGGCGAAAGACATTGCCGCATCAGATGAAAACGAATTGTGCCCTCTGGCAGACTTATCGGTGCTGTGCTGGCTGCTTTGCCTGCATCATTGAAATGCATAACATGCAAATCTGCTGCGATTGGCTGGTAGAATGGCTTATCACCTTCAAGGCAGGCTGGAACTGACAGGCCAGCTTCTGTGATAAGTGTGCGAACCACATCATGGCCAAGCACATCCATCATCTCAAATGGCCCTTTGACCCAGTTGAAACCCAATTTCATCGCATCATCTATTGGTTGCGGGTTATTGGTCACCTCAGGGATCAAATCAGCGGCATAAGCCAAAATTTTACCCAAAACACGGCGTACAAAGCGGGTTTGCGCTGCTTCTGTGTCATCTTTATCAAGGCTGCCATCAATCAACATAGCAAGCGGGTCTTGATTGCGTGCTTGCATGGCGGCTGCGTCTTGTGCTTTACGGCAGGCATCTGTTTTGCGCGGGCGAATTGACCCATCTGCTAGGTTAACCGCAAATTCAGCCTCTGTCTCATCAACCCGGTAAAAGCCGCCTTTGCCCTTATCACCTGTAAAGCCATGTGAAACCATCTCTGTGATAAGAGGTTGAACGGGATTATGCATCTGACCAACGTGATGAAACGCATCATTTTCTGGCAAAATCGTGGCTAGCGTATCAACCACATCAGCCATCAAATCAACACCGATTAGATCATAAAGACCGAAAACACCTGTCTTTGGGATGCCCATTGGACGTCCCATTAATGCATCAGCATCTTCAATCAACAAGCCATTTTCAGCTGCTTCTGACAGCCCAACCTGAAGCGCGTAAACACCAACACGATTCCCTAAAAAGCCTGGCGTATCTTTGCAAGACACAACACCTTTACCTAAAACCCTATCATTATAATCTGCCAATATATCAATGACTTTTTGGTCAGTCTTCTCACCGCGTACTAACTCAAGCAGACGCATATAGCGCACGGGATTAAAATAATGGGTGATGGCAAAACGGCGACAGAAATCATCAGCCATATCCTCAATTAAAAGGCGGATTGGGATGGTTGATGTGTTCGAGGTGACAATACAGCTTGGTGAAATCGTGTCATGCAAGCGTTGATAAAGTGCCTTTTTAATATCAAGGCGTTCAACAACGGCCTCGATAATCCAGTCATAATCAGCAAGCTTATCAAAATCATCTCTGATATTGCCTGTTTCAATCAAATCGCTACGTTTTTTATGCATAAGGGCAGGCGGATCTGATTGCAATAAGCGGTCTATTGCTGATTTGGCAACCGCATTTACATCTGCACCATCTGATGGCAGGTCCAACAGCAAGACAGGATGACCAGCATTGGCGATTTGACCAGCAATGGCACTACCCATTGTGCCAGAACCGATAACAGCAATTTTTGATAATTTAGATGACATAAAAAGCCTCAAAATGCTTAAGAGATATGAATATGACGACTATTTAGTAAGAAAAGCCCTGAGATACTTATTGACCTCAAATGGTCGCTCAGATGGCAGAAAATGACCAGCATCATGCACGGTTTCTGTCTGGCAATCAGTGATATTTTCACCAATTTTCAAGCCAAATTTCAGCGGTGTCATGCGGTCTTTTTCAGCTAATATCGCTATGGTTGGACAGTTGATTGCCTGAGCGGCATCCTTGCCATCTTGATAATTATTACAAGCTGATAAATCAGCCAATAAGGCACCTTCATGATTGCTAGCCATGATGGTGACAGACAAATCAATATGAGTATGGCCAGGCCAGCTATGATGATAAAGATGACTATCAGAGCCATGTGCCCAATTCACCATTGCCTGATAAGCTGCTGATTGATTTGTCGCTGCCATTGATAATAGCGCATCATTAACAGGGATAGCCAAAGCACCTGCAATAAAGCAAATCTTTTCAACTAATTCAGGGTAAAGACGCCCCAATTCAAGAGCCACCAAACAGCCTTGTGAATGCCCTATAATAGCGACTTTTGATATGTTGAGGCTGGCTAGCAGACCAGCATACCAATGCGCCATATCAGCAATCTTATCGAGCGCTTTGCCCGATGATAGGCCATGTGCTGGCATGTCAGGGTTGATGACTCGCCAGCCACGATTGGCAAAATAACGCCCTTGCTGCATGAAGCTAAGATGTGACTGGCCACTGCCATGAATGAATAGCAGAACAGGGCCATCTTGTTGAAAATCACGCCCACCAGTTGAGATAAAAATCTCATTGTCTTGGAAATTATGCCGCATTTTCGCTACGCTTTCTCAGCTATGCGAGCTGCTACGCGCAAGGCTTGTTTGAAATCTGCAATAATGTCAGCTGGGTCTTCAAGGCCAACTGAAATACGTATCATATCATCTGTCAGGCCAGCAGCACTCATTGCCTCTGGTGTTAAGTGCGAATGGGTTGTGCTGCCTGGATGGATGACCAATGTCTTCGCATCACCCACATTTGCCAGATGAGAGGCAAGCTGAACAGATTCAATAAAGGCACGGCCAGCATCTCTGCCACCTTTAATACCGCAGGTAATGATAGAGCCGCATCCTTTGGGCATCAGCCGCATAGCAACATCATGATCTGGATGGTCTGGCAAGCTTGGATGCTTTACCCAAGCAATTTGCTCATGGTCTTGTAAGAAGGCAAGCAATGCTGTGCTATTGGCAATATGTCTGTCCATCCGTAATGGCAGCGTTTCAAGACCTTGCAGCAAGTGAAAGGCATTGGTTGGGCTCATACAAGGTCCAACATTATACATGCCTTCAGAGCGCACTCTGGCAGAAAACGCACAAGGGCCGAATTCTTCCCATAAATTCACGCCCTGAAAAGCGTAATGCGCGGTTGTGATGGTTGGGAATTTATCATTTTGTCCCCAATCAAAATTACCGCCATCAATAATCGCACCACCCATAGCCACACCATGACCGCCCATCCATTTGGTTAAGGATTGGATGACAATATTTGCGCCATGTTCCAGAGGCCTAAACAAATAAGGTGTATTAAAGGTGCCATCAACCACCAAAGGTATGCCTGCTTTCGCGCAAATAGCGCCAACGGCTGGCACATCCATAACATCCATGCCAGGATTACCAATTACCTCACCAAACACCATTTTGGTATTTGGTTGAATGGCAGCGCTAAAGGCATCTTGGTCATTTGGCGCAACAAAGCTGGTGGTGATGCCAAAACGTGAAAGTGTATGTTCAAATAAATTGATATTGGCACCATACATTTGTGATGATGCAACAATATGATCACCTTGGCTTGTCAGGGATAAAATGGTCAAAAATAATGCTGACATACCAGAAGAGACAGCAACCGCAGCCACACCGCCTTCAAGAGCTGCAACACGCTGTTCTAGTGTGGCAATGGTTGGGTTCGTCAGGCGTGAATAGATATGCCCGCCAAGCTCCATATTAAACAGAGCAGCAGCATGTTCTGAATCCTGAAACACATAGGAGGTTGTCTGATAAATTGGTACCGCACGTGAACCAGTTACCTTATCTGGCATCTGGCCAGCATGAAGGCTGAGTGTATCAAATCTATAATCACCTGACATGGCGCATATCACCTTTATAAAAAAAAGCTATTTTCTGACCTTTAGAACTAGCGAGGCTTACCTGTAAATCCAAGGTAAAATCGTCACAATTTGTTTTTTAATACCTTTATAGTCGGATTATGTTTAGAAATCGCGGAAAAAAGGCATAATTCTTTGCCGACTATAACTATCGAAAAGAATTGAGAGGCATCATGGCTGGCGCACCTATCTTCCCTTCACGTCGTTTGCGTGCAACCCCTTTCACAGCTCGGGTAGAGCAGGCAGGGGTGAAAGGCTATACAGTCTATAACCATATGTTATTGCCTACCGCTTTTGCCTCGCTAGAAGATGATTATCATCATTTGAAAAAATATGTGCAAATCTGGGATGTGTCTGTTGAACGTCAGGTGCAGCTTGAAGGGCCAGATGCTCATAAGCTCGCCATTATGATGAGTGCGCGCGATCTTAGCAATGCTGAAGCTGGCAGATGCTATTATGCGCCAATAACAGACAGGCAAGGCGGCATGTTAAATGACCCTGTCGCATTATGTCTTGCCGAGGATAAATTCTGGTTTTCCATCGCTGATTCTGATCTGCTTTTATGGGCAGCTGGTCTAGCAGAGGGGCTTGATTTAAATGTGAAAGTAACAGAACCAGATGTATCACCCCTAGCCATCCAAGGGCCATTAGCTGAAGATTTGCTGGTAAAATTATTTGGTGAGGACATTCGTGCCATTCGCTTTTTCCGTTTTGGCTGGTTTGAATTTGGTGGCCAGATGATGGCGATTGCACGTTCTGGCTGGTCAAAACAAGGTGGTTTTGAGATTTATCTGCCTGATAGCAAGCTTGGTATTGATTTATGGGATGCGATTGCCAAACATGGCGAAGAATTCAATCTGCGTGCTGGATGCCCAAATCTGATTGAGCGGATTGAAGGCGGTTTATTATCCTATGGTAATGATATGACCAGAGAGAATACGCCTCTTGAGATTGGTTTAGAAAAATATTGCGCCCTTGATAAGCCTATCAATTTCATCGGCAAAGATGCACTGCTAGCACAGCGTGATGCTGGTGTGATGCGTCAGATGATGGGGCTGAAATTTGATGGCGCGCCTGTAACACCTTTGACCATTCCTTGGCAGATTGAAGAGGCTGGTCATTTTGCTGGTATCGTCACATCAGCTGCTTATTCGCCTGATATGTCATCAAATATCGCTTTTGCGATGCTTGAGGCTGATTTTGCGCATGTCGGACAAAAGCTAACCATTAACTCAACTATTGGCACACATCAGGCAGAGGTTTGCGCAATTCCCTTTGGGTAAGGGGGCTCAGATAGGCTAATCGGCATTTGGCATAAAAAGCTGTTCGCCATTTTTACTAAAGCTGGCAATCGCAATTTGGCCATTATCTGAGGTAAGCCAGTTGGCAAATTTCACAGCTAAATCTTGTTTGGCAGAGGGACAGGCTGCTTTAGCGATTGGGATGATGCCATATTGATTGAATAGAGCGCTATCGCCTTCAAATAGGATTTCATGCTGTTGTTTGTTGGCAAAGGCAATCCAAGTGCCTCTATCTGTGATGCTATACGCATTTTTTTCAACAGCAAGGTTAAGCGTCGCTCCCATGCCTGTTCCTGTTTCAAGATACCAGGTTCCTGAATAGGGAACAGGATTAATGGCCGCCATGTCCCACAAGGCAACCTCTTTTTTATGCGTGCCACTATTATCACCACGCGAGGCAAAACTGGCTTGTTCAGATGCGATTTTGCGAAAAGCATCACCAGCATTTGTGGCATTCTTAATTTGTGCTGGATCATCAGATGGGCCGACAAGGATGAAATCATTATACATCACATTCTGCCGATATAGCCCAAAGCCATCTTCGACAAATTTTTCTTCATCTTTTGTTGAATGGATTAATAACGCATCAGCATTGCAATTACGCCCGTTAAAAAGCGCTTTTCCTGTGCCAACAGCCACAATAATGACCTTTTCACCCATCTCTGCCTCATAAAGTGGCAATAGGTAATCATAAAGGCCTGAATTTTGTGTCGATGTGGTTGATTGCAATAAAATTTGACCAGCATAGGCAGGTGTTAGGCCAAAATAGAGCGCCGCACTAACAAGCATAGCCACCAGCTGGCGTGCTGTGGTAAATGACAGGTTTGACAGGGAAAATGAAATCATCACAATAACGGCCATTTATGCATCTTGTCTGCGGTAAGCCTTATCACGAAACCCGCTTTATAGCTTGTGAAAGACCTTCCATATTTTGCTTTTATTCAGTATCATACCTCATCTGACAAGCAAATCTGTAACCTTGTTGTTTTGCAACAAAATTTCATTCTGTAGGAAAAGCAAGCTATGACCAGCAATCTGCCAGAAAACCAGCTTATCGACCCCTATGGGCGTGTGGTTGATTATGTGCGCTTGTCGGTCACAGATAGATGTGATTTCAGATGCGTCTATTGCATGGCAGAAGAAATGACCTTTTTGCCGAAAGCAGAGCTGCTAACGCTTGAAGAGCTAGCAGAAATCACAAATGTGTTTATGTCTCTTGGCACCCGTAAGATCAGATTAACAGGTGGTGAGCCGCTGGTCAGGCGAAACATCATGCAGCTTATCACAAAGCTGGGGCAGGCAGTGAAAGATGGCAGGCTTGATGAGGTCACTTTGACAACCAATGGCAGTCAGCTAGCAAAAATGGCAGATGACCTCTATGAAGCAGGTGTTCGCCGCCTCAATATCTCACTTGACAGTCTGAATGAAGATGCGTTTCGGAAAATCACCAGATGGGGCGATCTATCCAAGGTGATGGAGGGCTTGCAGGCCGCTAAAAAAGCTGGTTTGGCATTGAAAATAAATATGGTCGCCTTGCAAGGTGTCAATGATGGCGAATTTTGCGATATGGTGCGTTGGTGTGGTGATGAAGGCTTTGATCTGACCATCATTGAAGTGATGCCAATGGGGGATATTGGCTCTGAAAACAGGCTTGATCAATATTTGCCACTTACAAAGGTGCGTTCGCTGATTGAAACTGAGTTTACGCTTGTGCCAAGTGCCTATCGAACAGCTGGTCCAGCACGTTATTTCGATATTCGTGAAACAGGTGGCAGGCTTGGGCTGATCACGCCGCTGACACATAATTTTTGCGAAAGCTGCAACCGCATTAGAATGACATGTACCGGAGAGCTCTATATGTGTCTTGGTCAGGATGATAATGCTAATCTGGCACAGGCATTGCGCAATGGCGGCACACAGGCATTACGTACCGCTATCATTGATGCTATTGCACGCAAGCCAAAAGGTCATGATTTTGAGATTAGCAGACAGAAATCAGACCCTGCTGTGGCGCGTCACATGAATGTTACAGGCGGATAATTGGGTTTTTTATGACACAGCGTTTATTTACTTTTGGTCTTGCTGCCTGGTCTGGTGCTGGAAAAACAACCCTAGCAGAAAAGATTATAAAACAATCTGTTATTCATAATATTTCAATTTCTACTGTAAAACATGCTCATCATAATTTTGAAGCTGATATCGAAGGCAAAGATAGCTTTCGTCATCGCAAAGCAGGGGCAGGGCAGGTCGTGATTGCCAGCGCCAATCGCATGGCGAAATTCACTGAAAAAAAGACGCCATTTCAGCCGACATTGGCTTACTGTCTAGCAGAGCTTGATAGCTGTGATTGGGTGTTGGTTGAAGGGTTTAAATCAGAAGCGATTTGCAAAATTGAGGTGTTTAATCCCGCTCTCGGTCATCCGCCTTTATATGAAATTGATGATAATATCAAAGCCATCGTGGTTCCCGAATTAGGCGCAGATTATCCAATAGCAGCATTTCAGCGTGATGATATTGCGGGTATTTTTGCCTTTTTATGCCAGCTTGCTGATGACCAACATAGTGACAACCAACATAGTGACAACCAGCATAGTGACGACCAGCATAGTGATGACCAGCATAGTGATGAGGTGTCATTATGATGGCGCCAGCGATACGATATGAGGCAGCACGAGCCTTGCTTGATGCGGCTTTTGACCAAATGGCCAAGATTGTGGTTGTGCCAGCTGAAACAGCCGCTGGTATGGTCGCAGCAGAGACAGTCAAAAGCCCCCTAAATCTGCCAGAAACAACAAATGCAGCGGTAGATGGTTACGCTGTGAAATCGGCGATATTACAGGCTAATCCTGACCATCCTTTTACCATCATTGGCGAAGCTAAAGCAGGTCATCCCTTTACTGGCAAAATTGGTGATTTTGATGCCTTGCGCATCTTTACAGGTGCTATTTTGCCTGATGAATTTGATGCTGTGATGATGCAGGAATTTTGCCACGTAACTGATGAAAAAGTGGTATTTTCAAAGGCAATGACAGCTGGCAAAAATGCTCGTCCAGCTGGTGAAAATCTGGCATTGGATGAGGAAATCATCGCCAAAGGTACAATCATCGCGCCATCGCATTTGGCACAGCTTGCAGCAGCAGGTCTAACCGATATTGCCGTCATGCAGCCTTTGCGTATTGCCATCATATCCACTGGTGATGAGCTTGTCGAAGCAGGGGTGAGCGCAGGTGAAAAGGCATTTGGGCAGATTTATGATTCCAATCGGCCTCTTTTACAATCATTGGTACATCAGGCAGGGCATCAGCCAATAGATTATGGCATTGTCCCTGATGATAAAGCACATCTATCAGCCACATTGGCAGAGGCGGTTCGTGACTGTGATATGGTTATCACATCAGGCGGAGCAGCAGATGGTGATGAAGATCACTCACTAGCAGCGTTGCAAGCGAACAAGGCTGACATATTATTTAGGCAGGTTGCGATAAAACCTGGCAGACCTGTATGTGGTGCTAAAATTAATAATAAGCCTGTTATTTGCCTGCCTGGTAATCCTGTGGCTGTTTATGTTTGTTTTTTGCTGTTTATCGCGCCAGTTATGCAAAAATTGGCAAGTGGTGTTTTTCCCCTGTTACGCACCATAATACTGCCAGCTGATATCAGCCATAAAAAGGCAGAAAATGAACGCGCTGAATTTGTGCGGGTAAAACTTGCTTTGACAAATCAGGGCGAGACTGTCATTGTGCCGCATGGTCGCAAAGGGGCAGGCGTTTTGTCATCTTTGACTGGCGCAGATGGGTTGGCTGAACTGCCTTTTGAGGCAGGTGAAATTACCCCTAATATGAAGCTATCTTTTATTCCTTTTCGATAAGGCGCTATTATGGTTATCCGGTATTTTGCCTGGTTGAAAGATTACACAGGCTGTGCACAAGAAGAGATCTTATGCCCTGATAATGTGCAATCAATAGAGGGTTTAATGAATTACCTAGCAGCACGTTCAGATGATTTCGCAAAGGCTTTTTCAGATAGGGCGGTGATTAGGGCAGCGGTTAATCATGAATTTGCACAACATGATGCAGTGATAAATGATAATGATGAAGTGGCATTTTTCCCGCCAGTGACCGGAGGCTAAGTGTGGCAGATATCTTCATCAAAGTCACAGAAGATGATTTCATCATTGATGATGAGGTGACGGCTTTAAAACAGGCAACGGTTGGTGCCATAGCGGTATTTATCGGCACAGTCAGGGATATCTCTGGTGAGCTGATATCATTAACACTTGAACATTATTCGCAAATGACAGAACAACAGCTTGGCGTGATCGCAGCGCAAGCCGCATCACAATTTGACTTAAATGGTTTGCGGATTATCCACCGTGTTGGCAGATTAGCGCCAACCGAAAATATCGTTCTGGTAGCAGCTGCCTCAGCCCATCGCGAAGCAGCTTTGAAAGCAACACATTTCGTTATGGATTATTTGAAAACAGATGCTCCTTTTTGGAAGGCGGAAGAAACCAAAGAAGGTCAATCATGGGTATCAGCACGTACCGATGATGATTTGGCCAAGGATAAATGGCGCTAAGAGTTGTCGATAATCCTGCTTGTGCTTGTATTGTAACGTTTTTTTGAAAGATTTTCGTGTTTTGACACATTTTAATGATTTGGGACTGGCAAAACCAGTGACGCGCGCCATTGCGCATTTAGGCTATGAAACACCATCACCGATCCAGGCGGAAATGATCCCAGAATTGCTGGCTGGTCATGATGCGATTGGTATTGCGCAGACAGGGACAGGTAAAACAGCTGCGTTTCTATTGCCCTTACTGACCTTTCTTAGCACGTTAAAAGGCCGACCTGAAAAAGGCCAATGTGATGTGCTTATTTTGACGCCGACTAGAGAATTAGCCAATCAAATTGTCGATAATGCCCGCAAATATGGGCAATTTATGAAATTTTCATCTTGTCTGATTGTTGGTGGGGCACGTTATGAGGGCCAGCTTCGCTCTTTGGCGCGTGGTGTGAATTTAATTGTGGCAACGCCAGGTCGTTTGATGGATCACATGGAAACAGGTGCCGCAGATTTATCAAATGTCAGCTATGTGGTGCTTGATGAAGCTGATCAGATGCTTGATATGGGGTTTGTGCCAGCTATTCGAACCATTATGGCTGATGTGCCTGATAATCGTCAGACGATTTTGACCTCAGCAACAATGCCGAAGCCGATTGAGAAATTGGCAAATGAGCTATTAACAAACCCGAAACGGATTGCGGTCAGTAAAGAATCTGAACCAGCAAGAGATATTGAACAACAAATTATCCATGTCGATAAACCGCAAAAACCAATGCAGTTATTATCGGTGTTAAGCGAAACAAACTGGCAGAAGGTAATTATCTTCACCCGCACCAAAAGAGGTGCTGATAAAGTGCAGGTGCAGCTGATCAAAGCAGGTTATTTTGCTCAGTCGCTGCATGGTGATAAATCATTCGGGCAACGACGCCATATCATGGAAGAGTTCAAATCAGGCGAGGTCACAATCATGGTGGCAACTGATTTGGCAGGTCGCGGGCTTGATATTGATGATGTTTCACTGGTGATTAATTATGATCTGCCAAATATCGCTGAAAGCTATGTGCATCGTATTGGCAGAACAGGCCGCGCTGGCAGAGAAGGGTTGGCAATTTCGCTTGTTGACCGTTCTGAAAAAGCCTATTTGCGTGAGATCCAGAAATTGATGGGTATAGAGCTACCAGCAACGCAATCTAATTTGCCGAAACAAGCTGGCAAAGGGGCAGGTGGCCCAGCTGGTAAACCAGCATCTGATAAACGCGATTTTGGCAAAAAAGCGTTTGATAAAAAACCTGATGGCGGCAAGTTCAAAGACCGCAAATCAGATGGCGGGAAATTCAAAGATCGCAAATCAGATAGCCGCAAATCTGACTGGCAGGCATCAGATGGTCCAAAAGGTGATGTTAAAAAGCGTCAATTTGATTCACGTAAAAAAGCACCACAAAAAGGCCGTGCTTTTCATGACAGAGACGCTGATAAGCCGCGCAATGAGACATTTGAACATACATCTTCTGATAAGTCATTCTATGGCAAGGATGATGGCGGTTTTCGTGGCAAGGATTCTAAGCGCGATGGGCGCAAATCAGGCAAGAAGCCATTTGACAAATCATCAGCTAAGCCTGCGAAAAAGAACTATGATAATTCTGAAAAGAACACACAGCGCAAACGAGATGATTTTCCAAAGCGCACAGATGGCTACGCTCAAAATGGCGGCGGCAAGCCATTATCATTATCGAAAAAGCGAGGCGATAAGCCTTATAGCAAACGGCCAGCTGTTAGCGGATCTGATAGCTTTGAGCCACGTTCTGAGCGACCACAAAAAGAGGGGCGTCGTGGCATGCAAAGCCATAATGGCGCAAAAAGCACAGGAAATGGCAGGCTAAAACGCAAAGCATCTAGTGCAAAGTCGCGTCAAAGGCCAGCTCAACCACCAAGAGCGCGGAAAAATACGGCTAAATCATCCAAAAGATCATCTTGATCTTCCATGCCAGCATAAACACGCATGAGATAGCCCTCAGGTATTGTGCTACTAATGGCGCGCTTGCTATTGGTCAGCACAGCTTGGGTGAATAAGCTTTCATAGCCACCCCAGCTGGCGCCAATGTGAAAAATTGATAGGGCAGATGCTGCTTTATCAATGGCATTTTGGGCTATCTCAGGCTTAATGACAAAGCCGAATAAGCCGCAACACCCGGTAAAATCACGCTGATATAAGGCGTGATCTTGTGATGATGGCAAGGCGGGGTGCATCACCTCTGATACGCAATTCTGGCGTTCAACAAATTCAGCAAGCGCTAGGCCTGTTTTGCCAGATTGTTGCAATCGCAAATCCATAGTGCGCAAACCGCGCAATCCTAAATAGAGATCTTCAGGGCCTGCACAAATGCCCATCATGCGAACGGTTTGACGGAGTTTTTTGGCATGGCTTCCTTTGGCACAGATGACACCCAAATTGACATCAGCATGGCCTGTAATGAATTTCGTCGCTGCTTCAATGATGATATCAACACCCATCTCAAAAGGACGATAATGAAGAGCTGTTCCCCAAGTATTATCAATCATTGTTGTTATGCCAGCCTCTGCGGCGATTTTGGTCATGGTAGGGATATCTTGAAGCTCAAAGGTTAACGAGCCTGGGCTTTCAAAATAAAGTAATGAGGTATTTGGCCGAATAAGATCTTTGATAGCCTCATTAATACGTGGGTGATAAAATTCAATTTCCACATCCCAAGCTGGCAGCATTTTAGTGATAAATGCGCGCGATGTGCCATAAATGCTATCTGGCAGCAAAATATGGTCACCTGCTTTGACCACACTCATCAAACCAATCGCAATAGCTGATAGGCCAGATGGGGTGGTGACAGTGTCATCTGCACCATAAAGATGGCTAATTGCATGCTCAAACGCCTCAGAAGATGGTGTGCCAACACGTCCATAATCATAGCGCTGTGGTTCTTCGCCGCGATACTGAGCCAATGTCTCACTTACAACAGTTGAGCCGCGATAAATGGGCGGGTTCACAAACCCTTCAGTTTGTTTCGGCGCAAGGCTGAGGCTGGAGAGGATCGTTTTTAGTCTCAAATCTGCCTTATTTTTAGCCAATTTCACCTCCAAATTTACAAAATGGCAACATATCACACTATTACAGAAATAATACTTAACAATTCTTAATAAAATGCCTATACCTTATCAATGGGGGACTGGTGTAATAACGCACCATTTATTTCCATAAAGACCTAAGTTAAGGGGATGAAACTATGAAAAAATTATTGATCGCAGTTGCCGGTCTTGCTGGTGTTGTTGCGGCATCTTCAGCAAATGCTGGTACTCTGGAAGATATTCGCGACCGCGGCCATCTAAATTGTATTGTTAACACAGGCCTGACAGGCTTTGCTAGCCCAGATGACGCTGGCAACTGGACAGGTTTTGACGTTGATTTCTGTCGCGCCGTTGCAGCAGCTGTTCTGGGTGATTCTCAGAAGGTTGAATTCGTAACAGCCACAGGTAAGACACGCTTTACAAAGCTGGCTTCAGGTGAAGGCGAAATTCTGTCACGTAACACAACATGGACTTTCAGCCGTGACGTTGACCTAGCGCAGACATTCATCGGCGTTAACTATTATGATGGTCAGGCATTTATGGTTCCTGCAGCATTGGGCGTAAGCTCAGCTTTGGAACTAGATGGTGCATCAGTTTGTATCCAGACAGGTACAACAACAGAATTGAACTTGGCTGAATTCTTCGCTGGCAACAACATGTCATATGAGCCAGTGCCAATCGAAACAAACGCAGAAGCACGCGAATCATACCTTGCTGGTCGTTGTGACGTTTACACAACAGACGGTTCAGGCTTGGCTGCAACACGTGTGACATTTGATAACCCAGAAGCACATGTTATCCTGCCAGAAACAGTATCAAAAGAGCCACTAGGCCCTGTTGTACGTGAAGGTGATGATAACTGGGCAGACATCGTAGCATGGACATTGCGTGTTATGCTTGTTGGTGAAGAGCTAGGCATTGGTACAGCAAATGCTGCATCACTAGCTGGTTCAGTAAATGACAACCCAGAAATCAACCGCGTATTGGGTATTGACCCGCTGATCGGTGCTGAAAAAGCTGGTCTGTCAAGCGATTGGGGTCTGAACATTCTGTCTCAGGTTGGTAACTATGGTGAAGTCTTTGACCGTCACCTGACACCACTGGGTCTTGGCCGTGGTAAGAACGCATTGTCACGTGACGGCGGTCTACACTACGTACCGCCATTCAAATAAGATTGAATAGCCATTTCATGAGGCGACCTGCCAAAGGTCGCCTCTTTTTTCTTAAAAGATTTTTTGCTGTGCATTTTCAAAAAGGTGGGGTTCTTGAATAGTCTTTCACGTATTTGGCGACATGAAGAATCAAGAGCTGTAGTCATACAGATTTTGGTTATTCTGGCCTTTTTTGGCTCTTTTGGGTGGCTGATTAGTAACCTTGTTACAAATTTTGCCAATCTGAATAAGAATTTCGGTTTTGAGTTTCTACTAACACCAGCTGGCTATGATATTAACCAGACATTGGTTGATTACACCAATCGAAGCTCACATTTACGAGCTGCCTTTGTTGGTTTGCTTAACACCTTGCTTGTAGCGGTTGTTGGCATTGTTCTGGCAACAATTATGGGTGTTATTCTTGGTATCATCCGCCTATCTAATAACTGGCTAGCGCGGAATTTGGCTTATTGGTATATTGAGTTTACACGCAACGTGCCGATTTTGCTTCATATCCTGTTGTGGCATGGCATTATCATCAACACTTTTCCGCATCCAAAAAAGGCTCTATCACTTGGTGATGTGACCTTTTTGACAAATCGCGGCCTATATGTGCCAAAACCATTGGCAGAGGCTGGGATTGAGTTGGTTTATTTGGGTGTTGTGGCTGCGATTTGTTTTGCTGTCTTCTTCAGCCGTTATGCACGCAAGATACAGGCAGAGACAGGCAAACAGCTTCCTGTGTTCTGGACGAATTTAGGCGTGCTACTTGGCCTTCCTATTCTGGCCTATCTTATTTCAGGTATGCCGATTTCATTTGAGATGCCAGCATTGAAAGGCTTTAATTTCAAAGGCGGTATGCATCTTTTGCCTGAATTTGTGGCATTAACCTTTGCTTTGGCCATCTACACAGCTGCCTTTATTGCAGAGATTGTGCGTGCTGGTATTCTGGCTATTCATAAAGGTCAAAGAGAGGCAGCAGAAGCCTTGGGTCTTCGTCCAAACCGTGTGATGAGCCTAGTGATTTTGCCACAGGCACGCCGTGTGATTATCCCGCCTTTAACATCACAATTCCTCAATCTAACCAAGAATTCATCTTTGGCGATTGCCATTGGTTATATGGATTTGGTTGCGACTTTGGGTGGTATTACATTGAACCAGACAGGCCGAGAAATCGAAACCATGATGATGGTTATGGGTATCTATCTGTTGCTATCGTTAACCATATCAGTTGGCATGAACTGGTATAACAGCTCTGTGAAGCTGGTTGACAGATAAAAGGGGACGTTAAGATGGCACAAACACAAAAATTCGTCCCTGGTTCACATCCAGATTTACCGCCACCTGCTGGCACAATAGGTATTATTGGCTGGGCTAGGTCAAATTTATTCTCAAGCATCAGCAATACAATTTTGACATTGTTATCCGTGTATTTTCTCTATTGGCTTGTGGTGAATACTGCCAGCTGGTTTTTGCTAGATGCTGTGGTAGATGCTGGTAGCCGCTCTGAATGCCGCGAAATTGATAGCGGGGCATGCTGGGCTGTGATTAGCAAGCGTATTGGCCAGTTTGTCTATGGCTTTTATCCTGTTGATGAGAGATGGCGGCCAAATGTAGCATTCGTGCTGTTATTTGTTGCTGTAGCACCGCTGCTCTATCCAAAAACACCATTTAGGCGCCAGATGTTATGGTTCTCAGCTGCCTATCCTGTGATCGCTTATTTCCTGATTTGTGGTGGTGCATTTGGTCTAGCAGAGGTTGGCACAAATAAATTTGGTGGCTTTATGCTAACCATGATTGTCGGTGTGACAGGCATTGCGGCATCTCTGCCTTTGGGGATTGCGCTATCGCTGGGGCGTCAGTCACGGCTATTATCAGTGCGTATTATATCTATTGCCTTTATTGAATTTATGCGTGGTGTGCCACTTATCACATTATTATTTGTGGCATCGACAATGCTGAATTACTTCTTGCCGCCTGGCACGAATTTTAACTTGCTGCTTCGTGTGCTGATTATGGTGACGTTCTTTGCCGCAGCTTATATCGCAGAAGTTATCCGCGGCGGTATTCAGGCCATTCCAAAAGGCCAATATGAAGCAGCGCAGGCTATGGGTCTTAATTACTGGCAAACAACACGTTTTATTACCTTGCCTCAGGCTTTGAAGATTTCAATTCCAGGTATCGTGAATACCTTTATCGGTCTGTATAAGGATACAACATTGGTTGTGGTGATTGGTCTGCTTGATCCTCTTGGGATTGGTCGTGCGGCTCTGGCAGATGCGAAATGGAATGGTCTTTCTACTGAGACTTATATTTTTGTTGCATTGTTCTTCTTTGTAAGTTGCTTTGCAATGTCCCGTTATTCGCTGTGGCTTGAAAAGCAGCTCAGCACTGAACATAAATAAAAGAGTAGTGACGATGGCAAAATCAGCGAAAAAATCAGAAATTGTAGTCAAAATTTCCGACATGCATAAATGGTATGGTCAGTTCCATGTGCTAAAAGATATTAATCTTGATGTTGCACAAGGGGAACGGATTGTGATTTGTGGCCCTTCTGGTTCAGGGAAATCAACGCTTATCCGTTGCATTAACCGCCTTGAGGTGCATCAGCAAGGCACGATTGAGGTGCATGGTACAGAGTTAACAAGTGATCTGAAAAATCTGGAACAAATCCGCTCTGATGTGGGGATGGTGTTCCAGTCTTTTAACCTATTCCCGCATTTAACCGTTCTTGAAAATTGTACATTGGCACCAATTTGGGTTCGTAAGATCCCGAAAAAAGAAGCTGAAGAGCTTGCAATGGAATATTTAACACGTGTGAAGATTCCAGAGCAGGCGCTGAAATATCCTGGTCAGCTTTCAGGTGGTCAGCAGCAGCGTGTGGCAATTGCCAGATCCTTATGTATGCAGCCGCGCATCATGCTGTTTGATGAGCCAACATCAGCACTCGATCCTGAGATGATCAAAGAAGTGCTTGATACCATGATTGAACTTGCTGAAACAGGCATGACTATGCTTGTGGTGACCCATGAAATGGGCTTTGCCAATAAGGTAGCAGACCGTGTGATCTTTATGGATGGTGGCGAGATTATCGAACAAAAAGATCCAAAGACGTTCTTTACCAAGCCAGAAAATGAGCGCACGAAATTATTCTTGAGCCAAATTCTAAATCACTAGAAGCTATTAGCTATCGCTTTCGATAGGGGCGTCACTGGCGCCCCATTCTGCCCATGACCCGTCATAAAGGGCGATATCGAACTTGCCCAATTCTGCCAGCGCAAGCGTAAGGCCAGCAGCTGTTACGCCAGACCCGCAACTTGTCACTGCTGGCTTATCAAAATCCAATCCCGCATTTTCAAATAACGTACGGATTTCATCTAACGGTCGCATCTGACCTGTTACAGGATTTAATAAATCAGTAACAGGCACATTCATCGCACCTGGCATATGGCCACTACGCAAGCCAGCACGTGGTTCAGGCACTGTGCCAGCAAAGCGCGGGGCAGGGCGCGCATCTAGGATCTGCCAGCCTTGTTTATTTTCAACAGCTTTGCGTAAATCATCAAATAGCATAAGCTGACTGGCTGATTTGCCAGATGTAAAATCGCCAGTTGGTTTTGCCTTTGCTGGTCCATGGGTTGTTTTACCACCAGCTGTGACATAGGCTGGCAAGCCGCCATCCAGCACAAAAACATCATCTTTGCCAAATAGCCGTAATAGCCACCATGCCCGCGCTGCAGATAGAAATGGTGAGTTGTCATAAATCACAATTTTATGATGCTGGCAGAGGCCAAAATCGCGCATCATCTCTTGGAAATCAGCAGCATTTGGCACCATATGAGGCAGGTCTGTATCAGGTGCCGCAACAGCATTAATATCAAAAAACTGCGCATTTGGAATATGGGTTTGTTCAAATTCAGCTGCCGCATCCCGCTGCATAGTTGGCAGCACAAAGGTTGCGTCAAATAAAAATAAATTATCGTCTGCTAGCTCATCTATGAGGCGTTCTGGTGATATCAGAAAAGACATATTAATCCTCCAGCCATTGTGGGACTGGCAGATTTTTGCTTCTCAAAAATTCTGGATTCCAGACTTTTGACTGATAACGCTGACCAGAATCGCATAAGATGGTCACAATAGTGTGACCTTTGCCCATATCACGTGCCATCTGATAGGCACCAGCGATATTAATAGCTGATGACCCGCCGAGATAGAGACCTTCATGACGCATTAAATCATAGATGATTGGCAAAGCATCTTCATCAGCGATTTGATAAGACCTATCCACAATGATATCTTCTAGATTGGCGGTAATGCGTCCTTGACCAATACCTTCAGAAATAGAGCCACCTTCTGCCTTTAGCTCGCCAGCTTTATAATAATGATGCAATGCCGAACCAAAAGGGTCTGCCAACCCAATTTGAATCGAAGCTGATTGTTCCTTTAAATAGCGAGACATGCCACCAAGGGTGCCGCCAGAGCCAACCGCACAGATAAAACCATCAATTTTGCCAGCTGTTTGTTGCCAGATTTCAGGGCCAGTGCCGTGATAATGGGCATCTCTGTTAGCTGTGTTATCAAATTGATTAGCCCAGATAACACCGCCGCCAAGCTCATCACGAAGCTCATTTGCCAGCCGTTCAGAATAGCGCACATAATTATTAGGGTCGCGGTAAGGCACTGCTTTGACAAGACGCAAATCAGCTCCGCATAGGCGCAGCGCATCCTTTTTTTCCTGGCTCTGTGTTTCAGGCATCACAATCACAGAACGATAGCCACGCGAATTACCCGCCAAAGTAAGGCTGATGCCCGTATTGCCAGCTGTGCCTTCGACAATCACACCACCTGATGTTAGCGCACCAGAGGCTTCTGCTGCTTCAATAATGCCTTTGGCAGCTCTGTCTTTAACAGACCCACCCGGATTGGCAAATTCAGCTTTGCCATAAATCTCACATCCTGTTGCATCAGATACAGCATTGAGGCGGATGAGGGGCGTATTACCAACCAGCTCAAGGAAATTTTGGGGAATGGGGGCCTGTTTCACTGTCATGACGTGCTCTTTTGCGGGGGGAGTGTGGTTCTTGTTATAAATAGTGATAAAATTATGTCAAATAGGCAATCTGTTATTTGACACTATTACAGCGAAGAGGCTAGCTTTGGAGCAACAAAAAGCAACGTGACAGCAGGTTTTTATGCTCACCTTACATCTTGTCAGACATGCCAAAGCAGAGCCTTTGGCAGCTTCAGATATCGAACGTGAATTAGCTGATAAAGGTATCAGCGATGCTATGAGGCTAGGCACACTTTTTACCAGCCAAATTGCACAGCCTGAATTGGTACTTTACTCTGAGGCAAGTCGCACAAAGCAGACCTTTGAATTATTATGTGAAACTGGATTGCAACCTGATGATGCGAGTGCGCATGACAGGCTCTATCATGCTTCAGCAGATGAGGTACACCAAATCATCACAAAGCAGCAAGTGTCATCATTAATGATAGTTGGTCATAATCCAGCTATGGCAATTTTGCTAAACAGGCTTGTGAAAGAAGCTGATTTGCCTGCTGGATTGATGCATTTCCCAACAGCAACGCTTGCGACATTGAATTTTAATGAAACAGATTTTGCAAAAGTGACAAATGATAGCGTGGCTGACCTTGTTTATTTGCAAAGAGGGGCCGATATTTCGTAACATGCTGAGATAGCGTGATTATAGCATTTTGTATTTTTGATGGGGTAAATTATGGCAGTGGCAGATATTAGTGGTAATGATGCAAATTTAGCGAAATCTTTTTTTCAATCTGTGTCTGATTATCAATCCAAACCATTTCTTTTTGATAAAATTGAAGGGGAATGGACAGGTCAAAGCTGGGATGAAATCGCTGATAAAGTAAAGCGTATCGCGTCAGCATTGCTTGATTTGGGAATTGAAGCTGGTGATCGTGTTGTGATTGCCTCTGAAAATCGGTCTGAATGGGCAGTTTGTGACCTTGCTATAATGGCGATTGGCGCGATTGTTGTGCCTGCTTACACAACCAATACCGAAGATGATCACCGCTATATTCTAGAACATTCTGATAGCAAGGCCGCTTTTGTGTCTGGCGGAATGGTTGGCTCTCGTTTGCTATTGGCAGCACAGCAATTATCAGCGGTAAAACATATTATCGCCTTTGATGATGGCCTTACTAGCAATGATAAGACAACAAAGCTGCATCGCTTTGATGATTTGCTTGTAAATAGCCAGCCTTGTGCCGATTTAGATGAGCGTATTAATGCGCAAGCGCCAGATGACACATGCTGTTTTATCTATACATCAGGGACAGGTGGTCGGCCAAAGGCTGTTATGCTAACGCATCGTTCTATTCAGTCAAATATCTCAGCTGCTGCCGAATTGCTTGATGAAGGTAATGCGCAAAATGATGCTGTGTTTTTATCCTTACTGCCGCTATCTCATTCCTATGAACATACAGCTGGTATGCATCTGCCGTTCCAGATGGGATCGCAAGTATGGTATTGTGAAAGCCCTGATCAGATTGCGCTCAATTTAACCGAAGTAAAACCAACCTTAATGACAGCTGTACCGCGCCTTTATGAGGTGCTTCATGATCGCATTACAAGAGGGGTCAAAGCCAAAGGCGGTCTTAGTGAAAAGCTGTTTTTCAAAGCAGCTGACATTGGGGCAAAGCGTGTTCAGGGGCACTCATTATCACTTGGGGAAAAACTGCTTGATAAAGTATTAGACAAGTTGGTTCGCGCCAAAGTAAGAGATCGCCTTGGTGGCAGATTGCAATATTTTGTGTCTGGTGGTGCTGCCCTTAATCCAGAGATTGGTTTTTTCTTTATGGGGCTTGGTATTAATATTCTGCAAGGCTATGGCCAAACAGAAGCAAGCCCGCTTATTTCTGCAAACCGCCCTGGACGTATTAAAATCGAAACAGTGGGCCCAGCAGTTAGCGGTGTTGAGGTCAAATTGGCCAGTGATGGTGAATTGCTTGCCAAAGGTGCCTGTCTGATGAAAGGCTATTGGAAAGATGAGGCTGCTACTAAGGCAACCATCATTGATGGCTGGCTTCATACTGGTGATGTCGCAGAAATTTCAGATGATGGTTATATTTCTATCACAGGCCGCAAAAAGGATATTATTGTCAATTCAGGCGGTGATAATATCGCACCAGGCAGAGTAGAAGCGTTATTGACCATTGAGCCTGAAATTGAACAGGCCATGGTAGATGGTGATAAGAGGCCATGGCTGGCTGCTGTGCTTGTGCCGTCAGCTGAATTGGCAAAATCTCTCAATAATGATGAGGCAGCGATTAAAGCAGCATTACAAAATGCGGTTGATAGAGCCAATAGCCGATTATCACAAATTGAAAAGGTCAGACGCTTTGTAATAGCAGATGAGCCATTTTCAACAGAAAATGGACAGATGACACCAACCTTAAAGGCTAAACGTCATATCATCCGTGCAGTTTATGAGGATAAAATCACAAAATTATATCCGAAAAAATAAATCGCATTTTCTTAAAAAGGCAATTTGGTTTCCATTTTGCCTTTTTTTATGTGTGATGAGGGATAATCATCTCTAATTTCATGAGCCTATGGGTAATCTTTTATGGGCTTTTCAAAGTATAAAAAATACCGGAAAATTTTTTGTTATGAATGTCTGTCAATGGCATTTTCAGGGAGCGGCCTTTTCCATGCCTCATCTTTTGCACTCACTAGGTTTTAAGTCTCTGGCAGCAAGCGTTATCTCTGCTATCATTCTCACTTCATCTGTTTCCTATGCCCAAAGAGGCGGCGGTATCACTGTTGAAACAGCGTTTGTGGAAGAAGCTGTGATTGCTGATACAACCACTATACCAGGTGCTGTGGTGGCGCCGACACCCGTTGTTGTATCTGCTTTGCGTAATGGCGAGATTGTGATTGCCCCTTTAAAAGTGGGTGATTTCATCAGACAAGGCACCCAGATTGCGAAACAAAATACAGATGATTTAGAATATGATATTGCGTTACTGGAAATTCAGTTAAAAGATGCAGAGGCGCGCCTTGATGATGTGATACGCAATATTGATTTTGAAACTGAATTAGTGGCAGTTGCTGAAAGTCAGATGGCGTTATTGGCGCAAAAAGCAGATAGGGCACGCCAACTAGCAGTTAAAAAAGCCATATCAGCTGAAGCAGCAGAGACTGCCCAATCAGCATTGTTAAATGCGAAACAACAGGTTATCTCGCGCACCCAAAGCCTTGAGCGTTTGAAATCATCACAAAATGAACTTGCCAGAGCCTCTGACAGGCTATCATTGCAAATTAAGAAACTACAATCTGACATTGCCAAAGCTGTTTATAACGCCCCGCAAAATGGTTTGATCTTATCATTGCCAAATTATCAGACTGGATTTGCTAGATTAGGCGAAAACCTAGCGCAAATACAGAGCTTTAACGGATTTGAAATTGAAGCTGAAATCCCATCTTCGTATCTTAGATTTGTACGAAATGCTGATGAAATTTCAGCCAATAATGGCAGTGATGTGACGTTACAGCTGGCTTTTCGGGCAGCTTTGCCACAGGAAAATCAGCGCACCTCAACACGTCCTGTGCGTTTTGCCATCAAAGGTGATTTGCCGCGCTCTCTATATGCCAATGGTGCCCGTGTTGATTTGCAGGTGCCAGTAACCGAAGCAGCGGCCCTATTGCTTGTCCCGCAAGATGCCATCGTTCCCGTGGCTGGCGGCCATGTGGTCTTTGTCTATGATGAAGGTAAAGCAGCGCGTCAGGTTGTCAGATTAGGCGGTGCCCATGATGACAAGGTTGCTGTGTTATCTGGCTTGCAAAATGGAGAAAAGGTAATTGTTAGAGGCAATGAGGGGCTTTCAGATGGGGCAGCTGTCAAGGAAGGCAAGCCACCAAAGCGTAATGTGCCATCGGCTGATGGTGAAGCCCAACAAGAGGTTGCTGAGGAAAAGCCGCTTGAAACAGAGCTTGCTGATGATGCTGTGACCTGGGAGCTGGCATGGACCACTAATCGCGGTGAAACCACCGCAGAGTTGGCATTATCTAGTAAAGCCAATTTATATAATGGTGAGCCGATTGCTGTAAAAAGAGATGGTGATAAGCTGCAATTTGAAGCTGAAGTTGTGTTGCCTTTTGGTATTTTGACGCTTGGTTTTGATGGCGCGATCTCTGGCGAAACCATGTCTGGCACAGTGACCTTGAGTGGCCTGCCAAATGGCCGAACACCGTCATTTGATTTTGCCGGGAAGGTGAAGTGATATGCTGACAATTATCCGTGCTGCCATTGAACGCCCTGTTGCTGTTTTGGCGCTTATTTTTGGCATTGTTATGTTTGGCTATGTGGCGCTGACCACAATTCCCATTCAAATGTCACCTGATATTGAAAAACCAATTTATCAGGTTCGTGTCTCTTGGCCAGGGGCAGCACCTGAAGATGTTGATCGTGAAATTGTCAATCGTCTTGAACAGGAATTAGGCAATTTATCTGATGTTGAGGAAATAGCCTCATCATCATCTACTGGCTCTGCACGTGTTACGCTAACTTATACGCTTGGCACAGATATGGATAAGGCACTGACCGTGCTTTTATCAAAATTGGCTGGTATTACTGGCCTGCCAGATGAATCACGAGCACCGCAAGTGCGCACTTCTAACTCAGATGACTCACCAATCGCGCGTCTGGCTCTTGTGCCAGAAGGTGATAACGAGATTGATGTTGAAAATCTGGGTGAATTTGTTCGCACACAGGTGGTTGACCCGTTAAGTCGTATCAGCGGCGTTGCTGAAGTGACCTTTAATGGTGGCGGTGCAAAGCAAATGCGAGTCATTGTTGATGAAGCAAAGCTAGCTGCCTTTAGGCTGACCGCACAAGATGTTCTGACAGCTTTGCGCAACTCAACCACTTTGCGAACTGTTGGCAGTATTAATGAAGGCAAGCGCACCTATGTTGTGCGTGCTGAGGCCATTTCCTATACCCCTGAAACAGCGATGAATATCGTGGTGCGTGCAGCGACAGCATCAAATGGATTATTTGTGCCGATATTGCTTTCAGATGTGGCAGATATTGAATTTGATGTTCAACGTCGTGCCAGCTATCGCCGCCTCAATGGGCAGGATGCTGTTATCATTAATGCTTTGCGTGAGCAGGGCTCAAATGTCGTTGCGACAATGGATGTCATGCGCAGCAAGGTCGCTGAACTTAATCAATCTGTCTTAAAGGATAATGGGCTACGTCTAAATGTTGTTTATGATGAAACAGGCTATATTTCATCAGCGATTAATTTGGTCCAGCAAAATATCTGGATAGGTGGCTTGCTTGCACTCACCATATTATTGCTATTTTTGCGATCATTCCTGCCAACATTGGCTATTTTTATCGCGATCCCAGTCTCTGTGATTGGCACATTTGTTGCGATTGCTGGTCTTGGTCTCTCGATTAATGTGATTTCTTTGGCAGGTCTTGCCTTTGCGGTTGGTATGGTGGTTGATGCTTCGATTGTTTCGATGGAAAATATCTATCGTTTGCGGCAATCAGGGCTAAATGCACCAGAGGCAGCCTATCATGGGGCACGTCAGGTTTGGGCGCCAATTTTGGGTTCAGCTTTGACCACAGTGATAGTTTTCATTCCTGTGATTTTGCTTGATTTACCTGTTGGCCAGCTTTTCCGGGACATTGGGATTGCGATTTCTGTTTCGGTTCTGATTTCAGTCTTTGTATCCGTCACAGTGATCCCAGCTTTATCATCATATTTATTGCGTGGTGATGTTGGTAAATTCCAGCGTCTATTGCCTTTGCCAGGCATTGACCATATCGCACGCCTTTTTGCCAAAGGGATTGTCAAATATGCCAAATTGGCAGTGAAAGCCAAAATCATCAGCCTTGTGATGGTGGCCTTATTAATGGCAGCTTCCATCGGCACAGCTGTGCGCTTTATGCCAAAATTAGACTATCTGCCAGATGGCAATGCCAATTTCCTGCTGGCACGTATTTTAGTGCCGCCTGGCTATTCTATCGAAGAAACAGCGCGCATCTCAGCCAAAATGGAAGAAGCCGCCAAGCCGCTTTGGGAAACTGAAGAATTAGGTGGCAGACAGCCAAAAATTGACAAATTTTTCTTTGTTGCTTTTGGTGGTGGCGGTTTTGCAGGTGCGACAGCAGCAGACCCTAGCCGTGTGACTGAATTACGCCCTGTTTTGATGCGTCCTGTTTTATCAGAGCCAGGGGCACGTGCTTTTGTCTTTCAGGCATCATTATTTGGCAGATCTGTTGGTGGTTCACGCTCTATCAGGCTTAATCTGACAGGGCCAGGATTGGAAAATCTTGTACCAGTTGCCCAAGAGCTATCTGAGCTGATTGATACCAGCTTCCCACAAGATGATGGTAATCAGGTTCGTATTATCCCATCACTCAACTCAGCGACACCGCAAATTCAAATTTCACCCTATCCTGATATTCTAGCGCGGGTCGGCATGACAGCCTCTGAATTTGCATCAGCCATCGATATCTTCAATGATGGTATAGCTGTAACAGAAGTTCCGATTAATGGTGAATTGGTTGATTTGGTGCTAGCAGGTCGAATTGCAGGCGAGCTATCTTTGGCTGACCTTAACGCGCTGCCAATCGTGACACGCTCTGGTGATGTGTTACGTGCTGATCAGATGGCAAAGATTGAAATTGTGAGCGCTGCGCAATCTATCAGGCGTCTTGGCGGCAAACAATCTCTGACAATCCAGCTGCGTCCGATTGAAGAAATTGCACTAGAAGATGCGATTGCACTTATTCAATCAGATATTCTGCCAGCTATTTCGGATTATGCACGCCAAAACCGTGTCTCGGTAGAGGTCAGCGGCGCAGCTAGTGCCTTGGAAGAAACATGGGCTGCCATGCAAGCGAATGTATTAACCGCTATTGGCGTGATATTCTTGCTGCTTGTGGTGTTGCTGCGTTCATTCATTCTGCCGCTCATCATCCTAGCAGCTGTGCCAGTGGCAGCAGCAGGTGGCATTATGGGGCTGTTTGTCATTAATCTGTTCTTGCGACAATCACTCGATATGCTGACAATGCTTGGTTTTGTTATTTTGACAGGCATTGTGGTGAATAACGCTATTTTGATGGTGGAACAGACTGTCCTGCAAATTCGCGAAGAGAATATGAGTGTTGAAGATGCGATTATCGAGGCAACACGCAACCGCATCAGGCCGATTTTTATGTCAACATTGACAAGCCTATTTGGACTTGTGCCGCTTGTGATTTTCCCAGGTGCTGGCTCTGAGCTTTATCGCGGTATTGGTACAGTTGTTTTTGGTGGGTTGGCGCTTTCAACAATCGCCACCTTATTTATCGTGCCGCCCTTATTATCAGTGTTCCGCTCAGCTGTTATCGGTGCTGCACAGCAAAGACAGGTTAATATTTCACAAGTCGCAGATGGTGATTAGTCACCCTTGACCGACTTGCCACGCTATTAAATTGTTTTTAGGGGCATTTTATGGTCTTGTTTGCTTCTATTATTAAGATTTATCTAATAAAGGAACTCTCATGAGATTGATTGCCGCTTTACCGCTATTAGGTCTGCTATGTTTTAGCTCTGCTTCAGCTTTGACGATAAAAAAGGGTGAAGTGTTATCTGGTGGGCAATCTGTTCCTGCGCATGAAACAGCAACAGCAAAGCGCATGATTGCCAAACATGGCTATTATATCGCTGGCAAAACACTGGTGGTGGCTGCTGGTTCAGAAACCATTATCATGGATATGAATGAGTTAGCAGGTAAGTCAAAAGACCAGATAGCTGAAGCACTTGGTGATGCGATATCTGAAAAATATGCTGAAGCCTCACAAGTTGCGAAAAAAGCCGCACAAAATGCCGTTGCAAAATCAGTTGACGGTGTTGGCAAAGATGTTGCTGATAAAATTTCAGGTGATGTCGCTAATGAAGTTGCAGCAGAAGTCGCAGCCTCTATTGGTGATGAGCTTGTCTCAGCTGTCTCTGCAGAGGTAGCAGCTGAGGTGGCGGCTCGCATTGAAGAACGTGTAAAGGCTTTCAAGCAAAATGGTCAAACAGAGCTAGATTGTCGGCGTGATGAAAATGGGGATTGTATGTAACAGCTGATTGCCAGCTGCCATTCTTTGTCTAGTCAGGTGAGTGATGCTGTATTTGCTTCAGCTTGGCATTGCCGTGATGTAGCAAGATTATCCATAGACATAACCCAATAAGCCAGAATGCTGTCTCTAGCTTGTCAGGTGATTGCCCATCACTTAATTGCAAAAATGTTGCACCACATCCCATACACATAGCAATCTTCCTTCTCGTTGCGTTCTGATAATATGCTAGCGTGATTTCAGGCATAAAAAAAGAGCCATAATGGCTCATTTTGAAAAGTGGCACGCCTGTGACGGATTCGAACCCCGCATGGCAAAGCCATGCTCTCATAATCAAAAAGAGGCGGTTCGAAACAAGATTTCAGGCATAAAAAAAAGCCATTATGGCTCATTTTGAAAAGTGGCTCCCCGGGACGGATTCGAACCGCCGGCCAAGCGATTAACAGTCGCTTGCTCTACCGCTGAGCTACCGGGGAATAACCTTGTAAAGCATCACGCTTCACACTCAGTGGCAGGTTTATAACAACAGCCCTGATTGTCGTCAAGCAATGTTGTAAGGCTTGTTTCACAATTATGTAAATTTTCAAAAAATTCACTACTAGAGCAGGGGGTAAAGCCCCTAATTAGCCTGTAATACAATATTGTTAGCAGCATCTGAAAAATCATCATCTGCTGAACCATTGAGCTTTATCTTTTGTAATATTACCCTGTTATGACGTGCTGAGGTGCGTTGATAGGCAGGATCATAATGGTCGTTTAGAATCTGGCTGATAAAGCTATCAAAATCCCCAACGACAAGTGCGCCTTGCCATAAATTCACTGTCTCATAGCCATGACGTTGCACCATCCCATTGATTAATTGGTGCAGTGCTTCTGCATCTTTTGTCAGCAAATGCGGGTAATCATGTTTCAGCATGATGAGCCTGTCTGAAAGCTCTGCCTCTATTTCAATGATTTTGGCTTTGCGCATCGCCGCCCATAGTTCTTTGGGAAGGGCGATTGAACCGATACGGCTGCTTTCTGCTTCTAGATAGACAGGCCGTGTCTGATCAATCTGCGATAGCGCCTCATTGAGCCTGCTTTCGAATAAGCGTTGTGAAGGTTGCGGATTATCAGGCATTGCCCCTAGCAATGAGCCGCGATGTGCTGCCAAATCTTCTAAATCAATGATTTGGGCATTTTGCGCTTTTAATGCGTGGAGCAACCTTGTTTTGCCGACACCTGTCGCACCAGAAATCAGCCTGATATCGAGCTTTTCAGGCACAGCACGCAACTCATCCATGACCGCGCCACGATAAGTCTTATAACCACCTTCTAGCAGAAAACAGGCCCAGCCAATTTCAGCACAAATATGGGCAAAAGCGCGTGAACGCTGACCACCACGCCAGCAATGAATCAGTGGGCGCCAATTTTCTGGCTTATCAGACAGGCTTTCAGTGATATGTGCCGCAATATTCTGAGACACAAGAGACGCTCCTTTGCGGCGTGCTTCAAACGAGCTAACCTGTTTATAGATTGTGCCAATATCAGCTCTTTGCTCATTTGAAAAAACAGGTAAATTTATGGCGCCTGCGATATGGTCATCAGCAAATTCAGCAGGCGATCTGACGTCAATCACAGCATCAATACGGCTATCACGCCAATCTTTAATCATTTCTATCGGTGCTGGCATATTGCGTCTTTCTTTATATCTCAATCAGCAAATCAGAGCCATCTGGTCGAAACGCACCGATGATACGTGCTGAATGATGTGATAGGGCTGAAAGGCAGCTATCAGCCTTATCAGCAGGAATGATAGCACAAACGCCGCCAGAAGTCTGCGGATCAAAAAGCAAAGCTTGACGCCAATCATGAGCTGCAGATGGTGTAAAATGCGCAAAAGAAGCAGCTTGTTGATTTTGATTATGAATGCTTGAGCGCAGGCCATTACGAATAATGTCATCTATGCCATCAAAATAAGCCAGCTTTGATAGCTGGATAGCAAGACTGCCAAAGCCCAGCTTGTTAGTCAGATTTTGGCTGTGGCGCGCTAAACCAAAACCAGTAATATCAGTCATTGCGATAGCTTCTGATTGAAATAATAACGCTGCTGCCTGCTGATTGCTTATCAGCATTTCTGCAATAAGCGCGCGATAGAGATTGGCATCTTTTTGCTGACGCATAATCGCAGCAAGGCCTATGCCAATACCAAGGCGTTTGGTCATTAACACCACATAATCTTTTTGAGAATCATAGCGTGCTAATTCATAATGCTGCCTGCCAGTGACCGCAAAGCCTAGGCTGGTGGTTAATGATTGTGAGGTATGTCCACCAATTAACTTCACTTTGGCCTGACTAAGCGTCAAAAAAGCGCCCGTTAGCATGTGAATGGCATCATCAAGCTGGCGTGGCTCGCTTGCTTCAGCCAGATTCAAGTGGGCTGTTGCAAAATCAGGAAGTGCGCCACAAACATATAGGTCACTTAACGCATGATTGGCAGCAATCATGGCAAATTCAAAGGGATCTGACACCATTTGGGTCAAACTATCAAAGCTGTGACGTTGCGGGCTATCACAAGGGGGCGTCAGGCTGGCATCTTCTGCTAATGCGCCTTGTTTTGGCAAATAGGATGCATCAGCACCTAGTTCGCGTGCTGCTTTACATGCAGATGCCATCGCTGTTTCAAGAAGCGTCGCACTGGCTTTGGCAGCACAGCCAGCACAGCGCATATCTTTTAAAATTGGGTCATCTAACGCAGGGTGCTGGCTCTGATAATAGGGCAAGATATCTGGCGATGTAGCAGCCATCTCAGGAAGCGATGTAAATTTTTGGATAAAGGCACGATCAATGTATGATTTTAAATGCCACCAAATTGCCCCATAAGCCACAAATCGCCCTCTTACGGCAATGGCTTTGCCATCAGCTGTGCCAATCAAAGCAAGATAGCGTTTTTGCGGTTGCCAGCGGCGCAATGGCTGATTGTGAATAAAGCGACGAATATTCTGTGCCAAAATAGGGCCTGCACGGACAGCGAAAACACCTGCTTTTTCACGCGGATGACCGATAACTGATGCGGCATCACCTGCGGCAAAAATAGCGGGATAAGCCTTGGTCTGCAGTGTTTCGCCAACTGCAATAAAACTAGTATCTGTTAGGCTATCTTGTAATGATTTGACAAAATCAGCTGCTTTTACCGATGTGACAATCAGATTAAGGCCGCTTGGATAGTGATTATCGTGACTGTCATATAATGTATCTTTGTCAATCGCGGTAATCTCTGCGCCTAGATGTATGGTGATATCGCGCTGTCTTGCTTGTGCCAATGCAATCTTGCCAGCTCTTCTCGCCATTGATGGTAATAAATTTTTTGACCTAGAAAACACATGTATTTCAGGTGCTTGAGAACGAAACTTTGTGTGAAATGCAAAGGCTAATTCAAGGCCAGCAACACCAGCGCCAATGATATTGATGCGTTGTTTAGCCTTAATAGTTTGAGGCAGCTTGTCAATAAGGTGAGCGATTGGTTTAACCGCAATCGCATAGCTTTCAGCATTTTTTATTTTATCTTTATCAGGCACAGCTCCTGAATTAATCGATAAGATATCATAATGGACAGGCGGCCTGCCTGTGATATGCACTTGCTTTGTATCAGTGTCGATGGCGTTAACTGGTGCCTGTATCACCCGCGCACCTGCCAGACTAGCAAGGCGTGTTAAATCAATATGGATATCATCAAATGACCAGATGCCTTCGATAAAAGCAGGCAACATGCCAGAATAAGGAGCATAAAGCACATCTGTGATAAGTGTGATTTGCAAGCCTAGCACAGGGGCCATGGCAAAGGATTTCAGCACTGCAATCTGGGCATGACCGCCGCCAATTAAAACAAGATGGAGATGTTTGGCAGTGGTCTGGTGGTTCAAATTTGATTTACCTTACCAGAATAATAGCTCATTGGTTTCTGGTCGTTTTGGCCCTGATGAATGGCGATAATTTCACCAATAAAGATAATGTGGTCACCACCATCATATTGCGCGTAAGATTGGCATTCAAGAACTGTTAACGCACCATCTAAAATAGGCAGATCATTCTCACTTTTATGCCAGGAAACGCCATCAAAGCGATCATCAACATCGCTGGCAAAGCGGGTACATAATGCTTCTTGATCATGGCTTAGCATGGCAATCGAAAATCGCTCGGCTTTCGCAAAAGCATCAGCATGTGTATTGGTTTTAATCAATGACCATAGCACAAGGCGTGGTTTCAAGGATACAGAGGCAAATGAATTGACAGTTAAGCCATAGGCTGACCTATCCTCGCGCATAATGCTAACAATTGTAACGCCTGTTAGAAAGCGTCCCATCGCATCTTTAAAGTCTCTGTCTGTCACAGTTTCAATTACAGTATCCAAAATGAAATCTCATTTACTTAATAATGGTTTAAACTTGCTCTCACTGGTACGTTTGTAACGGCTTATTGGGTTGAAAACCAGCTAGATCAAATGGGGGTTATTGTTTTTTCAGTTTTTGTAAAATCATAAGCCGCCAGCTATCGGGCAGAACATCAGCTAATAAAACTGCACAGAAAATCAAAATACAGCCGATAAAGCCTGATAGTGATATTTGTTCAGCCAGAAATAACCTGCCAGCAATAACAGCAAAGACAGCCTCTAGTGAGAGCAAAAAGGCTGCTGTGGTTGAATGAGCATAACGCTGTGCCACAAGCTGCAATGTATAAGCAATGCCAACTGATATTGCACCAGCATAAAATAATTCACGCCAGGCTGGCAGGAAATCAGCTAATGCAGGTGCTTCAATGAAAAAAGCCCCACAAGAGGCTAGCAATGCACAAACAATATTCTGACAGGCTGCCAGCTGAAAAGGAGCATCAACCAGTTTTGTGACTGTGCCGATTAAAATAATATGGCCAGCCCAGAATAAGGCACCAATCGCGACGAGAATATCTGCCATTTGTGCATCATAGCCATCATTACCAGATAATAAGTAAGACCCGCTAATGGATAAAGCCACCGCAACCCAAATTGGCACAGTGATAGGGGCTCTGTTAATCACCCATGTAATGAGAGGCACAAAAGGGACATAAAGCGCTGTCAGGAAGGCTGCATTGGCAACTTTGGTATAGAGCAAGGCTGTTTGTTGTAAAGCAATACCCCCAAACATCAAAACCCCAAGGCCAAGCACGCCCCATAGCACTGTCTTATTCTGCCGACATATCATGAGCAGATTTGTTTTGCGTAATTCCCAAAATGCCAGCGGCAAGATGACGACAAACCCTATCCAATAGCGCGCACCAGTAAAAGATAGCGGTCCAAGCGTATCCATGCCTGTTGTCTGAGCGATAAAGGTCGTGCCCCATATCAGGGCAGCAAGAAGCATCAGAAAATGAGCAAAGGTCTTTGACATAAGAAAACAATCAATAACTATTTCATGGAACTACGCAAATTTTTAACTGTTTTTGCAATAAATAAGCTGGTGCGCGGAATATAGCGATATGGTTTGGTAAAATGAATAACAGGTCTTTTGATAACACGATATGACCCAAATAAAAATAACAGGATATGCAACACAGCAAAATAATGAAATAAGCTGGCAGGGCCGAATCTGTCAATTAACGCACCTGCTAGAACAGGTGATGCGATAGCTCCCAGTGCAAAGAAAAAAATCAGTGAGGCACTCAGATCTGTCATATCCTGTGTCTGGCACAGATCATTGGCATGTGTGGCAGCTAGCGAGTAAATCGGCATGGTTGCCATGCCAAATATAAATACCAGAATGAAAATGCGGCTATCTCCAAAAATGGCCATGATAAAATCAAATTGCGTGATGAAGGATACCAAGATTGTCATTACTGACAGGCTCATCATAATGCGGCGTTTGGGAAAGCGGTCTGCTAGCAAAGCTATGGGAAATTGCGAAATGGCTCCGCCAACAACGAATAATGCTAGGAATAACCCAATACCGCCAGCTGATAGGGCACTATCAAAGGCAAAAAGCGGGCCAATCATGCGCAAAGCTGCCCCTGTTGCGCCAACCACCAGAACGGCCACCACAGCCATTGGCGATATAGTAATCGCCAAAAGCGGACGCCAGCGATGATGATCTGGCAAGGTTGGCTGAACAGATTGCGTTAAAGCAAGCGGCAAAAATGATAGGCAGACAAAAATAGCCACAACAGAATATGACCATGATTGTGCCGGTGGCAAAGTGGCAATCAGAGCCTGTGCCACTAATGCGCCTGACATATCAAATAGCCGATAATAAGAAAAATAGCGGCTGCGATTCTCATTGGTCAGCTTCGCATTAAGCCAGCTTTCAATCACCGTAGCTGACCCAGCAACCGCAATCCCTGAAAATAGCCGTAATATCATCCAAAAATAGACATTCTGCCACAAGGGGTGAAGCAAGACCCCGATAATCGACATGCCAGCCACAAAAATAAAAGTTCTGGCATGACCAACGCGCCTGACTAGCAGAGGTGATAAAAAACAACCAATGATAAAGCCGACAAAATGAGCTGAGCCAATCAGCCCTATTTGGGTGCGCGAAAATCCAATTGTAATGCCAGATAATGCGTCAAGCGGGCCAAGAGTACCTGTGCCAAGCTGAACAAAAAACACTGATACCAACAAGGCTGATAGTGAAAGAAGAATGCGCATTGATTATTTTGAAATCCGGAATTTTTGCCCCTGGCTAACATAACGTTAGGCTGATTCATAAAAGACGTCTATGAAATAACAGAGCTAGGCGTCAAAATGAGCATTAAAGAGGTCAAAGGGGGCGTTGCGTGACAAAGCCATTTCTAAAATGGGCAGGTGGTAAGCGCCAGCTTTTGCCAGAATTACAAGCTGCCATGCCAGCTGAATTTAACCGTTATTTTGAGCCATTTTTAGGTGGTGCTGCTTTGTTTTTTGACCAGCTACCAGCAAAAGCCTATCTCAGTGATATCAATGAAGAGCTGATTAATTGTTATCAGGTCGTACGTGATGAGCCAGCGTCCTTATGTGATGATTTAGCAAAGCATATTCATGATAAGACCTATTTTCTTTCCATCCGCAACCTTGATAGAGACAAAACGGCTTTTGCCAATCTCAGCCAGCTTCACCGTGCTAGCCGTTTCATCTATCTCAATCGTACTGGATTTAATGGGATGTACCGCGTCAATCGCAAAGGCGAATTTAACATTCCCTTTGGCCGCTATAAATCACCAAATATTGTTAATCGAGAGGGCATATTTGCGGCATCAGAGGTCTTGCAAGGGGTACATTTGGTACATCAAAGCTATCAACAGGCATTGGCAGAAACACAGGCTGGTGATTTTGTCTATCTTGACCCGCCTTATATGCCAGTGTCATCAACCGCGCATTTTACCAGCTATGCCAAAGGCGGTTTTGGTTTTGAAGAACAACGCGCACTAGCAGATGCTTGCCGCAAGCTAGATGAAAGAGGCGTTTATTTTTTGGCATCAAATTCGTTTATGCCTGAGATTTGTGAGCTCTATAAAGGATTTTCCCAGAAAAAGGTCTCTGCAAGGCGATCGATTAATAGCGTCGGTAGTGCGAGGCAGGCTGTTGCTGAAATTCTGATCGCTAATTACCAGCTATCATAATAGTGGCAGCAGGCAGTATTGCAGATTTTGGGAAAATGATGATGGAGGCCCAGACCGGAATTGAACCGATGTCCACGGTTTTGCAAACCGCTGCATAACCACTCTGCCACTGGGCCATCACCATGGTGCAGTCTGATTACTGCATGGTGCGACGTCAGTCAATGGGTGATAATCAGAAAGCGTAACGGATTAACAAATTGGTAAAATAATAGGGGCTGGTTATCCAGAGTGGGCATTGCCGTTGAAATGTGGGTGGAAAATCGCTGTTTCAGCTATTGAAAGACACAGAAAGTGTCGGTATATAAAGGCACGAAACATGTCACAATTAACGAATAACGGTGATATGTTAGTTCCGCAAAAGGGGTGGGGGATATTATGGCACTAACTAGTTTTGAAATGGCACGCAAAGCCATGATTGATAGCCAAATCAGACCTAATAAGGTGATTGATGAACGTGTTATCGAAGCTTATGCAACTGTGCCAAGAGAAGTTTTTGTGCCTCGCTCATTAAAAGAAGTTGCCTATGTTGATGAAGATCTGAGCCTGTCTGGCGGCAGATATATCATCGAAGCAATGGTAATGGGGCGTCTATTACAGGCACTTGCCATCAAACCATCTGATAATGTGCTTCTTGTTGGAGCAGGGACAGGCTATAGCGCTGCTTTGCTATCTCACCTTTGTGCCTCAGTGATAGCGATTGATAATCGCACAGCTGCTGTTGAAAAAGCGCAAGATATCCTTGGGCAAATGGAAATTGGTAATGTTGCCGTGCTGAAAGGCAAATTGACAGAAGGCTATGCTAGCGAAGGTCCTTTTGATGCTATTATCATCGAAGGGGGTGTCGAAGTGATGCCAGAGGCATTGCTATCGCAGCTAGCACCATCTGGTAAATTGGCAGCGATTTGGCGTTCATCTGGCAAGGCGCAAGGTGAGGCAAGCCTATGGAGCGCGGCAGGTGATGGCTATGTTCGCAAATCATTATTCAACGCCCAAGTGCCAACATTAACTGAATTCAAAGCAAAGCCAGAATTCCAGTTCTGATAAATAAAATAATTTATCTCTGTTTCAGCACCTTTTGCCGTTGAAAGACGTATAGAAATCTAGTTACACTTAACCTGATTATATTGCCTGTTTTTGCCATGTGATAATGGCAAAGGCGATGTGGAAGCAAATCTGGCAGGAAATCAGCTAAGGGTTAGAGTGGTTTTCGCATCATGCGCTAGAGAGGGAAAAAATAGATGTCATTTCGCAAAGTCATTGTGGTAGCTGCAATTTTAGGTGCCAGTTTCCAGGCTCAGGCTGAAAATCTGACAGATGCATTGCAATCAGGGTTAATGAAATCAGACCAATTAGAAGCATCACGGCAGAATTTTATTGCCGCCAGACAAGCGCTTATCACCTCTAATTCTGCGAATGATTTAACGGGCACTGCCTCTGTGACTGGCTCTCATACTGAAAGTGACAAAAAGCAAGCAGGTGGCGGATTTGCATCAAGCCAATCCTTGTCAGCTTCTATCAATATTTCAAAACAAATTTATGATTCAGGGGAAGGTGAAGCACGTCAGCTGGCGGCTAAATATACGCTTGATCGCCAACGTGCCAATTATCGCGCTCAGGAACAGCAGATCATCCTTGCTATTATCGATTCTTATCTATCATTGCTGACATCTGTCGAAGCACGGATTTTGCAAGAGGAAAATGTCGCACGTCTGCAAGCACAGACTGACGCTACAAAAATCAGGCTTGATGCTGGCACAACAACTGCGACAAGGCTGGCAGAGGCAGGTGCTAGATTAGCGCGTGCAAAATCTAATCTGATTGCCGCCCAAGCAAATGAAGAAACAGCACGTGAGACCTATCTGTCTTTGACAGGGTTAAATGGCCGTGATTTGTCTTTGCCGTCATTACCAGAAAGCGCGCCAGCTAGCTTGTCTGATGCAGAAGCCATGGCACTTGATAATCATCCGGATATTGCGGCCGCACTAGCAGGCGAGCGTTCAGCAAGAGTGCAATTTGATGTGCTGAGCCGTCAGGTGAAACCAAAATTAAATCTGTCATTATCAGCGACAGATCAGCAACAAAAGGGCACGATGCAAGATAAGCTAGATATTAAAGGCCAGCTTGTGTTCTCAACCCCTATTTTGGTGACGCCATCATCGCGTGCCAAGGGTAAAGAAGTCTCTGCGATGATTGAACGTGCCAAATATCAGTTAGCTGATGCCAGACGTGTTGTGGCGCTCAATGCGCGCTCTGCGTTCCGCCAGTTGCGGTCGGCAAAGGCACAAAGACATGCTGTTGAAGCAGAGCTAGCAGCAGCTGAGCTTGTGGCAGACGGTATTAAAACAGAAGTTGAATTTGGTCAGAAAATCTTTTTAGATCAACTTGATGCAGAACAATCTGTGAGTGATGCCAAAGTACGTTTATTGCAGGCTGACCAGTCTATCATGCTCAATAGCTATCGTTTGCTGGCATCGCTTGGTGGTTTGACCTTAGATGTTGTTGGACTGGCTGGACAATTTGACAGCCTTGATGCATTACAAGATCCCGCAGATGTTTTTCAGGGTTTTCTGCCACGCGCTGAATTGCCACAATAGGGCGACTATGAGAGATAAAGGTGACAGGTAGTTTATGGGTGAAGCAAGCGATAAAGAAGTTCATGACGCATTGCGTGCTATCAAGAAATTGGTAGAGCTCAATGGGGCAGACTTTGACGATGATAAAACAATCGTCACGCTTGATCATGTGGTCTGGCGCAATCCTGTATCGGATGCAGCAGAAGAAAATGATGATGTCCTCTCACTCGTTACCTCGCAGCTGCTTGCAAAAACTCTTGAAAATCCGCCTATGCCATCAGCTGAAGCAAAGGCAAGCCCTTTGTCACATGGTGATGATCTAAACGCCAAACCAGCTGGTAAAAGCGCAGCCTTTCCGCAAGCTGATAGTGATGAAATCACCATGGCGATATCACAACAGCAAGCGTCACTTGCTGATGCGGCACAGCCGCCTTCGCCAGATCAAAGTGGTAATGAGAGGATATCACCAGCTGCTTATGCATCTGTGAGCCCGAGAGATATCACAGACCTTGGTGTGCCAATCGCACGTCGTGGCGGCGGCCTATATGCCAACAAGCCTGTGATACCAACTTCTCAATCAGAGCCAGGTGATGAATTGCCTGTGATGTCACAATCACTTGCGACACCGCAAATATCGCCTCAGCCAGTATCACCACAACAAACACCACAACAAACACCCCAACAAATACATGCGCATGAGCTAGACGAACCACAAATTTCACCGTCAGTCTCATCAGTACCACAAGAAAATAGAGAGGCCGCAAATAGGATAGAGCCGCCTTTGCCACATGATTATGGTGAGCAGGATTTTGCTGGTTACGATTTTTCTTTTGCGCCAACTGAAGGTTTGATGTCGCCTGTATCTTTGCGTGAATTATCAGATAGTGCCACACCGCCAATCGCGCCAGAAATAGGTGTTCCTTTGGCTGATCCGCCTGTTGCTGATCCTGTCAGAGAAGCACAAATGCTTTTCATTGATGAAGATGATGAAGCAGAAGCAGAGTTTGAGGCACCAATTAGCCAACCTAACTTGCATATTGTATCTGATCAGACAGCCTATGAAACAGAAGAAGATGAAGGGTTTTCAGGTACAGTGAAAACAGCATTGCGGGCTATTATCAAAGAACAAGTATCAAGCTGGTTGCATAATAATATGACAGACCTTATTGAAGAGGCATTATCAGGTCCGCCGCAAAGACAAATTTCATCATCTAAGAAAAGCAAAACACCATCGCGTAAACGTGATACGTAATCCTGCCTATCCTTTTTCTCACTTTTTTTGAAAAATCATCATGCTTAATAAGACTTATAATCCTGAAGAGATTGAAACACGCTGGTATGAAGCAAGTGAAGCGCAAGGCGCTTTTGCTTGTGATCCGACATCAGATAAAACGCCTTATACCATCATGATGCCACCGCCAAATGTGACAGGCTCGTTGCATATGGGGCATGCGCTGACCTTTACGCTGCAAGATGTGCTTATCCGTTATAATAGAATGCGTGGCAAAGATGCATTATGGCAGCCTGGCATGGACCATGCTGGTATTGCAACGCAGATGGTTGTTGAACGCAAATTAGCAGCAGAAGGCATCAATAGACGTGATCTAGGCAGAGATAGCTTTGTTGAGAAAGTCTGGGAATGGAAAGCTGAATCAGGCGGAATGATTGAACATCAGCAACGCCATCTTGGCGCATCGGCAGATTGGCAGAAGAGCCGTTTTACCATGGATGAGGGGCTCTCTGAGGCGGTGCGCAAGGTCTTTGTGAAGCTTCACAAAGATGGTTTGATCTATCGTGATAAAAGATTGGTGAACTGGGATCCAAAATTACTGACAGCGATTTCAGATCTAGAGGTCGAACAAAAAGAAACTGTCGGTAAAATGTGGCAGCTTCGCTATCCGATTGAAGGCGAAGAAGACCGCTTTATCACTGTTGCGACAACGCGTCCTGAAACCATGCTTGGTGATATGGCTGTTGCGGTTCACCCTGATGATGAGCGTTATCGTGATATTATTGGTAAAAATGTGGTTCTGCCTTTGGTTGGTCGCCTGATACCGATTATTGCTGATAGCTATTCTGATCCTGAAAAAGGCACTGGTGCTGTTAAAATAACGCCAGCTCATGACTTTAATGATTTTGAAGTTGGCAAGCGCCATGACCTAGAAATGCTGAATATTTTTGACCAGCATGCCCATTTAAATGAAAATGTGCCAAATGCCTATCAAGGCATGGAACGCTTTGAAGCACGCGATAAAATTCTGGCTGATATGGCAGAACTTGGCCTGCTTGGCGACATTGAAGATAATCAAATGACTGTGCCACATGGCGACAGATCTGGTGTTGTCATCGAACCATGGCTGATGGATCAGTGGTATGTTGATGCTGCACAACTGGCAATTCCAGCTATCAAAGCTGTTGAAGATGGTAAAACGCGCTTTGTGCCAGAGAGATGGTCAAAAACCTATTTTGAATGGATGCGTAATATCCAGCCATGGTGTGTATCACGCCAGCTTTGGTGGGGGCATCGGATCCCAGCTTGGTATGGGCCAGATGGCACAGCCTTTGTTGAGCTTGATGAGCAAACAGCCCATCAGGCAGCAGAAGCCCATTATGGTGAGGCTGTCAGCCTTATTCAGGATGATGATGTGCTTGATACGTGGTTTTCGTCTGCCCTATGGCCATTTTCAACTATAGGCTGGCCGCAAAATACAGCAGAATTACAACGTTACTATCCAGGCGATGTTCTGGTAACTGGGTTTGATATCATCTTCTTCTGGGTTGCTAGAATGATGATGATGGGCATGTATTTCATGGATGGTGAGGTGCCATTTAAAGATGTCTATATTCATGCGCTTGTGCGTGATGAAAAAGGCCAGAAAATGTCAAAATCAAAAGGCAATGTGCTTGATCCGCTTGATTTGACCAAAGATTATGGCGCTGATGCTTTGCGTTTTACAATGTGTGCCATGGCCGCGCAGGGGCGCGATCTGAAATTATCAGTGGCACGTGTTGAGAGCTATCGTAATTTTGCAACAAAAATCTGGAACGCGGCGCGCTTCTTAGAATTCAATGAGCTATCAGGTGACGCCTATCGTGACTTTGATCTGTCAACGGTTGCGCTGCCAGTCAATCAATGGATTGTCTCAGAGCTTGGCACAGCATCGATGAATGTCGCAAAGGCCCTTGATGGCTATCGGTTTAACGAGGCAGCAGATCATATTTATCAATTTATCTGGAACAATTATTGCGATTGGTATTTGGAATTCATCAAGCCAGTTTTGAAAGAGTCTGAGGAAACACGCAAAACGGCGGTGGTTGTGTTGCGCTCTGCCTTGCATGTGTTGCATCCGATCATGCCATTCATCACAGAAGAGTTGAACAACAAGATTTTCGGCTCTGATGAAATGCTGATCAGTGCC
>JBMHCC010000008.1:0-19237 GCA_049890115.1 Puniceispirillaceae bacterium (SeqCode) | reverse complement strand
AGCGTTATAAAGAGATAGACATCTTCTTCACCAAAGGGTGATGGCACACCAATCGCCGCCGCATCCTCAATAGACTGATGAGACAACACAGCTTCTTCAACCTCAAAGCCAGAGACCATCTCGCCTCTGACTCTAATTCTTTCTGCCATTCTGCAGCTGAAATAGAACAGCCCCTCTTCATCCAGCCACCCAAGATCGCCGGTATGAAACCAAAGATTACGCCTTGTTTCATTTGTCTTTTCATCCATGCCAAAATAACCATCTGACATAACACCGGCTTCATGAGGGCGAATGACAATCTCCCCAACCTCTCCTGCTGGCAGATAATCATCATTTTCATCAACAATTTTGACCTCAAAATGAGGCAGGATTTTACCACCGGGATGATCCCATTGCGGCACCACAACCCAGCCCGCATCTGTTGACCCATAGCCGCCACCTGGTATCAGATGAAGGCCAAATCGCTCCTCAAATTGTGCTTTGGAAATAGGCGCAGGTGTGGACCAGCACCGGGTGACTTTATGATTTTTTTCAGCCTCACATGACGGCGCGTTAAACAATAAATGCTGAACAGAGCCTAGGCACATGAACCATGTCGCCCCAAATTTAGATATTTCTGACCAGAAATTCGAAAGGCTAAACCCATCACGCAAAATCACTGAACCACCTGTCATCCAGCTTGGCAAAATATCATAAAAAGCAGGCCCTATATGAGACAAAGGATAGGGTGTATAATTGATATCATCTGCTGTCAGACGATAGGGTTCAATCATATTCTCCGCGGTTCGAACGGCATAGCGATGAGATAAAATGCACCCTTTTGAAATGCCCGTTGTGCCAGAGGTAAACATAATCACCGCAGTGTCAGTATCTTTGGCAGGTGATATAATATGGCTATCATCTTGGACAGGCAGCGCGGCGAAATCTGTGATAGACCAATTCGCAAATAAACTCTGCGCGCCCTTCACATCATCCCATATGATAAGAGACTGCAGAGAAGATAGCGATGCTTCGATATCACTAATGGCCTCAAAATGTGATGAAGAGGTGATCAAAATTTCACATTCGGTGAGGTTGATCATCCTTGTCAGAGATGGTCCCTTAAAAGCGCGGTTAATCGCCACTTCAATAATATTAAGCTTTTTTAAAGCATAGGATGCTATGAGATATTCAAGGCTATTTTCAAGCATAATAGCGACATAAGCATGCCCCTCGCCAAAGCGTGCACGAAAGCCATGAGCAAATTGATTAATCCTGCGCTCTAGCTCACGATAGCTAATTTGCTCACCAGAGGGTGCCATTGTGACAGCGACCCTATTGCCATGAGTGACAGCGCATTCATGGAACAAATCTCCTAGCGTCATTCGTCTATTCATATTTGCCATCCAGATCATCTCATTTTCGAAAATACTAGATAGCCAAAAGGTGAAAACTGCTAAATTTGCGAATAATTTTAGCCTAATTTATCCATGGTTAACATCTTGAGATAGTCTGTAGGGATGAGAAAGCCTTACCCAAAGACCAGTTGATGCATAACACGCCCTGGCAAAAGCGTGAAAAACCCAGTCAAAATGAGCGCAAAGACATAAAGCGAGACCATCACTTGTTTATGACGTTTAATATTGCCAGCACGCACAAAATAAATCGCCAATCCCACAGAAAAAATTGTCCATAGGCTTAAAAGATGGATAGGGCTATAGGAGCCCCATAATTTAAGCTCATGAATGAAGAAAGAGCTAAAGGACACAATCAGCATCAAGCTCACCCAAATCCAGCCCAGCCCTTTATGAACCACCCCACCTTTTTTCATTGATAGTTGAATACCACCAAGAATGATTGCCATCATCGCCGCAATCGCATGTAATGGAATTGGTGGCGATTGTGCGAATAAAAAGTCCATGGGTTTAATCCATAAAGGTTAGTTATGTATAGGCGGTATCGTAGTTTACTTATATCACTCTTGTCTATTTTTCTTTCTGGGCTTGCTATGGCAGGCACACTAACTGTCGAGATTAAGAACATCGAGAAACAAGGCGAAATTCATCTTGCCATCTATGATGATGCAAATGTGTTTGAAAATGACAATGGCGACAAAGGCGGCGCGGCTCAGGGCATCATCAACGGGGTTATCGAAGAGGTAAAGACAGGCACGGCCAGCTATCAATTTGACATCCCAGATGGCACCTATGCGATTGGCATCTTCATTGATACCAACTATAACAACAAGATGGATAGAAACTTTCTTGGTATTCCTAAAGAGCAATATGGTTTTAGCAATAATGCTAAAGGCAGCTTTGGGCCACCGTCTTTCAAAGACGCTTCTTTTGACATGAGAGGCGATACCAACCTATCAATCGATCTTTAAAGGGACCAAAACGATGACTGATACACAGATGACATTTCTAAAGACCGCCCTTGATTGGACGAAAGCAGAGATGTTTTCATCTGCTTTTTTTGCCTTATTCGGCTTGATTTTCCTTATCGCAAGCTATGGGTTTTGGCAGTTTGGCAAAACAGATACCGCCAAAGCCTACATCATCCCTTTGCTTATTGTCGGCGGTCTTTTGATCATCTTGGGTGTGGGTCTCGTGATTTCTAACCAGTTGAGATTATCACAATTCCCCATCGCTTTTAACGCAGATGCGGCAAGCTTTCTTTCATCAGAGCTAGCGCGGGCAGAAAAAACCATCAATGGCTATAATAACGCTGTCTATAAATTTATTCCCCTTATCATAATCGCTTGCGCGACAGCGCTTATCTTTTTGAGATCACCTATATGGCAAGCCTCGATGATAGCTGTGATCGCCATGATGGCTGTGATTTTATTCATTGATTCAAATGCCTCAACACGGATGGCTGCCTATAAAGCGCAATTGAGTGAGATAGAACAGCCTAAGGCAAATTAGCGCCTGGCGCAAAACTAGCCACATGGCCTATCACTCATGTGGCTAGCTTCTATTATCCAAAGATAGTCTTAAGCCTTAGCTTATTCCCCATCTACGCTTGGGTCATCCACGCCAAGAGAAGAACAGGCGGCCCATATCACACGCACTGTCCTATTTGGTTTGATAAAGGGCTTTACTCTTTGCCATAAATTACCAAGATGCGTATCAGCCTCAACACCGATGATATGGGGCACCGCGCCCATACCCGCTATTTCTATGTCTCTTGGCCCACTGAGCAGCAGATTGGGAATGTCCCCAGATGCTGCGGTAAAGGCAGAAGGTGTGAGCGGCGACCTTTCATTGGTCTCAGGCGAGGTCACAAAGAGATTTGAGATATAGATCCCGCCTTCTAACATCTGTCCCAATTGATCTGTTATGCTAGACCCTGGCGGGCCAAAAGTAATGAATTCGACACCATTTGGCACCTTGGTCGTGCGCGCGTTCTGCGGCAATGTTGCGCCATGTCCTGAGAGAACGACGTCATCTGAAGTTGTTTGAAACATGGTTTTACTCCTTTTTATTCAGCTACTGGTTTATTGAGCTGCTGGTTGCGGGCTATTTGATGGGAGGACACCAGCGGGCGCACCAGCAACAGGCTGTTGTCCATTTATCATCACGGCTGTGTTAATCTCAGTGGCCGTCTTAACCACCTCATTCATATTATCGATGATGCGCATCATGCCTTCAGGCGCCTCAGATTGCCCCATCCTGATCATAATATTAAGTGAGGATGAATAATCAGATGCGCGCCGCATATTCTTATCAACACCCACCGTAGCGCTGAATGAGGCTGTGGCCTTAAACATGCCAAAACCAATAGACCCGCTGCCACTTGCATTTGTCTCAGATTTGATAGCCGTTGAATCTTCGGTGCTCGCATTGATATTCATCGTGGTTTCAATGGTTGCCTCATGAACCACAAGCGCGCGCATATCAGAGACGATTGCCGCTGGCACATCATATTGCACTGATAGCGGGTCTTGTTGCCCAATCACTGATGTGTTCGCCGAAGCCGTAATATTATCCATGGATAAAATTGTAACTTGACGATCAAGGGCTGCCGCTTTGGTTGCGGCATCAGCATTTGATAATGCTGTGACAATACCCCCTAATTGGTTTCCCAGATTGTTAAATTTCTGCCTTTCGCGATTTTCATATTCAGCCATTATAATCCTCCTGATCTGTTCTGGTTAATGGGATGAGTTTGTTAATTTTGTCACGGATCTGTTCTGCGGTTTCGCAGGCCTCTTTCAAACTAAAGGAGGCTTTTACTTTCATTTCAGAGCTACGTGACAACGCGCCTCTCGATAAGGTCATCGAGAATTTCGGATTGCCTGTTTTATCTTCAACATTCCTAACGGCGTTAGGATTTGCGTTAATGGTGGTATCGAATTCAACGTCAATTGTATCGAGGTCAAGATAGCCTTGTGGGGTCAGCCCAAATAAGGGAAGGTCGATTATCTCCTCGCCCACTTTGAGGCATATCGTGCGAAAGCGATAAAATTCCTCACCCTCATTTTTGACGAGATAATCGGTCAAGGTGTCTATGTTTGCCTGCGCACACCTATCTCTGGCGATTTTGATCGCTTCGCCTAAATGACATAGGAAGTCGCTAAGATCGATTGATGACATTGTGGTTTACCAATTTCTATGTTGCGTTTTGTAGCCATCATAGAAACAGCAATTAATGCGCCTAAAAATAATACTGGCTCATAAGAAAAACAACCATAAGGTGATTTCATATATCTTCATAAGATCTAGTTTTTGAAATTATGAAGAGGCCTTTTATGAATTGGTCTTATCTGAAGGGCGACCTGATTAAAGGCTATCTAGCACGGCTTTGCCTTTTGCCACTATTTTTGAGAGTAAGCCCATCGCCATTGCGGCTGGCTCCTCTGCCATATCTTTGACTTTTGCCATAATGTCTTTGGAGATTGAGGCGCCTTTAGCCACCTTTTCTCTTTTCACAGCTGGTGGCCGTTCTCCTTTGGCAAGCCACACCGCATCTGGCAGATTTTCATCTAGCGACTTACCTGGCTCACATTCAGGTGAATAATAGCCTTCATTATAGGGCGATCTTTCACGGTGGATTTGCCGCGCATGGGTAATCGCAATATGGCGAGGCACATCCAATAAAACAGACATGCGATGATTGCGCTGATAGGCCTGACAATCTGTTTTAATCTCATTGCTTGTGCCGGCCACATGCATCGCTTCATGGGTAAGCACATGTAGGGCAAAGCGCTCATTAAAGCCTGCGCCCTCTGGATCTCTGATATAAGCGGCTAGATCGCTACAGGTGCGCGCTTCTAAATAGATTTTATCTGATCCCATGAAAACATAGCCCTTAATATTAGTAAAAAGGGTGAAATCAAAATAAGGTTTGCAATCTACAATCACCTGCTCTTTGCCCAGAAACGCTTCGACAGCGATACCTAATTTACGTTCATGCAGAAAATCTCTAATCGGCCAAATAGCGCATAAAATGGCCAGAAAAATACGGATGAAGAAATAGACATCAAAGCCGTGACTGGTGCGTGATTTGCCAGTTGAAGCAAAAGCATAAATCACCAAACCGATAGACAAAATAACAAGAAGAAACATCAAAATAACATAAAAAAAGGATGAGGCTCTCACTATGCCATGTGAAGAGGGATGATCACAAGTGAGCTATCTGTGCCCCAAATTAAATTGCCGGTGCCTTATTGGCTTTTAAATCTGCTTTGCCTCTGCTAACCAGCCAAGAGAGCTATTTGTATCACCGTTTGCAGGCTTATATTCAGCGCCCAGCGGCGCCTCATAACCAAGCGTTTTGATTACTGAAAAGATATGAGGGTAGCTCAACTCCCCCTTATCAGGCGCGCCTCTATCGGGCACAGAGGCAAATTGGATATGGCCTATTATATCAAAGGCTTTTTCAAGCTGGCGGGTTACATCGCCATGCAAAATCTGAATATGATAGCAATCAAACATCAGCTTCAGATTATCTCTGTCCACCTGTTCAATGACGGAACGTGCAAGGGCGATATCATTTAAAAAATAATCAGCGGCGTCGTAGTGATTTAACGGTTCAATTAAAATGCCGATATTGTGCTTGGCAGCTAAATCACACGCAAAAATCAGATTTTGGATAAAGGTATTTTCAGCTGTCTTTCCCGATGCAAAGCCTGCCATTACATGGATATTTTGGCATCCTATATGGGCGGCATAATGCACAGCTTGGGTAATCGCAGCTTGTGCCTCATCAGCTCTATCAGGCAATGCCGATAAGCCATTTTCACCAGCCTTAACATCGCCGCGCAAAGTATTGAGGCCAAGCATGGGCAGCCCTGTTGCAATCAGTGCCTGCTTAACGGCATTGGCATCGCTCTCATAAGGCCAATGACATTCAACAGCGTCAAACCCAGCCTCTTTAGCGGCATAGATAGCCTCTGGCAAAGAGCGGTCAGTCCATAAAAATCCAAGATTAGCCGAAAAAAGCATCACTCATCCCACTCTATGTTAAATGTCTGAACAAGCCCTTTTATCGCTTCCTCATTGAGGCGATTTGCCGAGATGCCGCGCATCATCAAAGCAAGCTTGGCTGTTTCTTCTAATTCTTCGATAGCATAACAGGCAGCCTCAACATCCTTGCCAGCAACCACAGGCCCATGATTGGCAAGCATCACAGCTGACCGCTTGCCAGAAAGCCCCCTCACAGCCTCAGCCATTGCCGCATCACCTGGCATGAAATAAGGCAATAATGTTACCTTGCCCAATTTCATGATGGCATAGGGCGTAAAAGGAGGCAGAAAATTATCAGGGTCATTATCATCCATCAAAGACAAGGCCACAGAATGACAGCTATGCAAATGAACCACAGCCCCAGCGGTGGATCTGGTTTCATAAAAGGCTTTATGAAGCGGCATTTCCTTTGTTGGTGCATCACCAGATAGTAACTGGCCGCCCTCATCAAACAGGCTCAAACGTGCAGGATCAAGCCTGCCAAAACAAGAATTTGTCGGCGTGACAAGCAAGCCACCATCTTGCGTGCGTGCTGAGATATTCCCTGTGCTGCCAGAGGTAAGGCCTCTATCATAAAGCGATTTAGCCAGTTCACAAATTAACTCTCGTAATGCTATGTCATTCATTATGATAACCTTTGTAACGCCTCATAAAAGAAATCAGCTGTGCCAAAATTCCCCGATTTTAGGGTAATCGCAAAAGGGTCTGTTTGTGTTTGCGCAAAACACCATGGAACACCAGCTGTGATTTCGTCTCCTATAAGCAGATTATCTATTTTTAACGCTTTCGCAACCGCGCCTGATGTTTCACCGCCTGCAATGATAAAACGCCTCACATTTCTATTATATGCCTCACATGCCAATTCAGAGAGAGCCTGCTCAATAATCTGGCCTGCTTTCGCAACGCCTAATTTATCTTGTATCTCTTTGACCTCTTCTGGGGCAGAGGTTGCATAAATCAGGGGCGCTTGGTTAAAATCTTGTGTAGCAAGCCATTCTTTGGCCGCAACAGGCCCTTTTTGTGCAAGCTCAAGCGGGTCTAATTTAAAAGATGGCCCTTGATAATGTTCGACTTGCTGGCGTGTCATAGAAGAGCAGCTACCGCTTAGGATAATCGCGGCAGGCGGCAAATCAGGGATGGTGATTTGATAGTAATCTGCGGCAATAAATCCTTGTGAGCGATATAAATCAGGCAAAGGCATCGTCAGCGCCGATCCTCCTGTCAAAAGGGGCATATCATGACAGGCTGAGGCGATAATATCGAGATCACTATTAGCCACCGCATCAATAATCATATGGCCCTTATCTGTCTCAGCAGCCGCTTGCAAATGCGCCTTAAGGCTCTCGCTGCCTTTGGCAACTATCAGCCTATCAGCCAAACCAACAGATAGCTTTGTTTGCCTATCAAGCAAGCGCATCAAATTACTATCGCGCATAGGCGTCAAAGGGTGGTCTTTCATCGGGCTTTCTGCAAGTGGCTGTTGTCCGACAAACAAATGCCCCATAAAAATCGTCCTGCCATTTTCAGGAAAAGCAGGGCAATAAATCGTCTGATTGGTATTAAGTGCTTCCATCAAGGCCTCAGCCACTGGGCCAATATTCCCCTGATTTGTGCTGTCAAAAGTTGAGCAATATTTGAAGAAAAATCGCTGAGCGCCAGCATCTTTGAGCCATGCTAATGCAGCAAGGGAGTCATTCACCGCCTCATCAATGGCACAAGTGCGGGATTTTAACGCGATAATCTCAAATGCCGCTGTGTCCTCTGCAGCCTCATCAGGCACACCAAGGCGCAGGCGTACCTCGACACCAGAACGTGATAACAAAGCTGCTAGATCTGATGCACCTGTGAAATCATCTGCAATAGCGCCAAAAAAGGTTGTCATACTAAAGCTCCTTTAAGCTGGCAAAGTCACTTTGTTTTTCGCTGCATAAATTTTGGCAACAGCCGCATCATCTTCTGTGCCATAGCCATGCATGACAGCCTCATTAAATTGACTTAACGCAGCCTCTGTAAGCGGCGTTGTACATTTATGTTGGCTTGCAATATCCATTACAATGCCAAGATCTTTAGGCCAGATATTCATAGCAGATTTTGGCGTATAATCTGCGTCAACAATATGAGGTGCGCGATTTTCAAACATCCAAGATGCCCCTGCAGATTGCGAAATAACCTCTAGACATTGCTGTGCGGCGATACCTTGTGATAGCGCAAAAGTCATCGCTTCTGCTGTGGCGGCAATATGCACGCCAGCAAGCATTTGATTAACAGCTTTCATCGCGCTACCAAGACCAACTTCATCACCTATGGTAAAGATTTTCTCTGCCATCGCTAATAAGCAAGCCTCAGCTCGCGCAAAGGCACTATCATCACCTGAAGCCATAATGGATAGCTGGCCTGACATGGCTTTTGCCGCCCCACCAGAAATAGGCGCATCCAAATAGGCAATCTGTGCCTGTGCACAAATCATGGCCATTTCCTTTGCCTCTTCTGGTGCTATGGTTGTGCAATTTATGACAACAGTTTCAGGCCTTAAGTGAGACGCTATTGCAGGCTCACTTGTCAAAAGACCACGCGCTTGCTTGGCATTTAGGACAACGATAATGACAGCGTCTAATTCTGCGGCAATATCACCAAAGGATGCGTGATGCCCGCCTGCATCACAAAGCCGTTGCACCGCATCTTGTGAGAGATCAAAACCCCATATTTTGTGACCAGCCCTGATTAAGGAGGCCGCAACCCCAAATCCCATTGAACCTAAACCAAAGACAGCTATGTTCGACGTCATCTCAATCCCTCTTTCTCACCGTGATAACAGTGATAAAATTAAATCTATGAACTGCCTTAAAAGATAACTTGCCTAGGATGAAATGAATTCCCTATTTTTTGCATAATATACAATATTATGATATTATTTATTGGTTTTTAATTCATTTATGAAAGATATTATCATGGATAATTTTGATAGAGCTATTTTATCTTGCCTGAAGTCAGATGGGCGTATATCTTATCAAGATATCGGTAAAGCGGTTGGGTTAAGCATCAGTTCGGTTGCACGTCGTGTGCAAGCATTAGAGGCCAATGGCGTCATTGAAGGCTATACTGTTAAGATCAATGAGGAAAAAATAGGCTTTGGGTTTCCTGTGTTCGTATCTGTCAAATTAGAACGGCAGCTTGCCAGTAATTTTGCCGCATTTGAGGCAAAAATTCGAGATTTTCCAGAAGTGGTTGAATGCTGGCTTATGACAGGGTCACAAGATTATCTGTTGAAATTATCAACCTCTGATGTGCGTTCATTTGAGCGGTTTTTGACAGAGGATTTAACAGCGATCGACAAGGTTGCCGCTGTGGATACCTCTATCCCCTTGCGATGCGTTAAAGCCAATGAAAGCCGCCTGGTCAGTTAGCGGCCACCTTATTTTTTTGGTGCATTGGCTTGTAATTTCACTTGGCTCATACCAACAACAGGCCAGGTCCATTATCATGTTAACCAAATCACTTATCCTGCAGCGATAGGCGCGCAATAGAAAGCCTAGCTAATGGCTGTTTGTATGATGTGATTACACAAATGCGCTATGTTTTAAAGATAGCATCATAGGTTTTGCGCAGCTCATTTTTCTGAACCTTACCCATCGTGTTACGTGGCAGCGCCTCAACAAAAAAGACGCTTTTTGGGCATTTAAACTTGGCCAATCGTTCTTGCAGTGGCGTTATGATTTGGTCTGCTGTCAGCGTAACGCCTGAGAGCGGCACAACAACCGCAACAACAGCTTCACCAAAATCAGGATGAGGCACACCAATGATGGCAGATTCATTCACACCTTCTAGCTCATCAATTTCAGATTCCACTTCCTTAGGATAGACATTATAGCCTCCTGAAATCACCAAATCCTTGGAACGGCCAATGATGGTGATATAGCCATCTTCATCAATTTTTGCGATATCCCCTGTGATAAAAAAGCCATCATCACGAAATTCTTCAGCTGTTTTTTCAGGCATACGCCAATAGCCTTGGAACACATTAGGGCCATGAACCTCAAGATTACCAATTTCACCGCGTGGCAGCTGGTCACCTGTTTCAGGGTCAACCACACGTAATTGAATATTTGGTAAAGGAAAGCCTACTGTTCCAGCGCGGCGTTCCCCATCATAAGGGTTCGATGAACTCATCGTTGTCTCTGTCATGCCATAGCGTTCTAGGATGCGCTGGCCCGTCTTGGCCTCAAATTCACGGTGCGTTTCTGCCAATAATGGCGCACTACCTGAGATAAATAAGCGCATATGCCCCAGATTTTTTGGCGTGCAGCGTTCATCAGCCAGCATGCGTGTGTAAAAGGTGGGAACGCCCATCATCGTTGTCGCATTCCCAATTTTATCCATCACAACATCACAATCAAACTTAGGAAGGAATATCATTGATGCGCCCACATGTAATGACACATTCACAGCGACAAATAACCCATGTGCATGGAAAATAGGAAGCGCATGTAATAATCTGTCATCAGATGTAAAGCGCCATGCTTCTGACAGGCTTTGGGCATTGGATAGCAGGTTTTTATGGCTTAGCATTGCCCCTTTTGAACGACCCGTTGTCCCAGATGTATAAAGGATCGCTGCCAGATCATCAGGTCCGCATTCAGCAACAGGGCATGTGCTTGAAGCCAGCTTCGCCGCATCCATCAAACTGCCATCTGCATTCTCGCCTAATGTGAATAACTCCGCCTTATGTTTTGCACAAATAGGCGCCATTTGCTCAGCCGCCTTCATTGAAGATACAACAACCGTTGGCTCTGCATCGCCAATAAAATAGTCCATTTCAGCTGGCATATAGGCTGTATTTAAAGGCAGGAAAAGCGAGCCCAAACGCAAACAGGCTAAATAAAGAGCCAATGCTTCGACCGATTTTTCGCATTGCATCGCGACACGGTGACCAGGCTCAACACCAGCATCACGCAAGACATTTGCAATTTGCCCTGATAGCGAAAATAACTCTTGGCCAGATATTTCAGAGTCATCGGGGCGTATCAAAACAGCATCGTCACGCTCTGCCAGCGGCGCCACAAGGGCATCAAATAACACATTCATCAGTTTCGAATTCCCTAACGACCTCTAAATTCAGGTCTACGTTTTTCCATAAAGGCTTTGCGACCTTCAATATAATCTTCAGATGCAAAACAGGCTGCGACCATTTCATCACATTTTGCCAAATCACGTTTGGCAGGATCATCCTGCATGACCTGTGTTGCGATGAATTTCATGGTCTGAATAGTCAATGGGGCATTACCAGCAATGATGTCTGACAAGGTATCAACACGCGCCACCAGCTCTTCTTCTGGGACAACCTCTTGGATAAAACCGATACGCAATGCTGTATCTGCATCAATCGATTTTGCCGTAAACATAAGTTGCTTGGCAGAGGCCGCACCCACAGCATCCACCAGGCGACGAATAGCATCAAATGGATAGCCAAGGGCCAGTTTTGCCGCTGGCATTGCAAAACGTGATTTATCAGATGCCACGCGGATATCAGTGCAGGCAGCCAAGTTCAACCCACCGCCAATACAATGGCCATTAATCATCGCAATCGTCGGTTTTGGGAAGTTTTCAATGGTATCATAAACGACTTTTAGGCGCTCATTATAGTGATTAACCGCATCTTTTGACCCACGTTCTTGTTCAAATTTTGAGATATCGGCACCTGATACAAAGGCTTTTCCACCCTCACCAGATAAAATGATGATACGCACATCCTCATTATCCTTGAACGCATTTAGCGCAACTTCAACCGCATCCCACATCTCTAGGGAGACAGCATTATGACGCTCAGGGTTGTTAAAGATAATATGCCCTGCGGCACCTTTGATCACGCCTTTGATTTTGTCTGTTGGCAGCTCAAGTTCGATGTTCATGTGATAGTCTTTCATTTCATAGTATTTAGATGATGGAATTATCTTTTAGGGTATCAGCTTGATCAGCATCGATCCCCAATTCTTCTAGTATTTCAAGCGTATGTTCACCACGTGTCGGGGGCGAGCCAACCAGCTCAGATGGTGTTCTTGTCAGCTGCACAGGTTGCCCCATCGCCTGCGTGTCTCCAAAAGGAACCGTGTGAAGCGGCTGTGCAATGCCCAAATGCTGAACCTGTGGGTCGGCAAACATTTCATCAATCTTATAAATTGGCCCACATGGCACGCCGGCAGCCGTCAGCGCATCTACCCACTCAGTCGTGGTTTTGGTCACAATGATATCGGCAATCTCTGCGTTTAAGCGTTCACGATTTTCACGCCTATCAGCATTTGTTTTGTAATCATCATTTTCAAACCAGTCTGGCTTGTCCAAAGCATTACATAAACGACGCCAGGTTTCATTGCCAGCAACAGCGATATTCACAGCGCCATCTTGTGTTAAATAACGATTGGTGGGAAGGCTGGTCGGATGTTCATTGCCAACCTGTGGTGCAACCTCTTCTTTCATCAGCCAACGGGCCGCTTGGAAATCAAGCATAAATGCCTGTGATTGCAGCAATGAGGTGTGGAGCCATTGCCCTTCGCCTGACTTTGCGCGTTCAACCAAAGCGGTCAGTATGCCCAAGGCACAAAATAAACCAGCAGTTAGGTCAGCAATCGGGATACCAACGCGCATTGGCCCGCCCTCTGGGTCGCCAGTGATTGACATCAGCCCGCCCATACCTTGCGCAATTTGATCAAAGCCAGGTCGTTTCGCATAAGGACCTGTTTGGCCAAATCCTGAAATGCTAGCCAAGATTATTTTAGGGTTCACAACCTTCAGGCTTTCATAATCAACGCCTAGCCTGTCTTTCACATCAGGGCGAAAATTTTCAACAACAACATCAGCTGTTTTCACAAGCTTTAGAAAAATATCTTTGCCTTCATCTGATTTCAGGTTGAGCGTCAAGCTGCGCCGATTGCGTTGCAGATTTTGCCAGTCAGGTGTATTGCGCCCTGCCCCTAGCGCACCATCAGCCTCAAGCGATTCTGGCTGTTCAATTTTGATGACATCTGCGCCCCAATCACCAAGTTGACGCACAGCCGTCGGACCAGAGCGTACGCGCGTTAAATCAAGAACGCGAATATGGGATAAAGCTGCAGAAGCAGGTTGATGTGGCATATTGGTCTCCCTTGCAGCGCAATATAGATGCGCAATTTTACCACAAAAATAGACCCTTGTTCAGCGCAGGTTGCAAGTCATAAAAAAGCATCTGGCGCTGTTTTTTCATTTTTTGGTAATGGCCATGGGGTACTATGTAACGCCTTATGTGGTGCCTATCCATTTGGATAGCATTGACACCCCTTCATCCAAACGCATAGGCTTTAATGTGCAGCATTGACGTTTGTAGTGTTCGGCTCCGTTAATGTTTCTCGCCAAGATGTGCTGCGTCCACCCTATATAAAGGAGGCGGCCGTGAAAAATAATTTGAGTATCTTTATCAGTCATTCTTGGCAATATTCTGAGCATTATGAAAAGTTGCGAGAATGGATTTTCGATGAACAATGGAGTCATGGAGGTGTAAATTTAAACTTCAATGATTATTCTGTGCCAAAGGATGATCCTATTCATAATGCACCAAATGCACAGTTGCTGCAGAATGCTATTGAAGCTCTGATTTTACGGTCAGATATTGTTGTTATCCCTACCGGTATGTATTCAAATTATAGCAAATGGATTGAAAAAGAACTGCAAGGCGCTCAAAAATATAGAAAGCCAGTATTAGCAGTAAATCCTTGGTGACAACAACGAGCGTCAAGAGTTGTTCAAAGCAGAGTAACAAAAACAGTTCGTTGGAATAAGCAATTGCTGAGATGGCTCTTAGCGCGCTAACATAGCTGCTGCTTTCACTCTCTGTGGATACAGATATTCTGGGCTTTAATTTAGCCAAGCTGCCAAATAGTTTTCACTGTCAGATGAGACTAATGGAATTATCAGTTCTGCCATATCGCGGCCGCTATTATTCACCTCTTCCAAAAAGAAAAATAGCTCATCACCTACTACCTGTCGCTCTGTTTCCCAATTCCCAACATATCCTTCTTTGTTGAGACATTCATGTGTGCCGAATGATTGCAATGAGCTATCGCCGCCAAAACCTTCTCCAGAGTCAAAGCCAATACGGCTACTGAAGAAATTAAATTGGTCATAATACTGAGAGCAAATTGCGATTTTGAAATAGCCTTTATCAGAATTGAAAATCCCTGTGAAATGATAGCCATTCTTTTCGAGAGCCAGATTGCTTACCGCAACCAACTTGCTATCAAGCAGGCCAAAATAAAGTGTATTTGGCAATGTGATGGCTTCATCATCGATAGCTTCACTATAGGTGATATCGAAGTTATCCAGCCAATTTGCACCTGCCGCATCTTTGGCAAATAAAATATCTGGCAAACGGACAACAGGATTGCCCGCACGACCATTTGGAATATGGGTAAAGCGCAACCCCCCTTCATTTCGCAAAACTGAACCTGCTATCAAGTGGCCATTCGCAGCAGACCCATGACCAACAAGAATGATATCTGGATCGCCATCTTCATCCACATCCTTGAACAAGAAATTTTCGATAAAATTATTCCATTCATTACCTTCATGGACAGGCACGTAATCAGCAGGAGCTTCGATTATCGGAATGAACTGACTTATAAATTCTGATCCTTTATTTTCTATGATTTGAACACCTGTTCCTACATAGAGTTTCCCAGAGCGAGAGAGCACGATATCAAGATCAGTATCACCGTCCAAATCCCATAAGGATATCTCTGGCACAGTTGACCAGTTTTTGACGATTGGCAGTTTACGGCTCTTTTTGAAAATGCCCCTGCCGTTATTAAAAGCAATGGAAGTGGGAGAAGAGCCACCACCCTCGTGGCCAGCATGAACAATATCAAGATCGCCATCACCATCCATATCGCCTAATTCAATCGCAAAGGCATTGATGGCGCCGCATTTACGTTTGGTCATTTTACCAAAACCGTCATTCATCCAACATGTCAGCTGTGCCTTTAATTCGGTGAGAACAATATCCATATCACCATCTTGATCAATATCGCCAACAGCGCCGCCATGATCGAAAATACGATAATTCGGATGACTTAAATGAGTTTCTGAGCTCTCTGTCCATGTACCATCAGGCTGGCTTAGATAGTAACTGTCTCTGATGCCATTATGGGTTCCAACCGCATGGTCAGCGACAAATAAATCGAGGATCCCATCATTATTAAAATCAGCTACGAGATTTTGCCGCGCAAGTGAAAAGCCAGATATTTTACGACTATCAGCAAATAATTCATCAGATAAGATATAAGCGCCATTGCCATCATTCAAAAATAAGCTTGGGCTAGGCATTTGACCTGTGCAGGCGCCGCCCCCACATAATCCGCCCGTATCCTCCCCGCCCCAATCAACATTGTCAGGGCGCATTGTGCCTGTGTAGAGAAAATCTAGATGGCCATCATTATTGAAGTCATGTTGGCGCCAGAAATAGCCAAACCAATAGCGGTCAAAAATTATGCGCGGTGCAACAGGTGGGTAATTTAGGCTAACATCGACGTTCTCAATCACGATACCTGACAGGGGGCGATCGGTAATCACCTCACCTAAAAAATCGGAGGCATCTTGCGCTTTATCTGTGGTGGAGGATGAAATGCTTTCGCCAGATTTAAAGGTAAGCCCGTGCGCGGATAAAGGCATGAGGCCAATAAGAAGTACAAAAATTAATTTCTTTCTATTTTGAAATTGCAGGAATAATTTCATGTTTCCGCCCCCATTTTTTCAACAGCCTCCACCATAGATTCACTATATCAATTTTGTGGTGTTTTACGCGCCACCTCATAGATACAGCCTAAACCGACACCTACCATTCCATCAGATAATAAAGATCTCTTTGCCGAACCCAACAGAGCCTCTAGTCTTTTTGAAGCAGGATGATTTGGATATCGATATTGGAAAATGTAAAACCATGAATTGGCCCATCTCAAGCTATCGAGAGTGTTGTTGAATTTCTGCTCATCAGGTTTGTAAATTGAATTATGCGCTTTGCTGGCCCATTTATTCAAAGTTGATGGATTTTCGAAACCATCAATAAAAATTTGAACGCTTTTCATTAATCGCACATCTAGTGAAGTTGGCACATCTACCTTCAAAGCCCGCGCAATTTCAAGGCTTATCAAAGTCTCCCCGATGGCTTCATAATGATACCATAGCGCTCTATTGCCTCTGGTGGTTCTGTCTTTTAGCGAGCCATCCTCTAAAACAAGCTTATCTAATTGCTCTATCATGCGTTTTGCCAATCGCTGAGCTGCGGTACGATCCACATCAAAAAGTTTAGCTAATTCTGGCCAATGCCATCCTAAATCCATGCCAAAATACACTTCGTTAACGCGCTTATTCCTCTCAATAAACACAGCAAACCAATCATCGATGAGTGTCCTGTTATGGTCTTTTGTATAGCTGTTGGAAAGCAAGGCTTTATACATATAATATAAATGCATAATCCGCATTTGTGTTGAGCCCCAATCCATTGACTCAGCTAAATCTTGTCCATCCTTTTGTTGCCAAGCTGGTTCGCATTCTGAGAGGTAGCCGTTTTTTGTGCAGGATTTGGTATCAACCCAACCATTTTCATTTGCGATAATTTCTAGAGATGAGAGAGCGGTTGAAAGTTGCTTTTCAGCATCATTAGCGTGAGCAATCGTAACGAATTCTGACATTTTCATTACCAACTCATCTAATTCAACAAACCCCTCTACTGACCTGAAATTATCCATACGGCTATTCAGGCCCTTCACACGCTCTGGGATGAAGATTGGCAATAAGTTCACAGCTGTCTGATTTGGCCCAACTTGACCACAAACATCTGTTTTTAACTCTTTCGGGGCATTACTATAGGCAAGCCAAACATCGTTGGGAATGAGGAAAGATGGCCCCACCTCAAACTGAGCATCATCAGCCAAATTGCTAGATGATATGCTTTCACCAGATTTGAATGTCAGCGCTGAAGCTGTAATTGGAAAGATAATAAAAAATAAAATCAGACCATTACGAAGCATCTTACTATTATCCTGTGGTGAACACTATGCCTAAATTGACCGTTGTTTTCTTGATATGGTTTTGACGTTTTACAGGCTGATACATCATCTGTTTCAAGCGCGATTTCTCTTGTGAGATACCGACAGCCTCGCTGCCCACATTGGGGTTCATGCCAAGATTGATAACATAGGAAAGTTGGCCTCTTGTCTCTGCTTTGGACTTGCTTTCATCTTTATGAAATACATCAAATCGTACATTATCAGCCAATGATAGGCCGATGCCAATTTCACTTCCTGAAACCTTGTATCCATCATCACCGCGCCAGCGGAAACCGCGCACAGAAACAGATGGCTGATATGGTTGGTCATAGAACACATAATGATAGGCTAAATCCTCACCTGACATAGCCTTCTCAACAACACCTTTGACTTTTTTCTCACCTGATGTTCGTGCGTAATGATTAAAATGCAAACTGCCTGACAGAGATAAATATTCTAAACCAAAACCTAATCTCTGATGGCCTGTGTTAATTTCACTATCACCGAAGGCATTCATGCCGACTATCGCACTGTCACCTTGAGTCATTTGGCGATAGCCAATGCCAGCATTGATGGTTGTGCGTTCATGGCGTCTGCTTGTGGATAATTGCGTGAAGGCAAAGCTATCATCAGTCTCAGATAAACCTATGACAGCCAATGCTTCACCGCCTATTTTCCAATCATCTTCGGTGATGGAGACCTCTAGATGTTTCAGTCTACCACCGACTAAATCATTGGCATAATCACCTGCAAGCTGGTCTATTTTTGACAAGGCAGCATCTTTACCCGTTTCAATCACTTTATCGGTATCACCCTCAGCAATAGCGCCAGCAGATAAAATAGATACAATCGCAACAAGTGCTGTAGTTGTGTAATATCTCTTTAACATCTCATTATCCTCTATCTTGCGGTAATCGTAAATTCAGGCGCTCTGCTTCTAAGGATTGTCACGCAGCCTCCTGAAAAAGTGCAATTACCTTGCCCGTTCCGTACTTGCTTAATTTGACCTGCTCCAGTCTTGTTCAGTTTAAATTCAATTGAGGATGTTGAGGGCGTTATCACTAAAGGTGTTGCCAATTTCTGGAAGTTTATTTGGGCTGGTGTCACTTCAAATGCAGTTTCACCTATCGCAGACACTGGGCCAGATGGACATGTATTAGTAAAAACTTGAAGCGTTTCACGGTCACTTTGCACCCAATAATTAGCGCGCTCCGCTCCGGTGCCAGCATCAACTCGCCAATCAATAGTATTTTCTCGTGTCGAGCCACTACCGCCGCTACATTTGTGGCTATTATCAACTGAATAGGTTGGGTCTGCATCATCAGCATCACCACACACAACATTACTGTAATTCGCGTTAAAGCCTGTCTTAAAAGCTTCTAGTGAGCTATCTGTCCAACAAGTTTTGCCACTGGTTGCACCCGATCCTTGTCTGGCAGAACTAAATGTAACAACTGCTTTGTGGTCGATTTTTGTGTCGATGACCATTGCCATATGGGAATAGCTGCCAGTGCTGACCGACATTGGGCCGGTTGACGGCAATGGGAAATCTTCATTCGCATCAATAGAGACTTTTATACCCTCAACACTATCAAACAGAGGTGTACAGAGTGTCTTGTAGGTTGAGAGGGTGGGCAAGGAAGGGCAAACTAAAATTGAATGGAAAGTGACGCGCGCATTCTGAAAATCGGGAAAGCAAACGGCTCGTGCATTGGAAGA
>JBMHCC010000007.1:0-69950 GCA_049890115.1 Puniceispirillaceae bacterium (SeqCode) | reverse complement strand
ATTTACGACGGTTTATTATTTTGCGAACCATTTGAGCCTAAGCTTATCTTTCATTGCATATTCTATGATTTCTTCCCCGCTCCTCATCGGACCAGAAACATCAATCTCAATTTTATCACCATCTACTTCCAGAATCCCAGAAATTGCAAAGGTCTCAGCATTAACCTTTTTGAATATAAGATTACTTGTATTGGAAGTTGACGGGCCAATTGTGTCGTCTTTCTTGGATTTAAGCACATGCTCGCCATCGCTTAGAGGCCAATCAACTATCTCCCACTTCACATCAACAAAATTAGTTTCATAGCTCATTCTTGTACTGAAATAGATAACAATTTCATCTAACTTTACTTGCTCAGGCCATTGCGACCTCAATGACTGTTTTACACCATCTCCAGGCAAAAAGTCTGGTCCGAGAGCCTTTTTGATATAACTCTCCAGTCTCCCAACTTCATTTAATGTTATAAATATGTGAGGAAATGAACTTGTTTGGCCCCAAATATACATGTGAGGCAGCTTGTTAGAATAAGGATAGCTGAGAGCCACCGCTTCGATATCTTTAGGCGTCAAATTCTTACGTTTTAGTAAATAATATAACTGCCTTAGTTGGATATCATGAGTTTCGAATTGTTTGTCTAGCTTCCATTTCTTAAGTGAGCCAGCTTGTGAAAAATCTCTGAAAATTTCACAGTTGCCTTCGTTACAGGTTTTGGTGCCTAAGATATATTTTTCTGCTATTGATGGGTCTTCCAGCCATTTTACGTGCCCAGCTATCAGTTCTGAAACCCTTCGGCCGTCCTTTACCTTTAAATCATATAAATCAAAGCCTATGTCGTTAAAAAGAATGGCTAACGCAGAAATATATTCATCATTGTCAATAGCATAACCGGGACCATCCCAACCTCGCGAGGCATAGGGTACAAAAATCCCCTTTGAATCATACATAGATATATTAATTTCAAACTGTTTTACTCCAGCTATATATACATCTTGGTTCTTTGTTCGCAGTCCAAATGCTATGTTGGCGATAGCGGTTCGCCAATTATTACTTCCGCAACTATCAACTGAATAAGCATCTCTCCATTTCCTATAATTTGGAGGAAACTCAACTGGACACTTTTTTTTGCCTTGTTTTATTGGAGTTTGATTAACAAGCAACCAATCACTCAGGAATTGATTAATGTCTTCATGGTTCGAGAAATGATTATAAAATAAAGCGTATATAGTAGTAAGTGATGCGACCGCGTTTCTTTTTGCATATTCATCATAGCTAATGCGTTGGTCTATAGAATAGCTAGAAGCGCCTCTTTCCGCCCAATGATTTAAAACATCTTGGAAAAGTGCAATGCCACCATTGAAGAGGTTTTGGCGGTTATAGTAAGAGCAGTTTTGAATATATAAAGGACCCTCCCAGTCATTGAAGTCACCTACTGGCCGCATTTCCTTTAGGACCAATTTACAATCAACATCGCGCTTCGCTGAAGTGCCCCACATCGTAAATTCATTATTTGGAAATAGACTTAAACTTTTCTCCAGACGCTCATCTATAAAATCAAAACTAGCAGTATTAATGTCCAAGTCATGAAGCTCTGTTCTTATAGATGAAATCCATGCCCTATTGTTTGTAGACTTATTGAGGCTCTCACCAGATTTAATTGTTAGTGCTGACGCGTGGGATGAAATAGCAAAAATCAATAAAAATATAGATGCCTTTAACACAATATACTCTCTACTTAATTGCAACTTCTTCAATAAGTATTCATTATTATCGAGCTCTTAGCAAATTTGCCTTTTTCAAACGTGAGGAAAGCATGAATATGATAACTGCTTTTGTTTCCAGATTATTCAAATTCGAATTTATGGTTAGAAGCGCTCCTTACATCACTGAACGGCGAAACATATTCAGATATTCCGCCCTTAGCTGCAGAATACCGGAATATTTGCATCAGAGAAGCCCATCTTCCTTAGCAGATTTGAGAAGCTTTGAGACTTTTGACTGACTTACACCCAGCCTCTCGGCTATTTCTGTCTGCTTTAGCCCCTGCTGAACAAGCCTGATAGCCTCTTGAAGATTCTCATCGCTAATCAAGAATTTGTCCCATATAGATACTCCATCAACAATGGCATGAGACAAACCAAAAGGCTCAGCAGCATCGCCAAAAAAGCTTCGAGACTTCTCGAAATGCACCTCGAACACAGCACCCTCTGATTGCAGGTAATCTGGCGGCCTCTTCAACTTAATTACAGTATCTAAAGCATCGTGACGTCTGCTTGTGCCCCTCGATGTGCCATCCTTTCCGGCATGATGAAGGATAATGACTGTCTTCCCTTGCCCTCTCATGTTAAGTAACCAGCGTTGAACAGTGCTCCAGGAATCCGCTTCGTTCTCTCTTCCTGTAAACCTTAGCGTGCTAAGATTGTCGAGAATGATTAAGTCAGCGTCTTTTGTTGCTGCATCAAACTCATTTTGCCCTGCAACTTCGCCAATATCTGGCAAGACACCGTTGTTAACGTCACGGTTAATAATTCTGAAATCGACAACATCGGATACATCGACTCCAAAGAATTGGGCGGCTGCTTGAGCTCTCTCCTGCATGTCTTGGGGTGACATTTCACCATCGATATAGAGCACTCTCTTTTTACTAGGTACACTCCATTTTAGAAATGGTTTGCCTAGAGCTACTGCGATACCTAAGGTCAGAGCAAATGTTGTTTTACCAACACCTGTCTTGGAGTAAATTTCAACTAAACCACGGCATGGAATAATTGGGTCAACAAGATATGATTTAGCTGGCAGCTCCAAATTATTAAATTCTGGTAGATTATAAATTTTAAGAGGCGCCACTGCCATTCTCCTCTTTAAATAATTCACACTGAGGCGAAGTATGATTGGCCAGCTGCTGTGCAGACCATCTTCTTTTTTGACCCACTTTATTGCCGTCTGGGAGCTGTCCTTCACGCCTCCACCTATAAATGGTGTTCCGGTCTACCTTAAAATAGTCTGCAAGGCTTTGAACGTTAAAGGTTCCGATATGTTTTTCCATTTCTGTACCATATGCTGTAAAAAATTTTGCGATTTTACAACATATAGTTATATTTTACATCATAATAAACCCGTTAAATGTGTGAAAACTGGGGAATAAGGGAATACTAAAGCTGAGTAATGAAGCAAGATTTAACGAAATATTATTTGAACCCATGTTGAACGGGCAACCGATTGCTTTTCATCCCCCGGTCACTCCTCTGTCACTTTTGTTGGTGACAAACTGTCAACATGATGGAAGAATCAAACTCGTAATAAAACTCAACACGACGGTTAAGTGCACTAAACCAATGGAAATATTCAAAGAAAGTTGGTAGCGGAGGAGGGACTCGAACCCCCGACACGCGGATTATGATTCCGCTGCTCTAACCACCTGAGCTACTCCGCCATCTACTATGGTGTTAGGGTTTTATGAATTTGCCATCATAAGGTCAAGTGCAAATTCGCAAAATCTGCGAAAATGCCAGACAAGCCTTCACCACCACCTCATCATCATCAGCCTAAGATCTGTTCCAAGCTGTTCAGGATGTTCCTGGCCGTTCCAAGACGCTCTTTATCGTTCTGTGCTGCTCTGAGCTGCTCGGTGCTTTTCTGAAAGCTATGCCGCCTCACCTATTTAGCATCCACCTGCCAGCGTTGATGTCATTTCTGATAAGGGGCACTCTTTTTAGCGTTCACCATGCTCTGTCAGGCTGATTGATAAACCATTCACTCATCACCATCACCATCACCATCACCATCATAAAACAAATTGAGGCACCATTGGGATGGTACACAGAGCAAAGCCCCCTATGCCTTATTTACGATGGTGATAGCGTTATTTCTGCATTTGTTGGGGCATCACTAATCCAGCCGCCACCAAGCACCAATGCTGTATCATCAGCATCATAGAGGACGCCTGCCTGACCACATGCCACACCAAATTGCGGCTCATCAAGCACCAACTTTGCACCGTTATCTGAGCTGACATGAAGCGTGCCAGACACTGCCTTGCCCGTATTACGCAAACGCACCCTGACAGCCTTACCAGCTGGCAGTTCATCAACCAGCCAGTTACATGCTGATAAATGCACCTCATGAACCGCCAATGCTTCTTTTGGGCCGACAATAACCTGATGCGAAGCAGCATTAATAGCGACCACATAAAGAGGCGAATTATCTTCTTCACCATTGCGGCGTCCACCAATACCAAGACCGCGCCTCTGGCCAATTGTGTAATCTATCACGCCCTTATGCTTGCCTAGGATGGTGCCATCAATATGGATGATGTCACCTTCATCAACCGCGCCGGGACGCAGACGGCGCACCACATCGCCATAGCGGCCATTTGGCACAAAGCAGATATCCTGACTATCAGGCTTATCAGAGACGATTAAATCAAATTTACGAGCCAGAGCGCGTGTTTCATCTTTGGTCTGATTACCAAGTGGAAAACGCACATAGTCAAGCTGCTCAGGCGTTGTCGCAAATAAAAAATAGCTTTGATCTTTGCTATCATCAGCCCCTTTTTTGAGAACCAAACGCCCCTGCTCTTCACATCGTTGCACATAATGACCTGTTGCCAGACAATCTGCGCCAAGATCTTTCGCTGTTTTCAGCAAATCTTTGAATTTGACAGTCTGATTACAGCGCACACACGGGATTGGTGTATGGCCTTTTAAATAGCTATCAGCGAAATCTTCCATCACCTGCTCTTTGAACAGGCTTTCATAATCAAGCACATAATGCGGGATATCAAGACGTGATGCGACCATGCGAGCATCATGGATATCAGCCCCTGCACAACAAGCCCCTTTCACATCAATCGCATAGCCATGATCATAAAGCTGCATGGTGATGCCTATCACCTCATAGCCTTCTTCATGAAGCATGGCTGCGACAACTGATGAATCAACCCCGCCAGACATTGCAACAACCACCCGCGTTTGTGCGGCTGGTTTGGCAAATCCCAAAGAGTTTAATCCATCACTTGTCACGATAACGCACTCCTGCTGCGGGTCTCTTTATGACCTAGTAATCATCTGGCACACGTACTGTGATACCATCTAAATCAGCTGACATTGTGATCTGGCAGCCAAGACGTGATGTTGCCTCAACACCAAAGGCCAGATCAAGCATATCCATTTCATCTTCTGATGCCGCGCCTACTTTTGCAAAGCCTGCTTCATCAAAGATCACATGACAAGTGGCACATGACAGGCTGCCACCACATGTGCCTTCTAGGCCCATATTGGCATCACGGCCAGCTTCCATGATGCTAACACCATCTTTAACCTCTACCGCATGTTCACTGCCATCAGCTTTGATAAAATTGATAATTGGCATTATCTGTCGCTCCTTATTTCATGACGTGGCCTATAATAAACAAACAACCAGTCATAACTATTTCAATTCGTTGCATTGCTCTTAAAGAGATTGAATGGCTTTGACAAGCATCTGAAAATCCTCGTGCTTGCTATTCCATCCTCCAGAAATACGCAAAATATGACTTGCCAGATGAGGCAGACCCATTGCGTTTATCACATGACTTTCTTTCACCTTGCCAGAAGAGCAGGCAGAGCCTGATGATATCTGTATGCCTTTTAAATCAAGTGTCATTAAAATGATATGAGATGGCTTATCTGGCAAGGCAATCGCTGAGGTATTTGGCAAGCGTGGTGCCCCCTGCCCCAAAATGCTGATAGTCCCTTGCAAATCAGCTAATTCAGCTTCTGCCTCATCACGCCATGCTTCCAGCTTTGCCAGATGCGCATGATCAGATGCTGCTGCCATCATCGCTGCCCCAAAGCCAATAATGCCAAGGGTATTTTCTGTGCCAGCACGCCGCCCTTGTTCTTGACCACCACCTTGGATGAAGGCAGGGATTTGTGAGCCGCTGCGCATCCATAAGGCACCAACACCTGTGGGGCCGCCAATTTTATGAGCTGAGAAGCTCGCAAATGTTAGGCCATCTAGGGTGAAATCAAGCGGCATTTTGCCAGCTGCTTGAACCATATCACTATGCAAAGCAACCTGATTGGCAGCGCAAATTTCAGCAATCTCAGCCAATGGCTGTATAACACCTGTCTCATTATTGGCAGCCATGATAGAGACCAGCGTGTTTTTGCGTTCGGCATCTGGTAATGCGGCAAGGCTTTCTTGCAAAGCAGCAAGTTGCACAACACCAGACTCATCAACAGGCAGAATAGTCGCATCAGGGCGCGGTGCCAGCACAGCATCATGTTCAACAGCACTAACAAAGACATGCTGAAAGCCTGTCAGCACCATATTATTGGCCTCTGTTCCCCCGCTTGTGAATGTCAGATCAGCATGACGCACACCAAGCCCCTCAGCAAGCTGATGGCGGGCATCTTCAACTTTTTGACGCGCAGCCCTGCCTGATGCGTGAATTGATGATGGGTTTAAAGCTGGCCCCATCGCATCTATCATCGCATCACGGGCTTCTGGCCGCAAAGGCGTTGTCGCATTGTGATCAAGATATACCGGCACAGCTAGGACTCACTTAAGCAAAATAAAGGTTATTTTTTTTGTTCTTCTGGCTGGTTATCAGCGCCTACTATTTGGCTAGCCGGTGTAGGCGTGGTCTCATAAGATGCGTCTTTTAGCTCTTTAACCAGCACATGCAATTCAGCGATTTCCTGTGACAAGGCCATAATGGTTTTTTCTCGGAAATCCTCGGTCACCTCAGGCGTCACAGCATAGGCAGCAAAACCATCATCAGCTGATTTCTTAGGAACAGGACGTGCTGGCACACCCACAACTGTGCTATTGCTGGCGACGTCCTTGGTAACAACAGAATTACCGCCAATACGCGCACATTTCCCGATTGTGATAGGCCCTAATACCTGTGCGCCTGCCCCGATAATGACGTAATCATCTAATGTGGGATGGCGTTTCACACAACGCTGGCTAGCTGAATCAACCGCTGGCATTACACCGCCAAGTGTCACACCATGATACAGGGTCACATCACGGCCAATCTCTGCAGTCTCACCAATAACAACACCCATACCATGATCGATAAATAGCCCAGGGCCTATTGTAGCACCTGGATGAATTTCAATGCCTGTCAGCCAACGTGCCAACTGCATCAACCAGCGTGCCGGAAATCTGATGCCCACACGCCATAACGGATTGGCAAGCCTGAAAAACAGCAGAACCTGAAATGACGGGTAGATAAATGGCGCAGAGATATAACTGCCAAATGCAGGGTCACGATATTTGATAGCTTTCAAATCAGCAGCTAGATTTTTGAACAACATCCTATGCGTCCTCAGCAAGGTCAGCCCCGGCGATATCAACCAGCCTTTCACCCCCCCCCGAAACAGAGGGGCAGATAATACCAACAACCGTATTAATCGGTTTTTTACCTAGTTTTCCCGATTCTATATCATGAAGCTTGGAATAGCCAGTAATTTAGGATATAAGCACTCCCTACAATTATGGGAAGAGAGCCACGGGGAAAAAATGCCTGAAGTGATTATTAATGGCCCAGAAGGGCGCCTTGAATGTCGCTATATGCCAGGGTCTAATCCGAACGCGCCAACAGCTTTGGTTTTGCATCCTGAACCAAATCGTGGCGGCACGATGAATAATCGTGTGACCTTTGCGAAATATAAATTATTTCAAGAGCGCGGCTTTTCAGTAATGCGCTTTAATTTTCGTGGTGTCGGACGCTCACAAGGCATTTATGACCAAGGCGAAGGTGAGTTATCAGATGCGGCTGTCGCCATGGACTGGCTCCAATCGCAGCATCCAGGTTCAAATGAATGTTGGATTGCAGGCTTTTCATTCGGAGCATGGATTGGCATGCAATTAATGATGCGCCGCCCTGAAATCACAGGCTTTGTTGCGGTATCACCACCTGCTGTCACGCATGATTTTGCCTTTCTAGCACCATGCCCTGCCTCAGGCCTGATTGTCCATGGCAATCAGAATGATGATGTGCCGATTGAAAGAGTGCAAATGCTCGTTGATAAAATTTCAAAGCAAAAAGGCGTTGCCATTGATGTTGCTGAAATTGACGGTGCTAATAACTTCTTTTCTGGTCACCTTGATGAAGCAGTTGCGGCGATTGGCAATTATCTAGATTTGCCAAGGGATAATCCCAATAGCTAACACATAATGCACCCTATATTTATGGTGCAATCAGTTAATGAGATAAGTGCAGTCAAACATGAAATCTGAATTTCTTTCCCTCTTAAGTGAGCGTGGTTATATCCATCAAGCAACCAATCTGGACGGCCTTGATGAACGGGCAGCAGAACAGCTTATCTCTGGCTATATCGGCTTTGATTGCACTGCCAATTCGTTGCATGTGGGCTCATTGGTGCAGATTATGATGCTGCGCCTTTTGCAAAAAACAGGTCATAAACCCATCGTGGTTATGGGCGGCGGCACCACCAAAGTGGGCGACCCATCTGGCAAGGATGAAGCACGCCCTCTGTTATCTGATGCTGATATTGAAGCCAATAAATTAGGCATTAAATCTATCTTTGAAAAATATCTGAATTTCGGCGACAAGCCGACAGATGCGATTATGGTTGATAATGCTGATTGGCTTGATGAGCTGTCTTACATTAAGTTTTTACGTGATTTTGGTTCACATTTTTCAATTAACCGCATGATGGGTATGGAATCTGTCAAGCTGCGTCTTGATCGTGAACAGAATCTGTCTTTCCTAGAATTTAATTACGCCATTTTGCAAGCCTATGATTTCTTGGAATTACGCAGGCGTTATGGCTGTGATCTGCAGATGGGTGGCTCTGACCAGTGGGGCAATATTGTTACAGGCATTGATTTAACACGCCGTGTCGATGCGCAAGAAATATTCGGCGTTACCTCACCTCTAATCACAACAGCATCTGGTGCCAAAATGGGTAAAACAGCTGGCGGTGCTATTTGGTTGAATGAGGAAAGATTATCATCTTTTGATTTCTGGCAGTTCTGGCGCAATACAGAAGATGCCGATGTGGGGCGTTTTCTTCGTCTATTTACCGAATTGCCACTTGATGAAATTGCCCGTCTTGAAGCTTTGCAAGGGGCAGAGATTAATGATGCCAAAATCATTCTGGCAAATGAAGTCACAAAGCTGTGTCATGGTGATGATGCTGCCAATCAAGCAGCCGAGACCGCACGTCAAACCTTTGCAGCAGGCCAGATGGCAGATGGCTTACCACAAGTTAGCCTGTCAGCAGGCGAAGCAGATGGGCTATCTATCCTTGATGCCTTTATCACATCAGGGCTCGCCTCATCAAAAGGGGAAGTCAGACGCCTTATCAAAGGCGGCGGCGCACGGTTAAATGGTGCGTCCATTTCCTCTGATGAAGCTGTCATTGCCCTTTCTGATTTTGGTGATGAAGGGCGCCTTCAGCTATCATCTGGCAAAAAACGCCACGCGCTTTTGGTATTATCAGACTAGGTGATACAAAGATTATTGTCCCGTATCCTCATCATCGCCCAAGATACGCCCGCGTTCACGACCAAGCCAATTCGGACTGAAAATATCTCTGATTAGGCCAGGTGCCAGTGATGCCACATTTACCGTTGTCTCTGGCTCTGAAATAGGACCTTTTAAATTAAATTGTGTTGAAAAAACGCCTGATTTATCAATGCCAGATAAAATTTCACCAAGTACAGGCACAGCACCAATAATCTTGGAAAACTGATTAGCGGGAACCAGATTGCCACTGACATCCACTTGTTTGGTCTGGCGGTTATAACGCCCTAGCATCGTCACACCAACAGCACCACCACTAGCCCGCATATGCTTAATTTCAACATCATCACCTTTCGTGTTGATAAAGGCCTCTCCTCTGGTAAAGCGTGTGCCATCGCCTTCTACTAATGAATAAAGACCAGCCAATCCCAGCACAGAAAATGCACGCACGGCGGCTGGTGCTTCGATTACATTAAATTCTTCTAAATTGATGGTGGTGTCATATTCAGAAAAATCACCATCTTTAAATTCATTCATCAAGATAAGACGCCCAGAGCGGATCGTATCGGTAATGCCAAGGCCTGCAAGCACACGCCCTGCATTTTGTGAAGTGATTATCAACAAAGGCCCGTCATTTTCACTTGGGCTAAACTCCAGACGTGCTTCGGCACCACCAATCAGCCCAACGGCCGATAGATATTCACCATCAGGACCAAAATAGGCCTCAATCGTTCCCTGTTCCAACAAGGCGTTATTATTGATGATAAGCGCGCCTTGTAATGTGGCATCACCATTACCATCAGATCTGACCTCGCCCACCATTTGCCCATAAAGGTCGACATTATCTTCGATGAGCATCCGGTTTGCTGTTAAATCAAATGACAGATGCCGCCCTTCAGATACACCCTCGCCTTTGCGCACTGACCGCAAATCAAGCAATGCCCCTTCACCAACCACATGAAGCACCCCATCACCGCGTGGACTGATAGAAATAGTATCAAGCCGATTGCCAGGCCAGCTAACATTATCAAGGCTAACATCTGCCAATGAGCCATCTTGATTCAGAGCAAGATTGCCAGTTGCGCGCAAACCACCTGCATCAATAGAGATGGCTGAAATCTCCATCAGCTTGCCCTTGTCAAAATGAAAAGCAGCAGAGGCTTGACCTGCTTCGCCTGGCAGCTTCGCCCAATTTAGCAATGGCAAATTGACCCCTGCTTCTTTCAGATTCACAGCACCAAATGCCCTTGTTTTCTGGCTTTGTTTTTCAACATCAATGGTAAAACGACCGCCAAGAATGCCTGTGATTTCTTGGCCAGATAAATTAGCTGCCATCTCACTAAGATAAGGTGAGCCTGTTAAATTGCCTGTCAGGCGCAAATTATCATCATCATTTTTCAGCGAAAAAACGCCAGGCACATTGTCAAGCAAGCCAGAGCCAGTTACCTCTAATTGTGATGGCATCACATTCACAACCAAATCAGCTTGCGATAAATCAAAACCCTGAAAGACATTGCTAAAAGCGCCATCTGTGATGGTAGCATCTGCGCTGATTAGCTGAAATTTCGGCTTTTCGCCTGTTTTTAGATCAGCTGTTAAATGCAGTCTGCTTCGCACATTACCTGTGGCATCAGCCAAAGAAAACGGCACTCTTTCGAGCTGATTAATCGTCTTATCTGCTAGCAATTCTGTCACTTGCGGCATTGGCGCATTAGCTGTCAGACGCATCGTCAATAGCCTGTTTTTGCCAGCAGGTTGTATCGCTGGATTGATAAATATTTCAGCAGATTCTAGGACTAGGTCACGGTCAGCCCCATCTGTGATATTAATGCCGACGACATTATCACGCAATGTTATCTCGCCAGATACACCGCGCAAAGCTGGCCTGCTTGGCAACCATAGAAAATCGGTATCTGACAGTGCTAACCTTGTTTCCAGCGCATTGATTGTTTGTTTGAAACCAGTTTCGTGCGTTGTAAAACCAACTGTCATTGCAAGAGAAAAATCTGACACCATACCACCGCTCAGGCGCTCTGATACAAAATCAGCTGTTTTTTTGACTAGGTTTTGTGGCCATAATGCTTTGATATCTTCAATCGGCATTTGCGGCGATGTGACCGAAAATTGTGCAACAGTCGGATTGCCATTTTCGTCCAAAGACATGCTGATTGTGCTTGATAAAGAACTGCCACTGGCAAATTGAAATTGTACATCAGGTACTAAAAGCTGGCCTGGCTGAAAGATAATCTCACCAGCCGCCTTATCAAATTTGATTGGCTGTGATGATGCTTCGGTTATCACATAACCATCAGATAGACCTAGCTTGAGACGTGCTGATTGCAGTTGACCGCCAGAGACCACATCAAGAGATAGGCGTCCTTTGGCTGTGCCAACCAGCTCTTTATATTGACCATAGCCTGTTTTCACTCTGACATCGTCAATTTCACCATTTAATGATAATTCAGATAATGTCACTTCTTTGGCCGTTTTATTAAGCTGGCCTTTGAAAATCGCTGCTAAGGTCTCAAATTCCCCGCCTGAAAAGCTCTCAATCATATAGGACCTGACATCAGATAATGCGGCTTCAGGCCATTGTGACAATAGCGAATCTATCGCTAATTCTTCGATTAGAAGCTGTCCGTCAAACAGCGTATTAGGTTGAGATAACCCAGCTATATCAGCAGAAAATTGCATTTTGCGCCCATCAGGCAAGGATAAAGCAACATCATCAATCACAAGATAATCATCAGGCCTGCTATAGCTGATATCACCAGCAAGCTCTTTGAAAGGTGCTGTTCGCCCAGATGTCAATGAGACAGGCAGACTACCATCCTTGGCTTGAATAACACCAGCGGCTGATTGTAACTGGCTTTGGTCAAAAACAAGGCTGATCTTTGTATCAATCTGACCAAGTTCAGACAGCATCTGTAATTGGTCTGGTAAAAATGGGGCAAAATCAGCGACCGCAAATTGGGTAGTCTCAACAGCCATATCTGTTAGACCAGACAGGATATTTATCTGACCTGAATAATGCATTGTTGCGTTATCACTTGATGACAGCTTTGCGCCCCCAAAAAAGCGAATGCCACCAGCATTATCAAACTGAAAAACAGCATCAAGATCAGATAAAGCAATTTGGGCGTCACTATCTTGCTTGCGCAGTGATATAATCATGTCCTGCAAAGCAAGCTGGCGCTGCGCCAAAAATGAAATAAAACCGCCAGACTGGACACCATCCACAGAAACAGATTCAGCAAAAAAGCGCTGCCAGCGTCCCCATTCTCCAGCTAGTTTTAATTCATTTTCAGCCTGCACAAGATCGATACTCAAGCCAGATAATGTGGCTTCTAATGGTTGCCCTTTGATGAGCAAAGACGGGCTGGCACGCAAGGTTAATTGCGGCAAATGTAATTGCTGCTCTTCGGCTGTGACAATGATATCTGTAATTTCGGCATCAATGCGCCATTGGGTTAAAGCAAAATGAAAATCAACATCACCAATAATGGTCTGAAGACCAATTTCAGGAATAGATAGCTGTTGCTGGGCAATTTGTTTCAGACCACCTGCCTGATAAATGGCAATAGAGCCAGCAGCGATGATGAGCGCTAGTAACGCTGAGAGGAATATAACAAATTTTGCCATACCCAATAACAGCCCTGATAGGAACGACCGTTCTACCCGCTTCTCTTGTGAGATATCGGCTGTTTCATCTGTGATATTGTCAGTGTCTGACAAAAGAGCCATCCTTACTTTTTTTACCAACCAGATTTGGGTTTTGCCTAATGCGATATCATACCAAAACTGACCCGTATTTTATCATGCTAGGGCACGAATATCTTTGTCATATTATGCATAATAAAATGGCAACAAAAAGTTAAATCCATCAGCATATAGCATGTGATAATTTGTCCTGCTAGCCTTGCTTGCAAAATAAGCTTTATCGCCCTAATTTAAAGAAGATATTAAATATGCCATTTCGCACAGAAACAGAGGTTCTCAATGTTAGAAATTGGACAAACATTACCAGCTATCAGCCTGCCAACTGATGAGGGACATTTTGCGTCTTCTGATTATAGTGGCAAGAATATTGTCATTTTCTTTTTCCCAAAGGCTGACACATCAGGCTGCACCAAAGAAGCTATCGCCTTTTCTGAATTAGCAGCAGAATTTGAGGCTGCCAATACGGTGGTAATAGGCATCTCAAAAGACACCCCGCAAAAACAAGGCAAATTCCGTGCCAAACATGAATTGACTTGTTTGCTTGGTGCTGATCATGAAACAGATATTTGCGAGCAATTCGGCGTGTGGGTTGAAAAATCCATGTATGGTCGCAGCTATATGGGCATTCAGCGCGCCACCTTTTTGGTCGGCCCTGATGGCACTATCTTGCATGTCTGGCCAAAGGTAAAAGTCCCAGGCCATGCCGAAGATGTGTTAAGCCATATTCAGTCAGGCGGCTAATCGCTTATTATGGCAGATGCCGCTAAATGGATCCTTGATGCCCTGGCAAGCTGCGATCCAATCGAAAAAGCACAAAAGGCACGCGCCCTTTATGCTGGCTTTTGCGATGGCAGCTTTGATGTTGTGTCACAGCAAATTGTCCCTGACCGGCCAGGCAGGCCAGAGGCACCTGCTTTGATGGCACCAAAAGATGTGCCGAAACGCCGTATTACAAAAGCAGCCTCAGGGCGCATTGCCCTGCTTCATGCGATTGCTCATATTGAATTAAATGCAATTGATTTAGCACTTGATATGGCAATCCGGTATCAGCATCATCATCTGCCTCTTGATTTTACCAAGGAATGGCTCAGTGTCGCTGATGATGAAGCACGCCATTTCACGCTCCTCCATAACAGATTGCATGAATTAGATAGTTTTTATGGCGCAATGCCAGCTCACGATGGCCTATGGCAAGCTGCCTATTCCACCAGAGATGATTTGCTTGGCAGATTGGCGATTGCACCCTTGGTATTAGAAGCGCGCGGGCTTGATGTAACGCCGCATCTATTGGCAAAATTTCACGAAGTCGAAGACCCACAATCAGCCGCAATTCTGGAAATCATCATGCATGATGAGGTTGGTCATGTGGGAATTGGCAAAAAATGGTTTGATTATCAATGTGGTATGTTACGCCTTGACCCCATCAGCACCTGGCAAGGGTTGGTCAAACGCTATTTTCATGGCCAGTTAAAGCCACCTTTTAATATATCAGCACGTAATGCTGCTCGTTTTTCAGCTGCCTTTTACAAGCCGCTAGCAGATAATAGCCGCTCTATCAGCCTAGGCTGATTTGCTGCCAACACGTGCCGCCAGGCTTGCTTCGATAAAGGGATCAATATCACCATCAAGCACAGCCCCTGTATTGCCAGTTTCAACATTGGTGCGCAAATCTTTTACCATCTGATAGGGATGAAGCACATAAGATCTGATTTGATTGCCCCAGCCAATATCTGTTTTCGCAGCATTCGTATCATTGGCGGCTTCTTCGCGTTTTTGCAATTCTAGCTCATAAAGACGCGCTTTTAGCATTGTTAATGCTGTGGCTCTGTTGCGATGCTGCGATCTGTCTGATTGGCATTGCACAACAATATTAGTCGGCACATGCGTGATACGAATGGCAGAATCTGTCGTGTTCACATGCTGACCACCAGCACCAGAGGCACGATACGTATCAATGCGCAAGTCTGATTCAACGATTTCAATATCAATATTATCATCAACTTCAGGGTAAATCCAAACAGAGGCAAAGCTGGTATGGCGGCGTGCTGAGCTATCAAAAGGTGAAATACGCACAAGACGGTGAACACCAGCTTCTGTTTTCAACCAACCATAAGCGTTAATGCCACTGACACGCAATGTGACAGATTTAATGCCTGCTTCATCACCTGCGGCTTCTTCGATCACCTCTAATTTGAACTGGCGAGATTCTGCCCAACGTGAATACATTCGCATCAGCATTGCTGCCCAATCCTGTGCCTCGGTACCACCAGCACCTGGATGAATTTCCAAAAAACAATTATTGCGGTCAGCTTCGCCTGATAACAGGCTTTCCAGCTGTTTTTTCGCTGCCAGCTCAGCTAATTTTACAATCTCAGCTTCAGCTTCGGCAACAATATCGCTATCATTTTCCTCTTCACCAAGGCTGATCATTTCAAGCTGTTCTGCCAGTCCATCTTCAATTTCTGCCAATCCAGCCAGAGCGGTTTCAAGATGGTTTTTTTCCTGCATGACTTTTTGAGCATTATCTTGGTCATTCCAAAAATCAGAGGCGCTAATTTGGACAAGCAAATCTGCTAATCTGGCATTGGCAGCAGCCACATCAATATGTGTGCGCAATAAACCTAACGCTGCTTTGATTGTATCGATGGCATGTTGTGTTTCAGCTTGCATGATACGATTGTTACCTGTCACAAAATAATCACTAGTCGCAACGTTAATACAGCGCAGGCGCAGATGGTGCAACAGCCTTTGCATCTTTGGCACCAGCAACAAGACCACCGTCGAGAACCAGACCACCAGCACCAGATGATTGTGGGAACTGACCAGGTTTAAATGTCTCTAGCACTGTTTTTGGATCAGATAATGCCGCGCGTAACCCTGTTTCAGAATTAACAGGAATAATATTGACCCCATCAGGGCGACGAAATGGGATGACAGGGGCATCTTGCAACGCATCTTTGATAAATTGTCCAAAAATGGGAACAGCTGCCGTTGACCCTGTTTCGCTTTTGCCAAGCGGGCGCGGCGTATCATATCCCACATAAACACCAGCAACCAAATCAGGCGAAAAGCCAATAAACCACGCATTAGTGTTATCATTAGTTGTCCCTGTTTTGCCAGCAATGACCAGCGCATCATCTTTGATGCGGCGCCCTGTTCCGCGGCTTACCACACCTTCTAGCATAGAGACCATCTGATAGGCAGATGCTGGGTCTGTGATGAGTGCGCGATCATCTTGTAATTGTGGGATCTTATCAATCTGCAGAACGCCATCTGTCTTACAACCAGCGCAATCTCTTTTATCATGCCGATAAATGGTTTGACCAAATCGGTCCTGAATACGGTCAATCAGTGACGGCTCTATGGCATGACCACCATTGACAATCACGCCATAAGCCGCTGTCAGGCTTAGTAAATCTGTCTCACCTGCCCCAAGTGACATTGATAATAAAGGCGGCATATTATCATCAATGCCAAAGCGTTTGGCATAATCTTGAACATGTTCCATCCCAAGTGCCATCGCAAGGCGGGCAGTCATCAGATTTCGTGATTGTTCAATGCCAACACGCATGATAGAGGGGCCATAAAATTTCTTGGTATAGTTTGCAGGCTTCCATTTCTTTTTGCCCTGCCCCTGATCAACCACCAAAGGTGCATCTAGGATACGGGTGGTTGGTAAATAACCATCATCCAAGGCTGCCAGATAGACAAAGGGTTTGAAGGCAGAGCCTGGCTGTCTTTTTGCTTGCGTGGCACGGTTAAATTCAGAATTGCGATAATCATATCCACCACTCATGGCCAGCACACGCCCTGTATGCGGGTCAAGGGCAACAATCGCGCCATTCACAGCTGGTATCTGGCCAAGCGCATATTCATTATCTTTTGGCTGATAGCCACGCAGCCTGTCTTTAGCTTCTTCAGGTGGTTGCACCATAATGATATCACCGGCATTTAACGCTTCTTTTAAAGACGCAATTTTTGGCGGGCGAATGCCATTTTCATCACGTGGCGGATAGGCCCAATCTGCTAGCTCAAAGGGGATTGAGGCTGAGCCGCCTTTTACATAAATGAAAGCCCTCTTATCTTCGACTTCTGTCACAATGGCAGCATAGCGTTTGCGCGGCATTTGCGCTGTATATTGTTCTAACAGTGCCTCGATATCATCTGTTGCACTCAGCTTGTGCAGAGGACCGCGCCAGCCTTGACGTTTATCCAATGCCTCAAGCCCCTCACGTAAAGCGCGTTCCGCCTTTTCTTGCAAATCAGGTGATAAGGTCGTGCGGACAAATAACCCGCCGCCATACAGCCTGTCTGAGCCAAATTCATCAACAAGCTGACGACGCACAGTTTCCGTAAAATAAGGGGCAGATGCTTCATCAAAACCAGTTAATGGCTTAACTGCCAGAGGCTCATTCATTGCGGCCTGGGCGGCATCTGATGAAATAAAGCCATTTTCTGCCATCTGGCGTAATACCCAGTTTCGCCTATTAATGGCTGCCTTGGTTTTTCGATAAGGGTGATAATTGCTTGGTGCTTTTGGCAAGGCTGCCAAATAGGCCATTTCATGTAATTCAAGCTGATCAAGTGCCTTATCAAAATAATTCAATGAGGCTGCTGCGACACCATAGCTAGACCAACCAAGGTAAATATCATTGAGATAGAGTGCCAATATTTGCTCTTTATCAAAAGCGCGTTCCATTCTAATCGCCAGAATAGCTTCTTTGATTTTGCGTTCATAAGAGACCTCATTGGTCAACAAGAAATTCTTTGCAATCTGCTGGGTAATGGTCGATGCGCCAATGGGACGCCTGCCACTGCCATAATTGATGATATTGGTTGCAATGGCTCTAGCCAATGCTTTCACATCAACACCGAAATGGTCATAAAAGCCTTTATCTTCTGCTGATAAAAAAGCCTGAATTAATTTTGGCGGGATTGCCTTGGTTGGCACAAATAAGCGTTTTTGTGTGGCATATTCTTCGAGTAACGCACCATTGCCAGCATAAATGCGTGTGACAACATCAGGCTCATATTGCGCTAATTGGCGATAATCAGGCAGATCTCGACCATAGGTCCAGAATACCCATAATATCCCAACCAGTGCGACTGCCAGCCCCACAATCAACAATGTCAATAATGCAAAAAACCGCTTTACCATAATGGCAATTTTAGATGGTGATTGCGGCGAAGTTACGGCAGACATTAGCGATTTGACCGTTCTAAATAAGCTAGGATAGCACGCGATAAGCGGCCTGCCAAACCATCAAGATAGGCTGGTTTTAGCAAATTTTCTTCATCTTGTTTATTTGTCAAGAACCCCATCTCAACAAGCACAGACGGAACATCAGGTGATTTCAGCACCGCAAAGCCAGCAAATCTGTGACCTCTTTTATCGCCGCCTGGTAAATCTTTGATTTGGGTGAGAATGTTATTCGCAAGATAAGCTGATTCATTCATCGATTCACGCTGGAACATTCGCAATAACTCATTTGCAGCATCTGGATCTTCTGCTTCTAAATCAGGCCCACCAATCAAATCTGCCTGATTTTCGCGGCTTGCTAGATAGGCTGCCTCTTTATCTGATGCGGTATCAGATAGCGAAAATACACTTATCCCCTTTGCTTTGGAATTATGAAAGGCATCAGCATGAAGCGAAATAAATAAATCTGCTTGGGCTCGCCTTGCAATCGCGATGCGCTCGCGCAGTTTGAGATAGCGATCATCATTGCGTGTTAATTTGGCAATAACGCGGCCTGTGGCATTTAATTTGGTAGCTAAAATCCGTGCTGCTTTTAATGTGATTTCCTTTTCTCTTGTGCCCCTTTTGCTGACAGCACCTGGGTCTTTGCCGCCATGACCAGCATCAATCATAACCACCCATCTATCTGGCCGTGCTGATGGGCTGGCAATGGTGGCAGCTTTGCCAGAGGGGCGCGCAACTGGTGCAGCAATAGGCTGAGAGGCAGAGGCTACTGCTTTAGTATCGGTATCATTTTGGCTAATATCATCTGTTAGCTCTGCAATAAATGGCTGTCTTTGCAAGGCTGCCTTTGCAACTTTAAATGCGGTTCTGCCTTTATCTGCCACATCAATGACTAGCCTGTGACCACCATCAGAACGTGGCGGCAGAATAAATGCCTGAACAGGCGCAGCTGGCGCCGATAGCTCAAAAACCAGACGACCCACACCATCTTTTGGGCGGCCATAGCGATAGGATTTCACAGGCCCAGCATCCAGATTACCAATAGGTAATAAATTGCCAGCATCCCAATCAGCATGATCAGCATCCAAAACAATGCGATAGGGATCATCTAGCAAAAATAATTCTGCCATAATGGGAGCTTGCATTTCTATGACAAGCCTTGTGGCAGCGGTATCTCCCACCGTAATTTGGCCTGTACGCAACGCGGTAAATGCATTCTCATGGGCATGACCACTATGCAAGGGAAACATCAGCAAAACGAAAAATGCTGCCATAAGCCGAACAATAAAATTCGACAAATTAAGAGCAAAAGCTTTATGCATCACTATGACGCCTCACCTGATTTCAAATCATCTTGTAACAGCACAATAGAGAAACAAAATCAGCCTTTCAAATAAACAATCATCTGAAATCGCAAAGATAGTGAAAATGCTTGCCGAGTGAGCAAAGAAAAGGCTATTGTCGGATTTGAGATTTTTGGCTGGCACGAAACCGCAGAAAAGACAAGAAAATCTGCTGTCTTATGCAAGCCTAGAATGAGGATAGGCTGGCTGCTTATATGCAAATGGCACCAGCTTTACTGAAATGATGAAAAAGACATGGCCAGAGCTCGACGCCCGCACTTTTAAAAGGCGCAGCCACCATGTTGGCAAAAGATTGTGAAAAGGGCAGAGCGTATGAATGCCGCCTTACAACCAGAATATTATGACGGTGTGACCACCTATTGGTCACGGCGGTCATTAGCCTTTGTCTTGCAAGAGCAATCCCAAAGCCCATCATCATATATCGCACCATGTGCGGACCGCCCTGAGCTAAGGCAAAAGGCGGTTTATTTGGGATTATCAGAACATGACAAAAAAATTGCTTATCGATGCGCATCAACCCGAAGAAACAAGGGTGGCGCTTCTTACCAATGATCGCATAGACGAATTTGACTATGAGAACACCTATCAACGCCAGCTAAAAGGCAATGTCTATCTGGCAAGAGTGACACGCGTTGAACCATCACTACAAGCTGCTTTCGTTGAATATGGCGGAAACCGTCAAGGTTTTTTGGCTTTTAGTGAAATTCATCCAGATTATTATCGCATCCCTGTTGAAGATAGACAGGAAATAGAGGCTGAAGAAGCATCGGAGCCTGATGAAGCAACTGGCGATCAGGATGAAAAACCAGATGATAATGATGAGGCGAGCCAGCCACCATCTCAGCAAAAGCCAGAAACATTAGGCGGTGATGATGAGGTAGACCAGCCGCGCCGATCACATCGTGCTTATGCGCGCCGCTATAAGATTCAAGAAGTTATTGCACGCAAGCAAATCTTGCTGGTGCAGGTTGTCAAAGAAGAACGTGGCAATAAGGGTGCGGCTTTGACCACTTATCTGTCACTGGCGGGACGCTATTGTGTATTGATGCCAAATGCCAATCGTGGTGGCGGTGTATCACGCAAAATTGTCAATTCAGCTGACCGCAAGCGCTTAAAAGTCATTATCGAAGACTTAAATGTCCCTGATGGTATGGCTGTTATCGCCAGAACCGCAGGCGCAAAGCGCACCAAAACAGAGATTAAACGCGATTATGCTTATCTGACAAAATTATGGAATGATATTCGCACCAAAACACTAGAATCAGAAGCACCTAGCCTTATCCATGAAGAAGGCGCGCTCGTGAAAAAAGCCATTCGCGATATCTATACCAACGATATTGATGAAGTCCTAGTCGAAGGTGAAGAAGCCTATAAGCTGGCAAAAGCACAGATGAAAATGCTGATCCCAAGCCATGCGAAAAAGGTTTTAAAATATGAAGATCAGCCGCATCTGTTCCAATCTTATGGCATCGAAGAGCAGCTGGATTCTATTTATAATGCAGAAGTAAAGCTGCGCTCTGGCGGGTATCTTGTGATGAACCAGACAGAGGCTTTGGTCGCCATTGATGTCAATTCAGGTAAAGCCACAAAAGAGCGCAATATCGAAGAGACAGCATTAAAGACCAATCTTGAGGCAGCCGAAGAAGTTGGCCGCCAGCTAAAATTGCGTGATTTATCTGGCCTGATTGTGATTGATTTCATTGATATGGAAGAAAACCGCAATCAACATGCGGTTGAACGCCGCCTAAAAGATGCTGTGCGTAATGACCGTGCCAGAATCCAAGTTGGCAATATCAGCCATTTTGGCCTTCTTGAAATGTCGCGCCAACGTCTGCGCCCGTCTTTGGTCGAAACAGTGAGCCATAGCTGTCCTACTTGTGAGGGAACTGGCAGGGTGCGTTCTGTGCATTCATCAGCTCTGCAGATGTTGCGCATCTTAGAAACAGAAGCTGCCAAACATAATGAGCGTGAATTCACAATCACGATGAATAGCGAGATTGCGGTTTATTTATTAAATCACAAACGCCAGACTTTGGCTGAAATTGAAGCACATTATAAGCTGATTATCTTTATTGAAGCCGATGCTAGCCTAACAGCGCTTGATTACATTATTGGCGAGCAAAAGAAAAACGCATCACAACAAGCACAATCTATCAAACAGCCACAGCGTCAACGCCCACAGCGCAAAGATGCTGATCAAAATAATGATGGGCAATCTCAAGCTGGCACCACAAACCAGCCATCTGATGATGATAGTGATGATGAAAAATCTGAGGGTAATAAGCGTCGTCGCCGTGGCAGACGTGGCGGCAGACGTCGCAAAAAGCGCAATGGTGATAATGAGGTGATGGCAGAGGCAGATGGGCAAACAGCATCTGAGGCTATCGAGACATCAGATAATGATGCCGCAACACAGCCAGCTGATAACCAAGCATCTGATAGCGCACAGGCCAGTGAAGATGAAGCATCATCAAAGCCAAAGAGACGCCGCAATAGAGGCGGCAGAGGCAGAGGCAAAAAAGAGGCTGTGCAACAAGATGCCGCCTTGCAAGATGGCGCAAGCCCGTCTGATAGCAAGCAAGCATCGCCTCAAGCTGATAGCACAAATCAAGCTGATGCTGGTGATAGCTCTGCCACGCAAGCTGATGCATCTGAGGGAGTGAAAGAAAAAACACCTGCCACATCATCAGCTGGCAAAAAGAAAAAGGCGAAAAAGGCAGCTAAGAAAACAAAAGCAAAGGCAGATTTGCCTGATGCTTCTGATGAGGTAGCTGCACCAAAAGCGAAAAAAGCAGCAAAGAAAAAGGTTGCCAAGAAGAAAGCAGCCAAAAAAGCAGCTAAAAAAGCAGCTTCAAATGAGGCCACAAATGATAGCGAGGCACAACCAGCAACAGATCCGCGCGCGCCAATATCATCAGCTGTGATTGATGTGGTTGATGTCGGTAGCAGCAGTGCAGATGCCAAGCCAAAAAAGGGCTGGTGGTCACGCTAACAAATACACAACTCATTTAAATGCCAATAAAAAAGGACAGATATAGTACCTGTCCTTTTTTTTCACCTGACTGTAATGGGGGTCATCAGGTGGTATAAATGGGTTTGATCGCTTACGCTGATCTGCGATTTGATTGCTGGTAGTAATCCACAAATCGGTTAATACGCTTTACAGCCTCATGCATATCATCTGTGCTGCCTGCAAATGATAAGCGCAAATGAAGGTGACCTTGCTCTTGATCAAAATCAACGCCAGATGTGGTTGCAACACCTTCACGTTCTAATAATGCTTTTGAAAATGCCAAGCTATCATCGCTTAAAGCACTAATATCAACATATAGATAAAATGCGCCATCACATGGTGCGTGATTACCAAGCAATAAGGGGGAGAGTCCTGATAGCAAAATATCTCTATTAGTCGCATAGCGCGCCAGATGAGCCTGTAATTCATCTTTCGCAGCAAAAGCATGAATAGCACCCATCTGATTAGGTGTTGGTGCTGCGATGAACAAATTTTGAACCAGCTTTTCAATCCTATCGGCTAGGTCATCTGGCATCAGCAGCCAGCCTAGACGCCAGCCTGTCATTGAATAATATTTTGAAAATCCAGAGATAATAATGGCTTCATCATTATAAAGACCAGCTGTCTGTGCTGGTGTGCCATAGGTCAGCCCGTGGTAAATTTCATCTGAAATAAGACGCACAGAATGGTTTTTGCACCAGTCACAAATCTCACGCATCTCAGCATCTGATAACACAACACCTGTTGGATTATGGGGGCTAGCAATGATAATGCCATCTGGCAATTCATCCCACTCTTCCATAGCTTTTAACGCTGGCATCCATCCTTGCTCAGCACGCGCTGGCAATGCCACAGGCTCAATCCCCATCGCCATCATCAAATTACGATAGGCAGGATAGCCAGGCGTTGGCAAAGCAACCTTATCCCCCTCATCAAAGGCTGCCAAAAAGGCAAGTGCAAAGGCTGTTGATGAGCCCACAGTCACAGCAATCTTGCCGCTATCATGGTGATAGCCATAGGTATCGTGATAATGTTGTGCAATGGCGTTGCGCAAAGCTGGCACACCAAGCGGCGTTGAATAACCATGATTGCCAGCTTGCGATAATGCTGCGATTAGGCCATCAGTCACCTGCTGTGGTGCAGCTGTTGATGGCTGGCCCACCTCTAAATGAATGATATTATCGCCTGCCGCTTCCATTTCCTGCGCAATCCGCATCCCGTCAAGAGCGAGAAAAGTTGGAATTTCAGAACGTTTCGAATTTTTAATCATTATTTTGACTGCCTGACAGAAAGGATTACAGTGTTACTATAAAATGGTTAATATAATAGTTATAGAGTGTGTCATTAACTCATGATTGTTAAACATCATTCTTTAAGATAGTTGTCAAATAAGTATTTATAACATTTTATAAGATTATTTCATTATTTTTCGAATAATATTCTAATTTTTACCAGAATGATTTGTTCAATGAAGATAAATATCCTGCCAAACCGATTTTCTTACTTTTTTTTAAGCCTGCTGGTCCTTTTTGCCACAGCAGCACAATCAGCGTCCGCGACATTAATAAGAGACACTGAAATTGAGGCAGGATTACGGCAATTAACATTGCCACTTGCTAAGGCAGCTGGCCTATCTGATATTCAACTGCGTCTGATTGCTGATGAGAGTTATAATGCCTTTGTGCGAGGTGGCCAGACTATCTATCTGCACACAGGATTACTGACTAAAGCAGGCTCCACATCTGAAATTTTAGGTGTTCTGGCACATGAGATTGGACATCTGGCAGCTGGTCATGCGCCGCGCCGCTCTGAAGCCATTCAAGATGCTGGCCTGACAACCACCTTGGCAACATTGGCAGCAGCTGCCTTGGCGGTGGGCGGTTCTGGTGATGCGGCTATTGGGGTTGCCTTTGGCGGGGCTGACAGGGCCAATCGCAATTATTTAGCTGTCTCGCGTCATGATGAATCTGTCGCTGATGAATATGCATTGCGCGTAATGAAAGATAACGGCATATCAGCTGATGGTATGGCGCGGTTTATGCGCCGCCTTGCCGCTCAGCGTGCTTTGCCTGAATCACGGCAAACTGATTATTATCTTACCCATCCAGGTGCTGGTAAACGCCTATTAACCTTTGAAGATCATATCAGAGATCATGGCACAGATAGCCCTGGTATTAGCGCAAAAGATGAAGCCTTGATGATACGATTAATCGCCAAAGTTGCAGCCTATACCAATAGCCCAGCAACCACATTGACCGAAATCAAGCGCATAGAAGCACAAAACCAAAGCCGCTCAGCAAATCAAACAGATAGAGATCAACAAAATAACAGCTGGCCCCGTTTTGATGATGAGCTAAATCTGATGCGTGTTGCGATTGCGCATTTCAGGCGCGGTGACATGAAAGCAGCAATTACAGCACTTGATGAACTCATCTTGCGTTATCCGAATGACCCCTATCTTCACGAATTTGCTGGAGACATTTATCTGTTTGACCAAAGGCCAGCTGATGCCATTTCAGCCTATCAAAAAGCATTATCCTATCAGCAAGCACCATTAATAGAATTTGGTCTTGGCCGTGCTTATCTGGCATCAGCAGATCAGGGAAATGATGATCATTATCGTCTGGCAGCAGAAGCCTTTGGCAGAGCAATACCATTTGAGCCACGCTGGCCTGAATTACGCCGCCAATATGCGATTGCACTAGGGCGCGATGGGTCTTTGGCACAGGCTGATTTATCGCTTTCAGAAGAAGCTATTTTATTAGGAGATAAGGGCCGTGCCATCCAGATGGCACGCCGTGCCTTAACTCATGAGAATATCGCCAAAGAGACACGCAACCGTGCGAAAGATATTCTGTTTCAGCTAGAGGGAAATTAGCCATCATCTCACCGCTGATGCGATATGGGTACATATTGCCTCACCTGTCTTTTGATTGATTGATCTGCCGCTCATTTCAGCTATAGTCACAAGGCGATGCTGATTGGGTTACAGTCTGGCACCAGCATTAAAGATGATAAAGGGCCTCCTTATGTTAAAGACTATTTTTACAGCTTTCTTGCTTATCACAGCTAGCTTTACCGCACAGGCTGACTTTTCAGCTGCTGAGAAAAAGGAACTAAATAAGCTGATTGAGGCCTATATTATTGAACATCCAGAAATTGTGCGCGAGAGCCTGATACGACTTGCCGAGGCTGAAGCTGTGGCACGGCGTGAAAATGCGCTGTCTATTGTGCGTAATGATGCAGGCGATCCATTCATGGGTGCTGGCGATAATGCTGATATCATTATCTATGAGTTTTCAGATTATAATTGTGGCTATTGTAAACGTGTCTTTGGCCAGCTTCAGGCTGTTCTAGCTGAAGATGATAAGGTGCGCCTGACATTGAAAGAATTTCCGATTCTATCAGAAACATCCATTATCGCTGCGAAGGCTGCTATCGCTGCTCATCGCCAGGGTAAATTCCCAGAATTTCACAGCGGCATGATGAATTGGCGCGGTCAGGTGTCTCTTGATATGATCTTGTCAATCGCTGCTGAAAATGGCCTTGATGTAGGCCAATTAGAAGCTGAGATGAACAGCCCTGATATCGACCAGATATTAAATCGCACAAGAGCTGCTGCACAGGCACTTGAAATTAGCGGCACACCTGCTTTGGTCATCGGCACAGAGGTCGTGCCAGGTGCGGTAACAGCCGCTGAGATAAAATCAATAATCGCGGCGCAAAGAGCGGCACAATCTGGATAATATCTATCTAGCGAACAGCTTTTTTTGATAGCCTTTGGCACAATCTCTGATTACATTATGAGTTATGGCAAAAATGACGAACATAGTAATAATAAATGGCCCTAATTTGAACATGCTTGGCATGCGCGAAAGCCAGCATTATGGGCAAAAAACCTTGGCAGATATTGAGCAAGCTTGTGAAAGTCGCGCTGCTGAATTGGGACAAAGCATCAGCTTTTTCCAATCAAATCACGAAGGTGAGCTTGTGACACATATTCAGCAAGCTGTTGGTCGCTTTGATGCGATTTTGCTAAATGCTGGTGCTTATACTCATAGCTCAATCGCTTTGCGTGATGCGCTTGTGCTATTTCAAGGCATCAAAATCGAACTGCATTTATCAAATGTCTATGCCAGAGAAGAATTCCGTCATAAATCAATGACAGCACCTGTGATGAATGGCGTCATTGCAGGCCTAGGCAGCATGACCTATGAGATAGCATTACAAGCTGTTGCAGATTTAATGACAACAAAATAAACAGACAATCATTTTAGGTGTTTTAGAGGAGAAACTGGCAATGAGCAGCGCGGATAAAACAAAAGCGAGCCTGTCAAAAGAAGCCAAACTGACAAGTGAACTGGCTGCCATATTAGATGACCGCAACCTGACAGATATTGAGGTTGAGACAGAAACAATGTCTGTGCGTGTCTCTCGTACCGTTCCAACGCAAATGGTCGCCGCACCAGCAGCAGCCCCAGCTATGCCAGCTGCCGCACCAGCAGCAGCACCAGCTCAGCCAGCAGCAGACGCAAAGCCAGCTGCCAACAATTTAGCAGACCATCCAGGGGCACTGAAATCACCTATGGTTGGCACTTATTATGAAGGCCCAGAGCCAGGCGCACCTGCTTTTATCAAAGAAGGTGATACTGTCAAAAAAGGCCAGACTGTCTGCATTTTGGAAGCGATGAAGGTTATGAACCCTATCACAGCACCAAAAGATGGCACAGTCACGCACATTGCTTGTGAAAATGGTCAGCCAATTGAATATGATCAGCTTTTGCTAGTTATTGAATAGGCATCACATTTAAAAAAATAATGGGTTAAGCAAGTTATGTTTCAAAAAATTCTGATTGCGAACCGTGGTGACGTTGCGTTGCGCGTATTGCGTGCCTGTAAGGAAATGGGCATTCCAACAGTGATTGTGCATTCAACAGCTGATGCCAATTCCATGCCTGTGCGATTAGCTGATGAATCGGTTTGTATTGGCGGACCATCAGCAGCAGATTCCTATTTGAATATTCCAGCAATTTTGTCAGCAGCAGCCATCACAGGCTGTGATGCCCTTCATCCTGGCGTTGGCTTTTTGGCGGAAAATGCTGATTTCGCTGAAATGGTAAAGGCACATGGTCTGGTATTTATCGGCCCTGACACACCGCATATCCGCGCTATGGGTGATAAGGTTGAGGCAAAGATCACAGCTGCCAAAGCAGGCCTGCCATTAGTGCCTGGCTCGCCTGGTGCTGTTCATACCATCGAAGAAGCCAGCAAATTAGCCAAAGATATCGGTTTTCCATTATTGGTCAAAGCAGCATCTGGCGGTGGTGGCCGCGGCATGAAAGTTGCTGCTAACCCTGAATCATTAGCAGAAGCCTTTTCATCAGCACGCTCAGAGGCAAAAGCTGCCTTTGGCGATGATACCGTCTATCTGGAACGCTATCTTGATAATCCGCGCCATATCGAAATTCAGGTTATCGCCGATTCTCATGGTAATTCTGCGCATCTGGGTGAACGTGAATGTTCAGTGCAAAGACGCCACCAAAAATTATTTGAAGAAGCCCCCTCTCCTGTTTTGGATGAAAAACAGCGCGCTGATATTGGCGCTGTTGCCGCCAAAGCCACAGGTGATATGGGCTATCTTGGTGTTGGCACAATGGAATTTCTATATCAGGATGGGGAATTTTTCTTTATTGAAATGAATACCCGCCTACAGGTAGAGCATCCGATTACAGAAGCCATTACCGGTATTGATCTGGTGCAAGAGCAGATAAAGATTGCCGCTGGCGAAAAGCTGAGCTTTAGCCAAAGTGACGTGACCTTTACGGGCCATGCGATTGAATGCCGCATTAATGCTGAACATCCAGAAACCTTTATGCCAACCCCTGGCAAAATCACCACCTTCCACCCATCAGGTGGGCCAGGCATTCGCATTGAATCACCTATCTATAGCGGCTATAGCGTTCCGCCTTTTTATGATAGCCTGATTGCCAAGCTGATTGTGCATGGCAGAGACAGAGAGCATTGTCTGGCGCGTCTGAAATTGGCATTGGAGGAATTTATCATTGAACCAATTCCAACCACACTAGCCTTGCATAAAAGGCTTGTTGATGCCCCTGCTATTCATGAAGGCAGCTATACTATTCGCTGGCTGGAAGAAGAGTTTTTAGCACAAGCTGAGGAGTAATGAGCGAGCGGTTCATCTTCGCACCTGAGACGATTATTAAGGCCTATAGCCTTGGTGTGTTTCCTATGGCGCAATCAGTAGATGATCCAGAGCTTCATTTCTTTGAACCTGACATTAGAGGCATTATCCCACTTGCGCCTGTGCATATACCGCGTCGCTTGATGCGGCTGGTGAAACAGCGCCCTTTTGAAATCCGCATCAATACCGCATTTAGTGATGTGATACATAGCTGTGCTGAAATCACTAGCTCCCGTGAAGATAGCTGGATTAATGATGAAATAAAGCGCCTTTATATTGCGCTTCATTCTCTTGGTTTTGCCCATTCAGTAGAAGTTTTTGATAATGATACATTGGTAGGCGGGCTTTATGGCGTAAAGCTAGGCGGGGTGTTTTTTGGCGAATCTATGTTTTCGCGCACACCAAATGCCTCAAAAATCGCATTGGTTCATTTGATAGCACGCCTGCTATATGGGAAATTTAGCCTGCTTGATGCCCAATTTAGTAATGATCACTTAAAACAATTTGGCCTTGCCGAAATACCAAAAGCAGAGTTCCAAGACCAATTACAATCTGCCTTGCAACAAGATGCTGACCTTAATCTAGCATTGGGGGAAGATGTGATGATTGATTATCTGTTACAAGTGATTAAGGTCACATCATAAACAGCATGCTCCAAGCCTGAAATGGCTGGGCTTGATGAGAATATCCAACCAGAAAAAACCAGCTTTGGCGGCAATGATGGGTCATGACCGACATCACGCACTGTTAAAAAGGCAGCATCTTCAGGCGCCTCTTCAGGTGGGCGATAGGCACAGCGATGAACCAAAATTTCCAAAGTGCCAAAGCGTTCAGGATTGTCACGCGCGACATCTAATGCTGAAATTCGAGCTGTGATTTTATCCAGCGTTTGCAATTTTGCTGATTCTGCTTCGACCCAACTATCAGCCAAAGCTGGCAAGCTTACCAGAAGCGATAGTGCAAAACCGATAACAGCCCTAGCCATCATCACCAGCAGAAAAGACCACTTTGCCAAGCAAATCTGTCAAGCTAACAGGGTCTCTTGTGTCATAAATCACGCCGCCCTCTGCCAGCATATCCTCAGATAGCCCAGGCATCAGCTCTAAATAATTACCGCCAAGCAAAGAGGACGTTGTTATGCGTGCTGATGTATCATCGGGAAGCAAAATCCCCTCTTCAACACGCATCATAACACGTGCTGAATAGGTAATCGGGTCTAATTCTTGGCCAACAACATTACCAATTTTAATGCCAGATAGCATCACATCATCACCAACAGATAAACCTGATACTGAACCAAACTCAGCTTGTATCTGATAGCCAGCACCAGATGACACATCAGCTGCCTGATAGGCAACATAACCAAAAAACCCAGCAGCTGCCAAAACCACAGCACCCATGACTGTTTCGATCATATTCCGTTGCATAAATCACCTCGTATAAATGACGCTATCGGCAGTTGGCTAGTATCTGGCTAGGCTTATGGTGTCCAAGCTTCATAATCACCTGTTGCCGCTGCGCGTTTGCCACCTTTTAGCACATGACCTTGTGGGCGATGCGCAAATTTGGTGCCTGTCAGATTCGGCAAATGATCAGCTTGCCAATCAGCACGTTGATAGCCGCCTTGTGGCGGGGGTGTTGATTCTGTGTAATGAAGCCAACCATGCCAGTCTGCCGGCACTTTTGATGCTTCAACCTGGCCATTATAAATCACAAAGCGTTTTCCACGCAGTTGGCCTGCCTTGGCAGGCTTTTCATAATAGCGATTACCAAATTCATCTTTCCCAATTTGTTTGGCAGACATCTTAATCAATATTTTTGAAATGAATTTCATCCCAACCCCGCTGAAATGGTAAACACGCATCTAACAACATCGCTGTGACATGACAAATCAGCATAATCACGCAACGCCTCTGCTCCTTGTTGTATCTGTTACGCCTCAGAAAAGCAAGCCAACAGCCACGTACCTTTAGGGGTTGTCGGCATCACCAATATGTCAATGAAATTATTTCAAAAAAAGTGACAAAATTATGGCAGATATATTTGCAAACACCCCCTATATCATGTAGCTTTTAATTCTATCACCACTATATATGGTGTTATGGCGGTTTAAGAAAATCATCTAACTTATTAGAATATAAGGTTTCATTAGAAGTTATCCACGAGGTATATTATGCGTTTTGAAAGACGGCACACAAAAGAAGGTCGGGACCCCTTTTCTTTGATTAAGTTCCGCTCAGCAACGAGTGAGATTAAAAACCCCGACGGGACTATTGTATTCCGTGCAGAAAATATTGAGGTGCCTGAGCAATTCTCTCAGGTAGCAGCTGATATTTTAGCGCAGAAATATTTCCGCAAAGCTGGCGTGCCTGCCAAGCTGGTCAAGGTCGAGGAGAATGACGTTCCATCATGGTTGTGGCGTTCAAAGGCTGATGACAAAGCCCTGAAGAAGCTGGATGAGGCAGATCGCTTTGGTGGTGAGACATCAGCGAAACAGGTTTATCATCGTCTGGCTGGCACATGGACTTATTGGGGCTGGAAAGGTGGTTATTTCACCACTGAAGCTGATGCTAGAACTTATTATGATGAAATGTGTGCGATGCTTGCCCTTCAGATGGCAGCACCAAACTCACCACAATGGTTTAATACTGGCCTGAACTGGGCCTATGGTATTGATGGGCCAAGCCAAGGCCACCATTATGTTGACTTCGAAACAGGTAAGCTGGTTCGTTCAAAATCATCTTATGAACATCCACAGCCACATGCTTGTTTCATCCAATCAGTCAGCGATGATTTGGTTAATGATGGCGGCATCATGGATTTGTGGGTGCGTGAAGCACGTCTGTTCAAATATGGTTCAGGCACAGGCTCTAACTTCTCAAAGCTACGTGGTTCTGGCGAAGGCCTATCTGGTGGCGGCAAATCATCTGGCCTGATGAGTTTTTTGAAAATCGGTGACAGAGCAGCTGGTGCGATTAAGTCAGGCGGCACAACACGCCGTGCTGCCAAGATGGTAACAGTTGATATTGATCACCCCGATATTGAAGAATATATCGATTGGAAAGTGGTTGAAGAACAAAAGGTAGCAGCCCTAGTTGCTGGCTCAAAAATCACCCAAAAGCACATGAATGCTGTGATGGCTGCCTGCACATCATCTGATGCCGAAAATCGGTTTGATCCACGCGAAAATAAAGAACTGAAAAAAGCGATTATCGCAGGCCGCAAAGACATGGTGCCTGAAAATTACATTCAGCGCGTTATTCAGTTTGCACAGCAAGGTTACACTGAAATTGAATTTAAAACCTATGACACAGATTGGGATTCAGAAGCCTATCTGACTGTTGCAGGCCAGAATTCTAATAACTCTGTGCGCGTAACAAATGAATTCTTGAATGCTGTCAATAATGGCGGTGATTGGGAGCTTATCCAGCGCATTGACGGCAAGGTCGCCAAGCGTGTGAAGGCTGATGAGTTGTGGGAAAAAATCGCTTATGCTGCATGGGCATGTGCTGATCCAGGCCTGCAATATGATACCACTATCAATGAGTGGCATACCTGCCCAGCTGGTGGCAGAATCAATGCATCAAACCCATGTTCAGAATATATGTTCTTGGATGATACAGCCTGTAACCTTGCCTCAATGAACTTAATGCAGTTCCGTCATGAAGATGGCTCATTTGATATTGAGACATTTGAACATGCGGTGCGCTTGTGGACACTGGCACTTGAAATTTCTGTTATGATGGCGCAATTCCCCTCAAAAGAGATTGCACAAGGGTCTTATGATTACCGCACATTAGGCCTTGGCTTTGCCAATATTGGCGGCTTGCTAATGGCATCTGGTCATTCTTATGATTCAGATGAAGGCCGCGCGCTTTGCGGTGCTATCACAGCGATTATGACTGGCCGCTCTTATGCCACATCAGCTGAGATCGCAAGCGAAGTTGGCGCGTTCCCGAAATATGAGGAAAATGCTGATAATATGCTGCGTGTCATGCGCAACCATCGCCGTGCAGCACATTCAGAAAACACAGGCTATGAAGGCCTATCTGTTCTGCCTGTGCCACTTGATGCTGATAATTGCCCTGAAGCTGGTTTGGTGGATGCCGCTAAACTGGCATGGGATGACGCGCTATCACTTGGTGAAAAGCATGGCTATCGTAATGCACAATCAACAGTGATTGCACCAACAGGCACAATCGGCCTTGTCATGGATTGTGATACCACTGGTATTGAGCCTGATTTTGCGATTGTGAAATTCAAAAAGCTAGCAGGTGGTGGTTATTTCAAAATCATTAACCGCGTAGTGCCAGAGGCATTAACACGCCTTGGCTATAGCGCTGATCAGATAGATGACATCACACGCTATGCGGTTGGTAATGGCAATCTTGAAAAATGCCAGTCTGTCTCTTTAAATGCTCTGCGTGATAAAGGGTTTGGCGATACTGAGTTGCAAAAGCTAGCTAGCGCGCTTGAAAATGCATTTGATGTGAAATTTGCTTTCAATCATTTCACATTAGGCCTTGATTTCTGCCGTGATACGCTTGGCTTTAGTGATGAGCAGTTAAATGATTTCAACTTTAACATGCTAGAAGCCCTTGGTTTCAGCAAAGATGAAATCGAAGCAGCTAACATCCATGTTTGTGGCGCCATGACATTAGAAGGTGCCCCGCATTTGAAAGATGAGCATCTGCCGATTTTTGATTGTGCGAATGTGTGTGGCCGTATTGGCAAGCGCTTCTTGTCAGTTGATAGCCACATTACCATGATGGCAGCCTCTCAGCCTTTCATCTCTGGCGCGATTTCAAAGACAATCAACATGCCAAATTCAGCAGATGTGTCTGAATGTGGTGATGCTTATATGTTGTCATGGCGTCTTGGCCTGAAAGCAAATGCGCTCTATCGTGACGGCTCAAAGCTCAGCCAGCCTTTATCATCATCACTAGTTGAAGATGATGAGGATGATGACAGCGTTGTGGATTTGGCAGCTGCCCCACAGGCAGCAGCTGTACCACAGATTGTTGAGAAAATTGTCGAGCGTGTTATCGCACAAACAGAACGTGAAAAATTACCACAACGCCGCAAGGGCTATACCCAAAAGGCAACAGTTGGCGGTCATAAAGTCTATCTGCGGACTGGCGAATATGAGGATGGCCGTCTGGGTGAAATTTTCATCGATATGCATAAAGAAGGCGCAGCCTTCCGTTCATTGATGAATAATTTTGCCATCGCTGTTTCCATTGGCCTGCAATATGGTGTGCCATTGGAAGAATATGTTGAGGCATTCACATTCACACGCTTTGAACCACAAGGGATTGTAACAGGCAATGATGCTATTAAGATGGCAACATCTATCCTTGACTATACATTCCGTGAACTAGCCGTGTCATATCTTGATCGTCATGATTTGGGTCATGTGTCAAAAGAAGATCTTGATACCAGCACAACAGGAGCTGGTGAGGCACAATCTGAATTGCTGAATAAGGTGACAAGCCGTGGTTTCATCCGCAAGCAAGGCCTTGTTGTCTATTCCAATAATGGCACTGCCGCTGCTGCTACTGCCTTTGCTGGGGAGAGCACAGCTGCTGAAGCAACATTGGCACCATCTGTGAATGTACCAGCTGCTGAGACAGTGGCAGCCGCAGTAACAACTGCAGCAAGCGTCAGCAAATCAGATCAGGTACAACAAGCAAAGATGCAGGGCTATGAGGGTGAATCATGTCCTGAATGTCAAAACTTTACTCTGGTACGAAATGGCACTTGCTTGAAATGTAACACATGCGGGTCAACAACAGGATGTAGCTAATCCTCCTAAAGAAATGCAGCTGATGGCCTTTTGGTCTTGGGCTGTCTGCTAACGCAAAACTTGCTCCTGATGATACCAGCATCAGGAGCTTTTTTTATCCTATAGACAGCTGCCCTATTATAAAGGCACACTGATCTCAGTTTCCTACCCCAAGATAAATAGAGAGCAATTATGACAGATCCAATCACCAAAAAATTACAAGAACTAGGCGTGACATTACCAGATGCGCCAGCCCCTGCTGCCAATTATGTGCCTTATGTCATAGCTGGCAATCTTATCTTTATTTCAGGTCAGGTACCATTGGTGGATGGCAAAATTACGCTGACAGGCACTGTCGGCGATGATGTCACCCTAGACCAAGCCAAAGAACAGGCTCGCATTTGTGCCATCAATATTTTGGCACAGGCCAAAGCAGCTTGCGGCGGCGATTTATCAAAACTGAAAAGAGCTGTGAAATTAGGCGGCTTTGTTGCCTGCACCAATGATTTTACCAGCCAGCCAGAAGTGATAAATGGAGCATCTGACTTGTTGGCAGAAGTCATGGGAGAAGCTGGCAATCATGCGCGCTTTGCGGTTGGCACAAACGCTCTGCCACGCGGCGTTTGCGTTGAGATTGACGCAGTTTTTGAGCTAAAATAGATATTTTAGTGACTTGAATTATTGCTCGTTCAGACCATCTCTTTCCATGTAAATAGTCTGTTTTATAATAGGGTCGGACATGCTGGTTGAACCATGCCGCACAATAGATGATGTGCCTGCAGAGGAATGGAACGCGCTTTGTCCTGATGCTAACCCGTTTCTGAAACACCAGTTTTTGGCAGCCTTGGAACAAAGCGATTCTGTTGGCAGTGACACTGGCTGGGAAGTCTATCACCTGCTCTTATGTGATACAGAAGGCCGCCTAATCGGTGCCATGCCAAATTATGTCAAAACACATTCTTATGGTGAATATGTGTTTGATCATAGCTGGGCACATGGCTTTGAGCGTGCTGGCGGGCGTTATTATCCCAAAATGCTAGGCGCTGTTCCTTTTACCCCTGTGCCAGGCCCGCGTCTTCTGACCAAGGGCGATCAAAGCGCCAAAGCAGCTTTGATACATGCCTTATCTGAGATGACAGATAAGCTTGGCCTGTCATCAGCACATGTGAATTTTATTTCAGCTGATGATAGAACAGCATTTGAACAAGCTGGCTGGCAGTTGCGCTCAGGCGTGCAATTTCACTGGCACAATGACAATTACAGCTCTTTTGATGATTTTCTGGCAGCTTTCGCATCACGAAAACGTAAAAATATTCGTAAAGAACGCCGCTCACTTGATGAATATGGGGTGCGGTTTCACCAATTAACTGGCGATGATATCACGCCCTCACATTGGGATAAATTCTATCAATTCTATCTTGCGACGATCGATAAAAAATGGGGCGGCGCTTATTTAACCCGCGGTTTTTTCGAATTAATTGGGCAGACAATGGCACAATCTATCTTGCTGGTGCTGGCTGAATATGATGGAGACTATATTGCTGGTGCTTTGAATCTGATGAGTGATGATTGCCTGTTTGGCCGTAACTGGGGTGCAATCACAGATATTCCGAACTTACATTTCGAAACCTGTTATTATCAGGCGATTGATTTTGCCATCACCAATGGTTTATCGCGTGTTGAGGCAGGCGCACAAGGCATTCACAAGGTTCAGCGTGGCTATCTGCCAAGCATGACTAGTTCAGCCCATTATATCAGCCATGATGGCTTTTCTGATGCGGTTGCGCGTTTTCTGCGTATGGAAAATGAAGCTGTTCTGGCAGAGGCTAAAGAAATTGCTACCTTTAGCCCCTTTCGTGCCAGCTAGCTACTTTATCTTTTCAGATTTTTTTGACCCCACACCTGCTTTAGGTGGCTTGCCCTCTGCTATCACAGCCAGCCCATCACCTTCACATGTGATGCGAGCCAAACCACCATCTGCCAGCTCACCAAATAGCATCATTTCTGCCAATGGCTTTTTGATGTGCTCTTGGACAACACGTGCCAGAGGACGCGCCCCATTAGCTGCATCATAACCACGCTCAGCCAGCCAATCGCGCGCTTCAGCTGTTAGCTCAATTTCAACGGCTCTATCAGCAAGCTGCATTTCAAGCTGCATAATGAACTTATCAACCACTAGCCTCACCACGTCTTGTGGCAATGGCGCAAATGGTATCACAGCATCAAGGCGATTGCGGAATTCTGGTGAAAAGCCGCGTTCAATAGCTTCTTCATCAGCGTCAACACGGTTGCCGCGACCAAAACCAATTGCTTTTTTAGACATTTCAGCTGCCCCAGCATTGGTTGTCATAATCAAAATGACATTGCGGAAATCAACAGCCTTACCATTACTATCTGTTAATTTACCATGATCCATGACCTGCAGCAGGATGTTAAACAGATCAGGATGCGCTTTTTCAATCTCATCAAGCAATAAAACAGCATGCGGGTTTTGATCAATCGCATCTGTTAATAAGCCGCCCTGATCAAAGCCAACATAACCAGGAGGCGCACCAATCAGACGTGAAACAGTATGGCGTTCCATATATTCAGACATATCAAAGCGAACCAGCTTAACGCCTAAGATCTCAGATAGCTGGCGGGCTGCTTCTGTTTTACCAACGCCAGTTGGGCCAGAAAACAGATAATTACCAATCGGTTTTTCAGGTTCACGCAACCCAGCACGCGATAATTTAATCGCTGAAGCCAGAGCTGTTAGTGCTTTATCCTGACCAAATACCATGCGCTTTAAATCAGTTTCCAAAGTGGCTAAGGCCTGCTTATCATCACGGCTGACATGTTTTGATGGGATCCGAGCCATTGTTGCAATGGTTGTCTCAATTTCTTTCTGGCCGATGATCTGTTTGCGGCGTGATGGCGCAACCAGATTTTGTGCCGCTGCTGCTTCATCAATGACATCAATCGCCTTATCTGGCAATTTGCGGTCATTAATATAGCGTGATGATAATTCAACAGCTGTCTTAATCGCAGCAGATGAAAAGCGCACACCATGATGACTTTCATAACGTGGCTTCAGACCATTTAGGATTTTAATAGCATCTGGAACGGTTGGCTCATGGATATCAATTTTCTGAAAGCGTCTGACAAGGGCGCGATCTTTTTCAAAATAGCTACGATATTCTTTGTAGGTGGTAGAGCCGATACAACGCAAACTGCCTTCTTGCAAAGCTGGCTTTAACAGGTTTGAGGCATCCATCGCTCCGCCAGATGTTGCACCAGCGCCAATGATGGTATGAATTTCATCAATGAATAAAATTGCATTATCATTATCAGCAACTTCTTTCATTACCGCTTTCAGCCGCTCTTCAAAATCACCACGATAGCGTGTGCCAGCCAAAAGTTGCCCCATATCAAGTGCATAAATAACAGCCTGTTTCAACACATCAGGAACACTGCCTTCGTGAATTCGCAAAGCAAGGCCTTCTGCAATCGCTGTTTTACCAACGCCAGGATCACCAACATATAGCGGGTTATTTTTTGACCGGCGGCATAGGATCTGAATGGTTCTGTCAACTTCGGCATCACGGCCAATAAGGGGATCAATTTTGTTCAATGATGCTTTTTCGTTTAAATCAACCGCATATTGTGACAAAGCGCTTTGCGATGATTTAGCAGCAGCCTCACCAGTTTCATCTGTTTCTGTCTGCGTGCCTTGCGGTGCATCGCCCTTGCCATGGCTGATAAAGCTAACAGCATCAAGCCGGCTCATATCAAGTGACTTTAAAAACCATACAGCATGGCTATCACGTTCAGAGAACATGGCGACCAATACATTGGCACCTGTCGCGACACCACGATTTGATGATTGGGTATGAATAATGGCACGTTGCACAACACGCTGGAACCCTGCTGTTGGTTGCACTTCATATTCAAGCTCAGAGCTGATAATCGCCTCTAGCTCATCTTCAATATGCGCCTCTAGCAACAATTTCAATTTTGACACATCAACGTGACAGGCGCTCAGCACTTCAAGCACATCAGGGTCATCTGTCATTGCCATCAACAAATGTTCAAGTGTGGCAAATTCATGGGCATGTTCAGCTGCCAGCCCCATCGCTCTTGTTATGGTTTGTTCTAATTCTTTCGACAACATGTTGCCACCTCACTCTTTTTCCAGTTGCAGCTGCAAGGGATGCTCATTTTGTCTAGCAAAATTCATCACCTGAGCTGCTTTGGTTTCGGCGACTTCATAGGTAAATACACCGCAAACACCAACGCCTCTTTCATGGACATGTAACATGATACGGCGTGCCGATTCATGATTATGCCCAAAAAACCGTTGCAAAACCATCACCACAAATTCCATTGGTGTGTAATCATCATTAAGCATAAGAACACGATACATGGATGGTTTTTTCGTCTTAACCCTTTCGTCAAGGACGACATCCCCATCATTGCTGTGATCATTTGTTTTTCTTGTTGTCATAATATTTTGAACTTCAACACCATTTCTGTCTTTATGATATCGGGTTTTTTTCTAAAATTAAAAGAGGCATGACTGGTTTTTTTACAAAGTGGGTCATCGCTGGCACAACTCGCCCCTTGAGACCCTTTTTTCACTCTATTTTATCATCAAAGAGCAAAACAGAGGATAGACATAACCACCAGATTTTGTATGATCAGTCCAGCAAGACCCTATATAAAGGGGATTTGTGTTGTCATTATGACGTTTGATTTTGGACAGGTGACCTTTATGGTACGCAGCTATATCGCGGTTTTATGCTTATTTGTGATGATTACGGCCATAGCCGTGGTGCCACATCCTGCCTCTGCCTCTAGCCGCTATGCTGCCATTGTCATAGAGGAAAAAACAGGGCGGGTGCTATTTTCACGCAATGCTGATAAAAAATTATATCCGGCATCTTTGACCAAAATCATGACCCTCTATCTGCTATTTGAAGAGCTTGAAAGTGGCAGATTAACAATGGATAGCCGCTTGCCAGTCTCTTCGGTAGCTGCCAGCAGGTCACCATCAAAATTATATTTAACACCAGGTTCCACCATATCAGTTAAAAATGCTATTTTGGCTCTGGTCACGAAATCAGCGAATGATGTGGCAACTGTTGTGTCTGAAAAACTATCTGGCACAGAGCGTGAATTTGCCAAACGTATGACACGCAAAGCACGCGCCCTTGGCATGCTTAATACCACTTTTAAAAATGCTTCTGGCCTGCCTAATCGCAAGCAACATTCAACAGCGCGTGATATGGCACGCCTCGGCGTTGCCATAAGGCGTGATTTTCCGCAATATTATCATTATTTTTCACGCACCAGCTTTTCCTATCAAGGTCGCAAATATCGCAATCATAACAGATTGCTAAGCCAATTTGACGGCACTGATGGCATTAAGACAGGCTTTACAAGTGCCTCTGGCTTTAATCTGGTTGCCGCAACAGAACGCAATGGCGTCAGGCTAATAGGGGTGGTGTTTGGCGGACGTACAGGTAATAGCCGCAATGCGCATATGATGAAAATATTATCAACACAATTCAGGCGTGTTCAACCATTTGCGGTACGCCAAATCGCCGCTGCGCCGCAAGCACCACCACCGCGCCCAAATATGCCGCAACGCCCGGCAACAAAACAGCCTGATTTACAACTTACCAATTTCTATGAAACAGAGATAGTAAGGCCTGTGACAGCTGATAGCTGGGCGATACAAGTTGGCAGCTTTTCCCGCCGCGTTAATGCGCATAAAGCAGCACTTGATGCACGGCGCAATGCCGAAGATGTTATCGGATTGCAACCAGCTGAATTATCAGTTGTGATGCAAGGTGAGATGCCATTATGGCGGGTACGGTTTGGTGATTTAAAAGAAGATGAGGCACGTGCTGCCTGTGCTGCATTATTTTTATCTGGAAAGCCTTGTATTGCCCTGCCAATCTCTGCCTCTGCCCAAAGCTGAGGCTTTTAAAAGGCCTGTTAATCAGCTGGTGACCAATTATCGAGATCTGACAACCCATCTAGCGCAGCACAACATGTCGGCATATTATCGCGGTAAATATGACCTGAGCAATAAATACCGTCCCAATTATCCATCATACCTGGCGCAACAGAAATCGCATCTCTGCCATCAAGATGAAAAAACAGATGGGCATGACATGTTTGGCAGAAACCGCGTGCTGCCGTCTCAGAAGACCGATACCAGCTAACAGCATCTTCACCTGTAATAAACTGAAATTGAGAGCGCGGAACCGCTGTTGCTGCCCAGCTATAGCCAGAGATACGCAAACAATCATCACAATGGCAAATCACAATCGGACGCACAGGGCCTGTGAACGCAAATTGAACGGCTCCGCAATGACAATGGCCGGTATAATGACAATCCTTTGTGGCCTCGATAACTTCCATAACATCCTCCTGATGCTGGCTCTCATTTTCGACGCTTAATCACATCATATTACGCTAAGCTGTCAATGAAAATTACGTCCCTTATATGGTTTTAGCACAGCACCTGAGGCAGTGCGTAAATGACGTAAATAATCATCACAAACCTCCAGCCTTTCAGCAATAAAATGCAAAATACGCCCTTCACGCTGAATGCGCCCCACAACACCAAGCAGACGAGATTTCAAAACAGCTTGCCGATAGGTTTCAACCAATTTTGGCCAGATAATCACATTCAGGCTGAAATCACCATCTTCCATTGTGACAAACACAGTTCCCTTAGCAGTGCCTGGTCGTTGGCGTGTGGTCACTAGCCCAATTAATGAAAGACGCTTGCCTTGAAGTGCTGCTGCTGCCACAGCACATCCCTGCCAGCCATCTTGACCAAAATAAGGTGCTAGCAAAGCCACAGGATGCGCACGCAATGATAAGCCAGTTGCCCCATAATCCATTACCAGCTTTTCGCCTATATTAGCATCTGGCATGATCAGATTATCTTGTTCACCTGACAGGCTATTAGCTGCTTGTTTAACAGCATCAAATAATGGCAATTTATGAAAGGCTTCACGCTCTAATTTACGCAATTGCCAGAACGCATCTCTGGCAGTTAGGCCTAAACTTGTAAAAGCATCTGCTTTGGCAAGTGCTTCAAGTGCCCCATGTGAGATATCAGCTCTGCGCACCACATCTTCAAGCGAAGCATAGCCCTGATGGCGGCAAGCAGCAAGGCGCTCTCCTTCGCCTTTACCAAGGCCTTTTACCTGTCGCAGACCAAGGCGCAAGGCGTGATAATCACATTCTTCAGCTGGCTCAAGGCTGTTATCCCAATCAGAATGATTAATATCAATTTGGCGTATCGGCACAACACTGCGCCGTGCTTCTGCTACTAGCTGAGCTGGCGCATAAAAGCCCATTGGCTGGGCATTTAGCAAAGCACAGATAAACACATCTGGATAATGGCATTTTAACCATGCTGAAATATAGACAAGCAAGGCAAAGCTGGCAGCGTGAGATTCTGGAAATCCATAAGTGCCAAACCCTTCAATCTGTTTAAAACAGCGTGTGGCAAAATCTTCATCATAGCCGCGTGCTACCATGCCTTTTATCATGCGGTCATAGAATTTTTCTATCTGACCATTTTTTTTAAATGTCGCCATAGCACGGCGTAATTGATCAGCCTCAGCACCTGTAAAACCAGCACCGACAATCGCTATTTTCATAGCCTGTTCCTGAAATAACGGCACACCCAGAGTGCGTTCTAGAACAGAGCGTAATTCCTGTGAGGGATAGACCACCTTTTCAAGACCAGCACGCCGACGCAAATAAGGATGCACCATATCCCCTTGAATAGGCCCTGGCCTGACGATTGCCACCTGGACAACCAAATCATGAAAACAACGTGGCTGAAGGCGTGGCAACATTGCCATCTGGGCACGTGATTCCACCTGAAATACACCAACAGATTCACCCCGGCATAGCATATCATAACTAGCCACATCTTCTGGTGGGACAGATGCCAAGGTCAAAGGTCGCTGATAATGCTGTGTCATCAAATCAAAAGCACGCCTGATACAAGACAACATACCAAGTGCCAGCACATCCACTTTTAATAGCCCAAGTGCCTCTAAATCATCTTTATCCCATTCAATAATAGAGCGCTCTGGCATGGCTGCTGGCCTGATAGGACACAATGCATCTAGCCTGTCTCGTGCAATAACAAAACCGCCAACATGCTGTGATAAATGACGTGGAAAACCGCGCATCTGACGTGCTAATTTTAAGATAAGCTGCAAGTTAGGATCATCAGGGTCAAGACCAGCTGCTTGTAATATTTTATCATCAAATTCAGTACGCTCACGCCCCCATACCTCAGATGATAAAGCAGCTTGTGCATCACGGCTCAGACCAAAGACTTTGGCAATTTCACGCAAAGCACTGCGGCCACGATAGGTGATAATAGCTGCTGCCAAACCAGCGCGATGACGACCATATTTAAAATAAATATATTGGATAATCTCTTCACGGCGTTCATGTTCAAAATCAACGTCAATATCAGGTGGTTCAGCCCTAGCCTCGCTGACAAATCGTTCAAATAATGGCTCTGATCTGTCTGGGTCAACTGAGGTGATGCCAAGGCAATAACAAATCGCAGAATTCGCCGCTGATCCTCGCCCCTGACATAGGATATTGCGGCTTCTGGCATAACGCACAATATCAAAAACAGTCAGAAAAAAAGGCGCATAGGATAATTTACGCACCAACATTAATTCTTTGCGCAAATAGCCCTGAACCTGTTCTGGCACACCATCAGGATAGCGTTCCTCAGCACCGCGCCATGTCTGATAATCAAGTTCATCAATCGCTGAACGCCCTTTTGATAAAATCTCTTCAGGATATTCATAAGATAATTCAGCCAGTGAAAAATCACATAAATCAGCGATGATTTCTGTTTGATCTAATGCGCCTTCATAAGCTGCCCATAGGCGGCGCATTTCCTGTGGTGTGCGTATGACCTGTTCAGCATTGCGTGATAATAGATGACCAGCTTGTGCCAAGGTTGTTTTGTGTCTGATACAGCATAAAACATCTGCCAAGGGCCGTCTTTGCGATTGATGATATAAGGCAGCTGATAAAGCCACAAAAGGCAGAGCTGCTGCACTAGCTAGCCATGACATAATCGCCAATCGTGCTTCATCGCAACCATCACGCAATAAATAACCACCAGCAAATAGCGGGCCTGAGATAATCGCTGCTATTTTTTGATAAAGAGGCAAGATAGTTTCATCAGCCTGTGGCGGCGGTTGAATAATCACCACAACATTATCACAAAGGCGCGCCAAATCAGCGATTTTAGCAGCGACAGCAAAGCTGGCACCTTCTCCTGCTTTACGCTCATAACTCATATTAAGCTGGCTTAAGAGCTGGCAGATAGATGCATAACCTGTGCGGTTGCGTGCATATAAAATCACATCAACACCATCTGTTAAATGCAAACTAGCACCGACCAGCAATTTGATAGCGGCATCTTTGGCAGCCATGTGAGCCCGCACCATACCAGCCATTGACCCATAATCAGCCATGCCAATAGCCTGCCAGCCCATATCAGCTGCTGTGCTAACCATTTCCTGAGGATGCGAGGCGCCATGCAAGAAACTAAAATTGCTAATTGCGCCTAAAAGAACCTGTTTCATTAATCACGCCATCTTATGCAAAAAAACCATGCAAAAACCAGCTGACAGCCTCACCACGTTCTGGCAATCCCTGACGATAAACCCACAAACGCTGACCAGATTGTGTTTCAAGGCGATAATAATCACGGCTTTCCATGGTATGTGCTGGCATAGCCTGACCAGCTTGCCACCAACGCGGACCAATGCGTTCTGGTCCTGTTGCACGCCTGATACGCCAGCTTTTGCCATGCCATCTTATCTGGCTTGGCGGATGATCTGGCAAAAGTGCAATCGCTGATATTGGCTCTGGCGGATGAAGCAGGCGCATAGGACGTGGTGATGTTGACTGGCTGTTTGCTATGGCATGATCAAATAAGCCTATATCTCTATCATCTTGATAGGCTGATTGTGCTGGCACATAGCATTCGGATTCTTCTGGAATCCAATTTTCAACTGCCTGTAATGTCTTTACCTTATCAGCCCCAAGACGTGCTACTAGATGATCAACTAGCTGGCTGATTGCATCACCATCATCTTCGATAATCTTACCATTATCATCAAATGATAATGCTGTTGCCAAAGACGGGCTTAGAGCCGCTGCTTTGACCCAGCCATATTCAATGCCAAAACCAGCATCAATCTGTGTCGCAGCCTCAGCAAATAGGCGTCTAAATTGTGCAATATCACGGCTAGGGCGTGAGAGATGGTGGCAAATCTGCAAGTTAGCAGAATGGCTTATCTGCTTATCAACTGTCTGCCAGCCAATTTCAACAGAGCGGCAAGCAAGCTTCATATCTGAGAGCAAATCAGCCAACCCGCAAAGCAAACCATCAACCATTGTCTCTAGTGATGCCAGACCACAGACAGGATCATGATAATGTTGTTGAATCAGAACAGGTTGCAAAAGCGGCAATGGTACAGGGCGTTCTGGGACAATGCCTAATATTTGATCACGGCGTAAAATAATCTGTTCACCAAACCGCATTGCCAGCATATCACGCTTTATATCCATAATATCTTTGATAAAAAGCATCCCTATCTGGGCCAGCGCATCACAAATATCAGGCGCAAGACGCAAGGCTGTAACAGGCAATGGCAATACCGCGTCATAATGTGCTGTTTTATCTGCTGGAATAATGAGAGCTGTTATTGGCATAGTGGCAATCGCCAAAGCTTTTGCCGCACCATAATAAGATGCCATCACACTATGAGCTTGCAAATTATGTTCAGCAAAGCAGCTTGTAATATCATCAAGCATTTGTGATGTGCCGCCCCATAAATGCGTAGCACCAGTGGCATCAATCCATAACCCTAAATCATCAGGATCAACACCCACAACAGGGCTATAACGCCAGCAAAACTGACCTAATAATAAGAGCCATTCTCTATCTTTTTCAGGCTCTGCTGGTAAAAAACGGCATAATGGCACCAAGGCCCTAGCATCAGATAGGTTCATATCAGCAGCAAGACCAAAAGACATGGCTGCCTGATTACAATAAACCAGCCTGTCAGCTCCTTTCACAGCCTGATAAAGCGCTAATGGCGCCTCGCTATCAAGCTGATGATGCTTATATAATCTGGCAAGCGGCAGGTTCGGCAGATAAATATAGATAAATCGCGCTTCACGCCCTGCTTTTAGCTGATGATTTTGGGCAAAAGATGATGTTGGCATTGTCATAATAAACCACCTAAGAGCTCATCTTTAGGAAGCACGATGGTAAAAGCTGGCCTGCTTATCTGATATATGCCTATTTGTGATGCGCTTTTGTGACAGATAAGGGGCATCATAAAAGGAGGGAGGCGTTGTTCCTGATGCTGTTCTAGCATCTGATGGCAATGCTGTCAGACAGGCCTTATGCCTATCCCACATAAGGCTGGCCTGTGCTGGATACCCTCCTCTTGCATGGTCAAGATGCACATCCCAGACAGGACGCCAATCAGCCTCACTGGCATGGTGATTAAAAGATGGTGCAATATGCCATGCTGTCTCAAATCCATTTGCCCTGCCAGCTGCACCAACCATAAAACCAGCAGCTGTGCCACGTTCACATGCTAATTGCAGACGACGTGCTGAACGCTGCCATAAATCTGTTTTTTCAGATAACGAGCCATATTCATTAATCACCGCACCCAAACCAGATGTGCCAAGCGCCTCTTCAAAAGCTGCCATACGGCGCAAAGGATGCGGCTCACGCACAAAAATAAATTGCTCTGTGCGCAGCCCCATTTCAGCAAGCCCACTACCAAAAAGCTGGCCTGTATGACCGCCACGCAATGGCCCACACCAGACAATCGGACCAGATAAAGTGCCACGCTTTATCATCATCGCAATCATCGCAAGCGTAAAAGCAGTTGAAAGAGATGACGGCATCTTGGCACGCACCAAATGCACACGCTTTTCTATCAAACCGCCCCCTAATGCTGAATCAAAAGGCGCATATCCGATTGATAAACGGCCAGATGATGGCACTATGGCATTTTGATGCCATTTGGCATGCAAATTTTCAAAAACCAGCTGTCTATCCATTTTCACCTCTTTTCGCCATGCCTATCAAAGACAACAAAGCGCAGGCAATCGCCTGTTTTTCCTGCTCACTTCTTTTTTGTTCACTTTATGTTCTAATCTGATTCGCAAAATGAGTCAATAACAGAACAGTAAAAGAACAAAAATAGAACAAAACAGGTGAGATGAGTTGAAAACAGAAGCTATGGCATTCAGATAATGGCCAACAAGCCAGGCCTGTTTGTGGTGCGAGGATAAATTGCTATTAGGCCCTGATATCAGCAGATTTAGTCAAGCAAATCATCATGATCAGCAGCTTGCTCATCAATGCCATGGCGATGAGAATAAAAACTAAGCCACATCAACCCTGCCCCAAGGCCAAGAATACCAATCGTGCCCAAAATGATTGCCAGCCAGCCATGAAACCCCAAAGCAACATAGCCAATATCAAGCCAGACATAATAGCTGCCAAGGCTGACAGCGATAAGAGTTAGAAAAAACCCACCAAGAATAAGGACAAATTTCACAGATGATGACATGGCTTTAGGACGCTAATTCACTTTCGACAAGCCGTGCCCAATAGCTGGCACCAACTGGCAGAATCTCATCATTAAAATCATAGGAGGTATTATGAAGCATCTTACCAGCGACTGCCTCGCCAGCTCCAAGCCAGATATAAGCCCCTTTGCGCTCTTCTAGCATATAGGAAAAATCTTCAGCACCCATAGAGGCTGGCGGGTTAGCAAGCACATTATCCTGACCCACAATTTCAGCTGCTATCATAGCTGCTCTGCCTGCTTCTGCTTGATGATTAACGGTTGGCGGATAACCAGCATGCCAGTTAATTTGTGCCTCACATCCATGCGCAGATGCGATTTGATTGGTGATCTCAAAAATTCTATCTTGCACCATAGCTCTTGTCTCTGGCCGCAAGGCTCTGGCAGTGCCTCTGATTTCAAGCGTATCAGGGATGACATTATAAGCATGCCCCCCTTGCAAGGCTGTCACAGACACAACAGACGCATCAAGCGGATCAGTCGCACGTGATACGATCATCTGCAAGCTCTGAACAAGGCTGGCACCAGCAATGATAGGGTCTTGCGCCTGATGAGGCATAGCAGCATGACCGCCTCTGCCTGTTAGGTGAATCTGGAAATGATCAGCTGAAGCCATGCAAGCACCATCATGAATTGCCATCTTACCTTGTGCCAGCCCAGGCCAGTTATGCATTCCCCAAACTGTTTCAACATCAAAATCACGGAACAGACCATCATCAATCATGGCCTTGCCACCAGCACCGCCTTCTTCAGCAGGTTGAAAAATAAAATAGACAGTGCCGTCAAATTGACGTGTTTCAGACAAATATTTGGCAGCCCCTAATAACATCGCCATATGACCATCATGACCACAGCCATGCATACGGCCATCAATTTTGGATTTATGTGCAAAGTCATTGGCCTCTTGCATTGGCAAGCCATCCATATCAGCGCGCAGACCAATCGCTTGATGACTATTGCCGCGCCCTTTCAGCACACCAACCACACCTGTTTTGCCAAGACCGCGATGGATTGTGATGCCAAACTCTGTCAGGCGCTCAGCAATAAAGTCAGATGTCCAGACCTCTTCATAACAAATCTCTGGATTCTGATGCAGCGCATGACGCCAGCCAGTCATCAATTCATGTGATTGTGCGATAGAATTATAAACAGCCATGCTTATTTGTCTTTCTGATAAGATTACTGCCAGATCTATCCCAGATCTATCCCAGATCTATCTATGAGATAGTATTTTATTGGCCTCCTGCCAGTGTCCTCTACCTGCCCCTAAATGGTCAAGAGGCAATCAGCTACATCAGGCGCGATAGAATGTCGCCAAATTAGCAAGGCTTGTCGTCCAAAAGACAGGTTTTTTGCCTGATGGCAGCCATGTTGTTTACAAGTTATGGATAGATGATGAAAAATGATCTAATTCTAGCATATCTAACAGATTTTGTGACGTAATAGCTTAAGGGCAGAGTTGATTATGGCAGACCAGAATATTGATCGCGGGATTACAGGGCTTGCAGCAGCGAATAAACGCTATTCCGCTTTTTCGATTGCACGCAATGCCATGTCTTATCACCAGAACTGGCAACAAGCTTGGCGGCATGCTGAACCAAAGGCTGAATATGATGCTGTGATTATTGGTGGCGGCGGCCATGGCTTGGCAACAGCTTATTATCTGGCATCAGTTCATAATATGACCAATATTGCTGTGATTGAAAAAGGCTGGCTTGGCGGTGGTAACACAGGCAGAAACACCACAATCATCCGCTCTAATTATATGTGGGATGAATCAGCTGCGATTTATGATCATGCCTTAAAGCTCTGGGAAGGGCTGGCTCAAGATTTGAATTTTAATATCATGTTCTCACAGCGCGGCGTTCTGACCATTGCGCATAGCTGGGGCGAGTTACGTGATATGTCACGTCGTGTTCATGCTATCCGCTTGAATGGCATTGATTCAGATATCATGACACCTGAAGAAATTAAAAAATTCGTGCCAACCATCAATATCGACCAGTCAATCCGCTATCCCGTTATGGGCGGCTTTTTGCAAAAGCGCGGCGGCACAGCACGTCATGATGCGGTTGCATGGGGCTATGCAAGAGCTGCTGATGATTTAGGTGTTGATATCATCCAAAATTGCGAAGTGACAGGCCTGCGCCGCCAAGGTCGTAAAATCACTGGCATTGAGACAACCAAAGGCCTTATCAAAACACGCAAAGTCGGTGTTGTGGTTGCTGGTCATTCATCAGTGATGGCAGAGATGGCAGGCATTCAGATGCCGCTTGCCTCACGTCCACTTCAGGCACTTGTATCTGAGCCAATCAAGCCAATTTTGGACACTGTGATTATGTCGAATGCGGTACACATGTATATCAGCCAGTCTGATAAGGGTGAAATGGTGCTTGGTGCTGGTGTTGATAAATATAACTCTTATGCCCAGCGCGGCTCTTGGCCTGTGCCAGAACATATGCTGGCAGCGGCTGTTGAGCTATTCCCTGTTTTATCACGCTTGCGGATGTTGCGTCATTGGGGCGGGATTGTTGATACATGCCCTGATGCCTCCCCTATTATTTCAAAGACTGATGTGGATGGTCTTTATTTTAATTGTGGTTGGGGCACAGGCGGTTTTAAAGCAACACCAGGTTCTGGTCATGTCTTTGCTGATTTGATTGCAAATGACAGACCAAATAAAATAGCTGAACCTTATGCGTTAAAACGCTTTGAGACAGGTTATCTGATTGATGAACATGGTGCTGCTGGTGTGGCGCATTAAAACCCAGTTTGTTCGAGAGTTTTGAGAAATGCTATTAATTGATTGTCCTTATTGCGGTTCCCGAGATGAAGCTGAATTTAGCTGTGGTGGCGAGGCTCATATCGCACGCCCGCTAGCTGAAAACACCATAACAGATGCCCAATTTGCTGATTATTTATTTTATCGCCATAACCCGAAAGGCGTTTTCCTAGAGCGGTGGCGTCATGCTGCTGGTTGCCGGCGCTGGTTTAATGCTGTACGCGATACCGTCAGCCATGAATTTATCGAAATCTACCCTATGGGCGCCTTGCCAAAATCAAAAGCTGGCAAACAAGCTTATGAAGAAAATTGGCGCCGCATGACAGAAGCTGAAAAAGCTGCATTTCCGCAAAAGAAACAAGCAGCGAAAAAACAAGCAACTGTGAAAGCTGCTAAGGGAGCAAAATAATGGGATTATTTTCAGTCAAAGACCCAATGCGCTCTCCTCATTTTGGCAGAATAAACCGCGCAAAGACAGTTAACTTCACTTTTGATGGCAAACGCTATCAGGGCTTTGAAGGTGATACGCTTGCCTCTGCTTTGATTGCAAATGGTGTCCATCTTGTTGGCCGCTCATTCAAATATCACCGCCCACGCGGCATTATGGCAGCTGGCTCTGAGGAAGCAAATGCACTTGTTCGTGTTGGCACAGGCGCTTTTGCCGAACCTAATCTGCGTGCCACACAAGTTGAGATTTATGAAGGCCTCTATGCTGAAAGCCAGAACAGATTCCCTTCATTAAAAGTGGATGTCGGGGCGGTAAACTCGCTATTATCACGCTTTTTCCCAGCTGGCTTCTATTACAAGACATTTATGTGGCCAGCCTCTTTATGGATGACTTATGAGCATGTTATTAGGCGTGCTGCTGGTCTTGGCAGGGTCGCAGATGACCCCAATGATCCAGATCGCTATGAACATAATCATGCTCATTGTGAAATTTTGGTTGCTGGCGGCGGTGTTGCTGGCCTTGTTGCTGCCTATCAAGCAGCGCAATCAGGCGCACGAATTATCATTGCTGATGAACAAAATGAATTTGGTGGCTGGTGCCTTGGTGAAAGTGACACAGAAATTGATGGCAAGCCAGCCACAGACTGGATAGATGAGATAACGGCCAAACTGGCAGAGATGCCGAATGTGACAATGCTGCCACGCACTACTGTTTTCGGCTATATGGATCATAATTTCCTGACCCTTTGTGAAAGGGTAACTGATCATCTTGCAAAGCGCCCTGAGCATCTGCCACGCCAGCGTATTTGGAAAATTCGCGCCACAGAAGTGATTTTGGCAACTGGTGCCCATGAAAGACCACTTGTGTTCTCAGGTAATGATTTGCCAGGTGTGATGCTAGCAGGTGCCGCACGTCATTTTGTTAATCGCTATGGCGCATTACCAGGCAGACGCGCTGTCATCACAACCAATAATGATGATGCTTATCGCACTGCCTTAGCATTGCATAAAGCTGGTATTTTCATCCGCGCTATTGCTGATATCAGGCCAGAGCCAAAAGGCCCGCTTGTGAAAGAAGCAAGAGAAGCAGGCATTACCATCATGGCTGGCCATGCTGTGACAACCGCCACTGGCAAGCTGCGTGTTGGCCGTGTTGAGGTTAGCCCTGTTAGCGAAGATGGCAGCTCTGTCACAGATGCGCCTTCTTATATTGATTGTGATTTGGTTCTGATGTCAGGTGGTTTAACGCCATCTGTTCACTTGCATTCACAAGCCAGAGGCAAGCTGAAATGGGATGAGACCACCTTATGTTTCAGGCCGTCATCGGTGCATGAGGCTGAACAATCTATTGGCGCTGCCAATGGCACATTTGATCTTGGTAAAGCTGTCCGTGAAGCTGGCAAAGCAGCATTAAAAGCACTATCACGCGCCAAATTATCAGCTGATGAGGTGGCAACACCAGATGTTGAAACACCGCGCCAATCTTTCCAGCCAGTGGCTGCCTGGAAGATAGCCAATGGCCTGCCTGCTGGTCAGGGTGACAAGGCATTTGTTGATTTCCAAAATGATGTCACAGGCTCTGATATTCAGCTGGCGGTTCGTGAGGGCTATCATTCAGTTGAACATGTCAAACGCTATACGACAACTGGCATGGCCACTGACCAAGGCAAAACGTCAAATATCAATGCCCTTGGTATTTTGGCAAATGCGCTTCGTCATGAAATCCCAGATGTCGGCACCACAACCTTCCGTATGCCTTATACACCAACCAGCATTGGTGCGATTGCTGGACGTGATATTAAGGGGCTGTTTGATACAGACCGCCGCACCAGAATGGATAGCTGGCATCAGCAAGCTGGCGCAGAATATGAACATGTTGGGCAATGGATGCGTGCCTGGTATTACCCACAAAATGATGAGACCATGGAACAGGCGGTGCAACGTGAAGTGCTGGCAGCGCGTCAAACAGCTGGCCTTCTGGATGCCTCAACATTAGGTAAGATTGATATTCAAGGCCCTGATGCTGCTGAGTTTCTAAATCGTATCTACACTAATAGCTGGTTAAAGCTGCCGATTGGCAGATGCCGCTATGGCCTGATGCTCAAAGATGATGGCATGGTAATGGATGATGGCGTCACAACACGTCTTGGCGAAAATCATTTCCACATGACAACAACAACAGGCGGTGCTGCTGGGGTGCTTGATTGGCTAGAAGAATGGCATCAAACAGAATGGCCAGATCTGAAAGTCTATATGACATCTGTGACAGAACAATGGTCTGTGGCAACCTTATCAGGGCCATTGGCACGCACCATCTTAAAGGAAGCTGGTTGTGATGGTGATCTGAGTGATGAGACGTTCCCATTTATGAGCATGATTGAGGCAAATATTGCTGGCTTGCCAGCGCGTATTTTCCGCATTTCATTTACCGGTGAGCTATCTTATGAAATTAATGTGCCTGCACGTTATGGGCTGGCATTATGGACATCACTGATAAAGGCAGGTGCGCCGCATGGCCTTACCCCTTATGGCACTGAGGCCATGCATGTTTTGCGTGCTGAAAAAGGCTTTATCATTGTCGGACAAGAAACAGATGGCACCGTTACGCCGCATGATTTGGGGATGGATTGGATTGTCTCAAAGGTGAAACCAGACTTTATTGGCAAGCGTGCCTTGGCACGTAAATCAATGACATCTAGCGAGCGTAAACAGCTTGTTGGTCTTGTCACCAAAGACCCATCCAAAGTTATCCCAGAAGGTGCGCATGCTGTGCTTGACCCAAATGAGCCAGCACCAATGACAATGCTTGGTCAGGTCACATCATCTTATTATTCACCTAATCTGAAGAAATCTATTGCGATGGCGTTGCTAAAAGATGGTCATGCCCGCAAAGGCCAGACCGTCTATTTCCCGATGCTAGATGGCGAGGCACCAATCGAGGCAACTATTACAGATACGGTGTTCTATGATCCAAAAGGAGAGCGTCTCAATGGCTAAATCTGCACCTGCACTGATTGATGGTTTGTCAGCTTTTTATGGCAGAGACAAACAAGCCATGCCAAACCCAAATGGTGGGGCTGTTGGGATGGTGCTTCGTGAGCTAACCCATCAGGGCAAGCTGAATCTGCGCTGCTCTGATAAGTTCCATAAGCAGGTGAGCAAGATTATCGGCCTTGATAGCAACCCATCCAATAATCATTTCACCGCTGCTGGTGACAGGTTGGCAGTTTGGCTTGGCCCTGATGAGGTGATGATATTGCTAGAGGCAGGCGCAGAGACAGCGATGGCGCGTCAGATAAAAGATGCTGGCAGCAAGGATCATATTGCTGTGAATGATGTCACAGATGCACTGACAAGCTTGTCACTCACAGGGCCATCTGTGCGCGCTGTCCTTGCAAAAGGCTGTGCGCTTGATTTGCATAAAGATTATTTCACATCTGGCATGTGTGCACAGACCACATTATCTCATGCTGGTGTCACAATATTATGCAAAGATGCTGATGAATTTATCATTATCTGCCGCACCAGCTTTACTGATTATCTGGTTGATTATCTTTGTGATGCCGCTCTTGATTGCGGCTATCAGCTGGCGGTCTAGCAAGAAACAGAGCTATCAATTTGTTTGGCAATGCGGCAATCATTTTCTGCCTGTGATATTTTGCCAAGAAGCCGATTAACTATGCTGCGATTACTAAGGGCAAGTGCATAATCAGGGTTTAAAGCAATCGCTTTATCATAATCTTGTATCGCATCAAAATACTGCCCTAAATCTGATTTGGCAGATCCGCGATTATTATAGGCAAGCGCATCATCAGGGTTTAAGGCAATCGCTTTATCATAATCTTGTATCGCATCAAAATATTGCCCTAAATCTGATTTGGCAGCTCCGCGATTATTATAGGCAAGCGTATTATCAGGGTCTAAAGCAATCGCTTTATCATAATCTTGTATCGCATCAAAATATTGCCCAGCATTAGAATGTGCCAAACCAGCGGCAAAATAGTCACTAGCTGTTTGCTGCGCCTTGGCGAATTGTGGTGCCGTGACGCCAATCAAAAACATCATGATTATCAGAGTGCTTATCCGTTTCACCAACGCCTCTCTCTGCCCATTATTGCCAATCAGAGCAGATGGTTTTGCCAGTTAATCTTTCTAGTCAAGCTAAATGACGCATTGGTAATCCAGAACACAAAAAAGGCTGTCAGAACGCTCTGTCAGCCTTTTTTTAAATATCTATGTTGGCTTATCAGGCCAGATGAAACAGATTAAAAATCACTATCTGGCAAGGCTTCTTTGCGTTTTGCAATAAAGGCTTGCAGGGCTTCATCAATGCCTTCATCAAGATGTGGTGCTTCATAAGCTGCTAGCATCTCTTTGGCACGTTTACGGGCTCTGTCATGAGATTCGACATAGCCTTCTGATGACCATTGCTCAAAAGTGTTATTATCAGAAATAGATGACCGCCAGAAAGCTGTCTCAAAATTCTGTTGTGTATGAGATGAGCCAAGGAAATGCTGGCCTGGGCCAGTTTCACGAAGCGCATCCATCGCCTGGCCATTTTCTGAGATATCAATGCCATCGACCAATGACTGCATCATGGTGAGCTGATCAGCATCAAGCAGTAATTTCGCATAATCAGAGACAAGCCCGCCTTCCATCCAGCCAGCTGAATGAAGCGCAAAATTCACCCCGCCTAAAACGGTTGGTGTAATGGTATGGGCTGATTCATAAGCAGCTTGTGCATCAGCTGTCTTTGACCCTGTCAAAGAGCCACCTGAGCGGAAAGGCACGCCAAGACGACGCGCTAGCTTGGCACAACCATACAGCACCTTAGCAGGTTCAGGCGTGCCAAAGGTCGGCGCACCTGATTGCATTGAAATTGAGCTAGCAAAGCTGCCAAAAATCACGGGCGCGCCTGGATTAACAGCTTGGGTAAAGGCAATGCCACTCATCGCTTCTGCCAGAGTCTGTGCCAATGTACCTGCCACAGAGACAGGTGACATCGCGCCTGCCAGAATGAAAGGTGACAAGATAACAGCCTGATTATTGCGCGCATACACCTTTAGCGCACCAAGCATCGTATCATCCCATGTCATTGGTGAATTGGCATTAATCAGCGATGCGGCAATGGTATTTTGCTGCACAAATTCATCACCAAATAAGATTTTAGCCATATCAACCGTATCTTGGGCACGGCTTGGCGCTGTTACAGACCCCATAAAGGGCTTATCTGAAAAACGCATATGGGCATAAATCATATCAAGGTGACGTTTGGTAATTGGCACATCAACCGGCTCACAGACCGTGCCACCTGAATGATGCAAGCCTGGCAACATATAGACCAGCTTGACGATATTCTGGAAATCTTCCAATTCAGCATAGCGGCGGTTATTTTCCAGATCACGAACGAAAGGCGGGCCATAAACTGGGGCAAAAACAGTATTATTGCCACCAATTTCAACAGAACGCGCTGGGTTTCTGGCATGCTGGGTGAAATGTGATGGCGCTGTCTGACAGAGCTGTTTTGCCAATCCGCGTGGGAAATACACACGCTCACCTTTGACATCACATCCGACATTTTTCAGAATATCTAAGGCTTCTGGATCATCACGGAAATCAATCCCAATCTCTTCCAAAATAGTCTCAGCATTTGCCTCGATAATCTCAGCTGCCTCATCACTCAAAATATCAACAGGCGCAATTTTACGCACAATATAAGGCTGTGATGGCCCTAAATTGCTGCTGTCTCGTATCTGGCGTCTGGCATCACGGCCGCCACCTCTGCGCGAGCGTCTTTCTGCTGTTTGTTCACTCATCATCTTTTTCCTATCTTATGATCTAAGCGCGCAAAGCGGCATTTTTCGGATCAAACGGGCTTTCTTCGATAATCTCAGCTTTGTATTTCGTGCCAAGAATATCAATTTCCAGCATCTGACCAATTTCAGCAAAACCAGGCTGAACCATCGCCAGTGCGATTGAATGGCCAACACGGAAACCATAGCCACCTGATGTACAACGACCAACAAGCGTGCCATCATGATAAATCGGGTTACCACCTATTGGATCAGCATCAACAGTGTCATGAACTTTCATCGTTACAAACACATTGTTAAAGCCAGCTTCTTGCCATTTCACCAGACCATCACGGCCGATGAAATCTTCTTTTTGCAGATTCACAAAACGATCAAGACCTGATTCCAGAGCGGCATATTCGATAGACATCTCTGTGCCAACCATGCGGTATGATTTTTCAAGACGCATCGCATCCATGGCACGAATACCAAATGGCTTAATTCCTAAATCAGCACCTGCTTTGAATAACGCATCAAAAATATGATTTTGATATTCAATCGGATGATGCAATTCCCAGCCAAGCTCGCCCACAAAATTCACACGTGCCGCAATAGATGGCGCCATATGAACATCAATTTTCTGTGCTGAAAGCCACGGGAAATTCTCATTTGATAAATCTGTTAAGGTCAGACGTTCCAGCAATTCCCGCGATTTTGGCCCTGCCAGAACAAGCACACCCATTGAGTTTGTCAGATCGGTAAAAGTAACAGACCTGTCATCTGGCATATGCTTTTTAATCCAGTCATGATCAAGCCTCTGGGCAGCACCAGCAGATACCACATAAAAGCTATCTTCAGATTCACGCATAATGGTAAATTCAGAATGCACCCCGCCACGCGGTGCTAGCGCATGTGCCAAGGTGATACGACCATTTTTACGTGGCAGCTTATTCGCTGTTAGATATTCTAGAAATGCTTCTGCTCCTGGCCCTTCAATGCGCGCCTTGGCAAAAGCTGACATATCAAGAACACCGACATTTTCAGATACATTACGTACTTCATTACCAACATGTTCAAACCAGTTGGAACGGCGGAATGACCAGTGATCATCTTGGGTAACACCTTCTGGTGCGAACCAGTTTGCACGTTCCCAGCCAAATTTTTGGCCAAAAACAGCGCCCATATCTTTTAAGCGATCATAGCAGGGCGCTGTGCGTAATGGGCGGCCTGCTTCGCGTTCTTCATCTGGATAATGAATGGTAAACACATTGGCATAGGCTTCTTCATTCTTTTCTTTCAAGAAGCTTTTTGTGGCATAAGAGCCAAAGCGGCGTGGGTCGACACCATTCATATCAATGGTTGGCTCGCCTTCGACAATCCATTCAGCCAACTGCCAGCCAGCACCACCTGTTGCTGTGATACCAAAGCTATGACCTTCATTAAGCCAGAAATTTGGCAAATCCCAAGCAGGGCCGATAATGGGGCTGCCATCAGGCGTATAGGCAATCGCGCCATTATATACCTTTTTCACCCCAACTTCAGCAAAAGCTGGCACACGGTGAATCGCTGATTCAATATGCGGCATCAATCGTTCCAAATCTTCTTGGAATAATTCATATTCACTATCTTCACTTGGCCCATCAAAATAACAGACAGGTGCGCCAACTTCATAAGGGCCAAGGATAAGGCCACCATTTTCTTCACGCATATACCAGCTGCCATCTGATTCACGCAAAACGCCCATCTCTGGCAGACCTTTTGCCTGACGTTCCTGAATAGCTGGATGTGGCTCTGTCACGATATATTGATGTTCAACTGGGATAACAGGTATTTCAAGACCAACCATCGCACCTGTATGGCGGGCAAAGTTACCAGTACATGATACAACATGCTCACATGTGATTTCGCCCTTATCTGTGGTGATTTTCCATTCACCAGAGGCTGTTCTGCTAATCGCTGTCACAGTTGTATTACGATAGATTTCAGCGCCATTATCACGGGCGCCTTTTGCCATAGCCTGTGTTAAATCAGCTGGCTGAATATAACCATCATCAGGGTGGCGAATAGCACCGATAAGGCCATCTGGCACAGCCAAAGGCCAATGTTCAACAACTTCTTCAGGTGTCAGAACTTCGACATTAACACCAATGGTTTCTGCCACACCTTTATATTGCATATATTCATCCATGCGATCCTGATTGGTCGCAAGGCGGATATTGGATACACGCGATAGGCCTGCATGAAGCCCAGTTTCTTCCTGAAGGCGTCCATATAATTCAACAGAATATTTATGAATCTGACCAACAGAATAAGACATGTTGAATAATGGCAATAAACCAGCTGCATGCCATGTTGAACCAGAGGTAAGCTCTTTGCGTTCAATCAAAACAACATCTGACCAGCCTTTTTTAGCCAGATGATATAATGTGCCAACACCAACAGCACCGCCACCAATAACAACAACTCTTGCATGCGATTTCATGTCTTTGTCCCTTTAGCGCTAATCAATCACGATTATGATATTGCAGGCTATGCTGCCCGAATTTCTATTTGTAAATGGTACTGAAACTAGTTCGACAAAAGAGGCCTTTATCCGACATTCAATAGAATATAACAGGCATTGATAGCTATCAACTATGCTTACAATGCGCAAACAATCTTATCAGGGATAAAGACGCTGTGCTTTCCATGTGCCGCTCTCATTTTTTGAAAAACGAAAACGGTCATGCAGACGATAGGCGCCATCTGCCCAAAATTCTATCTCTGATGGCATGATGATAAAGCCACCCCAATGTGGTGGGCGTGGCACCTCATCTGGAAATTGTGCTTCTATTTCCTTAACGCGATCTGCCAATGTCTGTCTTTTATCAAGCGGGCGTGATTGCCGTGATGCCCATGCCCCAATTTGCGAGCCACGATGACGCGAGGCAAAATAAGCATCACTTTGTTCAGCTGGCACTTGTGCAACGCTACCAGCTACTCTGACTTGCCTGCGTAAGGATTTCCAGTGCATTGAAAAGGCTGCCTTTTTGACAGATAGCAACTCATCTGCCTTACGCCCATCATAATTGGTATAAAAGACAAAACCAGCCTCAGACCATTCTTTTAGCAACACCATACGCACTGATGGTTGGCCCTGTTTATCAACAGAAGCCAACGCCATAGCATCTGGATCATTGATCTCTGCTTGCTTGGCATCCTCAAACCACTGCCCAAAAAGGGTAAAGGGGTCGGCATGCAACTCATCATCATGCAAGGGGCTGTGCGGCGATTGTGTCATGATTATACCTTGTTGATTTTATATGAAATGATTGCGCTTATGCATAGAGACCTATCATGGCAAGTCACAAAAACAAGGTCAATCAGGCAAAATAGCACAAAAAAGACGTGCCTTAAATTTGCCCTAATCATTGAAAAGAGTTATGAAAGACACACAAATGTTTTTTGCGTGTCTGTCATTCAAATGATCACCACCATTATTCAAGGAGATATGTGATGAAATTGAAAAGCGCTATCAGCCTGACTGCTCTTCTAGCAGGATTAACTATTCAGCCTGTTGTGGCAGAAACAAGAACAGAATCTGTGCTTGGTACAGTTACACATGTTGATGTGCTGACAAGCAACCTTATTCGCAAAACACCAACTGATGAACGCATCTGCCGTGATGAAGAAGTGCCTGTTTATGGTGAGGCAAAAGGCGGCGATGATGGCATAGGCGGCTTGATTGTGGGCGGCCTGATCGGGTCTGCTATTGGCAATAAATTATCTGATTCAAATGGCGGCGGTGCAGCTGGTGCTGTTGCAGGTGCATTGCTTGGCCGCGAGGCCTCCAAAAATAACGCTGGCAAAGGCGAAATTGTTGGTTATCGCCGTCAAGAAGTGTGTGAAGTCAAGCGTGTTGTCCTAGAAGAAACCATTGAGCGTATTGATGGTTATCGTCTGGAAATTGAAATTGATAACCGTATTGTGACACTGACATCAAAGCGCCCTTATGAAAAAGGTCAGCGTGTTGAGATTGCCAAACGTACAACTTATAGCCTGAATTAGTAAAAGGAAAAGTAATGTCGAATTCTGCAGGTATTATGGCAGGCAAGCGTGGCCTGATTATGGGCGTTGCCAATGAGCGATCAATAGCGTGGGGCATTGCCTCTGCGGCAGCTGCACAAGGTGCAGAGCTTGCTTTCACCTATCAAGGTGATGCATTGCGCAAACGTGTTGAGCCACTAGCAGCATCTGTTAATTCAGATATCGTCATGGAATGTGATGTGACAGATGATGCATCAATGGATAGTGTTTTTGCAGAACTCGAAGCGAAATGGGGCAAAATAGATTTTATCCTTCATGCGATTGCTTATTCAGACAAAGAAGAGCTGAAAGGCAAATATGTTGAAACAACCAGATCGAATTTTGATCGCACTATGGATATTTCTGTTTATTCCTTTACTGCGATTGCTGCGCGCGCTGCCAAACTAATGAGTGAAGGCGGCTCTATGCTGACCCTCACCTATTATGGGGCTGAACGTGTTATGCCGCATTATAATGTGATGGGTGTTGCCAAAGCAGCCTTGGAAGCATCTGTGCGTTATCTGGCAGTTGATTTAGGCGGCCAGAACATCCGTGTTAATGGCTTGTCAGCTGGCCCGATGAAGACACTAGCTGCCTCTGGTATTGGTGATTTTCGCTATATCCTGAAATGGAATGAATATAATTCACCTCTCAAACGCAATGTTACGCTAGATGATGTTGGCGGTGCAGGTGTCTATTTACTATCAGATTTGTCATCAGGCGTATCTGGTGAAACGCATCATGTTGATTGCGGCTATCATGTCGTAGGCATGAAAGCTGTTGATGCCCCAGATATTTCGGTTGTCTAGCGCACCATGTCAGATAATAGCTTTGGTTCTTTATTCTCCTTTACCAGCTTTGGTGAAAGCCATGGCAAGGCGATTGGCTGTATTGTCGATAATGTGCCGCCGAATCTGCCTTTGACAGAAGCTGATATTCAGCCCTATCTGGATAGGCGGCGGCCAGGACAGTCACGCTTTGTGACACAAAGACAAGAAGCTGATCAGGTTGAGATCCTATCAGGTACTTTTGAGGGGCGCACCACAGGCACGCCTATCAGCCTGATTATCAAAAATACAGATCAGCGTTCGAAAGATTATGGTGAAATTGCAAAACAATTCCGCCCTGGTCATGCTGATTATACCTATCAGGCGAAATATGGCATCCGTGATTATCGCGGTGGCGGGCGATCATCAGCCAGAGAAACAGCTGTTAGAGTGGCAGCTGGTGCGATTGCTGATATTGCATTGCGCCATTTCTTAGGTGCTGATTTTGCCATAACAGGGTCTGTCGTTCAGATTGGCCCTCATAAGATTAATCGCGATCATTTCGATAAATCAGAAATTAATAATAACCCGTTTTTCTGTGCTGATAAGCAAGCTGCGAAAGACTGGGAGACTTATCTGGATGAGGTGCGCAAAAGCGGCTCATCAGCTGGTGCTATCGTTGAAATCACAGCAACAGGCATACCAGCAGGATTAGGCCAGCCTCTCTATGGCAAATTAGATGCTGAATTAGCGTCTGCCATGATGTCTATCAATGCGGTAAAAGGTGTTGAGATTGGCTCTGGTTTTGATTTAGCAGCCCTAGATGGCACACTCGCTGGTGATGAAATGCGTCTTGTTGACGGTCAGCCTGATTTCACGTCAAATCATGCTGGCGGCATCTTGGGCGGCATCTCATCAGGTCAACCTGTGACAGTTCGCATTGCCATTAAACCAACCTCTTCTATTTTAACGCCGCGTAAATCGCTTGATAATGACGGCAAGGAAGTTGAGGTGCGCACCAAAGGCCGACATGACCCATGCGTTGGCATCAGAGGTGTTCCAGTGGCTGAAGCCATGATGGCGATTGTCCTGCTTGACCAGCTTATGCGCCATCATGCGCAATGCGGCCTTGATAGCTTTGGTAACTAGCCTGTTTTTTGGGCGGCTATCAAATATTCATGATTGCCATCAGGACCTGTAATAGGGCTATCAGCACGGCCTAATACTTGCCAGCCTTCTGTTGCAATGAAATCGCAGACATCGCTAAGCGCCTGCTCGCGCAAAGCCCTATCCTTGACAATGCCGCCCTTATCAAGACCAGAGCGGCCAACCTCAAATTGTGGCTTGACCAATGCCAAAAGCTGGCAGCCCTTGGGGGCAAGACGCAAAATAGCAGGCAATGCTATCGTTAGGGATATAAATGATAGATCACATACTATCAGATGAAATCTATCAGGCAGCATTTCTGCTGTTAGATATCTGACATTTGTCTTTTCCAAAGATGTGACAGAGGGATGGTGAAGTAATTTTTCAGCTAATTGGCCGTGACCAACATCAATAGCGGTGACATGAGCTGCCTGATTGGCAAGCAACACATCGGTAAACCCACCTGTGCTTGCCCCCAGATCAAGGCATATTTTATCCGCAACCGTAATTTGGGGAAAGACTTTCAGGCCGCCAATAAGCTTAAGCGCACCGCGGCTAACCCAATCTTGTAACGGGCTATCAATCATAATTTGGGCATTATCAGCCAATGATTGACTTGCTTTTTTAACAATGATGCCATCAGCTGTGACAGCACCAGTATCAATCAGCTCTTTTGCTTTTTGCCGGCTGGCTACCAACTTCTTTTCAACCAGCCACAAATCAGCACGCATTACCACCCACACTCACATCGCCTTGAAACCAAATAAGGGGCAAGGCTCCCCTGTACTAAGATTATCTGATAATTATGATTGCATCGCCTTTACATCAGATGATGATGACAACGTATCTGTGACAAGTTTTACAATCGCATTAGCATCAATGCCAGCTTCGGCCAGCTGACCAGCTCTGTCATTATGATCGATATAAGCATCAGCTATCATCGCAACCCTGATAGCACAATCAGATGATAACAAGCCTTCATTGGCCAAATATTGCATGATATGCGCTGAAAAACCGCCAGGGCTTCCTTCTTCAACAATTAGTAGCATCTGATGAGAGGCGATAAGATCAGCCAGCATCTTTTTATCAAAAGGCTTTGCAAAACGGGCATCTGCCAATGTGACTGACAGCCCGTTTTGTGCCAGCTGCTTTGCTGCTATTTCAGCCTCTTCTATAATCACACCAAGAGATAAGATAGCAACATCACTGCCTTGCTGGATAATCCTGCCTTTACCAATTTCAACAGCTGCTATTTCAGGCTCTGCAATGCCTCTTGCCTCACCACGTGGAAAGCGCAACGCACAAGGCCCATTATCATAATCACATGCCAGCTTCATCATAGCTGATAGTTCGATTTCATCAGATGGGCACATAATCATCATATTTGGCAGGCATGACAAAAAGGCCAGATCAAACACGCCGCCATGTGTTGCCCCATCTGCACCAACTAGCCCTGCCCTATCAATGATAAAGCGTACAGGCAGATTTTGAATTGCCACATCATGAACAAGCTGATCATAACCACGCTGTAAAAAGGTCGAATATATCGCAACAAATGGCTTCAGCCCTTCGGTTGCCATACCAGCGGCAAATGTCACAGCATGCTGTTCTGCAATACCAACATCAAAAACGCGCTTTGGATGCGCCTTTTTCACCTTATCCAAACCTGTACCAGATGGCATAGCAGCTGTGATAGCCACAACCTTATCATCATTATCAGCCAGCTTTATCAGCTCTTGGGCAAAGACAGATGTATAATTTGGTACATTGCTAGCAGGTTTCATCTGCTCGCCAGTAACCACATCGAATTTTGGCACAGCATGATATTTTTCTAAAGATGGCCCACCAAAAGGATGGCCCTTGCCCTTTTCAGTGACCACATGCACCAATACAGGGCCTGTGACATCACCATCTTTCAGATTTTTCAAAACAGGCAATAGCTGGTTCATATCATGACCATCAACAGGACCGATATGGAAAAACCCAAGCTGGGAAAACAGGGATTGCGCACCAACAATTTCTTTCGCAAGTGAATGCGCACGCCTTGCTGTTTGCTCTATTTCAGTGGGAAAGCGGCTGGCAACTTCTTTCATTATGCCGCGAATAGACTGATAAGGGCGTGAGGTGATCAGCGTTGAAAGATAAGATGACAAAGCCCCCACAGGCTGGGCAATGGACATATCATTATCATTGAGAATGACAATCAGATTAGAATCATCAGCGCCAGCATTATTCATCGCCTCATAGGCCATACCAGCGCTCATCGCACCATCACCTATCACAGCTATCACATGATTAGAGCGGCGTTGCAAATCACGAGCAACTGCCATGCCATAGCCTGCTGAAATAGAGGTCGATGAATGACCGGCACCAAAGGGATCAAATTCTGATTCTGAACGTTTGGTAAAGCCAGACAAACCATCTCTTTGACGTAATGTGGTAATTCTGTCACGCCTGCCTGTCAGAATTTTGTGAGGATAAGCCTGATGACCCACATCCCAAATAAGGCGATCATGCGGCGTGTTAAACACATAATGCAAGGCAACAGTCAGCTCAACCACGCCAAGACCAGCACCAAGATGCCCACCAGTGGTCGAAACAGCTGAAATCATCTCATCACGCACTTCATCAGCTAGCTGCTGTAATGATGAGCTATGCATCTGCCGCAAATCATCAAGGCTGGCAATGTTATCAAGAAGTGGTGTCTTTTTATGAGCCAAGCCTGCCCCCTCTGGCCTGTTTAATTAGTCGTTATTAATCTATACGTTCTGTTTAGTGTGAACGGTTTATCACAAAATGCGCAATTTGACGAAGCGGTGCTGATTTTTCGTGATATGGGGCAAGTGCCGCAACACTTTTTGCCATTAAATCAGCTGCCATCTGGCGTGCGCCATCAACACCATAAAAATCAATAAAGCTGGCTTTGCCTTGTTCTTTATCACGTCCGACAGGCTTACCAGCAACCTCATCATCAGCTGTGACATCAAGTAAATCATCAGCAATTTGAAAGGCCAGACCAAGCGGCGTTGCAAAATCACGCAAATCTGAAATGACATCATCTGAGGCACCAGCGGCTATGGCCCCCATCATAGGGGCTGCAATAATCAGCGCGCCTGTTTTCATGGCTTGCATAATCTCTGTTTCAGATTGCGATAATGCCTGACCAGCAGCTGCGCGTTCATCAGCCAGCAAATCAAGCATCTGACCACCTGCCATACCATCCACACCTGAAGCTGATGCTAGAATTTTCACAAGAGTGAGCGCATTTTCAGCAGATAAACCATGATGCGGTGTTGCCAACAAATCAAACGCTTCTGTTTGAAGCGCATCACCAGCCAAAATAGCAGTTGCCTCATCAAAAGCGACATGTGTGGCAGCCACCCCGCGGCGCAAATCAGCATCATCCATGGCCGGCAAATCATCATGAACCAGCGAATAGGCATGAACCATCTCAAGCGCTGCTGCTGCGATAATGGCCCTATCTAATGCCTGCTCATCATCTGGGGCTACTAATCTGGCAGCTGACAGGCATAAGCAAGCTCTGATGCGTTTGCCGCCATTAAGACTGGCATAGGACATCGCCGCCAAAAGCTGTTTGGCAGGGCCTGTTTTATCGGCAAAATAGGTCTCTAAAAATGCTGAAACCTGTTTCGCGTCATCAGCAATAATGGATGAGATTGGTGCAACCTTATCGCTCACACTCATTTACCTTATTGACTTGCTGGATCGAAAGGGTGCGCTGATTGCGGCGTGCTACCAGATTGTGGCACGTCAATTTTTTCGACCTTCAGACGTGCTTCTTCAAGCCGCTTTTGACAATGCGCCTTTAATTCTGTGCCTTTTTCATAGGCTGCTATCGCATCATCAAGGCTGATATCACCTCTCTCTAAGGTGGTAACGATGTCCTCTAGCTGGCGCAACGCCTCTTCAAAACTCAGTTCTTGGTCTTGTGACATATTTGAAATTCCTTATTCGCCTTTTATAGTCACAGCGATTGATTTCACCATTTCAGAGATGCGGCGTCTGACAATAGGCTGTTCAATAGAATAATAGGTGCGCACCAGCTCCAAAGTTTCACGGCGTGCCATTGGATCTTTTAACTCTTCTGGTTCATCTGGCACAACATCACCGCCAGATACACGGCGCGGGCTAGAGCGTTTGGTATCATCGGTCATATCTTCGAAAAAATAGCTAATTGGCACATCAATAATTTGACTGATATCCCATAGGCGTGAGGCACTGACGCGGTTTGCCCCTCTTTCATATTTTTGCACCTGCTGGAAGGTAATATTAAGAGATGCACCAAGCTGTTCTTGCGACATGCCAAGTAAGGTACGGCGTAATCTGATACGCTTGCCAACATGAACATCAACCGCATTATTATTGGTTACGCGATAATTACGATCTTGCTTGTCCTCTGAAACCATGTGCACTCGCCCTATTTTGTCACTACTCATTACCTTAGGTTGATTACTGCATTAACGCAATAATAACAACATTCATTAAGGATGAAGCAAACTGGCGGTCCAATCTGCCGCTATGATTATGCCAGATTTAGTGCGACTTTATCTAGCCCTTTTAGCAATGCAGATAAAATGCCAGCTTCAAAAGCTGAGTGACCAGCATCATCTATCAGTTGTAAAGTGGCAGCATCTCCCCATAATTCAGCTAGTTTGCGAGCTGAAAAAGGCGGGCAAATCACATCATGACGGCCATTGACAATTACCGAAGGCAAATGGCTGATGGTTTTGACATGATTTAGGATATAATCTGGCTCGAGAAAACAATTATGTTTGAAATAATGAGCCTCGATCAAAGCGATTGATAATGCCCCCTGTCCCGCACCTCGTGCCTCGGCAACCAGCGTTGCACAGCTATTTTCATAGGCCGCCCAATGCTGGGCAGCGGCAAGCGCTTCACCACTGGAAAGACCAGATAGCCGCCGGTAATAGCCATCTAGCAAATCATCACGCTCACTAGCTGGCAGGAAGTTCTGAAATGCCTCAGAAGCCTCTGGGAAAAAACGTCCCATTTCATATAAAAACCACTGTACCTCAGCATCTGTACCAAGGAAAATACCGCGCAACACAAAACCAAGGCAATTTTGCGGATAAGCAATGCCGTAGCAAAGCCCTAGGGTTGACCCCCAACTACCGCCAAAGATAATCATTTTTTCGATGCCAAGCTCGATGCGCAACGCTTCAATATCGTCTGTTAATTCTTGCGTTGTATTATCTTCAATAGTGGCATAGGGCGTTGATTTACCGCATCCACGCTGATCAAATAAAATAGCGCGATAACGTTTTGGATTAAAAAGACGCCGATGGGCTGGTGAACAGCCCGCCCCAGGGCCACCATGCAAGAATAAAACCGGTATTCCTTCTGGATTACCGCTTTGCTCATAATAAATATGATGATTGCCGCGGATTAGATAGCCTTTATCAAATGGCTGAACCGGCGCATGTAGGCGGCTAATTTCTTCGTAAGGATGCGGCATGTTATCAGTCTAACAGCTCCGTTGCGTGCTTGTTAAAACATACCTAAATTAAGAGATATGACCTAATAATTCTAGCGGTGTCTCATGCTTATCTTCCAAACAGGCGCGCATTTTCCTCAAAGCGCGATGTTCAAGCTGGCGGACACGTTCTTTAGAGATGCCCAAAACACGGCCTAATTCTTCCAAGGTAGCCCCTTCTTCAGTTAGGCGGCGTTTGGCAATGATCATACGTTCTCTGGCTGATAATTCACCCATCGCTTGATTAAGCCATTTCGACAAAACAGCCTCATCATGGAAATCAATAACAACTTGTTCTGGTGATGGTCTGGTATCTGCTAGGAAATCCTGAGCTTCATTTTCGCCTTCTGATGCAATTGTCGCATTCAATGATGCATCAGGACCAGATAGACGCTGTTCCATTATCTCAACATCTTTGACATTAACGCCAATCGTTTCGGCAATTTTCTGGCGCCCTTCACTTGATAAAGGCCCACCATCAGCTTCACCGATTTTGGCACGCACACGGCGTAATTTAAAAAATAAAGATTTATGAGCTGCTGTTGTGCCTGTACGAACTATCGACCAATTTCGCAAAATATAATCTTGGATTGATGCTCTAATCCACCAAGCAGCATAAGTTGAAAAGCGAACACCTTTATCAGGGTCAAAACGTTTGGCAGCTTGCATCAGGCCAATATTGCCTTCTTGGATGAGGTCGCCATTTGCCAGGCCATAGTGACGATATTTGGCGGCGGCTGATACCACAAGCCTCGCATAGGCCATCACCAAATCATGCATGGCTTTGGCATCATCATGGTCGCGCCATTTTTCAGCTAACTCCACCTCATATTCACGCTCAAGCAATGGTTGCGCCATCGCCTTTCGAATATAGCGATTATCTGATTGACGGGTTTCCGTGCCAATAGTGACAGACATGTGACAGCCTCTTTCCTCCGATGCGCCAACCCCTTTTCTTTTGGATCTCTACGTCAAAAAAAAACCGGCAGATCAGTTTCTGCCGGCTTCGATAAGGCTATTTCATATTGTGGGATGCTAGATATAAATCACAGCAAAAACAGTGTTAGGCAGCATCCATGATATCTTCAAGCTTATCTGCTGCTGATTCCTGATCAATATCTTGAATAGCAGCATATTCACGTGCCAAACGCTCAAGGGCAGCCTGATACATTTGACGTTCTGAGTAAGATTGCTCAGTTGCTGAGTCTTTTTTACGCAAATCACGGACAACTTCTGCAATAGCAACAGGATCACCTGATTTAATTTTGGCTTCATATTCCTGTGCACGGCGTGACCACATAGTGCGGCGGATTTTGGCTTTTGTTTGCAAGGTCTCAATGGCATCATCCATTTGCTTGGAAGATGATAATGTACGAAGACCAAGCGAAATGGCTTTTTCCATCGGCACACGCAATGTCATTCTGTCTTGTTCAAAGCGAATAACAAGCATTGTGACTTCCATACCTGCCACTTTGCTAGTTTCAGTTCCTAGAATGCGACCAACACCGTGGGTTGGATAAACAACAAAGTCGCCATCTTCATAGGAAAGTTCTTGTTTTTTTGCCATTTTGTTCACAACTTTCTCACAAAACCCCACATGATATCTGCAAGGGTTTGTTTCGATTTTTTAGCGGTTATAAAATAAGTCCAATAAACCAGCACGGATTTCTGCTTATCCGGCAATATCTTAGCGCGCAGGGTAACATAAAATGACCATTTAATCAAATCACCCTAGCAAGATAAGCGCAGCAGAGATGACCTAAGCGCCACTACCAGGGTTTTCGGTGAAATATTTATCGAACTTGCCATCTTCATCCTGCATAGCATCAGCATTTGGCATCGCATCTATTTTTTGTCCGATATTAGGCCATTTTTCAGACATATCTTTATTCAAAGTCAACCATGCCTGCGCCCCTGGCTCAGAATCTGGCAAAATCGCTTCTGGCGGGCATTCTGGCTCACAAACACCGCAATCAATGCACTCATCAGGGTG
>JBMHCC010000006.1:0-105154 GCA_049890115.1 Puniceispirillaceae bacterium (SeqCode) | reverse complement strand
ATCTAATGGTCATGATGTGTTTAGGATGCAATCTGAAAGCCAAAAGCAATACCTATGCCAAAGATGCAGTGCGTTATGAAAGCCAGAACACATATCTTTAATGGTGTTGGCGTTTGCTGAGCTAGCACGCCTTTACCTGTCGCAGGCAGGAAAAAGAACCATGGCACAATCACCGATAGCGCACCGAAGAACAGCCCATCTATCAGGCTGTCTGACAGAAGGTGAACCTCTATCAAAAAGGCATAAATCACGGCATAAACAACGCCAATGACATAGTGGAAAAACCAGCCAAAAGGCACTTCATTGCGATAGGTGTCAACCATGTCAATATCAGGTTGGAAAATCATTCCTTTGCCAAGAGCGCGGTAAGCCCAGCGTCCAATCATAGCCATATTAGACGGCGCAATGCCGCTCAGCCGAAACAGCATTCTTTGCCAGATATCCATAAAAAGACAGCCCATAATGCCAGCCAAAATAATAGTCTCTATCATGTCAATTTCCCCCCTTTATGTCATGATGGCATGGTGCGTTTCACATGCTCGCGGTAAAGTGCATAAAGACCAGTTGCGATGATCATAAGACCGCCGCCAACGGTAAAGCCATCTGGCAGCTGATTAAAGAAGAGATAGCCATATAAGGTGCTCCATAGCAAAATCGTGTAATGCATTGGCGCAACGGCTACGGCCAGACCAATTTGCAACGCCCAAATAATGCAAATCTCTCCAATCGCACTTAACAGGGTCATGGCAAGCATCAGCCAGATATGACTTGGCACATTTGGCATCTGCCAGACCGCGTATAAGGGAATGCATGTGGCGATAAAGCTGACAATCGCCGTATAACAAATGGTTGTTATCATGGTTTCTGTCTGAGCCAGATAGCGTGAGATAATCTGGCGGCCAGCAAAAAAACAAGCTGCAAAAAACGGAAATAACAAGGCAGGATTAAAGGCATCAAAACCAGGGCGCAAAATAATCAGAGTGCCCATAAAGCCAATAATCACAGCAGACCAGCGATGCCACCCAACAGGCTCGCGCAAGACAAGTGCGCCAATCACAACCACTATCAAAGGTGCCACAAAGGTCACAGAGGTAGCATCTGCCAAGGGGACAATCGCAATCCCTGTGATAAAAATCCATGCTGACATAACAGCAAATAGGCCACGTAAAATCTGTAATCCGCGCCGCTTTGTTTGTAAGATAACTGTGCCGCGCCAGGCTATTAAAATGACAGCCCCAACAAAAAACCCAAGCTGGCGTGTCCAGACAATCTGCATCGGGTGATAATCTTGGGTCAAATATTTCGCCATCGCATCAACAATGGCAAAAATAGACATGCCAGCCAGCATAAATAAAATGCCATGCAAATTATTCTGCGCCATCTTTAGTGGCTGTGCTGGTGTTTTTTGTGGTGGTTTTGCGATTGGCTTTTACCTTCTAAGGCTTTGAATGACATAAGTTCTTTTAGGATGAGAGTAGCTGATTTTTACAGAAAAGATATGATTATCAGTCATTGCGCTATTTTTCTTATTTTGTGACAATTTTATGAATAATGCATAAAGAGCAAAAATATCACTGGTAATTCTTGGCTGTTTATGAGAGTTGTTAAAAGCTTGTCGATTGGCAGGTCTTCGGCGCTCAACACTTTCGTCTTCACTGGTTTAAGTGCTTTAGCTTCAAAGAGAATTCACTTAAAATACCCAAGGAGAGACGATATGTCTTCAGGAACAGTCAAATGGTTTAACACAACAAAAGGCTACGGCTTTATTACCCCTGATGAAGGTGGCAATGATGTGTTTGTGCATATTTCAGCTGTACAAAATTCAGGTCTAGCAGGTTTAGAAGAAAACCAGCAGCTAGAATATGAGCTGGAAGAAGGTAAAAATGGCAAAAGCCATGCGGTTAATCTGGTTGCAAAATAATCAGCTTTCATCCTGATTGATAGATTCCAAAAAAGGCGGCTTTATGCTGCCTTTTTATTTGGCATTTTTGTGATTGCCGCCCTGCTATTTTTCAACGGTTGAGAATTGCGAGCCTTCAATATAGGTGACCTCTGGTAAATCTGCAGGGTCAAGATTTTCAAGGCATCCTGTATTAATACCAATTAAATCATCACGCCGGCGCTTATGATGGGTATAGATGCCGCACGTTTTACAAAAATAATGTTTTGCTGCCATCATGTTGAATTGATACAGGCTCAGATTATCCTCACCTGAGGTTATTGTTATGTTATCTTGTGTGACAGCTGTCATTACCGCATTTTTGCGGCGGCAAATTGAGCAATCACACATCATAGCGGCACTCAGATCTGTCTCAACTTCAAATGTCACCGCCCCGCAATGGCATGACCCTTTATAATGTCCCATAGCTACCTCTTGCTTTATGGTTTCTCCTTAACATAGTCTTGCCGTTATTGGCTAAGGACTGCCAGCGTTTTTTTATCTAGCTTGCGAAAAGTGCGCGCAATGTTGGCTGGCTTGCTTGATGACAGGCTCAATAATGGGGCGGCGGTATATCTTCATCACTGCGCAAAATGCCACTATCTTGCTGGACTGATTTCAGCTTGTCATTCAGATAGCCTATTTGAATTGTCAAAGCAGTGATCTCTTTTTGCTGACGATATAGCTCACCACTCATGGCGTTAAGCTCTGCCTGCAGATTGGCGATAATTTCCTGTAATTCTTGAATCTCTTCCATGTGATAAGCCATAGCAGCTATGCCGAAAGCTGGGAAGGGGCGTTTTGTGATAGGTGGTGTTTAACAAGGCATCAAAATGCTGTACCAGCCTTAAATTGGACATTTTGGTTTTTTATAAGCATAATCTAAATTACGGATGGGACTAAAGGTCCTGAAACAAAATGGTGCGATGATATCGCCCGATTTTAACACAGTAAAATTTGGCGATGATGGCTTTCTGATTTCAGGGCAGTGATGACTGAATAGGAGCGTTTTATGTCACTTTTTGAAAAAACCAAAGATGCGATGATGAGCCGTGATGGCGCAGCGATGATTGCCTGTTATCATGATGATTTTGAATTTGTACGCCATCAGACAGGCACCAGCATGAATAAGGCTGAGATGGCAAAGCTTATAGATGGCTTTATGGCTGGCGACTGGCAGACAAGTGAGCCACGTTGTTTATATGAAAATGATGAGCTTATGGTCTCTCATGCCATCATGCATTTTCCAGATGGCACAAAAGAAGCGGTGCTATCTGTTCATATTCTCAAAGATGGATTGATTTTTCGCACTGAAACTGGTGCGACTTTGGTTGACTAGGCGGTTTGCAGGCAAAATCCTGCTAGCTGGTAAATTGATAATTTTATCTCGATAGGATTGATCTGTCATAGACTCTGTTAGCGAAACCAGACATAATCACGCCCCATAGGCCGGTGCGCTATTGCGCTTTTGTTACTATCTGCTTTGGGATTGCTATTTACATGTCTGTATCGCCGTTATTTGAAGCGCAGGCTATCACCAAACATTTTGGCCAATTCACGGCCAATGATGCGATTGATTTTGCTATTGAGCCAGGTGAAATCCATGCTCTCTTAGGGGAAAATGGCGCTGGTAAATCCACCTTTGTCAAAATGATTTATGGTGTCTTGCAGCCTGATGAAGGGCAGTTTTTTTTCGAAGGTAAGCCTGTCACATTAAAAGGCCCGCAAGCCACGAGGCAAATGGGCATTGGCATGGTGTTTCAGCATTTCTCACAATTTGAGGCGCTTACGGTTGCTGAGAATATCCAGCTTGCATTAGATGGTAGTGAAAACCTAGCTGGCATATCTGAAAAGATAGAACACCTATCTGCCTCTTATGGCATTCCGATTGAGGCTGATAAACTGGTCGCTGATTTATCGGTAGGTGAGCAACAGCGCGTTGAGATTTTGCGCTGTCTTTTGCAAAACCCAAAATTATTAATCATGGATGAGCCGACATCTGTTCTAACGCCGCAAGAAATCGAACAGCTTTTTGCTGTAGTAAAACAATTAGCATCTGAGGGATGCGCGATATTATTTATCTCTCACAAGCTTGATGAGATCCTCACCCTTTGCCCGAAAGCAACCATTTTGCGAGGTGGCAAAAAAATCACAACCATCACAACCAAAGAACATACAACGCGCCAAATCGCTGAAGCGATGGTGGGCACATCTATCGGCGATGTAAAGCGAGATAAAACAAAAATTGGCACAGACGCACTATTGCAGGTCAGATCGTTAAACAGACCAGCTGATGGTCCTTTTGATACTGCTCTTTATGATATCAATGTCTCGCTTTATGCTGGTCAAATTTTGGGTATTGCTGGCATTTCAGGTAATGGACAAGATGAGCTGATGGCAGCTCTGACAGGTGAATGGGTTGGGGCAGGTGATGCTGGTGTTATCACAATAGCAGATGCGCCAATAGCCAATTTAGGACCAGAGGCACGTCGGCAAAAAGGGCTTGGTTTTATTCCTGAAGATCGCAATGGTCATGCCGCTGTCCCAGAGATGAGCCTTGTTGAAAATACCATAATGACAGCACATGGCACGCGCCTTGGTGATGATAAATTTGTGAAACAGGGCTTGCTGCAAAATGCGCTTTTGCATGAGCGCACAAATGATATTATCAGCGCATTTGATGTCCGCACGCAAGGGGCATCGGCACGAGCTTCGTCTCTATCAGGCGGTAATCTGCAGAAATTTGTGGTAGGACGCGAGATTATTAAACGCCCCACAATTTTAATCGTCAGCCAGCCCACTTGGGGTGTTGATGTGGGGGCAGCTCAGCTTATCCGTCAGGCTTTGCTTGAATTGGCAGAAGCTGGCTCAGCTATTTTTCTGATATCTCAGGATTTGGAAGAGATTTTTGCGCTATCAAGCCATATTGCTGTTTTGCATGAAGGTCATTTATCGCCATGCTTTACTGCAGCTGATATGACGGCTGAAAAAGTTGGTTTGCTGATGGGTGGCGCTAGCTTGGATGAGGTTGCATCATGATTTACCTTGAACCACGCAGTGCTGTTTCCACAACCATAAAGACCATAACGCCGCTATTGGCGATAGGTATCACGGTCATTTTAGGCGGCATCATTTTTGCAACCCTTGGCTATGATGCGCTTGAGGCGTTATCTGTCTTTTTTATCCAGCCATTATCTCGTCCTGACCAGATAGCTGATTTATTTGTTAAAGCCTGCCCGCTAATTATTATTGGGGTTGGTCTGGTATTTTGTTACCGCGCTAATATTTGGAATATTGGTGCTGAAGGCCAGCTTGTTCTTGGCGCGATTGGGGCTGGTTGGGTGGCGTTGTCGTTTCCTGATGCCACTAGTCCCCTTATTCTGGTGCCAATGGCACTAGCAGCGATGGCTTTTGGTGCTTTTTGGGGCTTTATCCCAGCATTATTACGTGTTCGATTTCAGACAAATGAAATTCTGGTGTCATTGATGCTAACCTATGTGGCAACTTTGTTGATTGACTGGTTAGTGCGCGGGCCATGGCGTAACCCGATGTCTTTCGGATTTCCGTTAACCAAATTATATCCAGATGCTGCCTTGATACCGGTGATTGATTTGCCTGGCATAGGCCGATTGGGACAGCTTCATATGGCTGTGCCATTTGCGCTGTTATTGGCGATTATCGCCTGGTTTATTTTGCAACGCTCTCTGGCAGGTTATCAGGTGCGCCTGATGGGTTTATCACCGCGTGCTGTCAGATTTGCTGGTTTTCTGCCAGATAGAATCACCCTTGCTGTGATGATGGCATCAGGGGCGCTTGCAGGCCTTGCAGGCGCGATTGAAGTCTCTGCCAATATCGGACAGCTGCAACCGAATATTTCATTTGGTTATGGTTTTACCGCGATTATTGTTGCCTTTCTAGCACGGTTGAATCCGATGGCAGTGATCATAGCTGGTCTGGTTGTCGCTTTGGCAGAATTAGGCGGAGATTCAGCGCAAATCGCGCTTGGGATTCCAAAAGTGGTGACAGGATTATTTAAAGGATTATTGCTATTTATGTTGCTTGCTGGTGAGACAATTACCCATTACCGCATCAGACTAAAATAGTCAGAAACTTTTCATCACAGAGATGATAACACTTTTAAAATTTGTGCAAATACTATAGTAGATGACCATGTATGAAGAGTTATTGCTGACGATTTTACTAACATCTGTTCCCCTGATTTTAGCAGCAACAGGAGAGCTTGTTGCTGAGCGCAGCGGCGTGCTTAATCTGGGCGTTGAGGGTATGATGCTGATGGGCGCTGTTTGTGCCTTTGGCGCAGCCCTTTTCACAGGAAGCCCGCTCATTGGCATTCTTGCTGGCGCTTTCGGGGGCATGGTAACAGCTGGATTATTTGCGCTATTCGCACTTGGCCTTGCCACTAATCAGGTGGCAACTGGTCTGGCTTTGACCATTTTCGGAACGGGTCTGTCTGGTTTGCTTGGTGCCTCTCTTGTTGGTAAGGCAATAGATGGCCTGCCAGCTTTGACTATCCCACTGTTATCTGATTTGCCTTTGCTTGGTGTTCTCTTCCAGCTTGATATTTTGGCTTATGGCGCGATTATCCTAGTGGCTTGTGTGGCTTATTTCCTAAAACACACACGTGCTGGCCTTATCTTACGTGCGACAGGTGCTAATCATGACAGCGCTCATGCGCTTGGTTATAATGTGTTGGCAGTGCGCTGGATGGCCGTATTATTTGGCGGATTAATGGCAGGTCTTGGCGGTGCTTATCTGCCATTGGTGTTAACGCCGCATTGGGCAGAAGGTATGACAGCTGGACGTGGCTGGATTGCCCTAGCGCTAGTTGTGTTTGCATCTTGGCAGCCTTGGCGTGTTGTCATTGGCGCTATTTTATTTGGCGGTATTACCATTATGCAGCTTGCTGGTCAGGCTCGCGGCTGGACCATTCAGCCACAATTTTTATCAATGTTACCCTATCTTGCGACAGTGATCGTTTTGGTCAGCATGTCACGTGGTGGCGGTGTCATTCATAAGGCCCCACAACATTTGGGGCGGATTTTCTTTCCAACGCGCTAATCAAATGAGGAGTAAATAAATGAAATTTCTGAAATTAGGGAAATGGGCTATGGCAGGTCTGATGGCCATGGGCATGAGTGCCAGCGCATCAGCAGATAGCATGAAGGTTGGCTTTGTCTATTTAACAAATCCTGGTGACCATGGCTGGACCTATGCTCATGAATTAGGCCGCCAGCAAGTTGTGGCTCATTTTGGTGACAAGGTTGAGACAACATTTGTTGAAAATGTGCCAGAAGGCCCTGATGCGACACGTGTTATTCGCGAGCTGGCAAAGCAAGGTAATCAGATGATTTTCACAACATCATTTGGTTATATGGATCCTACTTTGAAGGTCTCAAAAGAATTCCCTGAAATTAAGTTTGATCATATCACCGGCTATAAGCGTTCAACCAATATGGCCACTGGTAATATTCGCTTTTATGAAGGTCGTTATGTCCAGGGTGTTGTTGCTGGTCTGATGACGAAATCAAATAAGATTGGCTATCTTGGCGCATTCCCTATTCCAGAAGTGATTCAGGGCATTAACGCTTTTGCCAAGGGTCTGCGTTCTGTGAATGCTGATGCTGAAATTTCAGTAGTATGGGTCAATAACTGGTATGACCCAGTGAAAGAAGCTGATGCTGCTAAGGTTCTGATTGCTGAAGGTGCTGATATTTTGGCACAGCATACAGATAGCCCAGCTATGTTGCAGACAGCTGAAAAAGCAGGTGTGCTTGGTTTTGGCCAGTCATCAGATATGCATGATTTTGCACCAAACGCACAGCTATTCGCATCTGTGAATAATTGGGGTCCTTACTATATCTCTCAGATTGAGGCTGCAATGAATAATTCATGGTCAACAGGTGAAGGCCCTGACCATTGGGCAGGTAACACATGGAAAGGCATCGGTGATGACTTCCTCGTGCTGACTGAATTTAAAAACATGCCTGCTGATGTTGCTGCTGCTGCTACTGCTGCACGTGATGGTATCGCTGATGGCTCTCTTGTTATCTTCCAAGGCCCAATGAAAGATAATCAGGGTAATGTGATTTTGAAAGATGGCGAAGCACTAGATGATGGCGGCCTATGGGCAATGAACTATTATCTTGAAGGTGTGCAGGGTAAAATCCCGAACTAAGCCAAAAGACAATTGTTAAAAGAAGGGCAGGGGGTTTGTATAGTCCCTGCCTTTTTTTATGCTTAATTCTTTGTGACGATAATCTGGCTGTGCTATCATATAGGCTGGATAAATGCGGGTGTAGCTCAGTTGGTAGAGCACGAGCTTCCCAAGCTCGGGGTCGCGGGTTCGAACCCCGTCGCCCGCTCCATAGTTTTGCAAAATGATACTGGCAAAAAAGCTGTTAAGAATAAAAAGAGCGCGGATATGGAACTTTCAGATAAATCAATTTTGACATTTGATTGCTATGGCACATTGATTGATTGGGAAAGTGGTATTTGGGATGGATTTCAGCGTTTATTGATGGCTAATAAGTGCCAGATGACACGCCATGCTTGTTTGGAAGATTTTGCCAAATGTGAAAGCCAAGTACAGGCCGAACAGCCAGCGATGCTATATCCTCAAATTTTACGAGAAACGCATCGTCGCTTTGCTGCTATGCATGAGCTGAAAACAACTGATGAATTAGATGATAATTTTGGTGAATTTGTGCCATTTTGGCCTGCATTTCCTGATAGCGCTGATGCGTTGCGCCAATTAAAAAAGCACTTCAAGCTTGTGATTTTGTCAAATGTAGATCGTGCCAGTTTTGCTAGCTCAAATGCGCGGCTAGGTGTAGAATTTGATGCGATTTATACAGCACAAGATGTAGGGTCCTATAAACCAAATCCAGCTAATTTTGATTATATGATTACCCATCTAGCAGATGATTTGAACGCACCCAAAGAACATATCCTTCATGTTGCCCAATCGCTATTTCATGATATTCAGCCAGCGCAATCTTTTGATTTGTCATCTATTTGGATTGATAGGCAGAATTTAGAAGGTGGCGGGTCATGGGGGGCGACTGCCAAGGTTGCTGGCAATCCTGTGCCTGATAAACGATTTACCTCTATGGCTGCCTTTGCTGATTGGGCATGCCAGCATAAGACCAAAACAAACTGAAGTGCATAGCCTGCACTCATCAAAACATTATAGCATAAAGGAACAGCATCATGACAATCAAACGAGTGGCAATGGAATTAGGGATGGGAACATCTTTGCGCCAACAGAATTATACCTCTGCTGCCATGCGTGCTGTCCAGAATGCGTTATGGCGCAATTCTTTAAATGTCGCTGATGCGCTTGGCTTTGCGAAAGATGATATGCTGATTGATGTTGAAATCGCCGCGCAAAAGCCAGATGAGGTTGATTTGGAAAAGGTGAAATCTGTTTTCCCTTATGGTCAAATTTCAGCAAAGGCTGTGACAGGCGGGCTTGATATCCCAAAACCTGATGATGGCAATAGCGTTACGATTTTGGTGCAAGCTGCGATTTTGGTGTCATTTGATGTCTCAGGCACTAGATTTGATAGCAAGATGGGAGCCTCATCATGAAACGGATTATTCTGGAAATGGGTATGGGCACAGATCTGTATGGCGAGGATTACACCAAAGCGGCCTGCCGTGCGATAGATGATGCTATTCGTCACTCGTCATTGATTTTATTTCGCTCTCTTGATTTGCCTCATGAAATGATGAAAGTGAATGTTACAGTTGGCGTGCAACAACCAGATGCTGTTGATAAAGCCCAAGTGGCAGCCAAATTACCACGCGGTAAAGCTGAGGTTTGCGTTGTTCATGGCGGTCAAAATGTCATTGATGATGATAATGGCGCCACTAGCGTCATTGCCTCTGTTGCGGTTGAGGCTTATTACCCTTTTTAAGCGTTACGCATTTTGACAATGGCGCCCAAAATACGAACCAGATCACGGCTATCATCTAGATAGGGTGAGGTGCCTGTTTGGCAATGGGCGGCAAAATCACGAACCATCAGCTCATATTGATCACATTCATCAAAGGTGACAAGCCTGCCTTCGCCAATGCCGCCTATCATAGAGCGCGCAGTTGCCTGAGGCGGTGCATTAAATGGCACATCTAAACGTGCCCAGCCTTTGCTGCCAATGACATGAACAAATTGTGATAATCCCATCGCACTTGATGCACTCATCTGCAAGATGCGGCCTTGGCCGAAATCAATCGTGGCTGTTCCTGTTTTTTCCACGTCAAGATGGTCTTCCATTTCAAGATGGGCGTTCTGTAATTCTGGCCTTGTACCAAAGGCCATCATACCAGCTAGCAGCGTATAGCAGCCAATATCCCAAACAGGACCACCACCCATATCAGCATAATTACGAATATTACCATCTGGTTGTGGTGGATATGAGAAATGCGCATGAACATGATGGACATCACCTAAATCAAGATTGCGCAGCCAGTGCCATTGTGGATGGTGACGCACCATGATGGCTTCATAGATGATTTGTCCTGTTTTATGGCTTGTCTGCTCTAACTCATCTAGCTCTGCTTCAGATAGTATCATTGGTTTTTCGCATAACACATGCTTGCCAGCCTGCATTGCTTTTCGTGACCAAGAGGCATGAAGATGATTTGGCAAAGGGTTATAAATAGCATCAATGTCAGCCATTGCCAGCATATCATCATAGCTAAGCTGCGCCATGCCCTGATAGAGCGGGTGATCAGATGGCTTGTCAGGATTGCGTCTGCCAATGGCGACAATCTCATGACCGGCTTTTGTGATGGCTGGGATTAGTTTTTCACGGGCGATTTTTGCATCGCCTAAAATTCCGAATTTCATGAAAGGCGGCCTTTTTTGTTATGTGATGTTGTTCCTCACATTACTAAATCAAGAACCGCCTTTCTGGTCAAATGCATCTTTTTAACAATTATTGCGCTGATGCCGCAGCTTGTGCGCCTGCCTGCTGTGCTTGTTCCACGGTTCCGCCATTGGCGATAACAGCATCATAAGCATTTTTGGCAGCTCTGCCAGCCGCATCAAGAGCCGCATTTGCCGCTGCTTCATTCGCTGCCCGATTAGCAGCATTAGCTGCTTGTTGCGCCGCATTTGCCGCAATTTGGGCCGCTTCATTAGCAGAATTGCCAGCAGCAATTGCCGCATTTTGTGCTGATTCATAAGCAGAGGCAGCCGCAGAGGCTGCCACAGCCTCATTAGCAGCTTCTTCTGCTGATTTGCCAGCCTCTAATGCTGCTTGGCGAGCGGCCTCACCAGATTGGGCGGCAATATCAATTTGCACAGCTTCAGTTGCTGCTCTTGCGGCATTTTCACCAGCTCTGGCAGCTGTCTCACCAGCACGGCGTGCTGTCTCTGCTGCTTGTTCAGCGATTGCAAAAGCATCTTGTGCTGCTTTTATTGCCTCTGCACTGCCTGATGCTTGTGCCTGTGCCTCTAGGCGTTCTGCAACTGCATTGAGCCTATCTGCTTCTTCAGCTGCAATCAGCGCAGATGCTGCCAGACCTTGTGGTGAATTGGCAGCATCATAGACTTGTTGTGCCGCAGCAGCCCGTGCAGCAGCTTCTGCAGGCGTGGCCGCCCCCGCAACAGCTGATTGAATGAATTTGATATTATCGAGTGAGAGACCAGATTCTTGAGCAATCACCTCATTCAACCGTCTCTCATAGGCGATGGTCACTTCTGGGCTGGCATTCACAATCGCTGTTTCAATGCCAAAGCTGCTATCTAAGGCACCAGATGTGATGTCCTCAACCGAAATCGTTGTCGCATTAATCGCATTAATGCCTTCAGCAGCAAGACGTCTTGTTTCTTTTTCCGCTGCTATAAAATCATCTGTGGTTGATACAAAACTATCGATTGCAGTATCTGGAATGTCATTTTCGGCGCGCCATTCATCACTTGATGTTGTGACCAAGACAGATGTGAATTGTTCAGCACTCATACCCAGATTTTCAGCAATAGATGCCACAGGGTCATCTGAATCAATCACTGATGGCAGCGGAATTAGCGGCGCACCAGGTGCGACAATGTCAGAGCCAAAATATCCTGGCGGGTTTGAATCTGATGCAAAGAGCCCAAGCAAGCCAGTTGCTTTCTCAGGGGCAGTGGGAAAGCCTGTTACAGGTAAGCCCTGCTGGAAATTCTGCAATGCTTCAAAATAACGACTTTCGCTAGATTTCCGAACAACTGTGCCATCAGATTGCACCACCGAGCCATCAGATTTGAATGTCAAAGCTGATGCTGACTGAATGCCTGCTACAAAACTAACCAACATTACATATTTTGCGATTTGTCTCATGAGCTCCCTCTCTCCTGTCTCATCAAAGATCGAATCAGTTATATCTAATGTAGTATTCGTTAATCTTTTGAGACAATGGCCAAAATGGGTCATCGCTTTCAAAGTGCGTGAAGACCAAATATCTTAATCATTTTTTCATAGATTTTTCATAGACTAGTTTCTGGAACTACTATCAGAGACTGGTATCAGAGGCTGGCAACCAGCATTTAATCCACACATTCTGGCAATTTGATTTTGTCAGCTTTGCTATTGGAGGGCATTTTATGAAACATCTCAAAAACCGCGCGATATCAGCGATAATGGCATCATTATTATGCGCAGCTGGTCAGGCATTGGCTGGTGATTTAACCATCTTACATATAAATGATCATCACTCTCATCTTGAGGCAGATGGGGGTCTCGATCTGGTTTTAGGTGATGAGAAAACGCGTGTCAGATCAGGCGGGTTTCCGGCGCTGGTCACAAAGTTCAAAGAGCTAGAGGCAGCCAATCAGTCAGTTTTGAAATTACATGCTGGTGACGCTATTAGCGGTGATCTCTATTACACCTTATTCAAAGGTGAGGCAGATGCGGCATTGATGAATGAGGTTTGCTTTGATGCCTTTGCGCTTGGTAATCATGAATTTGATGATGGTGATGCAGGCTTAAAACGATTTCTTGATTATCTGAATGACGGCTCATGCAACACGGCCATTTTAGGTGCCAATGTAAAGCCTGAAGTGGGTGTATCGCCGCTCACAAAACAGACTGCCACGGATTATATTATCCCGCATGTCATCATCGAGCGTGGCGGCATGAAAATAGGGATTATTGGGATTGATATTGCCAATAAAACCAAAATGTCATCCAGCCCTGATGAGACAACTATCTTTACTGATGAGACCATAACAGCACAAGCTGAAATCAATATATTAAAAGCCAAAGGCATTAATCACATTATATTGCTGACACATTACCAATATGAAAATGACATTGCATTGGCACCGGCATTAAGCGGCGTTGATGTGATTATTGGTGGTGACTCTCATTCATTACTTGGTGATTTTTCGGCATTAGGCCAAAAATCTGAGGGACCCTATCCAACCGTCTCAAAGGATAGTGATGGCAATCAAGTCTGTATCGCCCAAGCCTGGCAATATAGCCAAATTCTGGGTGAATTGCAGGTGTCATTCGATGATAAGGGTAATGTGACAGACTGTTCTGGTACACCGCACATGATGCTAGCTGATAGCTTTCGGCGCAAAAATGCAGATGGCCAAAGAGTGGAATTAGATGGCACGGCTAGAGATGCAGCGATTGCAACTGTGAACGCGCATCCCAATCTATCAATCGTGGCAGAAGATGAAAGTGCTGCTGTGAGATTGGCTGGATTTGCTGGGCAGGTTGATGAGCTGAAACAGACCATTATCGGCAAAATTGCATCACCTTTATGTTTGGAGCGCATTCCAGGTCAGGGAAGGTCCAAAATCTGTCAGCCAGCTGATACAGCAAAAAATGGCTCTGATATCTCCAATTTGGTGGCTCATGCTTTCAGAGTCATGTCCAGAACGGGTGATATTGCCATTCAAAATGGCGGCGGTGTTCGCATTGATGTTGCCGCTGGTGATTATTCGATTGGTGATGCCTATCAGCTTTTGCCATTTGCCAATACATTGGTTGAATTACAGATGACTGGTGCTGAAATTCATCAGGTTTTGGAAGAAGCATTGGATTATGCGTTAACGCCAGATGGCTCGACAGGGGCTTATCCTTATGCGGCTGGCTTGCGCTGGCACATTGATGCCAGCAAGCCAAAGGGCAAGCGTTTTTCGGCTATTGAGTTCAAAGGACCGCTTGATAAAAACTGGTCTGCTCTGGATAAAAAGCGCAGCTATAAGGTTATCACCAATAATTATATAGCTGGTGGCCGTGATGGCTACCTTACTTTCAAGACTGTGTCTGATGATGGCCGCCTGGTTGATACTTATCTTGATTATGCACAGAGCTTTGTTGATTATGTCAGCGCCAAAGGCATAATCGAAAAGCTGCCATTAGATGATTATTCTACCCAATCTTATGTAAAATAAACCTGATGCAAAAGGCTATCATTTGCCTGTGATAAAATGAAAAACCTGCCCTATCAATAAATGGGCAGGTTTTTTTTGTGCTATGGTTCTTTCACCTTTTACAGATATTGGCCATGATGATAGCCTATCACCGAAGACGAGCAACTAAGGGGCGAAGATCAGATGCGTAACAATAAAATCAGAACATTATGGGCAGAAAAGAAAACAGCTTTATGTGGCTGGATGGCAACTGATTCAACGCTTTTGGCTGAAACAATAGGTGTATCTGGTGTTGATGCGGTGACGGTTGATTTGCAACATGGTGCTGCTGATTTGCATAATTTGATGCCATTAATGCAGGCTATTTCAGCAACCCCTGCGGTTCCTTTGGTCAGATTGCCAGGAAATGTGCCAGAAGTGATTATGAAGGCGCTTGATTTTGGGGCTTATGGTGTGATTTGTCCGCTGATTAATTCAAGCGATGAAGCAGCAGCCTTTGTCAGAGCGACCCGTTATCCCCCACAAGGTGACAGGTCGTTTGCCACAGCACGTGTTTTTAATTATGCCGGTGCTGACTATTTTTACCATGCCAATGATGAAATTATCAAGCTGGCTATGATTGAGACAAAAGAGGGGCTTGAAAATCTTGACGAGATTGTGAATGTCGAAGGGCTTGATGGTATCTTTATTGGGCCAACAGATTTGGCCATTGCACTTGGGTTGCGCCCAGGCCCAGAAGGCGCACATCCAGAATTAGAGGAAGCCATTGCCAAGATTTTGGCAGCGACAAAGGCTGCTGGAAAATATTGTTCTATTTTCTGCTCAGGTGGTGCTGGTGCCAAACGCCGCCGCGACGAAGGCTTTGATCTGGTTGTCCCAACAGCTGAATTATATATTTTCAAAAAAGCATTAGCTGGCGAGATAGAAGATTATCATAGCTAGGATTTCTTATTTATCCTTATCGCTTGCTTGTTCTTCAGCCTTTATAGCAGCGGCAGCGGCGCGTGCCTTGTCTTGCTCTTCTCTTATTGGGGCAGACGCACGACGCACCAGAAACATGATGAATAACACAGCAAAGGCATAAATCACGATGGCAAGTGGTGATTCCAGCATGGCCTGATGCAAATCATCATTAACGCAAATAAAGTCTTTTTTGAGATCAGATACTCTATCTGATGCTGAAAACACCTCACAAGCTGTTGGTTTTGCCATAAGACCCTCCAAACAAATTTCTTACGATAAACTTGGTGCCCGCAACAAAGACAAGCTTAACATAAGTGTAAAATAGCCAGCATTGACCATCAATATAAAGCTGATAAATAAGGTGATTTCAAAGGGCAGCTCATCATCAAAGACTGATTTAAAAAAACCATAAGCGAGCAAAATCGCAATTTCTAAATACCAGATGCTCAAAAATCCAGCATGCAAAATAATCCCTGTCATTCTGCCAGCTATCTGATTGATAAGATGAATGGTAAGCCCAGCAAATAGGCCAAGTGCCGCGCCTGTTGCTATTCTGGTAGCGGGGTTGCCAAGAAGTTGATGGGGCAGGGGAATGATAAGCCGTCTTTGTCGTGCGCCAAATTCAACAACCACAATCGCAAGAGCGCAATGAATAGCAGTGATGGCTAGCCATTTTGATAAGGCAAGTGTTGGACTATCAAATAACGCTTCATTCATGCCATTAAAGATTTGCCGAAGCCTATAAAAATCAAGGGCATCTGAAAGTTTTGCTTGTTTTTTTGTATGAATTTAATTAATAAATCACTCTTATTTATAAATAACAGCCGAAATAGATGGAGCTTAAAGTGGCTATCAAGATTGGGATTAATGGTTTTGGGCGCATTGGACGTTCCGTTTTGCGCGCCGCCTTAGAAGCAGATAACAAAGAATTAGAATTTGTGGCGATCAATGATTTAGGGGCGCCAGAAACAAATTGTCATTTGCTCAATTATGACTCTATTCATGGTCGCTTGCGTCCAGAGGCCGTGCTTGAAGATGGCAGGCTGAAAGTAGGGCGTCATGATATTGCGTTGACAGCGGAACGTGACCCAACAGCCATTAACTGGCAGGGTGTTGATATTGTGATGGAATGTACTGGCATTTTCACCAAGCGTGAAGCAGCGGCGCAGCATCTGGCAGCTGGTGCAAAGCGTGTTTTGATTTCAGCTCCTGGTACAGATTCTGACCTGACATGTGTTTATGGCGTTAATCACACATCTGTAACGGCTGAGCATCAGATTATTTCAAATGCATCTTGTACGACAAATTGTTTGGCACCGATTGCTAAGGTGTTGAATGATGCGATAGGCATCTCAACAGGTTATATGACAACCATTCATGCTTATACAGGTGATCAGCGGCTTCAGGATACGCTGCATTCAGATTTGCGCCGTGCCAGAGCAGCTGCAATGTCGATGATTCCAACTTCAACAGGTGCGGCACGTGCTGTGGGTCTTGTTTTGCCAGAGCTTAAAGGCAAATTGGATGGCTCAGCTGTGCGTGTGCCAACGGCTAATGTGTCTATGGTTGATCTCAAATTTGTGCCAGCACGTTCGACAACGGTTGAAGAAGTGAATGGCTTGCTATCAGATGCTGCTAATGGTGCTTTAAACGGTGTTTTGGCAGTCACAGATAAACCACTTGTGTCTATTGATTTTAATCATGACCCAGCCTCATCAACTGTCGCGCTAGATCAGACAATGGTCGTCGAAGGTGGGCTAGTTCGTGTGATGTCTTGGTATGACAATGAATGGGGCTTTTCTAATCGGATGCTTGATATGGCAGCCTATTTGGCAAAGCTGTAATTCAACCTCATATAGGTGATTGATTGTCAATGAGTGAGTTAAAGCGGCAATTAGGTAGCAATCAGACGGGATTAGGCCAGTATAATGAGCGTCTAATCCTGTCTTTGGTTCGTTCTGAATCTGGTATTGCGAAAGCTGAATTGGCACGGCTAACCAATCTGACACCACAGACAATTTCTGTGATTGTGAACCGCTTAATTGAAGATGGTTATATCATTACAGGTGCGAAACAAAGAGGGCGGGTTGGCAAGCCGTCAACTGGTCTGCACCTCAATCCAGAAGGTGTTTTTTCCATCGGTGTCAAATTAGGCAGGCGCTCTCTAGACATTTTGTTAATGGGGTTTGATGGCTCTATTATGGAGCGTAAAACCAGTTTCCATGATTTCCCAGAGCCTGCCAAAACCTTGCCAGCCATTAAGCAGGCGGTAAAGGATTTGCAAGCCTCATTGTCGCCTGAAAATGCCAAAAGGCTTATTGGCGTTGGTCTGGCTGCCCCTGGTTCTTTGGCAGGCTGGTCACATGAGTTTGAAACATCAGAACATGTTGTGAATGCGTGGCAAAAAATTGATTTAGCAGAGCAGGTTAGCTCGTTGATTGATCTGCCTGTATCGATGATGAATGACGTATCAGCGGCCTGCTTGGCTGAATTATCGCTGAATAAAGAGCGCCAGAAACATGATTTTTTATATCTCTATGTTGGCACCTTTATTGGCGGCGGCATTGTGATGAATGGCAAGCTTTTGACAGGCTATTCTGGTAATGCGGCATCAGTGGGGACAATGGCAACAGGCCTGCCTGTTGATCATAGGAAGCCAGAGCAGATTTTGGCAAAAGCGTCTTTGCGTGAATTAGAGCGCCGCTTGCAAGCCAAAGGGCATGAAATTCAATCGCTTCATGGCTATGAAACATTATCTGGCGAGGTGTTATCTTTGTTTGATAGCTGGTCTGATGAGGCAGCAATCGTGCTGGCATCAGCCATTGTGAATTCACAGGCCGTTCTTGATACAGAAAAAGTAGTGATTGATGGCACTTTGCCGCCAGCACAGCTAGCGGCTCTCATCAGTAAAATTGAACAGGCAATTGGCCGCTATGATTTAGCGGGCATCAGATTGCCAGAGCTAGAAGCAGGCGGCATTGGCTATGAAGCACGTGCTCTTGGTGGGGCATTTTTGCCTGTTTATGCGCAATTTGCGCCAGATAGAGATGTCTTTTTAAAAATGATGTCAAAACGACAGATTATTGGACAATCTGTTTTACAAATGACTAAGGCATAATGAAATATGACTGATACACAGATGGCATTACCCAAATCAGCTATCATTCCACCAAGCGACTATGTTGTAATTGGTGGTACGGGTGACCTGGCATTGCGAAAGATTTTTCCGGCCTTATTTTACCGTTATCTTGATGGACAAGTTAGTGAGGATTTCAGGCTTGTAGCAGCAGCACGCCAAGCCGTATCTCATGATGAATTTGCTGAAAAATTGCGGCCTTTTTGTGCCTCTGCCTTTGCCGAGGATGCCGCTATAGAAAAGCGCTTTGATGATTTTTTACAGCTGATAACGCTGATCCAGCTTGATGTTTCATCTGGCGGCGGTGGTGAGCAGCTAAAGCAGTTTATCGCTTGCAAAGCAGCAGATGACAGACCTGTTATTTATTATATGGCTATTTCACCAGCCTTATTTGGTGTGTCATGCCAGCTATTAGATAATCTTGGTTTGGTGACAGCTGCGGCACGTGTTGTTGTTGAAAAGCCGCTTGGTCATGACAGCGCATCAGCGCGTCAGATCAATGATGAAATTCAGGCTGTTTTTAAGGAAAGTCATATTTACCGAATTGACCATTATCTTGGTAAAGAAACGGTTCAAAATTTAATGGCATTGCGGTTTGCCAATACGATTTTTGAAAGCCAGTGGAATAATACATTTATCGACAATGTTCAGATAACGGTTGCTGAATCTGTTGGTTTAGAAGGCCGTGCCTCTTATTATGATCGCTATGGCGCGTTACGTGATATGATTCAAAATCATCTCATGCAGCTGTTATGTCTTGTGGCGATGGAGCCACCAGCACAATTTGAAGCTGATCAAGTGCGTGATGAGAAATTGCGTGTGCTTCGTGCCTTGCGCCCATGTGATATCGAACAGTTAGATGATTATCTGACCATTGGCCAATATGGCGCTGGTGAGATTGATGGCGAACCAGTCTCATCCTATCAAGATGCGCTTGGCAGCACATCCAAGACTGATACATTTGTTGCGTTAAAGTTGTTTGTTGAAAATTGGCGCTGGGCAGGGGTGCCTTTTTATCTGCGTACTGGCAAACGTTTGAAAACAAGAGCTTCTGAAATTGTGATTACCTTCAAAGAGCGTAGTCATGATATTTTTGCCACCAGCTCAGAAGCGCAACCAAAAGTCCCAAACAAGCTGATTATAAGATTGCAGCCACAAGAAGGTCTGCGCTTACAATTAATCAGTAAGCAGCCTGGCCCTGGCGGCATGCGACTTTTCCCATCAGAGTTGAATCTGTCTTTTGGTGAGACATTTAAACAAAGATTGCCAGATGCCTATGAAAGATTGCTGATGGATGTGGCACGTGGCAACCAGACCTTATTCATGCGTCATGATGAGGTGATGGCAGCTTGGGCATTTATGGATCCGATTATCGCAGCCGCAGCAGCTATCGACCCAGAAATCTATCAGTCTGGCAGCTTTGGCCCAGATGCCCAAAATAGGCTATTTGCTGGCGCTAAACATAGCTGGTATGATCCCCAAATTACAGAAGATGAGAGCTAGGCAATGGATATTTTGAAAATTGCTGATTTCCTGATGGATGGTTTATCCTCTGGTTTGCAAGACCGTGGTCAGGCTGTGCTTGTTATTTCTGGCGGCTCTAGCCCTGTGCCTGTATTTGATGCGCTGTCACAGGCAGAATTCCCGTGGGAAAAGGTGACGATTACGCTGGTTGATGAACGTGCCGTTCCATCAGATCACAAAGATTCTAATCATCGCCTTGCCAGCCAGCATTTGTTAAAAGATAAAGCGGCAGATGCCCATTTTATCCCGCTATTTGATAATCCAGATGCTGCATTGCAAATTGGCACGGAAATGGATGTCGCATTGCTTGGTATGGGCACTGATGGCCATTTTGCCTCATTATTCCCGGCCATGATTGGTGATGATGATGCCTTTAGCCCTGATGCTATGCCTCAGATCATTACAACTGGGCCTATGGGCGCACCTGTTCATCCCCGTATTTCAATGAATATGGCAATGATTGCACAGATAAAGCATCATTGCTTGTTATTACCATCAGCTGAAAAAGCAGCTATTTTTGAATCAGCAAAATCAGATAAGATGTTGCCTATGCACTATTTGCAGAATGTGCTTGGTGATGATTTGGTTTTATTTTCTTAACTATGCGCCGCATTCCAAAAAGGACTAGGACAAAACATGTCACTTCATCCTGTTGTTGAAAAAGTTACTCAAAATATCATAGAACGCAGTGCTGCCAGCCGTGCTGACTATCTGGCTGCTATTGCCGCTATGGAAAGCTCATCAGATCAAGATAGAGGCAGTGTCTCTTGTTCTAATTTGGCACATGCTGGTGCAGCAGCTGGCCCTGACCAAGATGATATCACTGGCGCATCTCAGCAATTCAAGCCAAATATCGCTATTGTCAGTGCTTATAATGACATGCTGTCAGCGCATCAGCCTTTTGAAAATTATCCGCAGATTATAAGAGCTGCAGCGCGTGTTAATGGGGCAACGGCTCAGATGGCTGGCGGAGTGCCTGCCATGTGCGATGGTGTGACACAAGGCAGGCCAGGTATGGAATTATCGCTTGCATCTCGTGATGTGATTGCTATGTCGACAGCTGTTGCGTTGTCTCATGGTGTTTATGATGGGGCATTATGCCTTGGGGTCTGTGATAAAATTATACCAGGCCTTGTCATGGGGGCGCTCGCTTTTGGTCATTTGCCAACCATCTTTGTGCCAGCAGGGCCAATGCCATCAGGTCTGCCAAATGAAGAAAAGGCAGCTGTTCGTATCGCTTTTGCCAAAGGTGAGGTGGGGCGTGATGCGCTTTTAAAGGCTGAAATGGGAGCCTATCATGGTGCTGGTACTTGTACCTTTTATGGCACTGCCAATTCCAATCAGATGCTGATGGAAATTATGGGTCTGCATTTGCCAGGTGGTACCTTTGTCAATCCACATGATGATTTGCGTCATGCGCTGACTATCTCTGCTACTGAACAGATTATTAAAATTGCGCGCCATGGCCAAGATGTTCGCCCACTTGGTCAAGTGCTTGATGAGCGTTCATTCGTTAATGCGATTATTGGTCTTCATGCCACAGGCGGTTCAACCAATCACAGCCTGCATTTGCCTGCCATGGCTGCTGCGGCTGGTATTATTCTGACTTGGGATGATTTTGATGCTTTATCAGAGGTGACACCTCTTTTGGCGCGTCTTTATCCTAATGGTACAGCAGATGTGAATCATTTTAACGCTGCTGGTGGCATGGGCTTTGTGATATCTGAGCTGTTATCAGCTGGTTTGCTTCATGGTGATGCCAAGACGATTTGGGGTGACAGCCTTTGTGATTATGTCACAGAGCCACTATTGACAGATAATGGGCTAAAGTGGCGTCCCGCAAGCACCAAATCTATTGATGAGGCAGTGTTGCGCCCTGTTAAGAATCCACATGCGGCAACTGGTGGTCTGAAAATGCTATCTGGTAATTTAGGCCGCGCTGTGATGAAAATTTCTGCCGTTCGCGAAGATAGGCATAAAATCACCTGTCCTGTGGCGCTTTTTGAAACAGAACAACAGGTAAAAGATGCGTTCAAGGCAGGTGAGTTAAACCGTGATGTGATTGTTGTGGTGCGTGGTCAGGGACCAGCTGCTACTGGTATGCCTGAATTGCATTCGCTAACGCCTCTATTATCTATTTTGCAAGATAAGGGCTTTGTGGTTGGCTTGATGACAGATGGTAGAATGTCTGGCGCTTCTGGCAAGGTGCCATCAGCGATACATGTCACACCAGAAGCGATTTTAGGTGGCCCTATCGCCTATCTTGCTGATGGTGATATGGTAACGATTGATGCGATATCAGGTGAGATTTCAACGCCTGCTGATTTATCAAAGCGCACGCCAATAACCAATTATGCATCTGCTAATCAAGCTGGTTTTGGCAGAAATTTATTTGCCAGCTACCGTCAAACTGTTGCATCTGCTGAAAGTGGTGGTGGTATCAAGCTTGTCTGATACCAGCCATATCCAATACGTCGCTCACGCTAATACACATAAAAGAGATAAAAATAATGACTGATATTCGCTCTATTCTTGCCCTTGGCCCTGTGATGCCTGTGATTGTGATTGATAATGCTGATGATGCTGTTCCTTTGGCGCAGGCATTAATAGCAGGCGGTATTCATGCGATTGAAGTGACATTGCGCACGCCGGCAGCTCTTGATGCGATGGCAGCGATTGCGCGTGATGTGCCAGATATGGTGATTGGCGCAGGGACCGTGTTAGATGGCGCACAGGCCAAAGCAGCACGTGATGCCGGTGCTGTATTCGCTGTCAGCCCTGGTGCAACTGATGTTCTGATTTCAGGCTGTGCTGATGCGGGGATTGCTTTATTGCCTGGTGCTGCTTCTGCTAGCGAGGCAATGGCACTCTATGAAAAAGGCTTTGATGTACAAAAATTCTTCCCTGCCGTGCCAGCAGGTGGTGCGCCTTTCTTGAAATCTTTGGCAAGCCCTTTGCCGCAAATCAGCTTTTGCCCAACAGGTGGTATTGGTCCTGCTAATGTGAATGATTTTCTATCATTGCCAAATGTGGTATGCGTTGGCGGCTCATGGATAGCAAGTGCTGGTGATATTGCATCTCATAATTGGGAAACAATTACAAAAACAGCTAGCCAAGCAGCCTCTTTAAATCTGTGAAAGGGATGAAGTCATGCGCCTGACAGATAATCCAGTATTTGCCACACTACAAGATCATGCTGCCAGCCTGTCAGATATCAGCTTAAAAGACAGGCTAGATGATAGTGAACGTCAGAAGGCATTGAGCCTGTCTGTTGATGATTTGCATATTGATTTATCGCGCCATAATATGACGCCGCAAACGCTCGATATCTTCGCAAAAATGGCTGAGGCAGCTGATCTGCCAGGGCAATTTGCCAAGCTCTTTGAGCGTGAAATCATGAATGTGACAGAAGGCAGGCCTGTCCTTCATATGGCTGCCCGCACGCCAGAAGCACTAGCAGGGGATGAAGGGCGTAAATTAGCCATTTTCACTGATGTGATCAGAGCTGATAAATCTGTGAAAGATGTGGTGAATATTGGGATTGGTGGCTCTGATTTAGGCCCTGCCATGGTAACAGCAGGGCTTGCGCCATATCATGATGGGCCAAATTTGCATTTTGTCTCTAATGTTGACCCAAGCCATCTTTATGATGTGCTGAAACAATGCACAGCTGAACGCACTCAATTTATTGTGACGTCAAAGACCTTCACAACACAAGAAACCATGGCAAATGCTGCTTTGGCGCGGCAATGGCTTATCGATAATGGTTGTATGCCAGACAGGCAATTTGCCGCTGTGACAGCTGCCCCACAACATGCCGCAGATTGGGGTGTTGAGGCTGATCGTATCTTTGGTTTTGCTGATGGGATTGGTGGTCGTTATTCTTTATGGTCAGCTGTTGGCCTGCCAGTGATGATTGCGGTTGGTGCAGTGCGGTTTTATGAGTTGCTGAAAGGCGCTCATGATATGGATAACCATGTCAAATCAACGCCGCCACGCCAAAATCTAGCAATGATGATGGCAGCGTTGCGAATTTTCTATCGCAATATTGTTGGCAAATCTGCCTATGGCATTATGGCTTATGATCAAAGGTTGAGAGACTTCACCCGCTGGGCACAGCAGACTGAGATGGAATCAAATGGTAAGTCTGTTGACCGTAATGGTAAGAAGCTTGATTATTTTACAAGCCCGATAATCTGGGGTGAGGCTGGTACGGGCTGTCAGCATTCTTTTTTCCAAGCATTGCATCAGGAAGCTGATATTTGCCCGCTTGATATTTTAGTGCCCTTGCAGCCTGTGCCATTGCATCAAGATGCATCATGGTCAGATAGTCATAAAATGCTGGTTGTTAATGCGCTGGCGCAAGCAGAGGCCTTTGCCAAAGGTCAGGAAAACGAAGCAGAGCCGCATCGCCATTTTGATGGCAGGCGCCCTGTCAGCTTTATTAGCTGGGATGCCACTACACCTTATGCACTAGGGCGGCTTTTGGCATTATATGAACATATCACCATAGCCTCTGGCTTTTTATGGGATGTGAATAGCTTTGATCAATTTGGTGTTGAGCTTGGCAAGGCGATGGCAAACCAGCTTGCAGGCACAGCTAGTGATGGCGAGGTGCCAGAAGGTTTTTCAGCTGGGGCAGCGGTGTTGCTAGCGCGTCTGAGTAAATCAAAAGCTGATTAAGAGCCGAAATCAAACAGGCCAGATTGCCGGCGGTAGCTATCAAAGCGCAATGCGCGTCCAATCGGCGGGGCACCGCGATGCTGGCATGCTGTGCGCTCACATAGCTGGCAACCAAGACCGATTGGGGTGATGGTTGGCGTTTTTGCTGTGATAAGCGGGTCTGCTAATGCAATATCCTTGGCATGTTTGAGATCACAGCCTAATGCCACAACAAATAAGGGCGTGCCATAATGGCGTGGGCCAGTGCGCGGTTGAACAACGGTTCTAGCAAGGGTGAATAATTTTTGCCCTTCTTCTAATTCAGCGCATTGCACATGGATTGTGCCAGGCACCCGAAAAGCCTGATGCGGTATCCAGCGGCCACAGGCACCGCCATGTCGGGCAAATTCAACGCCAGCACCAGATAGCCTTTTGCTGATATAGCCTGCTTCATCAACACGCAAAAAGAAAAACGGGATCCCTTTCGCATTTGGTCGGTTTAGGGTTGTCAGCCTGTGGCAGACCTGCTCAAAGCTGGCTGAAAACCGTTTGCATAATAAATCAATATCATGACGTGTTTCTTGGGCAGAACGCAAAAATGAATCATAAGGCATCATCACAGCACCAGCAAAATAACCAGCAAGGGCAATCTGTAAAAGCTGCCTTGCCTCATTATCGATGATGTCAGATTGGTCTATGATGGCCTGAATGGTGTCTTGATGGCCAATAAGCGCAATTTGTGATGCCAGCTGAAATAGACGCTGCGGCTCTTCTAGGATTTCAGATAGCATTAGTTGGCTGCGATGAAAATCATGATGGCGTAGCATATTGCCCATGACATGCGCTGGCATGATTCTGGGTCGAAGCCCATATTGTTCTTCTAGATAGTGACACAAATTAGTAAAGCTTTGTCCTGGCATAATATTGGCTGATTTGCGGCAGGCATCTGCTGCATCTTCCAAGCTAGGGAAATGGTTACCTGATTGTTCTAAAAACCGCCTCACTGTCTCGATAGGGCGCGGCAATGCTTTGGATTCGATGCCTTCATTGCCTTGTTGGGCAACAGATTTCATTGTTTCATAAGAATCATAAATCGCCATAATGGCATTCGCAGCTGCTGGCTGATTCTGGGCAAGTTGCTGAATATCACGCCTGCTTAATGCCTGTTCCAGTAAAAGCGGGTCTGCGAAAATCTCTGTCAGGCGAGCTGTGATCTGAGCTGATTCATCCTCAGCCATATCTTTGAGATCAATATCATAAGTCTGGCCAAGCTTAAATAATAGCTGGACCGTCACAGGGCGCATATTATTTTCAAGCAAGTTTAGATAAGATCCAGAAATGCCAAGTTCTGTTGCCATTGCCGCTTGTGAAATCCCAAGCTCTTTACGCAACCGTTTTAGCTTATGGCCAATCATAATTTTAGCCGATAGCGCCTCATTCATAACCATATCCTAATGTGAAGTCATAACAATAATATTGATTACAAAATTTACTAACATGATTTGTAAAAATTTACAAATATAATCCTTAACACTATTTTCCTTTATCATCTATTTTTTCTGTTTTATCACTATCATGGCGATAGGCCTCATGTGGGAGAGGCTTATCGCCTTACAAAATCCAAAAGCAGCGATAACAGATAAAAGCTGTTACATAATGGGAGATAGAAATGCAGACATCAGAATTGACACAGGCCAATCCAGAGCGGATTACCATTCTGACTGATAGTTTTGATTCTGCAGCGTTGGAATTTCACAAAAGACGTATGGCAAATAAAGGATATCGTCTGGAAAACCGCATTGCAGGTCATCATTTTTTCATGACAGAAGGTCATGAGACATCAGCGTTATTTGATGGTGATATGAAATTTGCTGTGACATTTGTGCGCGACTAGATAAGGCGCGCTTTCAAATTCCTCTTTTTGAAAAAAAGAGGTGGAAGGAAGGCAGTTGGATGACCCCAAATTAGAGAATTGTCTTCCTTCAATAATTTAAAAAAGGCCAGTTATAAGTTCACCTCCCCGAACTTAACTGGCTTTTTTTTGGCTGGCATTTTTTTGCAAGACATAGACAGTAGATTTCATCCCAATTTTAGGCAAATGGGTGCCGTAGGTCTCTTCCAGCAATGTCGCTTTACCAGATGCGACAAGTGCTTCAACAACAATATGAAAAGAGCCATCTTGCAAAGTAGGATCATTGAGTGAAAACACAAATAATCCATCCACTGGCAGCTTTTTAAACATATCATTTATGGTATGAGGCGGCGCATGGCCAGTTGAAATCACCCCAACCGCGGCGATATAGTTATAATGCTTGTTATCATCTTCATCTGGTTTTGATAAATCAATCTCAACCAAATGATTATAAACGCCGCGTTCTTTGGCAATGGCAAGCATTTCAGCACTAAGATCATTGCCATCAATGTTGCGAAAACCAGCTTCGCGAAAAGCGATCCCAGATAAACCAGTGCCACAGCCAATATCAAGCAATTTGCCATTTTTATCTGGAGCATGGCGAGCTAGCGCCTCAGCGCAACGGCGCGGTGTTGCATAGCCATTTTCTGTAATTTCATCATCATAGCTGGCAGACCAGTCACGATAATAATCACGTGTGGCGTTGGAATCCTCTAGCCCATAGGCAAATTTCAAAAATTTTTTCACCATTTTTCCCACCTTTTTTACTCTGTATTGAGCCTGAAAAGATGAGTTACCGTCAAGCCAAAGAGGATTAAACAGCATCTTCCTTGCGGTAAAGTAATGCCAGAAACGCACATAAAATCATCAAAAAGGCTGATATCTGCATGATGTTTTTGACAGCATCTGCATAGCTTTGTGCTATGGATTCTGCTGCTTGCTGGCGAATAGTCTCTGGCCAGTCAGCTGGTGTTACCAAGCCGCCTAACTCATTTTTATGCGCTATCAGATACTCTTTCACATAAGCTGGCATCTCTGCCAGCATCTGGCTTGTTTCAATGCTTGTTGAAAAATCGCCAGCGATAACATAGCCAAAACCAGCAATGGCCAGCAAAGGGCCAATTCGTGCCACAGCATTATTCACACCGCTCGCAAGGCCATCCTTGCCAGGGCCAGCTGATGCCATAGCAACAGTGGTAACAGGGGCTGCAAAAGCCGCCACCCCTAATCCTAAGATAAGCATCGGCACAAACAGGCTTTGCCAATAGCTGCCATCTGTTAAACTCATCAGCGCAAATGCTAATGCCATCAGCACAGATGAGATAATCAGGATAAAGCGAGGCCCATGCAAAGAGGTATATTTGCCAGCTTGCCGAGACAGTAACGTCACTAAAATCGAAATCGGTAGAGCTGCTGCCCCTGCCTGTGTTGCGCCAAAGCCATAAGATTGCACAAGCATGAAAGATAGGAAAAATGTCGCACTCTGAAAGGCGGCAAATAACACTAATGTGTGCAAATTCACAATCAGAAACCGCCGATTGCGGAACAGCTCAGGCGGCACCATTGGATTGGCAATTCTGGTTTCTATAATAATAAAAACAACCAGCATTATCAGGCCAGCTAGAATGGTTGCCAGATGCAGAATAGTAAAAAAGCCATATCTGCCTGCTTCCATCAGACCAAAGGTAATAAGACCAAGAGATATTGTGATGGCAATTGAACCAGCAATATCAAGCGGTACAGATTGAGGCGGCTCAAAAGGTGGCCTGCGCAGGCCATGCATTAACCAGAGGACAATCATACAAAGCGGGATATTGACCCAGAAAATCGCCTGCCATGCCACCATATCAACAGCGATACCGCCAAATAACGGGCCAAGTGGGATGGTTAAAGAGACCAAAGCAGACCATTTGCCAATGGCAGCGCCGCGCTCCTCTGGCGGAAAAGAGGCATTAATCAGCGCAAGCGAGGCTGGTACCATCAAAGCAGCTGAAATGCCTTGCAATGCACGAAAAAAGATTAGCATTGCCGCATTAAAAGACAGCGCACAACCGAGTGATGTGAGCGCAAATAATATAACGCCCCAACGTAGCGGGCGTCTGCGACCAAGGCTGTCACCTAAGGCGCCACCTGCCATCATTAAAGCTGCCAGACCAAGCAGATAAATCTCTAGCACCCAATAAGTATCAGTGGCTGTGGCATTTAAATCACGCTGAATAAAAGGTAATGCAACATTCAACGCTGTTGTATCGATAAAGCTGACACCTGTGACAAGCGCACAAATTAGCAAGACAAGACGTCTTTCGCTTGGGCTATAATCATCACTTGTTGATTGGGTCATCATCATGGGGTGCTTTGCTTCAAAACTCTGCTTACTCTATCATAAGCTCAGGGGATAAAAAATGTAACCGCATTCTCTGCTGATAGGGCATATCAGCTGTTATGATGGCGTGCGGAAATCCCGCATGATTTGGTGCATCTGGCCAGTTTTGTGGCTCAAGACATAGCCCAGCTCGCTTCTGATAGGAACTGCCATGATGGGTGGTGCCAAGCTCATCTAGATGGTCGCCAGTGTAAAATTGTAACCCTGGCTGATCTGTTTCAAGATGCATTTCTATGCCTGAATGGGCAGATTTCAGAATGGCCATCTTGCGCAAATGACCATCAGATGGCAGGCAGAAATTATGATCAAAACGCCCTGTGCCAATGGCTTTCATCTGGCGAAAATCAAAAGCGGTATCTGTTACATCAGCGATATCACCTGTTGGGATATTCTCACTTGTCACAGGCAGATAGCTATCACTTGCAATCATCAAATGATGGGCACTAATATCAGGCAAGTCATCTAATTTGAAATAGCTATGATGGGCAAGATTTATCAAGGTCGGCTGATTTGTTGTGCCATGATAGGTAATATTTAACGCGCCATCATCACTGATTTCATAGTGGCAAGAAAGGCTGATATCACCTGGAAACCCCATCCAGCCATCTGGTTCATCAACTGTGAAAAGCGCTGAACGCTTATCCTTATCGGCTAGATGCCAGTGACGCTTACCACAGCCAAATACTCCGCCATGCAAGCAATGTGTCTCATTTTCATTGCGATCAGCCTGATAATGCGTGCCGTTAATCTGAAATTGTCCCTGATTAAGTCTGTTCGCAAACCGGCCTGCTGTTGCCCCCATATAAGCACGATTTGTCTCATAACGCTTGCTATCAGGAAATCCAAGTACCAAAGACTGCGCAATGCCTGCTAGCTTGATATCCTGAATTGCGGCACCAAAGCTGATGACACGAACGCTCAGCCCAGCATGTGACAGATAATGCTCAGTGGCAGGGTTGTCAGCTAGTGAATGATGCTCAGAATAAGGGGTATTGCCTGTCATATTTTGCTTATCTTTGGCTGCTATTATGAAAAATCGCCTTGGGGTTGTTTTATGTTATTTGATACGCAAAATGCAATGCTATGGCTGATTGCCAGCATCTTTTTTTCGAATGTTTGTCATGAAATCCCACATGGCCGCCACCTCTTGTAATTAGGCAAAAGACAGATTTCAAAGATGGTATCGCCTGATAGGCTGAAACTGGAATCCAAGGGTCATTGTCACTATGTACCAGTAAGGTGGGAATGGAAATATTCGGCAAAAATGCAAGTGGTGTTGTGCCTGCATAATAATCATCAGCATCCTGATAGCCAGCCATTGGGGCTGTGAGACAATTATCAAAATCTCTGACAGTGCGTGCTTGTGATAATCTGGCTATTTTCTCTGGATAACGGGTTGGACCTGAGCGAGCTTGTGCGACCAGTGCTTTGGTGAAATGCCGATTATATATAAAGTTGCGCCTTTGGTGAAAGCGCTCTGCACAAGCACGCATATCAAGCGGTGCGCAAAAGCTAACAAGACCTGATAATAACCCTGTCATATCATGACGAGCGACCAGATTAACAGCCATTGTCCCGCCAAGCGAAAAGGCTGCCATAATCAGCGGTAAGTCTGGATAATCAGAACGTAATTGCTGCACTAGCTGATACAGATCACCTGCAGCACCAGCATGATAGGATGATTTTGCCAAAGCCCGCCCTTTGCCAGCACCACGCAAATTAACGCGGATGACATGATAATCCTCTGCCATTGCCTGATTGGTCAAATGCCTGATATAGGGGCTGTCATAATCACCAGCCAGACCATGAATGGCAATCATGACAGCTTTTGCAGGGCGGTTGATTTCATGGCGTGCGATACATAATTTATCACCATCATCAAGCTGGATAGTTGCATCAATGCCTGGGGCAATAGCAGGTATTTCACTGACAAAGCTGTTGCGCAATGTTTGCAGATCGCCGCCAATAAAGGGAAATCGCTCCCCGTTAAAAACTGGCATATCATTACCAAAATCATTGCGAATAAAACTCATAATCTGCCTTATTTATCCTAGTCTTGAAATGAATATTAAAGATTGTAATTTCTTGATCATAATCTTTCAAAATGGGTTTTGTAATTTTATTTCAAAGGGTGTCTAACCTTTATTTCACCGTGAATTTATGATAATATTATAACAGGTGCATTAAGATTCAATGAATAACAGGTCCTTTTAATCACGATAGGTTCAGGTGAGATTTTAGTCAGTCATAGGAGGTCAGCATGGCGCAGAAAAACCAGCAATCATCCCTGCAGTCCTCCAGACAATCCGCCAGACAATCAACTGGGCAATCCTCAGCTGATACAAAGACGAAAAAGACCGCACAAACAACAGCGCAAAAATCCCCATCTAGCAGCCACATTAGCGATAAGATAAGCCCTGATACGATAAATCAGGAGAGCGTGACAGAGACGGATCAGGCATCTTTTTCTGCTGCGGCTAGCCCTTCATCAGAGCCTTTTGAGCAACCGCAAGTGCCAGCAAAATCGCTTTATGGTCTGACGCCTAAGGTTGAAGATGCGATTATGGCAGCGCTTGAAGATGAGGCACTAGAGCGGGTGCGTGCTTTGACCGCTCCGCTTCACTCTGCTGATTTGGCTGATTTGCTAGAACGTGTGACACCTGATAAATGCCGTGATTTGCTGCGCGCGCTTGGTGATGAGCTAGACCCAGAAGCCATTGCCTATCTTGATGATGAAGCACGTGAATTGGTTCTTGATATTATGGGGCCAGAGGCGATTGCCAGAGCGCTTCCTGAATTGGAATCAGATGATGCTGTCACCATTGCTGAAGAGCTTGAGCCTGAAGAGCTTGATGCTGTCTTAAAAAATCTGCCAGCGCAAGATAGGGTAATTGTTGAACAAGGGCTATCTTATCAAGAAGATTCAGCTGGCCGTATGATGCAGCGTGAGATGGTGATGCTGCCGCCTTTTTGGACTGTTGGTCAGACGATAGATCATCTACGCTCTCTTGATCCTGTTGATGATCAGGATTTTTATCTCATTATGGTTGTTGACCCTGCTGGTCATCCTGTGGGTGAGATTAATCTTGGTCGCTTATTGCGGGCAAACAGGCCTGTTCGATTGTCAGAAATTATGGTGACAGATTTCCGCTCTGTGCCAGTTAATATGGATCAAGAAGAAGTCGCGATGCTATTCCGTCGTTATGGCATGGTAACCACCTCAGTTGTTGATGATGAAGGCAGGTTGGTTGGCGTCATTACGTTGGATGATGTGGTCGATGTTATTGATGAGGAAGCAGAAGAAGATTTGATGGCATTGGCTGGTGTGTCTGATGCCTCTATCCGCTCATCCTTATTTGAAACATTTCAGGGCAGGGCAGGCTGGTTATTATTAAATTTGTTGACCGCAGTTATTGCCTCATTGGTTATTGGCCTATTTGAAAGCACGCTGGAACAGGTGGTGGCATTGGCTGTCTTAATGCCAATCGTGGCTTCGATGGGCGGTAATGCTGGCACACAAACGGTCACTGTGGCCGTGCGTGCGATTGCGATGCAGGAATTCAGCACATCATCAGCTTGGCGATTTGCCTATCGTGAATGTGCTGTTGGTGTCGTAAATGGCGTGTTATTTGCGCTCATAGCAGGTGTGGTATCTTATATCTGGTTTGGTGATTTGATGATTGCGCTTATTTTAGGCGGTGCTATGATTGTCAATCTTGTCATTGCAGGGCTGACAGGAACACTTATTCCACTTAGCTTGCTGCGATTTGGGGTCGACCCCGCTGTGGCATCTTCTGTTTTTATCACAACCATCACAGATGTGGTTGGATTCTTCGTATTTTTGGGGCTGGCTGCACTATTTTTGTTATAAGGCCGATTATGTGATGACTGTTCATCTTAAAAAATTATCTGTTGGTGCTGTGTCGATAGATTCGATGCGCCATTGGCAAAATCAACGCCTTGCCGCAGGCCTGCCAATCATTCACCCAACCAGAAACTGGCCAAGACGCAAAGATGAGTTGCTTGATGGTGGCTCGCTCTATTGGATTATCAAAGGCCAGATGCTGGCACGCCAAGCAATAGACGATATGATAGAGGTCACCAATGGCGAGGGGGATACAAGATGCGGGATTGTTCTAAACCCTGAAATTGTGCCTGTGATGCCGCGAAAGATGCGTATTTTCCAAGGGTGGCGCTATCTTGAGGTTGCAGATGCGCCAGATGATATGCCATTTGATAAAGATAGTGGTGATGCCCTGCCAGCAGAGATGGCAGCAGAATTGCGTGATCTTGGCCTGCTCTAGCTGTTCATAAAAAAACTAGCTAGTGATTGCGCCGCCAGGTCTCTGGAAATTCAAAATGACCTTGCCAAAGCCCTTTTTTATCTTGTTTGGCTGCGATTTCCTCAGCGATATAATCAACACTATAACGCCGATATGCCACAGCCCATCCAGCACGCACCATCGCAGCATTAATATCAATGCCCTTGGCAAAACAGCGCATGATTTTGCGCTGATATCTATCAGTATCTAGATGCTGGCACATTACCTCAGAGCTGGTGCGCAGCAAGTCCTGCAGATAGGTTTTCGCACTATGACCACATTGATAATCTTTACCAGATTGATCACGGCACATTTGGCGCATTTCAGGTGCATCAATGCCATGTAAGCGGATGCGAATATCATGAGATCTGATGCTGTCTCCATCAGTAATGCTGGTAATGCTATAGCGTTGCGATGCAGTGGCGTCAGCCGCCTGTGACGGTGATAGGGTGATGACAGTATCAGCCAGATAGACACCACTTATCAGCAGCCAGAATAAATAGGTGAATCTAGAAAAGCAGCGCATCACTTATCCTAATATTAGGTTTTACTAATTTAATATTTTACACCAAGAAATGTCACAATCACAGCTGCAATCTTACGCTGTGTTGGATTACTTATAATAGGCCTTTTAGATCAGTTTTTAATGCAAAAGAAGGATAGAGAAACAGTATTACTTTTGTCCATCATGCAAAGAAAAGGACAAAAAATGAGTGGAAAACTATTCAACTTAACAGCCTCATTCCTGATAAGCCTATTCCTATCTTTTGTGGCTATTACGGCATTTGCAGATGTGTATGTCAGCGGCTATTGCCGCAAAGATGGTGTCTGTGTGCAAGGTTATTGGCGCTCCTCACCTGATAGCAGCTATAATAACAACTTTTCAACACGCGGTAATATCAACCCCTATACAGGACGGGCAGGCACCAATAGGCGAACTTATGATGATAGGCGGCCGCGCTATAATGCTTTTGGAACTTGCGTTAATTGCCGATAGGCTTGCGCTATGGCAGCTTACCCATCAGGGTAGCCCCCTTGCGGGGTTATCTGCACTGCCAAAGGGGCCCCAATCTAAAAAAAATAATGTAGCAGAGGCGATGATATCAACCGTTGTGTGATGCCAGCTATGACGGTGTTTCACTAGTGAAATTTGGCAGATAGGGGTTATCAGCCAGAATATCGTTGTCATCTGTTTCTGTTTCATCTTCAGACCAGGCCACTTCGGGGTTCAATGTCACAGCGACAGCTGTACCAGCTTCTGGAACAGCCACGAATGGCCCTTGTGCTTCGATTGGAACAGAAGCACGGCTTGTCATCCGCAATAACACAAAGCCAGCTAGGCCAAAATGAGTCGCCGCGATAAGGCCGAAATAACCAATATCACCAACAATATCCATTGCCAAAGCGACCAGAGGAGAGCCGATAATCGCGCCAGCACCATTCACCATAATCAAAGCAGAAGCTGTGCCGACCATCTGAGAGGGGCTTAGGAAGTCATTCGCATGGGCAATGCATAATGAATAGAGCGTGAGCGCTAAACCACCATAAAGCCCCATAATAAGCACCATCAGATAATAGTGATTAGCATCAAAGAATGTCCCAAAACAGGCAATGATACCTGAAAGAGTGGTGACGCCCAAAATCACCACACGCCTATCGAGTAAATCAGATAGTCTGCCAACAGGAAATTGAAGCACCAATGATCCGACTGTCACAGATACCATGAAAATAGAAACCTGTGTCGGCGTTAGCCCTAAATTTGTGCCATAGATTGCGCCCATACCAAACATCATTGAAGCAACGATGCCTTGTGATGCCATGCCAACAAATGCCAATGGCGAGATTTGAAATAAGCGGCGCAGAGATGTGGTTTCTGTCACGCTGAAATCAGGGGCTTTGGCGACCGTAATTAAAATTGGGACGACCGCAATCGAGACCGCAACTGAGGCTACCAGAAATAAGGTTGCAGATGCGCCATCATCAAAACCAGCGATAATCTGGCCAAGGCCCATCCCACCCATGGTGATAATCAGGTAAATAGACAGGATTTGCCCACGTGTTTTATTGGTCGCTGAATCATTCAGCCAGCTTTCCACCACAATATACATGCCAGCATAGGCAAAGCCTGACAAAATGCGCGTCATGCCCCAAATAATGGGGTCAATCACAATAATATGCAGCAAAACAGCAGCAGAAGCGATAGATGCCAAAGCACCAAAAACGCGCACATGGCCAACCGCTGATAAAAAGCGTGGCACAAAAATAGAGCCTAAAAACAAGCCTAGGAAATAGCCGCCCATCACAAGGCCAGACACAAATGTGCTAAAGCCAGCATCCGTTGAACGCAAGCCAAGTAACACAAGCTGAATCCCATTGCCCACCATAATGAGCGCAAGGCCAAAAAACAGCGTCCAAGACGAAATCATAACAGATATCATGGTATTTCAGGGGGCCCTTCTGCAAACAGAATGATTACATTATGTGCTTGTTCAAAAGCGCATATATGTCAGTACAATTCGTAACTACCTTCTCCCTAAACTTTGCTATCATTACGCTTATCAATTTTTAAAATCTCTCCTGAATTCGTCTTTTGTTAGTCGCTTTTTAGACAAGTTATTGGTAATCAAAGAAAAAGACTAAAAAAATCAGCTTTTGCCTGAAATAGCAAAGCCATGATTTGTGTGGTTTTTTTTAAGAGGTTTTTGATAGGGGAGTTTTTTCATGCAAATAGACTGGGTGAATTTTACGCCAGCCGACGCCACAATAGGGGGGGCACTAATTGGACTGGCAGCTGTTTTGTTGATGGCATTTAATGGCCGCATCATGGGCATATCAGGCATTGCTGGCAGTGTTATTACGGGGGCATCAAATAAAAGCTGGCGCATCGCCTTCATCATAGGTGTTCTGACAGGGCCTGTCATTTATACCATGCTAGCAGGTCCTGTATCTATTACGATGGTGGCATCTATGCCAGTTCTGGCACTGGCAGGCATCATTGTTGGTATTGGAACATCGCTTGGCAGTGGCTGTACATCAGGCCATGGTATTTGCGGCATTTCACGTTTTTCAATCAGGTCTATTGGAGCCACATGTGTGTTTGTGGCAACTGGCATGATGACTGTATTTTTTATCAGCTAGCAGGGAGGGTGATATGACAATAAAACAATCTGTATCAGCCTTTATCATTGGCTGCTTATTTGGTGCTGGTTTGGCGCTAGCTGGTATGTTGAATCCTGCCAAGGTGCAAGGATTTTTGGATATTACCGGTAATTGGGATCCCTCACTTGCCTTTGTGATGGTCGGCGGTATTGGTGTCGCGGCGATTGGTTTTGCGGTTTTGAAAAAAAGTGGCAAGCCTGTTTTTGCCGATAGCTATCGCTGGCCTGAATTAGTGCGTCTTGACCGTCCCTTATTATTAGGTGCTGGGTTATTTGGCATTGGTTGGGGGCTTGGCGGACTATGCCCTGGGCCTGCTATTGCTGTTCTGTCTCTGGCTTTTTGGCCAGCAATTATTTTCACAAGCGCAATGGCTGTGGGTCTATTTATCGGCGGTAAATTGAAAACCAGCTAGGCATTTATCAAGCTGGCTGGCCTGTAACTGCATCAGCTCAGCCAGCATTGCCATTGCTTTGGTAAAATCATCTTCTGCCATTAGCCGGCATGTTTCAGCTTGAAATAATGCTGGTGGCAGCTCATGCCAGCTGCGTTGTGGCATCACAGATTTCAGCATGGTTAGGTGATTTAAGATATCGGTCAAGTGACGCGCTGCCTGCTGGTCATGGTCAGCATCCATAGCATGCAAAAATTCAAGGTCTAGCAAGCCGCCAGCTTGTTTTTTGAAATTCCATCTATCTGGATTTTCCTGTTGCAATTTACCACGCAACAAGCTGATTTCCTGTGCAAGCTTATTATGATCTGTCGCTCTATTTTTTAATAAATCCAGCTCTATTGCTATTTTCTGGCCAAGTGGTGAGCTGCCATCCAAAAGTCGTGCTTTGTGAAATGCCAGCTGCTCAAATGCCCATGCTTTATCATTCAGATAGGCTTGCCAGCTTTCAAAATGGGTTGCCACAGGGCTAGCATTGCCATCAGGGCGTAATCTGGCATCAAGTTCATATAATCTGCCATGTGCTGTTTCTGTCCCTGTCCAGCTAATAAAACGTTGCGCTAGCCGTTGGTAATAATGAGATGTGCTAAGCTGGCGTGCTCCATCAGATGAAAGCGCGCGGTCACCTTCATAAATAAATACGATATCAATATCAGATTGTGGGGTCATTTCCTTGATGCCAGCACGTCCCAGCAAGATAATCTCGCAGCTGGAGCCAGCAATCATACCATGTGCTTTTTCAAATTCAGAACGAACAAGTTTTAGTGTCGCACGAAGGCATGCCTCAGCTAGTGCTGTCAAATAGGGGCCAGCTTGCAAGGCTGTTTCTGGCAGGGAAATAATGTGCATTTCTGCTCGGAATTTGGCTTCTGTTGCTTGTTGTCTGATGAAATCAAGCGCACCTTCTGCATCTCTGCCATCATCATAATTTGTGCCAAGTAATTCCTCAAAATCAGGATGAGGCAATAAAGGGGCAAAAAACTCATCACCCATCATTTGTTCAAATATCTGAGGGTGGCGCGCCACATCACGGATAAGAGATGGCGCATTTAACGATAAATCAGCGATAAGGCGGATAAGCTTTGGGTGCTGAGATAAAAGTGCGAAAAATTGCACGCCAGATGGCAAGGCCTCAACCATCTCAGCAAAAGCAACAAAATGATCATCAGGGGCATGGCCATTGCCCAATTCTGCAATCAGGACAGGCAATAAAGAGTTCAGATAGCTTCTGGCTCTTTCACTTCTGGTCGCAGGCAGGCGGCCACTCATCCAGCTATCAATGATGCGGATAATATCTTCGCCTCTGGTGAATTGACGCTGTTCCAAATAAGTGATTTGTGCATCAGTTTCAGCGGGAAAGACGCTGCCATCTTCGCGCGTTCCTTCATGACATTGTATCATATCAAGCATAACAGGATGCGTGGCAGCTATTCTGGTGGCTTCTTGCCAGCTTGTGATGGTATCTAGCAAAGCGTTCGGGTCCGAAAAGCCAGCAAATCTGGCAAATAGTGCCATTTCCTCAGCGCTTTGTGGCAAGGTATAAATATGGGTATCGCGGCAATATTGCAGCCGATGCTCTAATTGACGCCAGCTATAATAAAGCTGTGCAGACTCTCTGGCGTTCTGTGTGTCTATCAACCCTGTTTCAGCCAGACGCAGAAATGCTTCATCAGTGCTGGATGTGCGCAGGCAGCGTGTGCGCCCACCATGTAATAACAATAAAATATGGGCGCTCATCTCTAGGTGGCGAATGGCATAGGCGCCTCTCTTGACATCAAAATGATAACCGCCCTCTGGCATGGTTTTATGCGAAATCCAGCTTTGCAAATCTTCAAGCAAGCTATAATCAAGCTGCCTGCGCCAAATAAAAGGCTCAATCGCCTTTAAGAAAGCATCAGCCAATAGGGTGTTACCTGCCACAGGCCTTGCTCTGATAAAAACAGCACGCTCCCATGACCTTGCGATTGATTCATAATAGCTGATGGCAGCTTCAGCTGATAGGCATAATGCTGTTGCCCCTGGATCAGGGCGCAAGCGTAAATCAACGCGCCACGCAAACCCATCTATTGTTTGTGTTTGCATGATCTGAACAAAATGACGAACCAGCTTAACATAGCGTTCTTGTGGCTGTTCAGTGCGATAGCCATCATATAAAAATAACAAATCTATATCAGAGGAATAATTCAGCTCTTTGGCACCTAATTTACCTAGTGCGATTGCCGTAATGCTCGCAACTGATAGATCTAATTTTCGGCATAGATAATTCAGGCAAATCTGAATAGCTTTATCAGCACAAGATGATAGCAAAGCAGCCTGTTTATCAACTGGCAGATGACCAGATAATTCAGCTAATGCCAGCGCAAAAGACGTCCGATAACGATAATGTCTGATGGCACGCATCATCACATCATCATCAGTAATGCTATCGAATTGCGATAAGATATCCTGTTCTGCTTCATCCAGAATTGAGCTGAGCTCACCTTGCAAGATGGGCATGATATCTTGGGCGTGATGCTTTGCTTGCAGATGCAAGTGACTAGAGGCAGCAAAAATAGCACCAAGCAGCTCACAATCATCTGTGCTTACTGTTTCTGGTAATAGCTGGCGCGCTTCGTCACGCCACTGATTGGCGCGCTTTTCATCATCAGGCAATAAAGGATTAGCAAGGCGCATCATCTCATACCCCCTATCATCACATCATCAAAATCGGTCTGCCGCCTGCAATCTGGCGTAATTGCAACTGCCAGCGCAGCGTTAATAAAATGGACGCCATGAAAAGCCCAAACCCTAACCCTGCCCATACAGAAGCCGGTCCAAATCCGAAATAAAATGCCAGCATAAACGCGCTGCCTATCCCGATCACCCAATAGGAAAATAACGCAATCACCGCTGGCCATTTGGTATCATTGAGACCACGTAATTTTGCTGTGCCAATGGCTTGCAGACCGTCAACAAGCTGAAATATACCAACAAATACAAACATCGCCAAAATAAGAGGGATAGCGTCATCATAAAGCGCATCTTCAGGGGCAATAAACAAACCAGCAATCTGATGGGGAAATAGAATATAGATAAGTGTCATTGGCACAGCGACACAAAAGCCAAGCAGATGGGCTGACCAGCCATAAACTGCCAGATCCTGATAATGATTACGACCAGCAGCACCACCAACCAGCACCGCACTTGCTTGCGAGACAGCCAGCGGTATCATGAAAGTGATTGCCGCAACCTGATTGGCAATACCTGTTGCCACTAATGCCGCTGTGCCAAATGTGCCAATCATCAAACCAGCAACAACAAACATCCCAGTTTCAGACATGATAATCACCGCATTAGGAAGGCCGATACGGATAATCCGCAACACAAGCTGAAAATCAATGCGCCATAATCTGACAAAGGGCTCCAAATCAGCAAAATCACGATGCCAATTAATATAGATAATCAAACAGACACACATCAGACAATAGCTGATCAAAGTGGCAATAGCGATGCCAGATAACCCTAATGCGGGACTGCCAAAATAACCATGAGCCAAAATAGGATTTAGCACAATATTAACAAGCAAACCGCCAAGTGTTGTGAGAAATTGGGCAGTGGTATGCTGATTGCCCATCATGAAAAAACGCAAAATCAAATAGGTGAAGAAAACAGGCAGAGATAAAGCTGTCCAGAATAGAAAATCACGCGCGTGATATGATACGGCCTCATCTTGACCAAGCGCGATTAAGACAGGTGCGCCATTAATGACAATAGGGGTGAAAATCACACCAGCAATGAGGCCTATTACCAGCCCGCCGCGAAATGTGCGCCTTGCTGCCTGTCTGTCTTTGGCACCAATGGCCTGTGCTATCATCGGTGATATGACAGCTGTTAGACCAAGCGCAAAGAAGTAAAAAGGTTGATAAAATCGGATGCCAAGAGAGCCAGCTGCCAGATCAAAGGCGCTTAATTGCCCCATCATGATAATATCAGCTGTCATGATCCCAATAGAGGCTAATTGAGAGCCCATTAATGGCAGCGCAAGCAGCAGCAATTTCCACATGGCTGACATTGAAACAAATGATGCTGGTATATAGAGTATCTTCATCCCCTCTTTTTGCCTGAAATAACCAGATGTGACCAGTACCATTTTACACAATATAAGGTTGCATTTATGAGTTTAATCAGGCTATTACCTGTGCCAAGATAAAACGGATTGATAGCCGGGTTTGTAATCATCCAAAACCCTGCCTTTCACGTAACTTACAACAATAAGATAATCATCTGACTGCGCTCATTTGCCTGAGCGCTTACGGCAATTTAATAAAATCAGGACTCGTTATGATAAAGAAAATTATAGTTGGTTTTTTGGTGCGCGGTTTGCCAGCACTCATCGTCCTTGGCGGCTTTATCGCACTCTATAATTACCTCTTGTCAACCAAACCTGTGGTCGAAGCTGAAACAGCAAGGCCCCAAATTTGGACGATCAAAGAATTTAGCGTGACCAATGGGGCAGCACAGCCAGTTGAAAGCGCATTTGGCACAGTTGTAGCATCACGCCAAGCTGAGTTGCGCTTTGTTGTGTCTGGAGAGGTGAATTGGGTATCACCATCTTTGTTAAATGGTGCCAAGGTGAAAGCTGGTGAGATATTGGTGAAGCTAGATACAGCGCGCTATCAGCTTGCCTTAGATGAATTACGTGTCCAGATAGCAGGCGAGATGGCACAGATTGCATCGCTTGAAAAGCAGTTGGCTTTGCGTGAAAAAACACTTGCTAGAACAAAGCGCATGGCTGCTAAAAATGTTGTGTCAGATGCTAATCTTGATGATGCAGAATTATCTGTGACAGTGACAGAAAGTCAGCTGATTGCTGCACGTTCACGCCTGGCGCAATTCCAGGTCGCTGAACGCTCACGTTTGAAAGATATTGAAGATTCAGAATTAACAGCCCCATTTGCAGGCACGCTATCTGCTGTTAATATCGGGCTTGGTCAAATTGCATCGCAATCAGTGCCTGTGGTGCGCATTACTGACCCATCTTCTATGGAAGTGCCGTTTGTGGTAAAGGCGGAAATCTATGCCAATGCCCCAGCTTTGCTTGGCCAGACTGTTGAAGTGATTTGGCAATCAGGCGCGCGCGATGTGGCAAAAGCAAAAGCCTTTATTTCACGTACAAATGCCGAGCTTGATAAAATTGATGGCGGCGGCAGGCTGTATGCTGAGCTGATTGATGGCGAAAAATCACCAATCAGGCCAGGCGCTTATGTCAAAGTCAATTTCATTGGCAGGTCATTTGATAATGTCGCAAAGATCCCAGAAGAGGCCTTATTTGGTGACAATTTGGTTTATGTGAATAGTGACGGCATCGCTATATCAAAACAGGTTGAGGTGGTTCATCGTGCGCCAGGTGAGATCTATGTCACTGGCCTGTCTGATGGTGAGGTTTTAATTGCAACCAGATTGCCAGCCATTGGTGATGGCGTGCGTGTTCAAAGCGCCAAAGCATCTTAAGCGAATGCGCTAGGGAGTCAGCATATGTTTGCAAATATGATTGAATTTTTCGCAAGGCATCGCACGGCTGCTAATATTGTGATGGTGGTGATGATCATCACAGGCATCATTTCAGCTGACCGCCTGAACCGTCAATTCTTCCCAGATGTTGATGTTGAAATTGTGGCTGTGTCGGTGGTCTGGTCTGGTGCGACAGCTGAAGATGTTGATAGCAATATCATTCAGCCATTAGAGCCTGAATTACGCACCATTGCCAATGTGAAAAAAGTCTCATCAACCTCATTTGAAGGCATTGGCCAGACACAGGTTGAATTTGAATTTGGCACTGATATGCAAAAAGCATTGGCAGATGTTGAGGCAGCAGTTGGGCAGGTTGATTTCCCGCTAGAAGCTGAAGCACCAAAAGTGATTAAGGGTGAATTTAGCGATACGATTACCCGCATTGTGCTGCATGGTCCATTTCCCATAGATGCTCTGCGTTTCTATGCAAAAGGCATCAAAGAAGATTTGCTGCAAATTGGTGTTGATAAGGTTGATATTCTAGGTCTGCCATCTGAAGAAATTTTGATTGAGATAAATGAAGATGAACTCTCTCGCCTTGGTCTGACCTTGAATGCGATATCATCTGCCATCAGTTCTGTTTCTGTTGATGTGCCAGCAGGGCGTTTTGCTGATGGTGCGTTGCGTGTGCGCTCTCTTGGTCTTGAAAAAGATGCCAATGGGTACCGCGAAATTGAAATTCTGGCGCGTGCCGATGGCAGTAATGTGTTGCTTGGCGATGTGGCAACTGTCACTGATACCTATCAGATGCCTGCTATCTTGCAATATCATAAAGGCCAGCCAGCTGTTGAATTGCATGTGCAGCGTGGCAAGACATCAGATTCTTTGACAGTCAATCAGCTGGTTCAGGACTATGTCAAAGACAAGCAAGCAGAATTGCCAGAAAACCTATCTCTTGATCAGCATGAAATTGCAGCTGTTCTGATCTCAGAGCGTATTAACCTGATGATCAAAAACGGCATAGGCGGTCTATTAATTGTGACAATCGTGCTGTTTTTATTCCTATCAGCACGTGTTGCTTTCTGGGTTGCTGCTGGTATTCCGGTTGCGTTTTTGGCGACATTCTCAGTGATGCTGATATCTGGTCAATCAATTAATATGATCTCGTTATTTGGTCTTATCATGGCACTTGGGATTGTGGTTGATGATGCGATTGTCATTGGTGAACATGCCGAATATTTGAAACAAAAACGCAATTTACCGATTTCAGAGGCGTCTGTTTTGGCAGCAAAGAGAATGGGGCCACCTGTTATTTCTGCCATGTTGACAACGGTCGCTGCCTTTTTGCCACTCTTTATGGTCAAAGGCATTATTGGGGTGATTATTGGCGCAATTCCAGCTGTGGTATGCGCTGTGCTTGTGGCATCTTTGGTCGAATGTTTCTTTATTCTGCCAGCCCATTTAGCGCATTATGGCGCGTCCAAAAGACAGCAGCCAAGCTGGTTTAGACGCAATTTCGATGCTGGTTTTAATTATTTCCGCGATGCTATTTTCTATAATTTGGTACTAGCAGCGTTCCGTTTCCGCTATGTCACCTTTGCTTTTGCAATAGGTCTTTTGCTATTTGCGGTTGGTATGATGGCAGGCGGACGGGTGAATTTCGTCTTTTTCTCTGCCCCAGAAGCTGATCGTGTCTTTGCCAATGTGACCATGGCCTCAGGCTCCACACGCAGCCAGACCGCAACCATGCTGGAAGAGGTTGAACGCGCCCTTGATACCGTTGAAGAGCGGCTGACACAGGATAATAGCGAGCTGATTTCTTTTGCCTATTCCAAGATTGGTGGCAGTTTTTCAGGAGATCAAGGCACACCAACAGGTGGTGCGAATGAATTACTAGCTGGGATGGTGATTGAGCTGAAAACAGCTGATGAACGCTCTGTTCGTGTTGATAGTTTTATCGAAGCTTTGCGTGCTGAAATTCAGCCAAAGCCAGGGCTGGAGCGGCTGATTGTCAGAGCGCCTGCTGGCGGGCCGCCAGGGCGTGAATTAGATATCCGTCTTATGGGGAATGATCTGGAATTGCTGAAATCCAGCGCTCTGGATATTGTTCAGATTGTTGATGCCTTGCCAGGCACGACTGATATTGATGAAAATCTGGATTATGGGGCTGAAGAACGCATTATCAGGCTGACTTCTTTTGGCAGGTCGCTTGGCTTTACGGTCTCATCTGTTGGTAACCAGGTGCGCTCTGCGCTTGATGGGGCGGTGGTGAAACGCTTCCCGCGTGGCGATGAAGAAGTCACAGTGCGTCTGGCATTGCCAAAGGGCGATATTGCCACAGATTCGCTTGGTGACTTGACCCTTATCACACCGCAAGGCAGCATTGTTGATTTGGCAGATGTGGCAACTATTGAACCACGTCTAGGCTTTAGTGTTGTGCGCCGCCAAGATGGGTTCCGTGAGGTCGCTATCCAAGGTGACCTAGACGATAAAATCATCACAACCTCACAGGCAAAAGAAGCTTTGTTGAACGATGGTTTGGCTGAGGATGTGGCATCAAAAGGCCTGCGGTTCCGCTTTGATGGGCGTGACCAAGAACAAGGTGAAGCCTTTGCTGATATGTCAACAGGTGGCACACTTGCCTTACTTTGTATCTATGTCATCTTAGCATGGGTCTTTTCCAGCTGGAGCAGGCCGTTTGCCGTGATGATTATGATACCTTTTGGCCTCATTGGTGCTGTGGTTGGTCATTATGTGATGGGATTATCAATGAATATCCTGTCTCTATTCGCGCTGATTGCCCTGTCTGGTATTGTGGTGAATAATTCGATTATTCTGGTCGCTACCATTGAAAGACGGCTCGAAGAGCTAGATGGTGCTTTTGAGCAGTCAGTCGTGTCAGGTGCCACAGATCGCTTGCGACCTGTCTTATTAACCTCAATGACGACCATTGGCGGCCTATCAACTTTGATGTTTGAAACATCGTTGCAAGCACAGTTTTTGATCCCAATGGCCACCACAATCGTCTTTGGGCTGGCGGTTACCACTGCTTTGGTGTTATTCCTTGTGCCAGCAACATTAGGCATTGGCCGTGATTTAGAACAGCTTGTGAAGCGATTATTGTCACCTTTGCGCCGTCTAGGCTCTGGTGGTAATGTGCAAAAAGCCAGTGACTAACGGCGACTAATAGTGACTAAAGTTGGTCATGAGGCTGGGGTGAAAAGGGGATAAGATGAGACGGACAGGCAAATCAGGCAAGCCAAAAGGCAGCTCTGGGCGGTCCTATCGTGGTCATGCTGGTTTAACGCAAACACCGCGCAATATGCGCTCACGTAAATCATCGTCAAATCGCTGGATTGAACGCCAGTTAAATGACCCTTATGTCCAAGAAACGCATCGTCGCGGTCTACGCTCTCGTGCTGCGATTAAGCTAGAGCAGATGGAAGAGCGTTATCCTTTCTTGCAGCCTCATATGCGGGTTGTTGATTTGGGATGTGCACCTGGTGGCTGGTTGCAGATTGTCTCAGAGAAAATCCGCCTGAATAAGGGCCACGGTGCGCTGGTTGGTATTGATTTGCTGGAAACTGACCCCATTGGCGGGGCGCATATTTTAGTGGGTGATATTACAGATGATGCCATGCTAGATTCTGTCTTTCAGGCAATTGATGGCAAAGCTGATGTGGTGTTATCTGATATGGCAGCCGCGACAACAGGCCATCGTGCAACAGATCATTTGCGCACTATGGCATTGCTTGAATTGGCGCTTGATTTTGCCATTCAGGTATTGACGCCAGGCGGCACATTTTTGGCGAAAGCATTTCGCGGTGGTGCGGAAAAGCCTTTGATGGATTTACTGCATGCACGTTTTGAAAAAGTGCGCCATATCAAGCCACCTGCCAGCCGTGCCGAATCTGTTGAAACCTATATTTTGGCAACTGGCTTTGTGCCACAAGATGATAAGCTTGATGATGAAAATCTCACGCAAGATCAGTAATTGAAAAAAACCCTAGGCGATGGTGCCAATAAATTGTAATGTGCGGAGCCATCCACTCTAGTTTAATACGGTGTTATCGTAATAAAGCGAATATGACCGAGGAAGGCAGCCCCAAAAATGACATCATCAGTTGAAATCAGAGATGCCCTGACCTTTGATGATGTGTTGCTGCAGCCAGCACATTCAGAAATTCTACCAGCCAATACCGATATCACAGGCAAGCTAACACGTAACATTGCGTTAAAACTTCCTTTGATTTCCGCAGCCATGGATACGGTTACCGAACATAGGCTGGCAATTGCTATGGCACAGCTTGGTGGTATTGGTGTTGTTCATAAGAATTTTTCTATTGAAGGACAAGCAGCAGAAGTTGCCGCTGTGAAACGATATGAAGCAGGCATGGTGGTCAATCCTGTTACCATCACACCAGATGCGCGTCTTGGTGATGCGCTCTCATTAATGGCTGATCATAATATTAGCGGTGTGCCTGTGGTTGATGGAGCCAATAAGCTGGTTGGTATTTTGACCAATCGTGATGTGCGCTTTGCCAGAGATCATGACTTAACTGTCTCTGAGTTAATGACCAAAGATGTTGTCACAATAGAACCAGATGCTTCTGCTGGATTGGCACGCAAATTATTACATGAACATCGTATTGAAAAGCTTGTGGTGGTTGATGAAAATCAACATTGCACAGGCCTTATCACAGTCAAAGATATCGAAAAATCACAAAATTATCCTCTTGCTTCAAAAGATGATGCGGGCCGGCTGTTAGTGGCAGCTGCCACAGGTGCTGGTGCTGATGGCATTGCACGTGCTGAGGCGTTAATCGAAGCTGGTGCTGATGTGATTGTGGTTGATACCGCGCATGGCCATTCAGAAGGTGTCTTAACAACAGTCGCAGCGGTTCGTAAATTATCAAATAATGTTGATATTATTGGCGGCAATGTCGCAACAGCTGATGGTGCCAAGGCCTTGATAGATGCTGGTGTTGATGGTGTTAAGGTTGGTATCGGGCCTGGTTCTATCTGTACAACACGCATGGTTGCTGGTGTTGGTGTGCCGCAATTAACAGCGATTATGGATGCTGCTGCTGCTGCCAAAGATGCGGGTGTTCCGGTGATTGCTGATGGCGGTATTAAATATTCTGGTGATTTGGCAAAAGCGATGGCAGCAGGCGCTAATACAGCGATGATTGGCTCTTTATTAGCTGGCACAGATGAAACACCTGGTGAGGTTTATCTCTATCAGGGTCGCTCTTATAAAGCTTATCGTGGTATGGGCTCTCTTGGTGCCATGGCACGCGGCTCTGCAGACCGTTATTTTCAGGATGAGGTTTCAACGCCTCTGAAAATGGTGCCTGAGGGGATTGAGGGGCAGGTGCCCTATAAGGGGCCTGCCGCGAATGTGCTTCATCAACTAGCTGGCGGCCTGAAAGCGGCTATGGGCTATACAGGGTCTGCAACCATAACCGAAATGCAAAAAAGAGCGCGCTTTTTACGCATTACAGGTTCTGGTCTGCGTGAAAGCCATGTGCATGATGTGACAATTACCAAAGAAGCACCAAATTATCGCCCTGGCATGTAGCCTGATTACGGCATAAATCTGTTCCCCCTTTTTGTTAGTGTTAATTGTTTTAAAATGGCAAATCACATGATCCTTATTATTGATTTTGGCTCTCAAGTTACCCAGCTTATTGCGCGTCGTTTGCGTGAAATTGGTGTCTATACCGAAATCCTGCCATCAACGGCTAATCAGGCTGAAGCGATTGCCAAACAGCCAGCAGGCATCATCTTGTCAGGTGGCCCGAATTCAGTGACGGCAGCTGATACGCCGCGTGCTGATGATGCGGTATTCCAAGCAGGGGTGCCTGTCTTGGGGATTTGTTATGGTCAGCAAACAATGGTGGCGCAGCTTGATGGTGTTGTCGAAGCTGGCACAAGTCGTGAATTTGGCCGTGCTGTGGTGGATATCACATCAGCCAGCGCATTATTTGGCGGTGATTGGCAACAAGGCAGTCAACAAACAGTCTGGATGAGCCATGGTGATCATGTTGCCAAATTGCCAGATGGTTTTTCGGTCATTGCCTCATCAGAAGGGGCACCTTATGCGGCAATCGCCGATGAAAGCCGTCATTATTATGGTGTGCAGTTTCATCCAGAGGTGGTTCACACTGATAATGGTATTGCCCTATTGCGTAATTTTGCGCTGTCAATTTGCGGGGTTGAGGCAAATTGGTCAATGGCAGCCTATCGTCAGAAAGCAATAGATGCTATCCGCGCACAAGTTGGCCCAGAAGGTCGTGTGATTTGCGGATTATCTGGCGGTGTTGATAGCTCTGTTGCTGCGATATTAATTCACGAAGCGATTGGTGAGCGGCTGACTTGTGTATTTGTTGACCATGGTCTGTTGCGCAAGGGTGAGGCTGAGGAAGTTGTCTCGCTATTTGGCAGGCATTATAATATTCCCCTTATCCATGCTGATGCCTCTGATATGTTTCTAAGCCGTCTTGAAGGTGTCTCTGACCCAGAAGAAAAACGGAAAATCATTGGTGCCGCCTTTATCGAGGTGTTTGATCAGGAATCTGCCAAAATTGACGGTGCATCATTTCTGGCTCAAGGCACTTTATATCCTGATGTGATTGAATCAATCTCTGCAGCAGGTGGCAATCATGTCACGATTAAATCACATCATAATGTCGGCGGATTGCCTGATGATATGGCACTTGAGCTGGTTGAGCCTTTGCGCATGTTATTCAAAGATGAGGTGCGCGAATTAGGCCGTGAATGCGGCTTGCCAGAAACACTTGTCGGACGTCATCCTTTCCCTGGCCCTGGGCTGGCTATTCGTGTGCCTGGCGAAATAACCAGAAATAAGCTTGATATTTTGCGCGAAGCTGACGCTGTTTATCTTGATGAAATCCGCAAAAGCGGCCTTTATGATGAGATTTGGCAGGCTTTCGCTGTCTTATTGCCAGTCAAGACAGTCGGGGTGATGGGGGATGCACGCTCTTATGACTATGTCTGTGCTTTGCGGGCGGTGACCTCAACTGATGGGATGACAGCTGATGTCTATCCGTTTGAAGCTGCCTTTTTGACACGTGTTGCCACACGTATCGTTAATGAGGTCAAAGGGGTCAATCGCATCACTTATGATATCACCTCAAAACCACCTGGCACGATTGAGTGGGAATGAAAAAATTATGTTAAGTAATTGATATTATTATATAATTTTCCCATAAACTGGTTTTCAGTAAAAATTAAGTCATTGTTTTTAAACAAGAAAAAATACTGACTTGCAAACTTTCATACAAAGTGGTGGAACTATTGCGTTTCATAGTTTGACGCTGAGTTTAAGAGTGAAGGGCACATATAAAATGATGGATAAATTCAAGTTTGTTGATGTTGTTAAATGGTTAGCAACAGTAATCCAACTTATTGGATACGGTATGACTGGATTGAACTTAATCCCTTATAATATTTACATGTTTTTCGTTGGGATATTTTTATGGTTTGCCGTAGGATTTATGTGGAAAGATAGAGCAATAATGGTTGTACATGTTGGTGCTTTCATTTCATTGCTAATTGGATACTTGAATGCCTAATCACATGTTTAAATCAGTGTCACATTTTGAATCTTTCAGTGTTCTTAATACTTACAAACAACTTACAAACAAAAAATAAGATACAAATATAACAATGACTTATGTCATTAGAACTATTGAGTGGGAGTAGGCGGTTAATGGCAAAAAAAGAAGGCCTTGAGATATATGATACTCTGTCGCTAGGTAAGGCAGAAAATGACGAAAAGCTGAAATCTGTCTATCAGGATTGGGCAGATGATTATGATGCTGATAATGACAGCCTTCTAGGTACCGTATCTCAACCAAATGCCGTTCACCTGTTAGCCCAATATCTTAACGATAAAGCATCTGCGATAATTGATGTGGGATGTGGTACAGGCCTTGTTGGTGCGCATATGCAACGCGCTGGCTTTCACCATTTTGATGGTGTTGATATTTCAGAAGATATGTTGCAGCAGGCACAAAAGCGTGGTTATCGTCATCTGTTATCAGGCTCGTTAAATGAGAGATTGCCACTGGCAGATGATAGCTATGATGCCTGCTTATGTGTTGGTGTTTTCACGCATGGCCATGTCATGCCGAGCGGTATTGATGAGTTAATTCGCATTACAAAAACAGGCGGTTTGATTTGTTTCACTGTGAATGAAGGTGTTTTTACTGATTATGGCTTTGATGAAGCGCTCAAAAATTACAGTGATAGAGGCATCTTTGATATTTTGCACTGCGAAAAAAGCGATTACATGATAAAAAAAGATGTTAAAGGCTATTATTGTTTGGCCAAATTGTTATAACCTGCGAGCGTTACATTATCTGGCTGGTTTGCATGCCAACCATAGTGTGATATGCCAGATGCACCAAAATTACCAGATGCACCAAAACTAGTGGTAAAAGTTATGACTGATAGCACATATTCACATGATGAAATCGATTTGATTGCTCTTATTCAATCATTATGGGATGCGAAGTTTGTAATTGCTATCCTAACAGGTTCAGCAGCCATTTTTGGTTTCGTTTTAACGTTAATTTTACCGCAGTCTTTTTCCGGATCTCTGAAGCTGATGAATGCTTCAGAATCTGTTTATACCAAATATGAAGCTGTGAATGAGACTTTGTCTCTGAATAATTTCAATTATAAAATTGATGCGGGTCAGGTATTTGAGCTATTCGTTGCTGAATTTTCTGACTATGAAGAAGTGCTGTCTGTACTAAGCTCGGATAAGATTGTTACCGAATTAGCGGCGAATATACCAGAAGATGAAAGACAGCAATTTTTGCGCAATTTGGCAGCAGATATCACGCTAAATCAACAAAAAGGTGATAAAAACACTCATCAGCTCACGATTAATTGGCATGATGATCATCATGGCACAATTATAGTTGATAGGATTATCAATGAGGTTCTTTTGACTGTTCAGCAGACTTTAATTGCTGACATAAAAAGCTTGGCACAGGCCATTGATAGCCGTAATGCCCAAGCAAAGGAACGCCTTCAGGCAGTTTTGAAATCATTAGAGAATTCAGCACAAATCTCACAAAATCAAAGATTATTATTCCTTTCTGAACAAGCAGCCATCGCCAGAGAATTAGGTATTGAAAACAACTCCCTTGATGGTGGTGCATCATCTTTTGCGGGGCTTGCTGCTGCGGGTGATGGTATTTCGGTTTCTTCGGTGCCGTTTTATTTGCGTGGTTACAAAGCAATAGATAAAGAAATTGCCTTGTTGCAATCACGCACACGCGAAGATCAGTTTTTGATGACTGATGAGTATCGTGCCAATAAGCAAACATTATTCATTATTGAAAATGATGTCGCAGCCTCACAAATTCTAACTGCCTCAGACATGATCGCACAAGATGACAGAACAAGATGGGTTCAAATTGAAGCAACCTTGTTCAAGCTGGAACCAAACCTGAAACCGTATTTGGTTATTTTGGTTGCCACTTTCTTAGGGGTTATCTGTGCTATCCTTTATGTGCTTTTTGCAAATGCGATGCGTGCAAGACAAACTGCCTGATACATTTTGACATCTGTTAGGGAGTGATATGTAACAGGCTTTAATAGGGTGAAATGGTTACATTATTCAAACAGATACTAGTAGCTCTATCTTTGCTCTGGCTTTTTAGCCAGCCAGCTTTTGCCGCACCAAAATTAGAACAAATTGGCCCAGCTCTCAATCATCCTTGGGGTATGGATTTCCTATCGAAAAGTGAAATGCTTGTCTCTGAGCGTGGCGGCAAACTCTATCGCATCAATTTGAATAATGGGTTCTTTGAAACGATAACCAACCCACCTGAGGTGGTTGCAATCCAGCAAGGCGGTCTTCTTGATGTGCTTGTGGATGGCGATTTTGTCTATCTTTGTTATAGCAAGCCTCATGAGGCAGGAATTGTCACCGCAATTGATAAGAGCCTGCTTGATGGAACAGAGCTGAAAGACACCATCACAGTTTTTCAGTCAAATAATCCAAATAGCCGCACGTTGCATTATGGATGCCGCCTAGCGATGCATGATGGCACGCTTTATGCCAGCCTTGGTGATCGTGGCAGTCGTGATAATGCCCAAGATCCGAGCCTTCATGATGGCTCTATCATCGCTTTGAGAGAAGATGGCGCAGCAGCCAATAATATATCAGGCTGGTTGCCAGAAATCCTGTCTATTGGCCATCGTAATCCGCAAGGGCTTGCTATTCACCCTGACACGCATGATTTGTGGGCACATGAGCATGGCCCACAAGGTGGTGATGAAATTAACATCATTGCCAGAGGTGGTAATTATGGCTGGCCTGTGGTTAGTCATGGCAGTGAATATGGGAGTGGAGACCCTGTCAGCCAGTATCAATCTTTGCGTGGCTATGTTGATCCATCTTGGGTTTGGATACCATCTATCGCGCCATCTGGTATGGCATTTTATCCTGCTGAAAATGGTGAGGTCATGTTTGATGATTTGCAAGGCGGTTTGCTGGTCGGATCATTAAAATTCCGCCGTCTTTATGTTATATCTTTGGAAAAAGAGGGTCTGCCATCAGCTGAAAGAGTGCTTGTGGATAGGGCTATTGGCCGCATCAGAGATGTGGCAGTTGGCCCAGATGGTGCTATCTGGCTGTTAAATGATGCTAAGGCAAAGAGCAATCCGCCAGCAGGATTATACCGGATTAGCCAGTAATTCCTTTTATCGCAAAAATAGTCCATTACACCAGATTGACTTATGCAAAGTGAAAGCGCAAGGTTCAGACATCTTGTGTCCCTATGGTGCTGAATGTGTAAAAGATGCGTGTTTATCTTAGTTATGTGATTGGCAGATTAAGCCGTTTATTCCCCAAAACAACCATGATTAAAAAAGGGATTTTATCAGGTCGCTTTTTTGTGCCTTTTTATTCTCACTATGTCAGCGATGATTTGCGTGATTTGCATGCTGGCAGGCGTGAGCCGAAATTATATCAGTGGCTAGCAGAACTACCTGATAGTGCAGTTTATTTTGATATTGGCACCTCTTATGGTCAGGAAGTAACACTTGCTTCGTCTCTTATTGAAAAGAATATCGCTGTTGTGGGATTTGATTGTGCGCTTTTCACCTCTCATTTTTGCGCCTTAAATAAAAAGCTAAATGGTGATCGCTTTCGGTTCGTGTTTGCAGCTGTTGGCAAGAGATCTGGCGATCTGATTACCATTACCAGTAATTCAGATACCCATATTCCAGCTTTGCATAAAAAGAATGTGCCCTATAGCTATGATGTGCCGACCATTGCGCTAGATGATTTTTGTCGTGACAATCATATCCAGCCCACCCATATCAAAATTGATGTTGATGGTGCCGAAGCTGCTGTATTGGCAGGTGCGAAATCTGTTTTATCTGGTGATGTGTTACAGGGTATTTTTATTGAACGTGACCACGAATTTGCAGAATTAGAGGCTCTCATTGAAAGTCATGGATTTGTGCCTGTTTGGCGTCATGATAAAGCAATGAATTCTGAAATTATCTATGAAAAACAGCCATAAAAAAGGCTGCGCCCTATAAAAAAGCGCAACCTTTCTTGTTGTTTACATAATTTTAAAGCATCTCAAAGGTATTACCCTTTATGCTTATTTGCCAGCCAGTGAAGGCTGCTCCTCTGTCTGACCAATAAAGACAAACGCATTAAAACTCTGTTTTATAACAATAGACATAAGATCACCTCCTTTAATTCAGTTTCCGATAAGACCATCCTAGTCATGAAAAAATGACACTGGCAAGATACCATAATGGCTCTTTTCACAATCTGGATGGTTAATAATTTTGACCAGCATAGGCTTCAGCTTTTAGTAAACAGACCAGGGTTTGCTTGTGGGATATGCTGATTTAGGATAGGTATCAGATAGATATTATAGGAATGTGAAAGCCAAGCAGATGAACGATTTTACGGATACAAAGCCTGAGATTTATTTTGTAACCATTGCCGAAATTATTGATGATTACAAAGGCGATCTATCAGCCTATATCACCGCAATGAGCGCCCGAAATATCATCATAACCATGCAGGCAGATGTCGCTATTGGCAAGGCAAGGCCGCGCCCTCATGCTGGTGCTTTGGCTGTGACTGTTGATAAGGTTGACCCTGAAGATTTAGCCACACAAGCTCAGCATTTCTTTGATAAAAAAATGCCATTTGCCTTTGGTTGGGTGCCTGCTGATACCTATGGCAGTGATGATTTTGGTATTTTCATTGAACAAGGCGAGATGGGTGATTTGCTAGCTAATGGTATGATTGATGAGATTGTCCAGTCAGCTCAGGTCGAACAAGCAGTCGAAATGCTATCAACTTTGCGGTGATGGTGATTGTCTTGTGGCAATGTAAACCCCGCATGAGGCAAGCGCCAATCCAATAATATCAATGCTGGTGACAACCTCACCAAGAACGATGTAACCTTGCAACGCTGCCACAGGGGCAATCAAAAATAACAGAGAGGATGTTTGATTGGCAGTGCCTCTGGCAAGCAGAATTAATAACATCACATAAGCCCCAAAAGACACAGCGATGACCTGCCATGCCATCCCGATTAAAAATTGGTTGGTGAAGGTGATTGCTGGCACTTCAAACAGCGCCAAAAGAGCCAGATGAAGCGCAACTGCTGCAAAGGCTTGGATCATGTTAGCTGGCAGTAAGGGCAGATCTTGGCCAAATCTCTTTTGATATAAGGTGCCAGAAATGGCTGCTGCCAGTGCCAGAAAACACACAAGCACGCCAGTTAATGGAATGCTGTTTCCAAAATCAAAACCGATCACAATAATTGTGCCAATAAAACCAAGTGCGATGCCGCCCCATTGTCTTATGGTGATGCGTTCTCCCAAGAAGGGGCCTGCCAAGAGAGCGGTAAAAACAGGCTGTAGCGAAATGATCAGTGCTGATATCGTGGCTGGCATGCCATGGCTTAATGCCCAGAACACTCCGCCTAGGTAAAAGCCATGCAAGAAAATACCTGTTATTGCGGCATGTAATATTTGCAAAGACGTCATTTTTTTGGCACGCGCAAATAGCCATGTTGCGATCAAAAAGCCAATGCCAACAATGCCAAAACGCAAGGCCAATGAGGCAAAGGCCGTGCCATCTGCCATAATGGCCTTGGCAGAGATAAAGGCAGATGCCCACAGAAAAACAAAAATAATAGGCATAATAGATGCTGGCATATTCAGCACGCTATGTCATAGTTGGGAATAAGAACAGTAAATAGTTACGCTAAGGTATGCTTTTATGTATTTAGGCATTGATATTGGGACATCAGCTATCAAAGTTTTGCTGACAGATGAAAGGCTTAGGCCTGTCACAGTTGCGTCAGTCTCATTATCTGTCCAGCGTCCTTTTGATGGCTGGTCAGAACAGCATCCACAAGATTGGCTTGCTGCGATTGATACAGCCATGGCAGAAATCAAAGCAGGGCATCAAGCCGCGCTATCTAGCGTGCGCGCTATTGGTCTATCTGGCCAGATGCATGGTCTGGTAGCACTTGATAAATCTGATGAAATCGTGCGTCCTGCGATTTTATGGAATGATGGGCGTAATGGCGATGAGGCCAAAGAACTTGACGAGAAGGTGCCAGCATTTCGCACCATTGGCGGCAATGCCGTCATGCCAGGTTTTACCGCACCAAAAGCATTATGGATGGCACGTCACGAAGCTGATTTGTTCAACCAGATTAAGATGATTTTATTGCCAAAAGATTATGTGCGCTTTTGGCTATCTGGTGAATTTATATCTGATATGTCTGATAGCAGCGGCACCTTGTGGCTTGATGTTGCAAGACGTGATTATGATGATAGCCTATTGGCAGCCTGCCATTTATCGCGTGATCATGTGCCTGCTTTGGCAGAGGGCGAAGCGCCAGCTGGCAGATTACGTGCCAGCCTTGCTGAAAAATGGGGCATAACAGGGCGTCCTGTTATTAGCGGTGCTGGTGATAATGCGGCTGCTGCTTGTGGGCTTGGTGTCACAAAGCCAGGTGATGCCTTTTTATCACTTGGCACATCTGGTGTGGTGTTTGCGGTGACAGATAGATTTGCGCCAGCAGCAGATAGTGGTGCTCATGCTTTTTGTCATGCGCTGGCGAATCGATGGCATCAAATGGGCGTTATTTTGTCAGCCACAGATTCGCTTAGCTGGCTGGCTGAGATAACAGGCCAATCAGTCGCTGATTTAGCAAGACAAGCTGCTGGGCTTTCAGATGAGGGCACTAATCTTTATTTTCACCCTTATTTATCAGGTGAGAGAACACCGCATAATGACCCAGATGCCAGAGGCGGTTTTTTTGGGCTTTCGCGCGGTCATGGCAGTGCTGAAATGGCCTATGCTGTCTTGCAAGGTGTTGGCTATGCCATGACAGATGCTGTTGATGTGCTGGCACAGACAGGCCATCGGCCATCTGAATTACTTGCCACAGGCGGCGGGTCAAAAAACCATCATTGGCTTCAGATGATTTGCGATATGACTGGCGTTCCTATCACCCTTCCTGTTGATGGTGATTTTGGAGCATCACTTGGTGCTGCCAGACTAGCCGCATTAGCAGATGGGCAAGATCATGATGTGATATTGCAAAAGCCAGATATTGCCCATCATTTTACCCCAGATGCTGACAGAACCGCTTTTCATGATGAACGCCGCCAGCATTGGCAGGCATTATTCCATGCGGTACAACAAATCTAATTAACAAGGGAGATATTCGGTAATGTCATCAGGTTTTTTCTCAGTTGATAAAGTGCCATATGAAGGTGCCGACAGCACAAACCCACTTGCTTTTCGCCATTATCAAGCAGATGAGGTGTTGTTTGGCAAAACTATGGAAGAGCATTTACGCTTTGCGGTTTGTTATTGGCATAATTTTGTCTGGCCTGGCACAGATCCCTTTGGTGGCAATACGTTTGAGCGTCCTTGGTTTGGCAATGATATGGCAGCTGCTCGTCATAAAGCTGATATCGCCTTTGAGATGTTTTCAGCATTAGATGTACCCTATTTCTGTTTTCATGATGCTGATGTGCGCCCTGAAGGTGATAATTTTGCGCAAAGTCGGCGCAATTTAGAAGAGATCACAGAGGTTTTCGAAAGCAAGATGGCTGAGACAGATGTCAGTCTGTTATGGGGCACAGCCAATTTATTTTCGCATAAACGCTTTATGTCAGGCGGTGCGACCAACCCTGATCCTGAAATTTTTGCCTATGCTGCTGCGACAGTGAAAGCAGTGATGGATTCAACCATGCGCCTTGGCGGTGAAAATTATGTCTTGTGGGGTGGCAGAGAAGGGTATGAAACCTTGCTTAATACCGAGATGGGGCAAGAGCTTGATCAGCTTGGCCGCTTTTTGAATATGGTGGTGGATTATAAATATAAAATTGGGTTTGAAGGCACAATTTTGGTTGAACCAAAACCGCAAGAGCCAACCAAACACCAATATGATTTTGATGTGGCAACAGTCTATGGCTTCTTAAAGCGTTATGGGCTTGAAAATGAAGTAAAGGTCAATATTGAACAAGGTCATGCTTTGCTAGCTGGTCATTCTTTTGAACATGAGCTGGCACTGGCGACTTCACTTGGTATTTTTGGCTCGATTGATATGAATCGCAATGATTATCAATCTGGCTGGGATACCGATCAATTCCCGCATAATGTGCCTGAGGTTGCGCTCGCTTATTATCAGATTTTACGTGCTGGTGGATTTATAACAGGCGGCACAAATTTTGATGCAAAATTACGCCGGCAATCGATTGATGCCGATGATTTGCTTATCGCGCATATTGGCGCAATGGATGTCTGTGCAAGGGGCTTGAAGGCAGCAGCAGCCATGCTGGAAGATGGTGCGCTAGAAGATATGATTGGCGCACGTTATCAAGGCTGGGGAGAGGCATTAGGTCAGGATATCTTGTCTGGTGCGCATAACCTTGAAAGCCTTGCACAGCATGTTGAGGATAATCACCTTGAACCACAGCCACGATCAGGCCAGCAAGAGCTTTATGAGGCTATCATTAATCGCTATGTCTGAGCTGTTATAGGCTGATTAGATAGGGCAGCGAATATGCTGTCTTATCTTGGAATGATAAAGTTCCTTTAGCTCATCATGTATCGCCTTATCAAGCGGAGCTAGGGTGCTGGCATGGCTGTTTCTGGCAATCTGATCAGGATGAGAGCAACCAGCTATTACACTTGATACCGCATCATGATCTAGAATCCAGCGCAAAGCAAAATCAGCCAAGCTCCACCCCTCTGGCACGAATGGCATAATCTCAGATAATAATGAAACAGCTTTGTCTTGCTGTATGCCTGAAAAGGTCTCGCCAACTGAAAAATGGGCACCATCACGATTAAAATGACGATGGTCACTATCAGCAAACCGATGATCGGCTGTATATTTACCTGTTAAGATGCCAGATGCGAGCGGCAGGCGCACAATAATACCAACATCTTGCTCTTGGGCACGCTGGAACAACTCACCTATCGCATCTTGACGATACAAATTAAAAATAATCTGCAAGCTAGCACAATCATCTTGGTCTAAGCATAAATGCGCTTCTTCGATGGTTTCAACAGACGCGCCCCAATGCTTGATTAATCCTTCATCTTTTATCTGGCGCATCATATCAAAAATAGCGCCCTGTTTCAGGCATGCGGTCGGCACACAATGAAGCTGCACCAAATCAAGCGATGATTGCTGTAATCTTTGCAAGCTAGCAGTGATATGGTCTCTGACTATGCTTGTTTCATAGCCATCTGGATAAAGGGCAGGGGTGCGCCCTACCTTTGTGGCAATGATGATATCATCTTTGCCTTTGAAATGGTTGCCAATGATGCTCTCAGAACGGCCAGCACCATAAACATCAGCTGTATCAAAGAATGTGACATCACGGCTGAGTGCCTCTTTCAAGGTGGCAACAGATCTCTCATCTTCAATCGGGCCAAAATCGCCGCCAAACTGCCAACAGCCAATGCCAATTTCAGAAATCTGATAATTTGTTTTGCCTAATCGTCTTTGTTCCATTCTCATCTTCCTTAACTTGATGGTGATGTCGTTTGCAACTTGTCGTCTAGTGTAACTATAATTATATGAAGATTACCAGATCACACATCATCCAGCTTATCATTTTCAGGAGCTTTTATGACAATTCGATTTGCAATATTGGGCGCAGGGCGCATTGGGCAGGTTCATGCCAGAGCTGTGGCAGGTAATTCAGATGCGGCTTTGGTTGCTGTTGCTGATACGCATTTGCCAGCGGCACAAGCGATTGCTGAGCACTATGGTGCCGTTATCCGCACTATTGATGATATCGCTGCCTCAGATGATATTGATGCTGTGATTATCTGCACACCAACAGATATGCATGCTGATTTGATTGAACAATTTGCCAGAGCTGGCAAAGCGATTTTCTGTGAAAAGCCAATCGATCTAGATGCTGATAGAGTGCGCCAATGCCTGTCAGTGGTTGAAGCAGAAGGTGCATTGCTCATGGTTGGTTTTAACCGTCGCTTTGATCCGCATTTTGCCGCTGTCAAACAAGCCATTTTAGATGGCCAGATTGGCAAAGCAGAGATGGGTGTTATTACATCACGAGACCCAGCAGCCCCACCAGCTGATTACATCACACGTTCAGGCGGCCTGTTCCGTGATATGATGATCCATGATTTTGATATGGCTGTGTTCCTGATGGGCTCCCTGCCAGCCAAGATTCAAGCATCTGGCTCAGTTCTGACAGATCCAAAAATTGCTGAATTAGGGGATGTCGATAGTGCAACTGCAATCCTAACTTGGGCAGATGGCAGGCAAGTATCAATTTCAAATTCACGCCGTGCCAGCTATGGCTATGATCAGCGAATCGAGGTGCATGGTGAAAAAGGCATGGTCACAGCTGAAAATCAGCGACCTGTTTCGATTGAAATTGCCACTAAGGATGGTTTTGCCAAGCCAGCTTTGCATGATTTTTTCATGACCCGCTATCTTGATGCCTATGCAAACGAAATTGCTAGCTTTATTGCCTCATTAAAAGGTGATGATGTCGCAATTCCGCTTGGAATAGATGGTCTGAATGCGCTGTTAATCGCAGATGCCGCTAATTTATCAGCTAAAACAGGTGTTGCTGTCGATTTGTAATCAACAAGGCCAGAATAATTATGTTCTATGGCTATTCTGACTAATTATTCTGGCAAACTATTCTGGCATCACGCCGACTATTTGCTGATCATAATCAATAATGGAACCTGTGATGATGCCAGAATCAGGACTAAGCAAATAGGCCGCTAGAGGCGCGATTTGATGAGGTTTGGCAAGCTGACCCATTGGCAGGCCAGCCTCTGCTTTTTCAAGCCAGTCATCATCTGCATCATGGAATTGTTTTTGCACCAGATCTTCATTTGGTGTGTCCATCCAGCCAGGGGCAATGGCGTTCACTCTAATCTTGTGATGCCGCATGGCATTGGCCGCATTTTTGGTCAATGTCATCAGCCCGCCTTTTGAGCTTGAATAGGCAGATAGGAAACTTTGCCCAACATGAGCTGAGGTCGATAAGATATTGATGAGTGAGCCAGGTTTGCCAGTTTTAACAAGATGCTTTGCAACGCCCTGCATCAAGAAAAATGGCCCACGCAGATTAATTGCCATGTGACGATCCCACAGCTCTGGCGTGGTATCAAGAAGACCGCCACGTGATGTATCAGCAGCAGCATTCACCAGCCCATTCACAAAGCCATGATACTGTATCGCGTTTGTAACAACAGCGTCACAATCATCAATATGAGCCACATCACAGCGGATAAATAAACAATCAACATCATTTTGTGACAGGGCTTTGGCCGCTGCTATGCCTTTATTTTCATGGCGTCCTGTAATGGTTAGCTTTTTGCAACCTTGGCTAATTAATGCCTCAGCGATAGCATAGCCAAGCCCTTGTGTACCACCTGAAATAATCACTGATTGGTTTTTGTTGCTTACCATAATAATGCCTTTGCTATTCCACTGTCAGCCATTGGCCAGACAAAGCAGAGCGGTCAACCGTATCCATTACTTTTTCGATGATAAGACCAGCTTCAAAATCAGGCCAGACAGGATTGTCATGTTCAATGGATTGCAGCAATTCATAAAGCTCACAAATTTTCACATCCATATAGCCTAGTGAATGGCCACCATTTGGCAGAAAAGCGCTATAAGGCGGGTGAAGGGGACCTGTTAAAATGGTGCGGAAACCATCTGTTGCAGGGTCATCTTGTCTTGTGAAAAGCTGGATTTCATTCAGGCGTTCTTGATCATAGCAAATGGTGCCTTTCGTGCCATGAACTTCCCAACGCAGGCCACATTTGCGCCCCCATGTCACGCGGCTGGCACCAATATGCCCATGGACACCATTGGCAAAATGTACCAATGCAGACACCATATCATCATTATCAACTTTTTTCGTTGTACCAGGATTAGCAGGGTCGTCTCTGTCTTCATGCACAACAGAATAATCACCAACGACTTTTGAAATCGTTGAACCTGTTAGATAATGTGCGACTGAAATCACATGACTTAACACATCACCATTGGCACCAGTACCAGAGCTGGCACGTGCCATACGCCATGACCAAGGGCGACCCTCATCAGCTTCATTATCAACATCATAGCGACAGAAAAACCCAGAAACACGGCCAATAGCGCCATCTTCAATCAAACGACGCGCATGTGTGACAGCTGGATTTTTCGTGTAATTATAGCCAATGATAGTGCGCCCTTTTGAGGCAGCTGCTGCCTCTGCCATCTTGGTCGAATCAGCTAATGTGGTAGACATTGGCTTTTCACACCACACATGTTTGCCAGCTTGCAAAGCGGCAATGGCAATCTCGGCATGCGTGTCATTGGGGGTGCAGACAGAAATCAGATCAACTTCAGGATCATTCACCACATCCTGCCAGTTTGAGGTATAGCGTGAAAAGCCTAAATCAGTAGCTCTTTCAGAGGCACGCTCAGGGCTAAGGTCACAGACAATTTGTAATTTTGGTCGCAAGCCTGTGCCAAAAACAGAGGCTGACGCACTATAGGCAATAGAATGCGCTTTGCCCATAAAACCTGTACCAACAACTCCAACTCCGATTTCTTTCATAATGATTTCTACCTTGTCTTTCGCTTAAATTTTGTTTGCCCGCAATGGCCAAAGGCTGACGTTTCAGCCCCTTTAATGGGCACTGATTTGATTTAGAGCAAATTCTTCCATAATGCGAAAGTAAAAAATTTTTTCCAAAAAAAACTTTACAAAAAAAATTTTTCGCGCTGAGATAAACGTCCGCTAACTGGAATTTCTAATCCAGTGCATAAACTTTGGGAGGAAACAATGAAGAAGTTTATTCTAGCTCTTTCAGCTGTTGTTCTGATGTCAGGCGCAGCACAAGCTGAACGTTATGTCATGGTCACACATGGCGAAGGTAAAGATCCATTCTGGCCTGTTGTACAAAAAGGTGGTGAAGATGCTGCACGTCACGTGGGTGCAGAATTTGAATACATCTTTAACCCATCAGGTGATATGGGCGATATGGCAAAGTCAATCACTGCTGCTGCAGCGACTCAGCCAGATGGTCTTGTTGTATCTCTGCCAGATCCAGCAGCGCTTGGTCAGGCGATTAAAGATGCGGTTGCTTCAGGTGTGCCAGTTATTACAATGAACTCAGGTCTTGAATCATCAAAAGAAGTTGGCGCATTGATGCATGTCGGTCAGCCAGAATTCTTGGCAGGTCAGGCAGCTGGTAGCCGTGCGAAGGCAGAAGGTGCAACAAATGCAATCTGCTTCATTCAGGAAGCCTATAACACAGCATTGAATGATCGTTGTAACGGTTATGGTGAGTCAGTACCAACAAAGCTTGTTGATTCATCAAATGACCCAGCAACAATCCCAACACGTGCTGCAGCTGGTCTGCAGGCAAACCCAGATGTTGACGCTGTTCTGTCTGTTGGCCCACATGTTTGTGCAGGCGTTCAGAAGGCGATTGATGATCTTGGTATGTCAGTCCACCATTCATGCTTCGACTTGAGCCCAGAAGTGATGGATTTGATTAATGCAGATAAAGTTGCTTACACAATCGACCAGCAGCAGCGTCTGCAGGGTTATATGCCTGTTGTTGTTCTGCATCTGTATAATAATGGTGCTGGCCTGCTTCCTGGTGCAAATATCCCATCAGGTCCAGGTTTTGTTGACAAGTCAAACGCAACATCAGTTGCGGCGTTGGCTGGTATCGACAGATAATCAACATTATGTAGAAAGTGGGTAGCCATGTAGCTACCCACTTTTTTTAGGGAAGAAATAATCATGTCAGCAGCAACACGTCAGGAAGCTGATCGTCACGCCACAAAAGGGCGGCTCAGCACTCTTCTTGCAAGACCAGAAATAGGCCCTATTGGGGTGATGCTTTTACTATTTGGGATGCTAGGCTATTTTTCCATTCCAAGTGGTGAATTTTCATTAAATCCATTTGCTGGTGAAGGGTTTAACGCACTTGGTATCCGTAATAATCTGCGTGTGATAGCACAGCTTGGTATTATTGCACTTGGCGCAGGTCTTTTGATTATCGCAGGCGAATTTGATCTGTCTATCGGGTCAATGATTGGCTTTGCTGGTGCTTGTATGGCGATGATATTGCGGTGGGGCTTTACGATTATTATCCCTTATGTGTCATTTGATGGTGGGGTTCATATCGAATTCTACACTTTATTGCATATTCCAGATGTCTCGCCGCTTGGCGCTATCTTTATTACCATGTGTTTCACGCTGTTTTTCGGCTGGTTGCAAGGCTATATTGTGGTGCGGTCAGGCTTGCCATCTTTTATTGTAACTTTGGGTGGCCTGTTCTTTTTACGTGGTTTGACAGAAGTATCATTACGCTCATTTAACCACCGCCCTGATCAGATTAAAGGCGCGACCACAGTTACTGAAATTCCTGATATTAAAAATATAATTGAGCTGCCAGGTCATGGCGAGATTGTCCGCGAAAATGCGAAATCACTGCCAGAGGCTGACTTGCTGGCGATTGCCAAAGATTTGCCAGCTGATACTGTTGCTAGCCTGACAGAAAGATTGGCCTATACCTATCAGCGTGTTGCTGATGCCAAGACAGCTATTTTAGAAGCCAAAGGTGTAAAGCCGTTGGAAAAGGCTTTGGAAAATGCCATCTCATCTGGCAATGAGGGCATGGCTGCGACAATTCAGGCACGTATTGAGAGCTTTACTGTTACGCCAGTGACGCCAAAGACAGTATCAGATATCGACGTCGCCAGAGCCTATATTGATACCATCCCATCAGCCCGCCCTGTGGCTAATTTCTTTGGTGGTGATATTTTAGAGCCATTTTTTGACTGGCTCTATTTCCCGATTGATTGGAATGTGAATAATTTCGGCAATCAGTTTGCGCAAGGCCTCTATTCTTGTGTGATGATTTGGATGTTGTTGGCGCTTGCTTGTTATATCGTGTTAAGCCGCACACAGGCTGGTAACTGGATTTATTCAACAGGTGGTAATTTAAACGCTGCGAAGGCCAATGGTGTACCAACCAATAAGGTCAAAATATCCTTATTTGTGTTTTCCGCTTTTTGCGCCACCATCTTTGCGACCTGTCAGGTTTTTGAGGTGAATACCGCTGATGCGGCCAAAGGTAATTTGAAAGAATTAGAGGCTATCGCTGCTGCTGTGATTGGCGGCATTGTGATGACAGGTGGCTTTGGCACCATATTAGGGATCATCGTCGGTGCCTTTATCTTTGGTGTTGCTAAGGAAGCCTTCTTCTATATTCCAGGAATTGACGGGTCATTCTATCGCGTCTTTTTGGGTCTTGTGATTGTGGCATCAGCCTTGCTGAATGAAAATATCCGCAAACGTATTATGGGGACATTGTAACATGGCAAAGACTGAACAAACGCCATTGATTGAAACACGCAATCTGGTCAAAAAATTTGGCTCATTCACAGCCTTAAATGGTGTCTCATTAAAGGTGTATCCAGGTGAAGTGCATGCGTTGCTTGGTGATAATGGCGCTGGTAAATCAACTTTGATTAAATTGCTATCTGGCGTGTTTGCGCCAACAGATGGTGAAATCTTCGTTGAAGGCAACCCAGTGAAATTTGCCTCTCCGCGCAATGCGACAGATGCTGGTATTGGCACAGTCTATCAGGATTTGGCTTTGAATGCGCTTACATCAGTGACACGTAATTTCTTTTTAGGCCGTGAATTAACACGCTTCAAAGGACCCTTTGGTCTGCTTCGCATGAAAGAAATGGACAAGATTGCGCAAGAAGAAATGGCCAAAATCGGGATCACTGTTGGTGATCCAGAGCAGGCTGTTGGCACAATGTCAGGTGGTCAGCGCCAGACTTTAGCGATTGCACGAGCGATTTATTTTGGTGCAAAAGTACTGATTTTGGATGAACCAACCTCAGCACTTGGTCAAAAGCAGCAAATGGAAGTTTTGAAAACCATTCGGCGCGTCCAGCAACTAGGTGATATTGCGATTATTCTGATTACGCATAATGAGATTCATGCCCGCCTGATAGCGGATCGTTTTACCTTTTTATCTCTTGGCGAAGTCATCGGCAGCGGTACTGCTAAAGATTTAGAAGGTGATGATATCAAACGCCTAATGGCAGGTGGTGCGGAAATTGGCGACCTGGCAAAAGAGTTAGCTATTTAACAAAAGGGGTTTGGATTTTGTTATGGATGGTCGGGGGACAGTGTCACATTTAGCTGAATTAGAAGAGCTAAAAAAAGATATCTCATCACAGCAAGAACAGCTGCCACGACGCTTGCGTGCGATTGCGAATTTTACGCTGGCAAATCCAGAACAGGTGGCCTTATCAACCTTATCAGAATTATCTGATAGCACTGATTTACATCCCTCATCTTTTGTGCGCTTTGCCAAACATTTTGGCTTTCGCGGTTTTTCTCAGATGCAGGATGTGTTCCAACGATCTGTAAAAGATAACTGGCCATCCTACCAGAGTCGTATCGAACGCCTTGAACTCTCTGAAAGCGATGATCTTCTTGATGCGATGATTTCATCATCTATACAATCTGCTATGTCACTGTCAGATATCATTGACCGTGAGCTGGCAAAAAAAGCCAGCATTGCGATAAGCAAAGCAAATACGGTCTGGCTTTGTGCATCTGGCAGAAGCCGGCCTGTCACTTTATATTTAGAGCATATGTTTACCCGTCTTGGTATTCGTAGCCAGCATTTATCAATCGGTGAAAAGCAGCTGGGTTTTGAAGCTGAGCTGATTAGTGCAAATGATGTGATTATGGCTGTCAGCTTTAAATCCTATTCAAAGACAACAGAATATATAGTCGATAAGGCCCGTTCTGAGAATTGGCCATCAATCTGCATCACAGATGGCCCGCAAAGCCCGCTTGATTATGGTCATGTGTTTCACGTTCGTGAGCATGATTTGGCAGGGTTTCGCCCGCTATCAGCTGTGATGGTGTTGGCGCAATATTTGGCCGTTACTGCTGGTCAAAGAAAAGAAAAAGCTGTGAAAGGCACCCTGTAATGTCAACAAAGTTGGATGTGATTTGTATTGGCCGATCGTCAGTTGACCTTTATGGCGCGCAGATTGGCGGCCGACTTGAGGATATGGCAAGCTTTAGCAAATATATTGGCGGAAGCCCCACCAATATATCAATCGGTTCATCTCGTCTTGGCCTCGCATCAGCTGTCATCACGCGCGTTGGTGATGAGCATATGGGACGCTTTATCCGTGAGCAATTAATCGCTGAAGGTGTGAATACAGATCATGTCATCACTGATAAAGAAAGGCTGTCTGCATTAGTGATTTTGGGCATTCGTAATGAAGATAGTTTCCCGCTAATTTTCTATCGTGAAAATTGTGCTGATATGGCGCTTTGTGAAGATGATATTACCGCTGAATTTATTCAATCTGCCAAAGCTGTCTTGGTAACAGGTACGCATTTTTCAACAGCTTCTGTCTCAGCTGCTAGTAGGAAGGCCATGCAGATTGCCAGAGCAGCAGGGCGCAAAGTGGCTTTTGATATTGATTATCGTCCCAATTTATGGGCGTTAGGCGGGCATGGTGATGGGGAATCACGTTTTGCTGAAAGTGATTTTGTGACAGCTCATCTGCAGCATATTCTGCCACATTGTGATTTGATTGTTGGCACTGAAGAAGAATGGCAAATTGCAGGCGGTTCTCTTGATACACTAGATGCGTTGCAAAAGGCACGTGCCCTGACATCTGCTGTGATGGTGTGCAAGCGTGGTGCGATGGGTTGTGTTGTTTTTGAAGATGATTGCACAAGCTGGGATGATGGCGTTTCTGTGCCAGTTCAGGAAATTGAAGTATTTAATGTGCTAGGGGCAGGCGATGGGTTTATGTCAGGCTTTTTGCGTGGTTGGCTGCGTGATGAGCCGCTTGAAACATGCGCCCTTTATGCCAATATTTGTGGTGCCTTGGCTGTATCACGCCATGGCTGTGCACCAGCTTATCCTTCTTTTAAAGAATTACAGTATTTTATCGAAAATGGGTCAGAATATTTAGCCTTGCGCCATGATAACAAATTGTCCCAAATCCACCTAGCGACCACACGCCGCAAACGTTATGGCCAGCTCTATTCCTTTGCCTTTGATCATAGAGTGCAGTTTGAAGAATGGGCAAATCAATATGGTCGCTCAGATGATGATATTGGCCGCTTCAAAGAATTAGCGCTTGATGCTGCTTTGCAAGCTGGCAAAGGGCAATCTGATATTGGTATTTTAGTTGATGACAGGCTAGGGCGAAAAGCCCTTCATAAAGCCTCTGACCATGATTTGTGGATTGGTCGTCCCATTGAACAATCAGGTGTTTTCCCGCTGGCATTTGAAGAAGGCCCTGATTTGGGAAGCGCATTGGCTGAGTGGCCAGCCAATCATTGTGTTAAGGTGCTCGTGCCATTGCGCCTTGATGATGATGAGGTGATACGCGAGCAAACTGAAGAAAAAATCATCACACTGGCAGATGCATGTCGGCAAACAGGCCATGAATTATTGCTTGAAATCATTAATGGCAGAAATGGTAAAGCTGCTGAAGCAGACCAGATAATGGCATTGATGAAGCGTTTCTATGAGCTTGGTGTCTATCCAGATTGGTGGAAATTAGAGCCACTGAATGACGCTGATTTTTGGCAAAAATGCGGTGATATCGTGCGTGAGTACGATCCCGATATTCAGGGCATAATTGTGCTTGGCAAAGAAATGGATGCCTCTCAACTTGAAGCTGTGTTTCACGCAAGCCGCACAGAGCCTTTGGTAAATGGGTTTGCCATTGGGCGAACCATTTTTGCTGATGTGGCGCAATCATGGTTGTCAGGCGTGATAGATGATAAACAGGCTATTGGCCTGATGGCTGATAAATTTGAAACCTTAATTGGGGCATGGAATAAGGCAATTTGATATGAGCGAGATAAAATTAACAACCTCACAGGCATTGGTAAAATGGATGGCCGCCCAATCAATCCGCCAATTTGATGGCAGTGTTGCACCTGCTTTTGCTGGCGTGTGGGCTATTTTTGGTCATGGTAATGTGGCTGGTCTTGGCGAGGCGCTTTATCAGGTCAAGGATGTGTTGCCAACATTTCGCGGCCATAATGAGCAAACCATGGCGCATAGTGCAATTTCCTATGCCAAACAGATGGGGCGTCGGCGGATGATGGCTGTCACATCGTCTATTGGTCCTGGTGCTACCAATATGGTAACGGCTGCTGCTTTGGCACATGTGAACCGCCTGCCAGTCTTGTTTTTGCCAGGTGATGTTTTTGCTGACAGACGCCCTGATCCTGTGTTGCAACAGGTTGAAAGCTTTGCAGATGGCACAGTATCTGCCAATGATTGTTTCCGTCCTGTTTCTCGCTATTTTGATCGTATTACACGCCCTGAACAGCTTCTTCAGGCACTGCCAAAGGCATTATCTGTGCTGACAGATCCTGCTGATTGTGGGCCTGTTACCTTATCACTTTGTCAAGATGTGCAGGCAGAAGCTTATTATTATCCAGAAGAATTTTTCGCACCAACCACATGGGAAGTGCGCCGTATTCAGCCTGATGAGACAGAATTATCTCATGCTATATCATTATTGCAATCAGCGAAAACCCCGCTGATTATTGCTGGTGGCGGTGTGCGCTATTCAGATGCGCATGATGCGCTAGCCCACTTGGCAGAAACTGCCAAAATTGCAGTGGCGTCAACACAGGCTGGTAAATCATCTCTGCCTGAAAACCATCCTTTTTATGTGGGATCATTGGGTGTAACAGGCTCATCTGCTGCGAATGCGATTGCTGAAAAAGCAGATGTTATCTTATCAGTTGGCAGCCGCTTGCAAGATTTTGTGACAGGCTCGAATGGTTTGATGAAAGGCAAAGTGATTGCGCTGAATGTGCAGGCACATGATTTGGTCAAGCATCAGGCAAGCCCGCTTATGGCTGATGCAAGGGTGGGTCTTATCGCTTTGCAAGATGCTCTGTCAGATTATCAGACATCACAAGATTATCAGGCTGAATTAACATCTCTCAATCAGCATTGGTGGGGGCAGGTGGATGAGGTAACAGCAAAGATGGACGGTAATGCTCTGCCATCTGATAGTGCTGTTATTGGTGCTGTTAATCGCGCCGTTCCAGATAATGCTATTGTGGTTGGTGCCGCTGGTTCAATGCCTGGTGAGCTTCATAAATTATGGCGTGTTGGTCACAAAGATGGCTATCACATGGAATATGGCTTTTCTTGCATGGGGTATGAGGTTGCCGCTGGCATTGGTGTCTATCTGGCAGATAGCAGCCGCCCGAATATCGTCTTTGCCGGTGATGGGTCATATCTGATGGCTAATTCAGAGCTGGCAACAGCTGTGATGATGGGCATATCTATGACTTTGATTATTACTGATAATCGCGGTTTTGGGTGTATTAACCGCCTTCAGGCTGGCACAGGCGGTGCTGCCTTTAATAATCTATTTGCTGATAGTCATCATGATGTTTTGCCTGATATAGATTTTGTGGCACATGCTGCCTCATTGGGTGCATCAGCACGAAAAGCATCATCCCTAGAAGAGCTAGAGGATTTGACAGCCCAATCAGTGAAGCAAGGCGGGGTTAATGTGATTGTCATTGATACAGACCCTGGTCTGTCAACTGCTGCAGGCGGTACATGGTGGGATGTCGCTATTCCAGCGGCTTCTGTCAGAGATAGTGTGAGCGCAGCTAATTCAGATTATGTCTCAGGTCGTAATCGTCAGGGTAAAGGGCGCAAAGCCTAATAGGGGAGCATGATATGTCGCAACTACTTGTGAAACCAGCCAAAGGGGCACAGCCTCATAATATCACGCCGCAAAGTGCCAGCTGGACCTATGTTGGTTTTGAAAAACATGACATGGCAGCTGGTGCTGAATTAGCAGGTGCTGGCGATGACATGGAACTTTGTATTGTGCTGTTATCTGGGGCTGTTAGCTTTACAGCAAATGGTCAGGAATTTGGCAGATTTGATGGCAGATCATCTGTGTTTGACCATACAAGACCTTATGCGCTTTATGTGCCATTTCGCACAAGCTGGCAGGTCATAGCTCATGCTGAAACAGAGATTGCGATTTGCCGTGCCCCTGGTATCACTGGTGAGCATCCGCCACGCATGATCCTGCCAGAAGATATGAGCCTTGAGACAAGAGGTGAGGGCACAAATACCCGTCATGTCTGTAATATTTTGCCAGAAACAGAGCCAGCTGACAGCTTGCTGGTGGTTGAGGTTATCACACCATCTGGTAATTGGTCATCCTATCCGCCTCACAAGCATGATACGGATAATTTGCCAGAGGAATCTTACTTAGAAGAGACCTATTATCACCGTATCAATCCACCTCAGGGTTATATTTTGCACCGTGTTTATACAGATGAACGTGATCTGGACGAAACAATGGCAGCAGAAGATGGTGATGTGGTGCTGGTACCACGTGGCTATCATCCTGTTGGCGTGCCACATGGCTATGAATGTTACTATCTGAATGTCATGGCAGGGCCAAAGCGTATCTGGAAGTTTAAAAATGACCCTGATCATGAATGGATGCTTGATTAATCACAAAGACGTAAGAGCGATAAAATGGCACGAGACATTCCACAAAATGAAATCGATTTAGCGATAGATAATTTGATCAATGGACAAGGGTATCATCTATTTCCCTCTGTCTTTGATGAAGATGAGGTGGCTGAGGCCAATCGAATTATCAATCATCATTCAGATAATGTGGTTGGTGCAACGCATTTTCACGGCGCTCATTCTGATAAAATTCATTTGCAAAGACGTGTTTGGAACCTTCTCAATAAAGGGCAGATTTTTGTTGATATGGTGCAGCATCCAGCTGTGATGGCTGTCTTTTCAAAGATATTGGGCAAGCAATTTATCCTAGGTTCATTTGCTGCTAACCGTTTATTGCCAGGTGCCCCTGGTCAAGAGGCGCATATTGATTACCCTTATTGGGATATGCATGATGAGGGCGAGTTCCCCGTTGGTATCAATGCCAGCTTTCACATGAATTGCCAGTCGCTCATCTCTTTGCATGAATTCACTGCTGAAAATGGCGCGACTGCGATTGTGCCACATTCTCAGAAATTGGGTGTTTATCCTAATCAGGCTGAATTTGATGACAAGATGATACAATTATCCTGTCCTGCTGGCTCATTATTATTATTTGTGGGGATGGTGTGGCATTGCTCTATGCCAAATCACTCTGATGGTGAGCGCACATCTGTGCTAGGTCAATATTTGCCGAAATTTGTGAAACCAATGGAAGATTTAAAGGTTAGTGTTGCTGATGATGTCAAAGCACATGCTACACCGCAATTACATCAGCTTTTGGGAACTAATTTACGCTATCCTGAGGTGTTGGAAGATGCTGCAGATGGCAATGCTGAGGGACGTCACTCCTAAATAGGATAATGTCCTGTCAGCTAATATAGTGGTTATTTTACATAAGGGTTTAGATTTATGAAAATTCGTTTGGGTATGTCGCCAATCTCATGGAGCAATGATGATTTGCCGCAATTAGGTGGCAATACACCTTTGGAAGTGTGCTTGCGTGAAACAAGACAGGCTGGCTTTGTTGGCACTGAGACAGGTGGTAAATTTCCAAAATCAGCAGATGCGCTATCATCTGTTTTGGCAGATCATGATTTAGCACTGGTGTCTGGTTGGTATTCAGGCACGCTTATCGCGAATGATTTGGAAAGTGAGAAAGAGCGCATCTCAGCTCAGCTTTCATTATTCAAAGATGTTGGAGCTTCTGTGATTGTCTATGGCGAGACCTATGAGACAGTCCAGAACAGACAAGAACGCCCTTTGGCAACACGTCCCAAGCTAGCTGATTTTGATGTGAAAGCTTATGGTGAACGCCTCACAAAACTAGCTGAGCATTGTGCAGAACAAGGCGTGTCATTAACCTTTCACCACCATATGGGAACCGCTGTTGAAACAGAAGCAGAGATTGACCAGCTCATGGCGCATACAGGTGAGACTGTTGGCTTGCTTCTTGATACAGGGCATCTGGTCTTTGCTGGTGGTGATAATGCGTCTGTTATCTCAAAATATGGCAGCCGCATTAATCATGTTCATACCAAAGATATTCGCAAACCCATTCTGGAACAGGTGGCACGTGACAGCCAATCATTCCTTGATTGTGTCCTAGATGGTGTTTTCACAGTGCCAGGAGATGGCATGATAGATTATGATGATGTGATGATGCGCCTAGCTGATGTGGGATATGAAGGCTGGGTTATCATCGAAGCTGAACAAGATCCAGCAAAGGCAAATCCTTTGGTATATGCTAAAATGGGATATGAAGCCTTGGATAAAGCACGGCTTAAGGCTGGATACGACCTCGATCATTAAAGGCAGAGAGCAGGGATGGATAAAGCACGCCTCAAACAAGATTATGATATTAATGGCTATGTGGTGATAGATGCCCTGCTATCGCAAGATGAAATTGCCACGCTTTTGGCTGAAACTGTTGCCATAGCCAGAGGAAAAAGAGGGGATGTGCGCGGCATTACACCAGCATCTGATGATCAAGATGATGATGCGGTTTTGGCACAATATCTGACAGTCCAATTTCCGCATAAAGCATCCCCCCTTATTCGTGATGACTTTATCGCTCATCCCAAAATTGCTGAGATCTTATCAGTGCTAATTGGCCCTGATGTGAAAGCCATGCAGTCAATGTTATTTATTAAAAAATCAGGCAAGCCTGGTCAGGCATGGCATCAGGATGAATATTTTATTCCCACCAGAGACAGATCACTAACAGGTGTCTGGATTGCCCTAGATGATGCTGTCATTGAAAATGGCTGTTTATGGGTGCGCCCTGGCTCTCACCGTGATGGTATCATCTATGATACAGCGCCTCATCATTCTGCTGAATTTGACGAAGGCTCACAGCTGGTTGGCACCAGAGATGATACAGATGATGGCATAGCAGTTGAGGTCAAAGCAGGTGATGCTGTTATTTTTAATGGCTATCTGCATCATCGCTCGCTCGCTAATAGAGCGCCTGCTGGCACCTTTAGGCGTGCTTTGGTCAATCATTATATGAGTGCGCAATCATTATTGCCATGGGATTGGGATGGCCGTATTCCCGCCACCAGAGATATGCGTGATATTATGATGGTCTGTGGCAATGACCCTTATGCCTATAAAGGAATTGAGGATATTACATTTGCCTTTTTGCGGGCTGAATCAGCCGATGATCCCAACGCAGATCCAGATAAGAAAGTATTTTAGGGCGATGACAGATTCTGATTTTGCCATCCTAGATGCCTGTCATCAAAAACAAGGTGCCTTTATCATTGCTGGTCGTGCTGGCATGGATTTATATCCTGTTCCAGATGGCACAAAAATTGCAGATGCCACCCAGTTTCGAACGGATGTTGGCGGGTCTGCTGGTAATATTGCTGTGGCACTTGCCAAGGCAGGTCAGCAAGCCAGCCTGTTAAGTAGCTTGTCTGATGATGCGGTTGGTGATTTTGTGGCATCTCATCTGGCAAGATATGGCGTTGATACTTCTTTTGTAGGGCGCACTAGCGGTGTACCACGGACCTCACTTGCGCTGGCAGAGACTGTTACCACCAATACGCAAGTTGTGATTTATCGCAATCAAGCAGCAGATCTATATCTAGACCCTGACAAGATGGCAGCTATTGATTTTACCAATGTGAAAGCCTTCATTGTCACAGGAACAGCATTATCTTTGCCACAAGCCAAGTCAGATTTGCTGGCTTTGGCACAATCAGCAAGGCAAGCAGCGTGCCCGGTGATGATTGATATTGATTATCGTCCAACAGCATGGCACAGCCAAGATGATGCCAGGATGGCTTTTGCTGAATTTGTTACTATTTCTGATGTGATCATTGCCAATGATGATGAATTTGCTGTGTTAAGTGGCGGTGATATCGCAGCTGGCTATCAGCATGCGCATCACTTAGCGCAATCAGGCAAGATAATCCTCTATAAAAAAGGTGCTAAAGGCTGTGAGGTCTTGGCGCAAAATTCTCAGTTTGAGATCGGTATTTTTGCCGTTCAGATGGTCAAGCCATTTGGCGCTGGCGATGCGTTTTTGGGAAATGTTCTAGCTGCTTTGGCAGCTAACAAATCAGTGGCTGATGCGGTGCGCTATGGCGCTGCTGCTGCTGCGATTGTGGTTAGCCAGTCTGGATGCGCCTCTGCTATGCCAGATACCCATCAATTAGATGCCTTTATGGCATCTCATCAGGATAAAACATAATAAAGGTATAACAGATATGCATATCCCACCATTTGATAACCAAAATAAGCCGATTGTTGATGCTGATGATGCGTTGGTGCCGCTCAATTATTTCAATATTGTGAAATTGAAAAAAGGACAGGCTTTCACCTATCAGGTGCCTGGTTATGAGACTTGTATTGTGCCAGCCACAGGCAGTGTTGATGTCGATGTAGAAGGTGTCGCCTTTACCAATCTTGGTAAGCGCGGCGAAGATGTTTGGGATGGTGAGCCAGAGGGTGTTTATGTCCCAGTTGGTGCGAAAGTCACCATAAGCTGTGTGTCAGATGAAACCGAAACATTCATTGCTGGTGCGAAATATGACAAGGTGCTAGTGCCATTTGATGTCAGAGAGCATGATTTGGTGCAATATGGGTCTGATGACACAAAAACCCATCGTAAAATCAAACATATTTTAGGACAGAAACAAGCTGATAAGGTTGGCAGGCTTCTGGTCAGCGAGCTCTTTACCGTTGGTGCTGGTGGCTGGTCAGGTTTCCCAAGTCATAAACATGACACTAATCGTCTGCCTGATGAAACACGTCATGATGAAACCTATAATTTCAGGTTCAAGCCAAATTGGGGTTCTGGTCTGCAAATGTTGCAACGTGAAGAAGGCCAGTCAGGCGATGCTTATCATATTGTCGATGGTTCAACCATCTGCATTGATAAAGGCTATCATCCTTGCTGTGTCTTGCCTGGCTATGAGATGTATTATTTCACCATTTTGGGAGGATTAACACAGCGTCCTTTGGTGCAATTTTTCCAGCCAAGCCATGCCTATCAGATTGAGACAATCCCTGGTATTAAAGACATGATTGCCAAGTTCAAATGACGGTTGCAACATTATCAGATGTGCTGAATGAGGCACGCAAAAATGGTTATGCTGTTCCTGGATTAGTGGTGCTGGGATGGGAAGATATTGGTGCCTTTGTCGCAGCAGCAGAGGCTGAAAACGCACCAATTATCTTGCAGGCAGGGCCAGGTTGTCGGCGTCATACACCGCTTTCAATCCTTGGTAAGATGTTTCGCTATCATGCAGAAACAGCCAATGTGCCAGTTGTTTGTCATCTTGATCATGGTTATGAAATTGATGAGATTTCACAGGCCATTGATGCTGGCTTTTCCTCTGTCATGATAGATGGCAGCCAAAAACCATTGCGTGAGAATATTGCGATTACCGCCAAAGTGGTTGAAATGGCGCATCAGGCAGGCATTTCTGTTGAAGGTGAAATTGGTGTTGTCGGCTATCAGGATGGCACAGAATCACAAGGCACAGAACCAGCAGAAGCGGTGGAATTGGTCAGGCAAACAGGGCTTGATGCATTGGCAATTTCAGCTGGTAATACGCATCTGCAAACCAAGCAGGCAGCCAGAATTAATCAGCCTCTTATCAAACAGATTGCATCTCAAATTGAATGCCCGCTTGTATTACATGGCGGCTCTGGCATACCGCATGAGGTGCGCCGGCAACTGGCACAAGACAAGCTGGTGACAAAATTCAATATCGGAACAGAATTACGCCAGATCTTTGGCCGCTCTTTGCGCCAGCATCTGGCAGAACAGACTGATGATTTTGATAGGCTTAGTATTTTATCAGCAACCCATGAGCCAATGATGGCAGCCACACGTGCTGTAATCGCAAGTTTGCGTTAAGCCTACTTTGCCTGATTAGCTGATATCTTCAGCCAGAACAGTTAGCTGGACATGATAGCATGTCTCACCATCTTCATCATCGCGGTAAACAGCACCTAAAGTTTCGCCATTTACCTCAAATTCCACAGAATCGCTGGCTTGTGGGCGGTGAATCAAGGCGATATTTTGATTGCCGAAAAGTGTGCGTAAATAGCTTTGTACCTTTTCAATTTCACTGCGTTCCATGAAATGGGCTCCTTGGTTATCAAAGTTCTAGAGTTCTAATTACTGTTTTTATGTATCTCATGCAACGAGCTTTGCCATGCTTTTTTAAAGATGACGTGCTAGCTGACCACCATAAGATGGCCAAGCTGGGCGTGTGGCAATGTCATTTGCCGCACATTTTGTGCATTTCATGTGACGCCCGACCTCTGGTACGGGAAATTGCGCCCCAAGACGTTTGATAAAAATATCAATCGCAACCTCAGCATTATGACCACAACGATTACACCAGCAAAATAATTTTAAATTCTCATCTGCCAAATCAGATAACCTTGTTGGATTAACAGGTTCACTGCGCTTTATCGCCTCTTTTTTGAAAGCACCCATACTATTATACTCTGATTGGCATCTATTTGTTCATGTTTTGTTCTAATAAAATTAAAACTAATATTCAAGATAAAAATAGGTGAAAAATAACCAAACCTTATCATCTGGTGGGTTGCCGCAAAGATGCGGGGAAAGGGTGTCATCAGGCATAGAGGGCTGGTATGGGCTATTCGATGCCTTATCTCGGCCAAGGTACTGCAGCCATCAGGCATAGAGAGCTGGTGTGTGCTGTTCAATGCCTTCACTCAGCTGCGTAACTGCCGCGATAACGCATGAGAGAACGTGACTGTTCAATGCCTTGTCTCGGCCAAGGCGCTACAGCCATCAGGCATGAGAGAACATGGCTATTATCATGAGCTATGTGTGAGAAGGGGTATTTGTTGTTATTAGTTACCGCATGAGCGGCTTTAGCCTTGGACAAGGCGCGGTATGCGGTCAAAAGTGTCTAGAATGGTGCTTAATTTTGATGAGCGCGCCAGAATGCGCTTGCGATCACGCAGGATAAAAAGCGGCTTCTCCTTGCCTTGTGGACGGTGTTTTTCAATCACAAAAGCAGGTGTTTCATGACTATGTTTGAAGATTGAAAAAAAGGCAATTTTTGGTGTGTGATCAAGCGCATAATCACGCCATTCAGCTTCGGCAACACGAGTGCTATAGGCAGACATGATTGACGTAAATTCACCGCGCTGGAAATAAAAAGGGCGGTCACGTCTTTTCGGTGTCACAATATGGTTCATCCTCAATTATCACCTGATGCCTTTTCGGGGAAAAACAACTATTCCCTCCTTCTAGAAATAATAGGAAGTGACACTAGAAAAACAATAGCAAGTGCAGATTTTATCATAAACTGTGCTTTTGCTTTGAAATTCCCGTTATTTATGCGTTTTAGTCCTAGCTGTCTCACTGATTATCCATTATGGTGTGGCCTTGGCAGATGAGAATCAATAGCCAAATCAAAAAAGCATAGCAAATAATGGCCTGCTAGGTTTTGCCAGAATAAAACAAGTAGGCTGATATAATCAGAGTGATAAAATTATGGCTGATATTATTGATGAAATTAATGAAGAGTTAAAACAAGAGCGTATGCGTGCGTTATTTGCCAAATATGGCAAATATGTTGGCGCTCTGGCAGCTGCAGTGATTGTGATTGTGGTTGCGATCCAAAGCTATGGATTTTATCAAACACAACAGCGCGAGCAAGCGGCAAACGCTTATTATAATGCGCTTGGCAATGATGATATCGTGGCTGGTTTGGCGCAGGCCGCACCTGAGCTAAATGACGGTTATGCAATGCTGGCACGTTTTGTTACCGCAGCTGATTTGCTTCAGGATGATAAAGCATCAGATGCGATTGCGATTTATGATGCGCTATCTGCTGATGAAACAGTGGCTATGATTTATCGTCAATTTGCTGATTTGCTATATGTGACCCATGCGGGTGATGCTGCTTCAGCTGATGATTTGATGGCACGTTTGTCGCCAATCGCTGATAATGCTGGCCCGTTGCAGGGTCTGGCTTTTGAATTACAAGCAGATGTTGCTTTGCGTTCAGGTGATGTTGATGGTGCGATTGTCTATCTGAAACAGGTTGAAACATTGCAAGATGCGCCAAATGGTTTGCGTCAGCGTGTTGCTGCATTGCTCATCATCCTTGGGTATGAAAGCTAGCTGGAGATTGCTAAGCATGAAATCACTTGGATGGATTCAGAATCTGTTAGCCGCTTTCCTCGTGGTTTTGCTAGCAGCCTGTAGCGAAAAAGAACTGATACTGCCAGGTGAACGCCAGTCTGTTTTGCCGCAATTAGCTGTTGTGACGATTGATGATGATGCAACAGAACAAGGCGCTGAGCTTGGCGATGCTGTTATCAATAACAGCTTTACCCATGCTGGTGGAAATGCGGGTCATTCAGGTGGGCATTTATCGTTAAATCAGCCTTTGACAATAAGCTGGCAGGCCGAGATTGCTGGTGTGCCTGATGAGACAGTTGATTTAGCACAGCCTGTTATTTCTGATGATGCGGTCTATGCGCTTGGCAGTGACGGTTTGTTACATGCCTTTGCACTAGCTGATGGCGCCTTATTATGGACAAGCCAGCTAGAAGAATTAATCGATGAGCCATTGCCAGGTGTTGCTGGTGGTATTGCAGCTGGCACTGATGATGTATTTGCCCATGCAAGCCAATATGATCTTGTGGCTTTGTCATCGAAAACAGGTGATGTGTTATGGTCAGTCAGCCATCCAGAGCGTCTTAAAGGTGGTCCAACTCTCATTGGTGATGAAGGTGTTTTAGTCTCTGATATTAACGGACAGCTCTATTTATATGATGCGGCATCTGGCGCGCGTTTATGGGAACGCATCGGCTTGCCAACCAATACTGTGGTATTTGGTGCGCCGGCGCCAGCCTTTGGTGAAAATGAGGTAATTTTGGCTGGTGCGGCTGGGGAATTATCATCCTATGATCCGCTATCTGGTGACCTGTTATGGGCTGATAATTTAGCCAGCTTTAACCCGCGTACACCGCTACAAGAATTAGGTGATGTCAGGGCGCATCCTGTCCATGATGGCAAGCTTGTTTATGTTATCAGCCAATCAGGCAGAATGGTCGCTTTTCAAGCTGGAACAGGCTTTGCTATTTGGGAACAGCCTATCACATCTATTGAATTGCCATGGATTGCTGGCAGGTCTGTTTTTGTGACAGGGCTTGATGGCAGATTATATGCACTGCGCCGTAATGATGGTGCAGCGCGCTGGATAACCGAATTACCTGGTGCATTGCCAATCGGGGCAGTCGCATCAGAAGAAGTGCCTCGCTATAGCGCGCCTTTTGTCGCCTCTGGAAAGGTTTATGTGATTAGTAATGCTGGTATTTTATTCAGCTTTGATGCCAATACTGGTTTAATGGAAGGCGAAATGGCTATTGGTGGCCCTGTGACCACAGCTCCTGCAGTTGCGCAAGAGGCTTTGATTGTGGTGAAATCACAAGGTCAGCTATCTGTATTTCGTTAGAAAAAAATGATTTCTATTGCGATTGTTGGTCGCCCGAATGTTGGGAAGTCGACCTTATTTAACCGTTTAACTGGTCGCCAGCATGCGATTGTTGATGATCAGCCTGGTGTGACAAGAGATAGACGCGAAGGTGATGGCCAGCTAGCTGGCATGTCATTTCGTTTGGTTGATACCGCTGGTCTAGAGCAGGCCAAAGAGGGCACTTTGGCGGCGCGTATGCGTGCCCAATCTGAACGTGCCATAGAGCTAGCTGATATTATTTTAATGGTTGTTGATGCCAGAGCAGGTATCCTGCCAGATGACCATTTCTTTGCACGCCAATTACGGCGGTCTGAAGCACCTGTGATTTTGCTAGCCAATAAATGTGAAGGCAAACAAGGTCAACTTGGTGCAGCAGAAGCATGGGAACTTGGCCTTGGTACGCCTGTCCCTATTTCAGCAGCTCATGGTGAGGGGCTGGTTGATTTACATGATGCCTTGCTAGAACAGGCTGAAACATTAGGTCTTGTGGCAACATTATTTGGTGAAGATGAAGAAGCGCCAGATGACGCGGCTGAAGAGATGCCAATCGAAGATGACGAAGATGGCCCAGAAATTTGGGTTGAAGGTGATGATGAAGCCCCCTTATCACTTGCCATTATCGGCAGGCCAAATATGGGGAAGTCAACGCTGGTTAATACCTTGCTTGGTGAAGATCGCCTGTTAACAGGGCCAGAGGCAGGCATTACCAGAGATGCGATTGCCTTGCCATTTCACTATCAGGGGCTTGATTTTAAGCTTGTTGATACCGCTGGCATCAGGCGCTCAGCGCGGGTTGTGAACACTGTTGAAAAATTAATGGTCGGTGATGCAGAGCGCGCCATTCAATATGCACAAGTATGTGTCTTGATGCTTGATGCACGCCAACCACCTCATAAACAAGATATGGCAATCGCACGTCATGTTGCACTAGAGGGGCGCGCCTTGGTCATTGCCGCCAATATGTGGGATGATGTGCCAAATAAGCAAGAAGCGTTGGAATTGATCTATGACCGGCTTGAAACATCGCTAGCGCAATTACGCGGCGTGCCTGTTATTCCTATTTCTGGGATGCATGGTAAAAATGTTGATAAGCTGTTCAAGGCTATTATTGAAATTCAGCGTATCTGGAACACACGTATTTCAACAGGCAGGCTTAATCGCTGGCTTGAGCCGATGCTAGAAGCGCATCCGCCGCCACTTGTGCAAGGGCGCAGATTGCGTATCAGATATATGACACAAATCAAATCACGCCCGCCTACTTTCGCGCTATTTGTCAGCCGTCCTGCAGATTTGCCAGAACATTATTTGCGCTATCTGATAGGGGGCTTGCGTCAGGATTTCGGCCTTGAGGGGATTCCCGTGCGGATGGTGATGCGCAAAGGCAATAACCCTTATGTGAAACAATAAGGGCTATTCAGCTGCTTCAGCGCGATTATCTTTTACCATAGCCTTTGATAAGCCATCTAATAGCAGGCGCAAGATAGCTGCAATATTTTGTAATGCTTGATGGCTTATTTTATGCTGTGTTTTGCAATAAAGATTGCGGTTTATTTCGATTTGCAAGGTATAGACAGGACCAAAATGATTGCCATAATGCTGCGTGATATAGCCACCAGCATAGGGATGATTCCAGCCAAAATCATAAGATGTCTTGGCCATAATTTCATCTATGTGGTGATGTAAATCATCTGGCAAGCTGGCACCAAAATTATCACCAAACACAAAATCAGGCATCTTTTTGCCTGCTGATTGTGCTGGCATGGAATGAATATCAACCAATAACGCAACCCCATTTCGTTTTGTGATATCTGATAGTTTCCTTTCAAGCATCTGATGATAGGGGCGGTGAAAATGCGCTATCATGTCTTGTGCTAATGATAAGGGTAGAGGGGCTGGATAAAGCTGTTTTCGATTGGCTGATAGGCGCGGTATCACGCCATAGCCCGAGCGAATATGACGATAAAATGGATCGGTTGCGGTTATTTTGGGGAGTGCTTCATCAAATAAGAGCGGGTCAAGCGCATCTTCTGCTCTGTTTAAATCAAGTAACGCACGGCTAAGATTCGCGCTTATGCTGAAATAGCACTGGGTACTTAATAAAGGAGCTAAATAGGCTGTGCCGCTATCTTCAAGAGAGCGAAAAGCTGGCAAAGCCGGGTCATCTTTTTCGATGATTTCCATGGGGTAGTAAGTGCCGCCATGTGGCACTGATAAGATGATGGGATGCTTAGCAGAGCCCTGTATCGCCTGAAAAGGCGATATATCAGCTAGCGTGATATGCTGGCTGTCCAGAAAATCATAATCCTGAAATGGAGCGTTATGCGGTGTCATAGCTCTTGTTATTAGCGTGCTAGCTTTGTGATTGAAAGATGATTTATCTGTTTTTTACAATCAATGTTGGGCAATGCTTGACAATCTATCGGCCTATCGCCTATCACTGAGGCCTGATAGCAAACACTATCATGACATAGATGTTAAAAGGGGAGCGTTAGCTCAGCGGGAGAGCACCACGTTGACATCGTGGGGGTCACTAGTTCGATCCTAGTACGCTCCACCATCTATATTGCAACTCAGCGCCTTCTGGTGCTGTTTTGCGTTTTCGGGGGGCTTTTGGCGCTGTTTTGCGTTTTGGGGGGCCTTTTGGCGCTGTTTTGCGTTTCGGGGTCTTCTGGTGCTTTTTTGCGTTTTAAAGAGTAACGTTTATGTCTGCTTTTGATCATGCCACCACCGATTAGGATTATCGGAATGTGGGTCATAATCAGCTCTGGTTGTTTGCACATCACAAATCTGGATAACAGGTTCTTCATAATGATGCTGGCTGATGATAGCATCTAGAACGGCCTGTAAATCTGTGTCAGCGTCAATCACAAAAACAAGCTCAACCGCATCAAAACTTTGCAGCTCTGTGGTGCCAAGATGAATGGCAGTGGTCGACCCATCTTTCGGGATATAAAGTGATTTGCCTGCCCCTCTGATAAAAGCGTTACGCTCATATAGCCCATAGGTAAGCGGGTCAATTTGACAAACAGCATCAAGAATGCGTGTAATATCCTCTGCTCTTGTCTGTATGGTTATTTGCTTGCCTGGTACAAGATGCATCACCGCTCTCCTGCTTATGAATTTGCCATCACTATGAGGCTATTCATAATTAGGGGCAACTTGTTGGCGGATGCGTCTTTCATCATATAATTTGAATAGCAAGACTAATAGCTCATCATCCATAGCAGCAAAAATAGCCATCCCGCTATCATCTGCGCTAAATAACAGGCGCAATAATTCAGTAAAGCCTGTCTGATCACCTGGCGGGTCTAGCTCATTATCTGCCAGCATCTTATCCACTCTGGCAAAGATATGTTCAATCATCTGAGTGACATCATCTTGGGACGGGTTTTCCATGATTTCAAAACTCTTATTAAAACAAAAAATGTCAGCTTATGACCGATAGGCCTTTTGCGTCGCTATCATGCGCCCTTTGGCACGGTTTTACATGAATATTGGCATGACGCTAATTTAGCTCATTTTTCTGTCATATTAAAAGCAAATCATGTTCCTCAGTGTCATTAAACCATTTGCTTATGCCATTTGCTTGTGGTCGAGTTTATCTGATCATCGCAATAATCTTTGCCATTAATTGGTGGTGGCAATGCTAGTGTCATATTGCGAAATTCTAATATAATAGTGCCACATTGTTTATGATGACCAATTTCTTTGAACCCAAGTTCCAATAGAGTTCGGCGAAATCGGTTCATATAGTGCCGTTCCCCTGTGGAATAAAGGGGATAGCTGTTATGATCCCAGCTTGATAATAAGCATCGCTGCCATCTGATTTCAAATGGCTTTTAAGGCTTGTCAGTGCGTCTTTTGCTGGCTCCCAATGTCCATCATATATGTCATGTAATTGGCCTTGCAAATGGGTAATGCCAGTTTCAAGCTCTTTGGTTTGCACAAACGCCATCTGTTTGTCTTGCTTAGGGCTAGTCCAGAATGAGAAGCCAAAACTCTCTTTTTTAAAGCAGACAGAAATGGTTTTTGGATCACTCATTTTACGCCTCCTTCTCTCAATAAGCGGGTTTGCACTATGCAGCATTTACAAGAAAATAAAACAAGCTGTGGGTTGTATTCCTGCCTCTGAAACTCCTATTGAGGATTGTATAGTGCCTCTATCAGAAGCTTTTTTAGTTCAGATCTGGCAGCTGCGGGATGCCATCTTTAGATAGCGGTAAATCCCAGATGCGCCTTGTGGCTGATAGTGGCAAGCTGTCATAGAGATGCGGGAATAGCTGGCCACCACGTGATGCTTCCCATGTGATGTCAATCTCTGATACGGCAATCTCAACCAGCACTAAATCAGATTGGCCAGCAAAATGAAGACGTGCTGTCTCTGCTGCCTGCTCTTTGGTTGAAAAATGGATATAGCCATCTGCGATATCAATGCCTGCCCCGTGAAATACACCTTGGCTGACAGCGTCTTGCCAAAGGGATTTTGGGCAAATTTTATAAATCATTTCTACCATGAAGTTATCCTATTATCGCTGATGTGCCTCTTTGTCATTATCAGGCTAAGCACTCATGCTTTTTTGTTGCACCAGCTGGTCAAATTTTTGCCGAAACTGTCCTTTGGTTGATTTTGAAACAGCCTTTGATTTGGATTGATGAAATGGGTCAGCTGCTCTGATATCGCTCATCAAATCTCTTGTGGCAAGCACAGAACCGATATTCGCCTCTGTTAACAAGCTGCCATCAGCGCGCATCACAGCTGCCCCTTTGGCAATGACTTTTGCCGCTAGCGGGATATCATTGGTCACAAGAATATCATTGCCTGTCATTGTCTCGGCAATCCATTTATCAGCTTCATCAGGGCCTGTTGCGACTATCTTCAGGCTAATTAATGAATGAGGATGTGGTCTGATACCCCCATTACAGACCATCATGACAGGGGTATGATGACGCAATGCAATGGTGATGATGTCATCACGCACAGGGCAGGCATCAGCATCAACATAAATCATGCTCGCCCCTTTCTAGTCAGTCTTATCAAAGTGATGAGGGGTGTCAGAACAGGGCATCAGTAAAGCTGATCTTATGAGGCTTTTTCAGTGATCTCGCTGCTGCGGCCTTCTAGCTCAGCAAGGGCAAGTGCTTTATCCTCATCAGAAATGCCAGCTTCGGTCATGCTTCTTGATAAATAATTAATCAGTTTCTTAAAATGATTAGGAGAGATGTCAAAACCAGCATGAGCTTCACCTAAGGGGCGCCCGCGATAAATTTCAGGACCGCCAGTTAGGCTGCCGAGCAAATCAGACATGTGTACACGCACAGCTTCAACATCGACATTCGCGAAGAAAGGCGCCATCTCATCATCTGCCAGCAAATAATCATATAATATTTCAGAAGTGCCAGTGGTCATGCGGCTACCATATTTTACATATAGAGTCTTGATCATGTAAAAAATCCTAAATCATCGACGAACCACTATCCTAAAGTGCCAGTTTTAACCTTTTGGCGCAAGTGTTCTTGGTAAAACCAAAGGTAAATTTTCTGCGTAAATTAATTTATGATTCATTTATCTTTTAAAATAATAGCCAAAATCAGCCTTATCTTGCTGATGATGCTGTCAGGGGGGCGTGCTATGGCAGATGAGGGGCCACGCTATCAGACGCTTGATATAGCTGCCTCATTAGCAGCTGAAAAAATTGAATTGCGGCTTTATGAACAAGCACATATTGCGATTGTAAAAGTGGATAGCCGGAATTGGCGCGGTGCTGCGAATGCTGCGTTCCAGCCATTGGCCAATTATATTTTTGGCGCGAATGAGCGTGGTGAGCGTATCGGCATGACATCACCTGTTACAACACATAAGCAGGATGAGTTATGGGAAGTGCGGTTTTTCATGCCGAATCACTATGATAAAGATGATTTGCCAGACCCGCAAAGCCCCTATGTGGAAATCACCACGATGGACGCTGCGCAATTTGCTGTGATCAGATTTAATGGCCCTGCGAATGGGGCAGGTGCCACGGCTAATTTTGCCAAGCATGAAACAAAGCTGAGAGCAGCATTAGAAGAGCATAATCTGCCACATGATGGTGCAGCTCATTATGCTGTCTATAATGGGCCATGGACGCCGAATATGATGCGTCGTAACGAAGTCCTGATTGAGCTTTTTTAGGTGAATAATGTGGCTGGCTACTTGCTTTGCCGATAGGGGGCACATAATCTAGTCATGTCTGATTACCCCCCTTGGCAGGAGCAATATTGATGGAAGCAAGCCGCATTTTTGCTGCCGTGATGCGCCTTTATAGTGATGCTGGCTATGCTTGTTTGCCTGAATTTTCTTTGCGTACCAATCGGCGTCCTGACATTACCTGTTTGAATAAGCAAGGTCATATCATCATGATTGAGGTGAAATCATCTTTGCAAGATTTCAGAACAGACCAAAAATGGCAGGATTATCAAGAATGGGCAGATGCCTTTTATTTTGCTGTTGGTGATGATTTCCCAGCAGAGGTTCTGCCAGATGATAGTCAATGCGGCATTATTATCACAGATGGCTATGATTGTCACATTACCCAAGATGCGCCGCCCCATAAATTAGCTGGCACAAGACGAAGCCACTTAACACGGCGCCTCGCTTATACCGCTATGATGCGTCACTATCATCTAGGGCTGCCAGATAAAGCAGCTATTAAATCGGGAAATAAGACATAAAAAAACCCTGATTTTTGATCAGGGTTCTTTTGTCTGGCTATCTTGTTTTGCCGCTTAGCCAAAGGGAGGAAGGTTGGCTTTATTGGGCGCTTGCAAGACAGCTAGAAATGCAATTTGTTTTTGCAAATCTTATGCAGCATCTGAATAGATGTCGTTCACATATGATTTGATCTGTGCACGATGAATGCCTAGGTCATTCAATGTTCTGTCGTCCAGATTGTGCAGAGCGCGGCATGTGTTTGCAACCTGCATGCGCTTAACAAAACGTTCAACTACGCCATTGGTAAAACGACGCTGATATTCAATAAACTGGTCCATGATTCTTACCTTTCGTCATGACTTAGGGATGTTTGGAGCCGGAAGCCAGTAGGGAGGAGGAACTGACATCCGGCTGTTGAGGAGGTTATGAGCCAAAAGTGATTTGAGGGTAAATAGCTTTTTTGCAAAAAAATAAATTATAACTTTCAATATGTTTTCTGATAGCAATTTGTTATTATATGTCGCTAATTAGCTTTTGAATGATCATAAAAAAAGGCTGTTGAAAATTTCAAAAATGACTGTTTCCAATTTGGAAATAATAGGGTGTTTTTGGATGATAAAGTAGGGGTTGTGTCGGTCGGTTTTTGATGTGGTTTTCACAAAGGTGATTGGTGTAAAAGTAATAAAGCTCAGACAATCTTGTCTCTGTGATAGGGCATAATTAGAAAATACTTATTAAAAACAGTATATTAGTTAAATTTGAATAGGTTGATTTAGGTGATCTTGGGGGATTGTAATGGAAGATAGTCAGAAAAAGATACAAGTTCAGGATTCACCGATACATGGCCATGGTGTGTTTGCCATTACCCCTATTGCCAATGGGGAAACAATCGAGCGTTGTACCTATCTGGTGATTGATGATGATGATTTGCAGGAATCAAACAGATTGAATGATTACTTATTTAACAGCCCTGGTGCTGAGGGTGATTATTTAGTGATGATGGGGCATGGCATGCTTTATAATCATAGCGCTAATGCGAATGCGAGCTGGGAAATTGATGATGATAACCGGTTTGTGCGGTTCTATGCCACAAAGGATATCGCTGCTGGCGAAGAAATTCTCCATGATTATGGTGATGAATATTGGGATACCCGCAAAGAGGCCTAGTATGGGCAAGCCTATCTGATTAGTCCTTTGTGATAAGTCTTTTTGTCCATTTGGGTCAGTATCATGACAAGACACACTCTTTATAGTGAGGCGGCCTTGCTATAAATAATGGCAAGACATCTGATAATTTCCTAGCTTTAGCATGGGAATATCGGTAATTTGGCATTTGGGTTATGGCAGTTTTGCGCGAGGTTTTGGTTATGGCGCGTTTATTTATCCTCTTTACGCTTATTATTTCAGTGATAGGGTCAGCGTCAGCACAGATGCAGCGCCCCATCTCAGGTGTTGTGGCAGCGACCTCAGGACCTGTGCAAATCCGCTATGTTGAACCAAATGGTGATGATATTGGCCGTGTCGCCGGTATTGGCGATCCTGTCTATTTGAATGATGAGATTATCACAGGCCCTGATACTAGTCTGCAAATCTTGCTCAAAGATCAGACTGTCTTTTCGATTGGGCCAAATGCTGTTCTTGTGTTTGACGAATTTATCTATGACCCTACAGCCTCAGCTGATAACAGCTTGTCTGCCTCTGTGAAGAAAGGGGCTTTTAAATTTATTTCTGGCAAGATTTCCAAAAAGAACCCGCTTGCAATGAAATTAAAGCTGCCAAATGCCACAGCATCTGTACGTGGTACAACGGTTGCAGGCCGTGTTACAGCAGATGGTCAGTCAGATGTGATTTTACTATCTGGTGCGATTAGTGTGACGAATGATTCAGATGGTTTGGCGGTTGATATTATCCAGCCAGGATGGGGTACATCAATTTCATCAGCTGGTGAAATCGCGCCACCTTTTCAATTGCCGCCAGAGGCCATTGATGACGTGCTAAGTGAGGCAACTGTTGAAGCACCAGCTGAGCAGCAGGAAGAAAATGGTGAAACTGGCACTGCTTCAGCGGTGACCAATGCTGTTGCCCCTGTGATAAGTGAACAAGCCCAGCTTGTTGCTGCCTTTACCGAAGAGGTGACAACACAGCTTGCCGCAAATGGGGAAACAGAAGTGTCATTTAATGATGTGCTCAGCCTTTTGCTGGCAAATGATACATTGCGCGCACAGCTAGAAGCGCAAGGCATTGATACCTCTGAGGCACCAGATGATCTCAATTACGCTTATCTTGATACCCAGTTGATATCGATGCTGGCAGGCGGCGGAAATCCTGAATATCTGATTTTGCAATCTGATGGTAGCAGCGGTTATCGCCTTGGACATGGCACCGTGTCAGATACGCTGGCAGGTCTGATTTCAAATTCCTATAGTGGCTCTGTTAATTTTGCGAGTTCTGGTCTTGCTTTTGCGGCAAGAGGGGATGCCACATCAGCATCAGGCACAGCTAGCTATGATTATTCTATCTCTTATGATGATGCGACAGCAACTGGCACTTATTCTATTGAAGGGCTTGTCATTGATGGTGTCACTTTTGGTGATTTAAATGATAGCTTTACCAATGTAAGCCTCAATGGTGCGCCGCAGGCATCTTATGAGGATGATACCGATTTTCAGCTTAATACTGGTCAGGAAATGTTTGAAGTTGAGCTAGCAACAAAAGATTATGAAGCAAATGGGGTCTCATTGGCCACTGTTCAGCTAAATAGCTCTGTTGGCTCTATCACAGATGGTACGACTGTGATTGACGGCTTGCTTGGTGGCACCAACATCATCGTAACTGATAATGTGAATTCAGGCAAAAGAGCACGTGTTGAAAAATACGAAGTTGGCAGACTTGAATAAAGTCAAAGCCAATGCTGAAAACGACTTTTGCAAGATGGTGAGATATTATTGCGGGTGAATGATTTCATCATCAAAAGCAGGGCGCGAAAATATCTCTGTGACCATTGGGGCAAAATAAGATAGGGGCTTGGTGGGATAATCAGGGTCAAATGCCATTTGATCCCAATCACGGCAAAAACGCTCTGCTGAAGCAAACCATTTATGGTCACGATAACGCTCACGCTCATCAGGGTTTAACCCCAATTTATCAGCATAATATTTCATTTGAAACACACCATGCATCTCTAAAATCCAGGTGATTTCAGCACGCACATATGGGCGGATGATAGCGGCTGCTAACTGAGAATGGTTTTCTGGTGCCAGCTCATCTCCTAAATCATGGATCAAAGCAGCGACAACCATCTCACAATCAGCACCGTCATTTTCAGCACGGGTGGCTGTTTGCAATGAATGTTCCAGCCTTGTGACCTGATAGCCTGCCAAGGTATCATCAAGCGCTTCTAATGCTGTCAAAATCCGGTTTGGCAAAGCATCTATATAAGAACGCTCCAAGTGGTGCAAAAGCTCATAATCCTCATAGGTGCCTTCATCCATGCGGCGAAAAGATACTTTTTCCATCACAATGACCTCCTTTGCGAATAGTGAGCGATAAGCGCGCATTTTCAATGATACATCACTTAACCCTTAGCTGAGATTATCTGCACCGAAAAGCGAAAAACGCAAATTATGTGATGAATATGCATCAGAGTGATTTATCACGTGAAAAGCTGGTTTATGATGAGAAATAGTTTATGTTTCGCTTATAAATTTATCACTAATGTGAACAAGGGTATTCAGACTATGACAGATAGCGTTAAAGCAGGCATAAGGCCGCAAGCCTTAAGTGATGTGATCACAGCTGTTGAAGGTGTGTTTTTGGGTCGCCGTGATGCGATTGAAATTGCGCTGATTTGTCTGCTAGCAGATGGGCATTTGCTGATCGAAGATATGCCAGGTTCTGGCAAGACCAGCCTTTCTGCCGCCTTGGCACAGGTGTTGGGGCTGCAATTTAACCGCGTGCAATGCACCAATGATTTGCTGCCAGCTGATATCACAGGGCTGTCATTGTTTGACCGTGACAAGGGAGAATTTACCGTCAAGGAAGGCCCTGTTTTCACGCAGATTTTATTAGCTGATGAGCTGAACCGTGCCCCATCAAAGACACAATCAGCCTTATTGCAGGCAATGGAGGAACGCGTTGTTTCCATTGATACCGAGACCAGAAGCCTGCCAAAACCGTTTTTGGTCATCGCAACGCAAAATCCGCGTGAACATATTGGCACCTTTGATTTGCCAGAATCGCAGCTTGATCGCTTTTCGCTATCAATGGCAATTGGTCGCCCTGATACACAGATTCAGAAAGAGATTTTATCAAAACCGCAACGCCGCACGACCAATCTTGATGCGATAGTCAGTGATACAGATGTGCTTGCGATGCAGGCAGAGGTAACAGAAATCACAACCCATCCTGATATTCTTGATTATTTGTTGCGGCTGGTTGATGAAATAGAGCTGAAATGTCACATCAATTTATCAGTTCGTTATCGCCAGCAATTACTGCAATTAGCGCGTGCTTGTGCTTATCTTGATGGGCGTGATTATGTCATCCCTGATGATATCCAGACGATGCTTGCCTATTCACTAAATCACCGTATGGGGCGTGGTGATAAAGCTGCCAGAAATGAGATATTACAAGCAGCTCTAGCAGATATCGCTGTGCCATAAAGGGAATTGATTATTTGTCTTTTGCAACACGCATTTCACAAAAAATATCTCTTGCCAGGAAACCTATCTTTCAGGTGAATTGGCGCAGGCTCTATGCGTTGCCAACACGTCATGGTTTTATGGTGGGATTGGCTGTCTTTGGTGTTTTTGCCATTTCAGTGCGCATCCAGCATAATATGCTGTTATTGCTAGCAGTTGCGCTATTTGTGATTTTTCTAGTTTCAGTGATTTGGGCAGCTCTTAATCTGCATGGTATTCATGGCAGGATTATTCAAGATAAGGTGCTGATTTGTGGTGACCCAGCACAGCTGGCGTTTCGTCTGACAGGGCGCAGGCATATTTATGATTTGCGCCTTCGTACACGCCAGACAATGGCATCAGCAGATCTTGAAATGCCGCAGACCCTTCATTTTACGCCGACCTATCGTGGCAGGCATCTTGCCCCGCCATTTTTGGTTGAGACACATTTTCCCTTTGGCCTTGTCAGAGTATGGCAATGGCTATCACTCAGCCCCCTTATCATTGCCCCAAAGCCTGATTTTCAAAAGGCAGCTGCCTTGATGAACGGGGCCTATCGCATCACTGATAATGAGACAGATGAGGATGGCCATTTTAACGCTGATAGTCTGGAAGAATGGATGCCAGGGACGCCATTATCACGGATTAGCTGGAAACATTACGCTTCAAAAGACAGGCTGTTATCAAAATCGGGGGCAGCAGCAGGACGTGATATCATCCGCCTTTATTATGATGATATTGACTATCTGGAATTTGAAGAAGCACTGAGTGCCTTATGCGGCGGTATTTTAGAAGCTGTGCGACAAGGCTTGTCATTTGAATTGCAATTACCAGACAAGGTGCCAACCAGATTTACGCCAGATAATCATGAAGATGCTTTACGTCTTCTAGCCTTGATTGAGGCACGGCCATGATGGCATCTGCTTATCGCATCTTCCCAAGAAAATTCAGCCTGATGCAGAAAGTTGCCATTTGGCAGATCCCATTAGTGCTGATTTTATCTTTGGAAATTGGCCTGTTTTTATGGCTGTTTTGGGCAGCATCATGGGCGGTATCTGGCCTGCGACGTTGGTGGATGCAACTACCAGTTTTTGCATTATTCATCCTAGGTGCTTATCAGCTAGTCCCTGTGAAAACAGCTGATTTCTTTATTTTATTATTGGTGATTTTGCTGCCATTTACCTGGCGGATTGATGTGGGGGAAAAGGGGCAAGCTGAGAGCGATGACAAGCCAGCTGATAGAGCAAGCGGACCTGTATCACCAGCTGGTCTAGCCCCCACAATTTTTCTAGTCGGTTCTGTCTTTATCTATCAAAGCCAGTTTATTGTTTTGCTTGGTTTGGTTGCGTGGCTATTGGCATTTTTATTATGGTATACCATGGCATTAACCGGCTTCAGATTGGATAATCTGGCGGTAAGATGGTTGCCCATTATTGGCGCATCTGTGCTAGCTGCTGGTGCCATTATCCTATTATTTTCTGCTATTCCGCGCATCAATACCGGTTTTATCCCGAGCTTTGCAACGGCTAGCCAGCAAATTGGGCTGACAGATGAGCTGGCACCTGGTGGGCTGTCAGATTTGTTGGAAAGTGATGAGATTGCGTTTCGCGCTGTGCCTGATGAAGCTAATCAGCCTGCCCCTGCCTATTGGCGTGTCTTTGTATTATCTGTGCTAGCTGATGATAGCTGGAAGCGTGTTCAAGATTTACAAATTAAAAATGATTTTAAACCTGCTGAAAAAAGTGATGCGCTGCGCTTTCAGATTGTGACAGATACACATGATCTCGCTGTTGCGCCTGTGCCAGGCTGGCCAGCTGATGCCGCTGATGCCAGCATTAATGGTTATGGCTTTAATCGATTTGGCGAGGCTGTGCGGGGGCGCGGTGCTGATTTGCGCCAATTACGCATAAGTGGTCATAGTGGTGAAGATGATGGCTATGCCTATCCAAAATCAACAGCCTTGAGTGATGCTAATCCGCGGCTACAGGAATTTGGCCGAAATTTGCGCAAAGATTATCCTGATGATGAGGCATTCATTGATGCTGTTATGACACTATTTCAGGATGAATTCACCTATGATACCAGCATATCTCTTCCGCAAACTGACGCGCTAGATAGCTTTTTCTTTGATACAAAGCGTGGCTATTGCAGCTATTTTGCGACCAGCCTTGCCACGATTTTACGTGCAGGTGGATTGTCTGCACATGTGGTAACAGGCTATCTTGGTGGGCAATGGAACAGCTTTGGCAATTACTGGCTGGTGAAACAAGCAGATGCGCATGCTTGGGTAGAGGTGGCGTTATCTGATGGCAGGTGGCACCGTATAGATCCCACTGTGGCGGTGATGCAGCTTGCCACCCCGCGCTTTCAGGGCCTTGTTGAATATGGCACACAGCAAATAGAGGGCAGGCCGCTTGCCCCGCCCGAAATTCGACAAGTCACTATCTGGGATAGGCTAGAACAAGGCTATAACCTTCTTGATTCCCTAAATTTGCGGGTCACGCTTGCCATTATGAATTATGGTGATGACAAAATAGCTGATGATGAGACTAGAACAGAGGAAGATAATTTTGCACTTGTTCTGGCAGCGCTTGGGTTGGCTGTGACCATCATTGCCTCACTCGCATTATTTATGAAGCTATCACGCCATAATCAGCAGATGCGCCCTGTCATTGAACGCAAATTGGAAAAGCTGCTTTCTTCAGTGCTAGGGACAAGACCGCCAGCCTTTAGCCTTATTCGCTATGCAGGACAGCTAAAAAGCCATTCACCAGCGATAGGCACGCAAGCAGAACGTCTTGCAAAAGCCATCTATCATAGCCGCTTTGGCAGTAATGTAGGTGAGGCATCACAGCTTCATCATGATTTTAAAGATTTGGCTAAGCAGCTAAGACAATATCGAAAGCAGCACCCGTCATAATTCAATGAATTATGGACTAAAATGGTTTCGAAACAGACAGGCTGGCATCACCTGAATATTTATGGAAATTGGCGATATTTGATTTTGCCTGACTATATTTAACAGCAAATTGCAGATAAGCCTCATCGCCATTTGGTGCTGACAATGTTTCAAGACCCATCAAATAGTTTAGGCGCACAGTTGAGATCTTATCATGACGTTTTTTTGTCGCGCTATAGGGGGCAGCAATATCTCTGTATTTATCTTCAGCATAATCAAAGGTAACTGAGGTAACACCTGGGATATAAGTTGATGAAAAGCCAAGAGCCACGCCATTTGTCTTTTTGGCTTCTTTCATCTGTGTCGCACGAGATGTTGACGATCTGGTATCTAATGTGAACCGACCAAAAGAAACAGACTTACCAAGCCCAACTGTTAATGTCTTGTTATTGCCTGATTTTTCTGTGCCTGTGCCATTGGCATTTTCTTTTAATACCTGACGCACAACAGACCCGCCGACAGAACCAGACCAGCCATTATCAAAGCCCTGCAGATAGGTCACATTGCCTGAATAGCTATTCATGTAATGTCGGTCTGCAATATGAATGCGTGTTGCGCCAACTGATGTCCGCAAAACACCAGATTGGAACGTGTCTGAATAGAGCGCAGTTAGGCCAAAAGTGGCTAAATCACCAGCATCATAAGTCGCATAATCTCTGCTCGATAGTGATAATGCTAGATTAATATCCTGTGGTAGCTGAGAGATAAAACGCCTTTTAATATTCACAGTCAAAGAGGCAGAGGTAAATTCTTCAGCATGAGCACGCTTTGAAAAGGTGCCATTATCCTGTTCTGCTAAATTACCACGAGAGCCACCTTCTGGATTATCAGCCACACCGCCACCAACTGTGACAGCACCACTAAATTGATAGGCGCTTTTCGCATCTTTAATCGCAGCAATAATAGTTGTTGCTTCTGCCTTTTGCGCAGCGGTTGCTTTATCATTGGCAAGGATGATATTTGATAATCTCTCTGCCTCTGGCTGATTGCCAAGGCTTAGCTGAACACGTGCTAGTAAGGTTTGCGCTTCTGCATTAGATGGCAGCAAAATCAGAATACGTTCAAGTGTGCCTGCTGCTTCTTTGATATTGCCATTTTTCAGCTGTATTGAGGCAAGTTGGAAGTTCAACAGCACATTGCCAGGGTCAGCAAACACTGCATCAAATGCCTGCTCTTCTGTTAAATCACTGGTGCTTTGTGCCTGAACAGGCATTGATAGGGTCAGCAATGCAGCGACAATAACCGGAAGATACCTAAGCATAATGTAACACCAAATTTAAAAAAACTACTTAAGTGATAAATCAATTAGTATAACTATGCAATCATCTGAATGCGTTATCATAATAGGCAAGCAGGCTAGCAGGGTAATCAGTGCTATCTGCTAGCTTGGCACGCAACGCCTGATAGCTTGATTGTTGCTTGTCCATTACAGCGTTAAACAGAGCCTCATGAAGTGTTTTTGTCTCATCTGACAGGCTTAGATAGCTATGGACGATTTCAAGCTCTGCACGTCCTCTAATAGGGATAGCATTAATGGCAATAAGCCCATCATGTCCAGCTTGCTGTGCGGTATTTTGGGAAAAGGCAAGTGGCAGGCCTGTTTGCTTACCAAATGGCTCTAGCCGTGCTGCTAGATTCACCGTATCGCCAACCACTGAATAAGATAATCTGGTCTTTGAGCCAAAATTACCAACCACCACTTCACCTGTTGCGATACCAATACCAATGCGGATTTCATAATCTTTCAGGCTATCTGGCAGATGCGGCTTTAACAGCTGATTTATCACTGGCAGGTGATTATCAAGTGCAATGGCAGCTTTAACCGCGCGGCTGGCATGATCTGGCTGTGATACTGGCGCGTTCCAGAATGCCATAATCGCATCACCAATATATTTATCCAATGTGCCGCCATGTGCCAGAATGACCGATGTTGCCTCATCTAAAATGATATTGATGATTGTGGTTAGGGTTTGCGGCTGATCTGATAGGGTTTCAGATAAGGTGGTGAAGCCTCTGACATCCATAAACATCACTGAAATATCAGAGGTCACACCGCCTAATTCAGGCGCGCTCTGGCTTTGTTCAATTTCCTTTACCATCTCAGGTGATAGATATTGACCAAAGGCACCGCGCAAACGCCGCCGATTTGCTTCTTCTCGAAAGGCTCTTAGCAATAACAAGAATAACGCAGATAAGCCGGTAATGACAGCTACCATAATGGCATTGGTGACCATGTGGCTAGCGGTGAAAAGGATATAATCACCTGTCATTAATGCCGCGATAACAGCTAGTGAGAGAAATGCAGAATATCTGACAGGTACCGTGATAATGATAAAGCCAAGTGCAATAGCAGCCAGCATAGCAGCGGCAATCTCTGCCACTATTAAGAGCTGGGATGAGCGCAATGTATGGCCGGAAAGCATCTGATGGAGTGCATGCAAGTGAATCAACGCACCAGGGATAGCAGCCTCTAAATTAGTTGAATGAATATCTTTTAACCCAGCTGCAGATGCCCCAACAATCACATAGGCATCTTGTAATATGTCTAGGTTCTTTTCTTCAAAAATATCAGATGCTGAAATCACGCTAAAGCGATCTGAAAAGCCATGATGCAAAGGCAGACGACCAAATTCATCAAGATTGGCAATGATACGCCCAGTGCGGATTTGATTTGTGCTGGTGCCAGCATCATCTGACAATTTCAGCACATGTCCTTTTGCACCTTGGGCAACACGCAGCATTTCAAGGCTAATAGAGGGGATAAAACGCGCCTTATCACCTTGTCCAAATTGCGCAATCATTGGCATATAGCGGACGATAGAATCTCGCTCAATCGCAAGGCTGACAAAGCCAGAACCTGGGGCTTTTTGCAGTTTTTCGACTGGTGAAAGCAGGTTCTTTCCCGCTAATGTTGGCAGCTGAGATGACCCTAAAACAGATATAGAAGCTGGCAGATAGGGCTCATTCGCACCATCGGCACTTGTCAGGCTAATGGCTACAACAGATGGTGTATAGGATAGCATTTCACCAAATAATCCATCACCATCAGGCAGCACATCAGATAATGCGCCTTCTGCTAGCCCGCCAAGTGCCTCAATCGCACCAGCATTAAACCTATCATCTTCTGAAAATAGCACGTCAAAACCGATAACAGCTGGTTCTTGCAAACCAATATTTTGCAGCAATACCGCCATATAGTGACGTGGCCATGGCCATTGGCCATAGCGTGCCAATGATGCTTCATCAATATCAACAAATACCATTTTTTCAGCTAATTCAGCTGCGCCATCATAAGGTGATAATCTGGTATAGATATCAAGTGACATATCACGACTAGCACTGCGCAAACCGCCACTATCAAAAAAAGCCACAATGCCAAGAAACAGAGGTAGCAGGCTTATCAGCAAGATAAGGCGGACAAATTGGCCTAGTTTTGTCATCTTGCCACCCTAGCCAGCAAAGGCATCACCAGCGCTAAAGATTGGCAGATAAAGCGCCACAACCATCGCGCCGATCATCACACCCACAAACACAATCATCAAAGGCTCGATCACGGTTGATAGGCCATCAATCACTGTCTGGAATTCTTCTTCATAATATTTGGCAATTGATTCCAACATTTCATCCATATTACCCGTACGCTCACCAACTGCCATTAGCTGGGATAGCGCAATCGGAAAGACTTTTTCACGAGCAAATAGGGTTGATAGCGGGGCACCTGTCACAATCTTATCTTGAATGCGGCCCATTGCCTCAACAAATTGGACATTTTTTGACACTGTCGCACAGACTTTCAAGGCTTCGACAATGGTCACACCAGCCGCTAGCAGATTGGCTAGTAATAATGACATTCTGGCAACAGTCGATTTGGTGATAATATCGCCAACCAATGGTAATTTTAAGGAAATCATCGATTTCAGCTTGCGGAACCAATAGACATATTTCGTTAGGAATTTATTGACCAGAAAGATGAAAAAGACTGTGGATACAACACGTCCCACATTTTGGCCGTTCTGAATCCAGTTTGATGCATCGACAATCGCTTGTGTTGGCGCTGGCAATTCTGCACCGAGACCTTCAAACATTTCCTGAAAAGTCGGTACCACATTTGTCAGCATGAAATAGGAAATTGTGACTGTGATAACGACCAGTGTAATGGGATAGAACAAAGCTGATTTAATGCCAGCTTTAATAGTTTGCTGTTTCTCCAACATTTCAGTTAGGCGGTCCAAAAACGTATCAAGACGACCTGATAATTCGCCAGCCTCCACCATATTCAAATATACATTATCAAAATAACGGGTATGGGCTTTGAATGATTGTGACAATGAGGCACCACCATTTAGCCTTTCAATCATGTCATTATTCACACGTTTGAGATTGGCATTTTTCGTCTGGGTTGATACCAGCACCATCGCCTCAACAATAGGCAGACCAGCGCGCATCATTGTTGAGATTTTCTTGGTGAAAACCAGTAATTCCTTGGCCGGAATAGCACCAAAAGGCCCCCATGTAATCTCAATATCCATGGCGCCTTTTTGTTTTGGTTTAATTTCCTTTAGAACAACTTCTCTTAGCCCATCTTCACGCAGCTTTTTCTTGGCCTGAACCAGACCTTCAATTTCAAGCTCACCTTTGACTCTCTTGCCTTTCAGCCTGCCTTTATATTTAAATTTTTTTGTGCTGCCGATGGCCATGATGACAGCTCCTTAAAGTACCAAAATACGGGTATATTCAGCGATAGAGAACACACCATCTTTGACAAACCCTCTGGCGATTTCCTGCATAGTCTGGAAACCATCAGCTCTGGCAGCTTCTAATAATTCAGGTGCTAATGCCTGACGCAGAATTGCTTCTTCAAGCTCAGGGTTAATACGCATCACCTCATAAACACCGCGCCGCCCCTTATAGCCAGAGCCGCCACATTTATCACAGCCCACCCCAATTTTTGGTTCAATATGTGGTATTTCTTCATCTGTGAAGCCGATTTTCTTTAACGAAGCTGGTGAGGCTTGCGGATCAGGTGCAAGGCAATTTTGACAATTTGGCCTGCCTAGTCTTTGTGCCATAATCAGGCTGGTTGCAGCGGCAATCATGAAAGGCGGAACACCCATGTTCATCAGGCGTGTGATGGTTGAAACAGCATCATTGGTATGAAGCGTTGATAGCAATAGATGGCCTGTCAGAGCCGCTTTAACGGCAATTTCAACCGTTTCTTGGTCACGAATCTCACCAACCAGAATAATTTCAGGATCCTGGCGCAAAAAGGCACGCAAAATAGCATTAAAAGTCAGGCCAATTTTTTCATTAGCCTGTGTTTGTGCTACACCTTCCAAATAATATTCAACTGGATCTTCAGCTGTCATAATATTGGTTTCAGGCTCATTGATATGTTGCAGACAGCCATATAAAGTTGTCGTCTTGCCAGAGCCTGTTGGCCCTGTCACAAGTACCATGCCTTGCGGGGCTGTGATGGCTTCAACAATTTTGTTATAATTCTCGTCTGTTAAGCCGATTTTGCTCAATGACAAAGAAGGGTCACCTTTCAGGATACGCATCACAATACGTTCCCCATATTTGCCTGGCAGAACATTAAAGCGGAAATCAATATCCTCGCCAGCATAATTGATGGTGATACCACCATCTTGTGGCAGGCGTTTTTCTGAAATATCGCAATCAGCCATAATCTTAAAACGTGTCACAACACCCAAGAAATGCTTATAGACATATTCAGAATATTCATGGCGAATGGCCAAGCGACCATCTATGCGAAAGCGGATACGTGCAATATCACGAAACGGCTCGATATGAATGTCTGATGTGCCGGTATCAATAGCTGAATGAAGGATATGGTCACAAAATTCAGGGACAAGACCATCATCATCAATCGGGAATTTTGACCGTCTTTTTGCTGAAATGACTTCTGCTTCGGCCTTTTGCTTCTTTTCAGCAGCATCTAGAACAGCTTTGATACGTTCATGCGCACGCAGATTTTCAAAATTCGTAAGCGTTACCAGCTGAAATTCAATGTTGAAATTCGATAGATTTTTCAGCTGACCTGCCAATGACGCTGTTGAGGGATCAACAATGGCCACTTTCAAAAACCGTGCTTCAACCTCATAGGGGATAGCAAGGTGATCATCAATAAACTCTTTTGGGATCAGAGGCAGGGCACGCACATCAACCTGTTTGGCTTCCAAGGTTGTGCGGCGTAACGCATAGGCACGCGATATAACCGTATGAACTAGCTCTTCATCAACACCTTCATTGCGAATAAGCTGCACCAACATATCACTTGGTGATGTTGTTGTGGAACGTGCTTCTTGCAATTTGACAGGATCAATGCGGTTTGCAGTCTGCAAAACGCGAATGATTTTGTCGGCAACTTCATTTTCATAGATGGCCATTTTGGCACTATCCTATTGTGGTAATTGGTTCGCGTTGGTCGCCGGTGCTGTTGTCGCTGTTTGGGCTGCGCTACCGCCAAAATCAGGCTCAGGCAGATAATTAAGTGGCAGCGCTGTGATTGTGCCATCATCAGATACCAATATCACATCACTCGGAATGATTTTCACAACCTGATGGCCGCTTGTTCCCAGCATCTCACCTTCACTAACGCGGAAAAGCTGGCGTGATGAATTTTGTAAGTCAAAAACGTTATCATCCTGCAAAACACGGCGCACCGCATCAGGTGACATGCGCAACATCGCTGTTGATTTAAAGGTATCTAGCGGCTCATAGCCTGGATATTCCAAAACAGCATAGCAATCCTGAACGAGGCCATTTGATAATTTCAGCATAATTTCACAGTAATTTTCAGCATGGGTAACGCTATGAAGCGGTCCAATATCCAAATCAACAGATGAGGGAGCGCGGCGCAAAATAAAATGACCGCCAATATAATCTTCCATTACAGCTTTTAAATTAATCGCTGTCTGTCGCGCCTCTGCAGAATCACCAAAGGTGCCAAGACGCAAATAGGCAAGCTCTGGGCGAGACCCTTCGCTGACATCCTGATTGCTTTCTTCAAATATCTGGCCTCTGGCACTACCTTGTGCCACAGCCAATGCCGCAACACGATACAAATTAACAGGTAATGCCTCACGATCAGACGAGCCAAGCAATGCGGCACCTGTTTTAACTTCTTCTTTGGCAATGCCATCAGGGGCTGGCAAAGTCAGCCCATCTGTTGCCTGATCAGCAGCACGGTTAATGCCTCTGGCAAAGGGGTCATCTAAATCCAGCACTTCTGGTGCGCGTAATGAATTTTCCTGTGCCTGAATAGGCATGCCAAAAACAGAAGACAAAATGAATATTGCCCCGATAGTGCCTAGCTTTTTCAGCAACATCTGCATCTTATTCTGTCCTTTTGAAAGAACTGTTAAGTTATATTTAATATAATAAAACAATCTTGTGCCTTTTGCTAAATTCTTTTTTCGCTGTGATGCCTTTGTTATTTCATTTGTGCTTTTGGTTTATTTTGAAGATGGCAGAACAATCAAAGCTGTGATTGACATGGCTGTTGCTTCTTCATTCACTTCAACGCTTTCATTCGGGATGCTAACAGCGCGCTGTGTGCGGATAAATTTGTTACGTACCCGCAACCAGTCAAGATAATTACCTTCGACAGTTAGCGATATACCAGTGCCAACGATGCTTTGTGCGGTCAGCCCAACCGTTTGAATGGTTGATTTCATAACATCCATACCAGCCTCTTCAAGCTGTGTTACAAAATCCTCTAATATGGCGGTTGCTTGTGCCTGCGGGGTAAAGCTGCGTGTGAAAGATTCAATACGCTTTTGCTTTTCATTGCGCTTTTGCAAAGTGGCTGTGATTTGTGGCTGGTTAACTTGGATAGAGCGTTCCAGCTGATCTACCTCTCTGATGATACGCAGATTCTCGTTGGTTTGTGGTATCAAAATTGCCGTATTCAGCATAAATGGCCCAGCCACAAAAATGATGATTAAAAACAGCCATAACACCACTGCTGCCAAAGCATTACCATTGGCTTCACGCAAATAACGGGCACGTGAGAAACGCGTTTTTGATAGCTTTTTACGTCTCTTGGCGCGTTTTTTCTCTTCTTTTTTCTCTGAGATAGCGGCAGCCTTTGCTGCTTTTTTTGCAGCTGCCTCTTCTTTTGCTTGTGCCTTTTTCTGGCGTTTTTGCTCTCGTTTTTGTTCTTTCGTCAGCGGCGTTGTCGCAGCAGGCATCGCTGGATTATCTTCGGCAAAACCACCAGCCATAGCGGCAGGGTTCAGCCCAAAAGATGATGCTGTAGCGTCTGTTGGTTGTGCTGCCTGTGCTGCTTGTTCACTTGGCTGTGCCATTTGTTGCGGCATTTGATCAGCTGGTGGCACCATCTGCTGTGCTGGTATTTGCTGTGCTGGCATTTGTTGTGCCATCTGCTGCTGGATTGCAGGGTCAGCTTGCGGGGCAGGGGGCACGGTGCCAGCTTGCGGCATTTGCTGTGTTGCCATCTGCTGTTGTGCCGCCAGCTGTTGCATCATCAGCATTTGCTGTTCAGGCGTTAATGGTTGCTGACCCATAGGCTGAGGCGGCATTTGCGGCATAGCTTGTTGTTGTTGCGGTGCTACTTGTTGGCCAGCTCGCATAGCTTGCAATAAGGCCAGCGTATCAAGAGAGACTTGAAGCTGTTCTGGTTGTTTTTGTTTTTTCTTACGCCCAAACATCTTTAATCCTCCCTTGTCACTGTGCCGGTCAAGGTAAAGAAGGTATAGGCATAGGTGTCATTTGGCGGAACGGTATTGACTTGCGTGTTATTTGCCAGCCCTGAATTGGTCAATTCAGATACAAATAAATTAATTGCCTCAGATGATCTGGCATAGCCTGTCAACGTCAAAGCTGTGCTATTGGCAATCTTCAATGTATCAAGCTCTACACCATCAGGCACCAAATCTGGCAAGGTGTCCATGAACTGCACACGGCCTCTTGCGCGCAATTCAGTACCAAGAGCGGTTAATTCGCTTTCAAGATTATTGAGCTCATTATTAACGCTTGTTAGTTGGCTTTCAGTAGCAGCTGCATCAGATGCAATCGCTTCATAGCCGCGGCTGCCAACCTGACTTTCCAGATATTGCGGCAAGACGAGGCCGCCAGTCCAAAGACCCATTAGGATAAAAATAAACAGCCATAATTTGACAAGTGTTCGTGAAATCACGCTAACCTGACGATTGCGCAATAATGTGCGCGCTGATGGCAACATATTTAGCTTTATCAGCACATTATCTTGGGTGCCAAATGTACCAAGACGCTGCATACCAAGGCCAAAAGCAGAGGCAAAAACCGACTTATTCGGCACTTGTGTTAGGATATCACTGACTGATTGCGCTAGATTCGCGCCTTCTGCTGTATTCCACAATGATAAGGGTGCCAGCGTGAAATGTTTATCAAGAAGCTTTACCAGATTGCTGGCATTTGGCGAATCAACCGCGATATAGATGATTGAAAATGGCGCAAAATCAAGCTCTTCTTGCAGGAACAGAACAGCCTGTTTCATCGTATTGGCAAGACGCCCGCCCACTTCATCCCAAAAATCACCTGTTGGGTCCTCAACGGCTTCAATATCTTTTAACAAGATGAGGTCAAATTCACTGACCTCTAGGCGGATGGTATGCATGCGTGTTTGCTGAAATGCGATAATCTCTAGCCTGTTTTCAGACACATGTAAGATCGCCTGACTTTGCCTTTTTTCATCACGCGGCAATGTTGCATAACGATAATTAGCAAGGCTGATCGATTCGGCATCCAAAAAGACAGGGTTGAGGTGCGCTGCTAGCAACAAATCGGCCCATGGTCTGATAACAGCTTCTTCGGCATAGGTTAAAATAACGCGCGTCAAATCATCATTTTCAGAGCTAACAAGCACATGATAGCTGAAATATGGTTCTTCAAATTTTGCAATATCTGGTTCACTTTCTGCCCAGAAATCAATAAAGCGCCCTTCTTTTGCAAGCTCATTTGGCGGCGTATAAGGCAGGTTGATTTGGCGGACAGATAAGATGCCAGGCGGAATGATAATGCCAGCATCTTGGGCTGAAAACATACCCTGATCACGCATCGAGCGAATGGTATCAGCAACCATATCTTGCTGGCGTGAGAAATTGGCTAAATCAAGAATACGCGGCAATGAAACGCTGGCTAAATGGTCAACTAATATCTCTTTGCCACTATTGCGAATTTCGGCAACAGTAACCGCATTGCTGTGTAATTTCACAGCAACTAATGTGTCTGTGCCACCACCTAACGGACGTAGGATTTGGGCAAGTGATGAAAGCGTGCTAGCCATAGTAAAAAACTAATATATATCTATGATTTTGTTAATAAATATTTCATAAAATTAGCTTTATTT
>JBMHCC010000005.1:0-8173 GCA_049890115.1 Puniceispirillaceae bacterium (SeqCode) | reverse complement strand
TTCCAGAACATGTCTTTTTGCAATGCGCCGCCTCTTGCCCCTGGTGCTGCACCAGGGTGAACTTCGACTGTCGCCATCATACCAATGCCGCGAAGGTCATAGACAAGCGGATGGTCTTTTAATGACCATACCGCATCTAGGAAATACTCTTCCATTTCAGCAGCACGTTCGAACAGACCTTCTGTCTGATAGATTTTCTGTGTCGCAATGCCAGCAGCACAAGCAGCTGGGTGCGCTGAATAGGTATAGCCATGGAAGAACTCAATAGCACTGTCAGGTGATGCATTTGTTACCGTGTCATAAATCTCATCACGTACCGCAACAGCACCCATTGGAATGGCGCCATTTGTCAGCGCTTTGGCCATTGTCACAATATCAGGTGTTACATCAAAACGTTCAGCAGCAAAACCGCGTCCCATACGACCAAAACCTGTGATAACCTCATCAAAGACCAGCAAGATACCATGCTTGTCACAAATCTCACGAACACGCTTTAAATAGCCTTCTGGTGGTACCAATGTGCCAGTTGACCCTGCCACAGGTTCAATGAAAACAGCACCGATAGTGCCGCCACCGAAATTCTGGGCAATACGCTCTAAATCTTCAGCCATTTCAGCACCAGTTTTTGGCTGGCCTTTTGAAAAGCGCTGCTCTTCAGTCCAAGTGTGACGAATCATAGAGATATTTGGCAAAGTCATACCAAATGATTCACGGTTTTTAACCATACCTGATAGCGAGACACCACCCATATTCACACCATGATAGGCACGTTCACGGCTGACAAGGCGGCTGCGTTGTGCTTCTCCTTTGGCACGGTGATAAGCCATCACAATTTTCATTGCTGTATCGACTGATTCAGAGCCTGAATTTGTGAAAAACACATGATTAATCGGGTCTGGCAGAATACGTGCGACCATTTCTGCTAATTCAAATGAGCCAGGGTGACCTAGTGAGAAATGCGGAATATAGTCATTGGTTGACATCTGCTTATACACCGCCTCAGCAATCTCTGGGCGACCATGACCACATGGTGTTGTAAAAAGGCTTGATGATCCGTCAATGACCTGACCACCTTTATAATCCCAACAATACATACCCTCGGATTTAACGACCAAACGTGGCTCTTGTTTAAAAGCGCGGTTTGGGCTGAATGGCATCCAGTGGCTTTCAAGTGAGTTTACGTCAAAAGGCATCGGCTTTATCCTTCTTGCTAAATAGCGTTGTTGTGTCCTGATGATGTTGGCACTTATCAAGACATGCCCCCTATCATCACCAGCTCGTCAGACTACCATGTGATAATTTAATCTGATAAGTCCTAACTGTGCTAGAATTTTACCAAATGGAATAGAACCAGAAAATGGATTGACTAGTGCCAGATTAACAGCCTAGTGTGAAATCCAGAAAATTGGCTGTTTTTGGGCATAAAGAGGCACAAGGGCGCAATGAAAAGGCGAAATTTTCAATGCTTGAAAAACTGATTTTTTCATTAGATAAAAATGCAAAAACATCTCTGCAGATGCAAATTCGGCAAATTTTTGTCGAATCAATCCTAAAGCGTATTTTGATGCCTGGTGATAAATTGCCGTCATCACGCGAATTATCAGTCCAGCTAAGTGTTTCACGCAATACGGTCAATCTGGCTTATCAAGCGCTTATTGATAATGAATATATCGAGGCACGCCCTCGCTCTGGCTATGTTGTCAGCCAGCATGCGCCAGTTGGCAGGCTAGAGAGCGCGTCATACTCAGATGATGAGGCACTAGCAGAAGAGCTAGTTGATTGGTCAGATAAGCTGGTTGCCCCTGTCAGCGATATCAGGCTAGTGCAAAAACCAGTTAATTGGCGCGAATATGATTATCCTTTCATTTATGGCCAGACAGACAGCACGTTATTTGCGCATTCGCAATGGCGCGATTGTTCGCGCCAAGCACTCGGTTTGCGTGATTTTGGCAATACGGTTGGTGATTTTGGCTTTCATGATGACCCGATGCTGGTTAATTACATCTGTTCACGCAGCCTGCCCCGACGCGGCATTCAGGTTACATCTGATCAGATTCTGGTCACACTTGGTGCCCAGAATGCCTTATATTTAGTGGCGCAATTACTGATTGATGAGAGCAAAACGGTGATTATCGAAGAGCCATCTTATCCAGATTTGCGTGATATATTGGGGCGTCGCACAAAAAAGATCATCTCTCAGCCGCTTGATAATGAAGGTATGGTGCTAAATGAGGCGGTACTTGCAAAGGCAGATATTGTCTGCATCACCCCCTCACATCAATGCCCCACCACCACGACCATGTCATTGGAGCGGCGGCGTGATTTGTTGGCATTGGCACAGAAATATAATTTTTTAATTGTCGAAGATGATTATGAATTTGAGATGAATTTTATCGAGAAGCCGTCACCTGCTTTGAAATCACTCGATAAAACAGGTCATGTGATTTATGTTGGCAGCTTGTCAAAATCCTTATTCCCAGGTTTGCGGCTTGGCTATCTTGTCGCATCACCTTTTTTAATGCAGCAAGCACGCTCATTGCGTCATCTGATATTGCGTCACCCGCCAGGCCATACGCAGCGCACGGCTGCCTATTTCTTGGCTTTAGGTCATTATGAGGCCCAATTACGCCGTCTGCGCCGACATCTGGAACGTCGCCGTCAGGTCTTACAAGATTTGCTTGCCAAAGAGCCTTTATTTCATCAGACAGCCTCTCATTTTGGTGGCACAAGCTTTTGGATTGAAGGCCCTGATTGGCTAGATAGCCGAATCTTGGCAAAACAGGCGGCAGAACAAGGGGTGCTTATCGAAGCTGGCGATGTGTTTTTTGACCCATCAGAGCCAAAGATGAATTATTTCAGAATTGCCTATTCATCAATTGATGAGACAAAAATCCCTAAAGGGTTTGCCATTTTGGTGCGTATTTTCCACCAGCTAGCAAATGAACATCATAACAGGCAATCAAGCCGGCAATCTGCTTGACTGGCCTGCTGTCTCTCTGGCACCATCTTGATTGCTATCTGGCACTCAAGGAACATCTGATTTCCTGCCAAATTAGCGTTAGGGGATTATATGATTGCGCTGAATAAATACAGTGTAACTTTTTCATCAAAAGGGGACATTCGTCACGATGACTTCCACTGGTTTTCTGAGTGCAGCAACGCCAAGCTGTCCTGATTGGTTGTTGGCGCTTGCAAAAGGGCAAAATGCTGTGCCAATGGCATTTGTGCGGGCAACCAGTCTTGCGGTTATCAGCTCTGCTCTGCAAGCTAGCGAGGCCGGTCTGGTTATCCCGCATCTCATTGGTGAATCAGATGAGATGCAAGCAATAGCAGATGATCATAATCTGTCTCTTGAAGGCTGTGTCATCCATGATGTGATAGGCGAGAAGGCAGCGATTGATCATGCGGTATCTTTGGCCAAACAGGATGTCGTGCGTGGCTTTGTCAAAGGTCAGCTTCACACTGATATTTTCATGGGCGCTTTGGTTCATCGTGATGCCGGCATGCGCACAGATCAGCGTATGGTTCATGTATTCGCGCTGTTTCCGCCTGATGGGTCATTGCCGCTGATGATATCAGATGGCGCTGTGAATGTTGCGCCAAATCCGGAGACAAAGGCCGCTGCTGCAGTGAATGTGGCTCAACTAGCACGTGCTATCGGCATAGAGCAGCCCAAAATAGCTATTTTATCTGCGACAGAATCACAAATAGAGTCAGTGCCATCTTCTATTGAAGCTGCACAGATTGCGCAAATGGCGTCAGATAAAGATGACAAGGCCTATTATGAAGGTCCATTATCGCTTGATTTGGCTATCGCCCCACAAGCTGTTGAACAAAAAGGCATGACAGATTCAGCTGTGGCAGGACAAGCAAATGGCCTGATTGTTCCCGATATTGTATCAGGCAATATCGCATTTAAATCGTTGGTTTGGTTTGGTGGTGGTTGTGCTGCTGGTTTGGTAATGGGCGCGCGTTTGCCGATCATTTTAACAAGCCGCTCAGATCCAGCACCGGCGCGTTTGGCATCGATAGCACTTGGTGCCATTATCCAACAATAAAGTCAGACCAAATAGCCCTGATAAGAAGATGAGGACTAACTATTATGAAGCAACCTGAGCTAGATGCCTCTCCAAAAGTGGGAGATGAAGTCCATAAGACCACTTGCTATATGTGTGCCTGTCGTTGCGGCATTAATGTGCATATGCGTGATGGTCAGGTGCGCTATATCGAGGGCAACCGTGATCATCCTGTTAATCAGGGCGTGTTATGTGCCAAGGGATCAGCTGGGATTATGCAACATTATTCACCAGCGCGCCTGACATCGCCTTTGCGGCGTGTTGGCCCGCGTGGCTCTGGCGAGTTTGAGGCCATTAGCTGGGATGAAGCGCTATCTGAGGTAGCTGATGATTTAGCCAAAATTCGTTCAACTGATCCACGCAAATTGGCATTTTTTACAGGCCGTGACCAATCACAGGCTCTGACAGGCTGGTGGGCAACCCAATTTGGCACACCAAATTTCGCAGCCCATGGCGGCTTTTGTTCTGTTAATATGGCAGCTGGCGGTATTTACACACTTGGTGGTGCCTTTTGGGAATTTGGGTCTGCTGATTGGGAGCGAACAGAATGTTTTGTTTTGTTTGGTGTGGCAGAAGATCATGATTCTAACCCGATTAAAATGGGTCTTGGCCGGCTAAAACAAAGAGGCGTGAAAGTCGTCTCGGTCAATCCAGTTCAGACTGGTTATGCGGCTGTATCTGATGATTGGTATGGTATTACCCCTGGCATGGATGGGTTGTTTATTCTGTCTGTGATTCGTGAATTAATGATGGCTGGTAAAATCGATCTGGCCTATTTAACGCGCTATACTAATGTGCCATGGCTGGTGATTCAGAATGAAGGTGCTGCTAATCACGGTTTATTCTGGCGTGATGATGCTGGCAATACACAAGTGATTGACAGAGCAACTGGCAAAGCTGTGCCATCTGATAGCCCTGATATTCAGCCTGATCTGACAAAGGAAATAGCACTTGGTGATGGCGCAAAGGCTGTGCCGGTATTCCAGCTTATGGTTGATGCCTATATGCGTGATGATTATGCCCCTGAGGCTGTGGCTGATAAAACTGGTATTTCAGCAAATCGCATCCGTCAATTTGCCGCAATGCTGGCTGAAGCTGCCTTTGAAAAAGAGGTCGTCATTGATCAGCCTTGGACAGATTGGAAAGGCAAACGCCATGACAAAATGATTGGCAGGCCTGTTTCGATGCATGCGATGCGTGGCATCTCAGCGCATTCAAACGGTTTCCAAACTTGCCGTGCCTTGCATGTATTACAGTTGCTTTTGGGCTCTGTTGAAGTGCCAGGCGGTTTCCGCTTTAAGCCGCCTTATCCAAAGCCTGCTGAAATCCATCCAAAGCCAGCTGGACGCCTTGATCAAGTTGCACCAAATACACCGCTAAAAGGTGCTCCTTTAGGCTATGTGATGGGCCCTGAAGATTTGATTGTTGATGATAAAGGACAGCCATTACGCATTGATAAGGCCTATTCATGGGATGCGCCATTATCAGCTCATGGCCTAATGCATATGGTGATATCAAATGCCTATGCAGGTGACCCTTATCCAGTTGATATGCTATTTATGTATATGGCGAATATGGCCTGGAACTCCTCAATGAACAGCGCTGGCATGATAGAGATGCTGACAGCGACGAATGAGGATGGTAGCTATAAGATACCAAAGATTGTCTATTCAGATGCCTATGCCTCTGAGATGGTGGATTATGCTGATATCATCTTGCCAGATACGACTTATTTGGAACGTCATGATTGTATTTCATTGCTAGATAGGCCGATTTGTGAGCCAGATGCTGTCGCTGATGCTATTCGCTGGCCAGTATGTCCGCCTGATAGGGATGTGCGCGGTTTCCAGTCTGTGCTTCTTGATATTGGGGCACGTCTTGGCCTGCCTGGTATGGTCAATGAAGATGGTAGTGCAAAATTCAAAGATTATGGTGATTATATTATCAATCATTTGCGCAAACCAGATATTGGTCCATTGGCTGGTTTCAGAGGCAAGGATGGTTCAAAATCTGGCCGTGGTGAGGTAAATGATGCACAGCTAGATAGCTATATTGAAAATGGTGGTTTCTGGCATCACGATGTGCCTGAAGAAGCACGCTTTTTCAAACATGCCAATATGGCTTATCAGGAATTTGCCGTTGAAATGGGTTTTTATGACAGCCCACAACCTTATGATTTCCAGATTTATTCAGAAGTATTGCAGAAATTCAAACTAGCAGCAGAAGGTCATGGGGCGCATCAGCCGCCAGATCATTTACGTGACCAGCTGGCTAGCTGCTTCACACCTTTGCCAAGTTGGTATGCGCCATTTGAAGGTGCTGCATTAGATGATGATGATTATCCTGTCTTTGCGCTAACGCAGCGCCCGATGGCAATGTATCATTCATGGGGTTCACAAAATGCGTGGTTGCGTCAAATTCATGGCTATAACCCGTTATTTATTTCCACCGAACTAGCTGAAAAACATGATCTCAGCGAAGGTGATTGGGCCAAGCTGACATCTCATCATGGCACAATCACAGTCCCGATTTGTGTGATGCATGGCGTGAATAAAGATACGGTCTGGACATGGAATGCGATTGGCAAGAAAAAAGGATCATGGCGCCTATCTGATGATGCGCCTGAATCAAATAAGGGCTTTTTGCTGAACCATCTTATTCATGAATTATTGCCGCCAAAAGGTGATGGGTTACGCTGGTCAAATTCAGACCCAATTACCGGTCAGGCAGCCTGGTATGATCTGAAAATCAAGATGGAAAAAACAGCACCGCCAGCTCATCTGGCAAGCCAACCACAATTTGACAGTCCAGCAGAATTACCAAATATGCAGCCAACAGATGAGACAGTTCGCTATGGGCTGCGTTGGACAAATGCCGCGAGGGATAAATCATGACATCATTACCTGAACCACAAGCGATTAAATTAGGGCTGGTTATCGATCTTGATATTTGTGTCGGTTGTCATGCTTGTGTTGTGAATTGTAAAGAATGGAACACCTCAGGTTATGGTGCACCATTATCAGATAGTGATGCCTATGGGGCGGCACCATCTGGCTCATGGCTCAACCGTGTTCATAGCTATGAAGTAACGCCAATTGAACAGCCAGATGCGCAATCACGCACTGTGCATTTCCCAAAATCATGTTTGCATTGTGAAGACGCACCATGTGTGACTGTCTGTCCAACAGGGGCATCTTATAAGCGGGCTGAAGATGGTATTGTGCTGGTCAATGAAGATTGGTGTATTGGTTGCGGCCTATGTGCGTGGTCATGCCCTTATGGCGCAAGAGAAATGGATCCAGCAGAGCAGGTCATGAAAAAATGTACCTTATGTGTGGATCGTATTTATAATGATAATTTGCCAGAAGAAGACAGACAGCCTGCTTGTGTGCGCACCTGTCCGACCAATGCTCGTCATTTCGGTGATTTAGGTGACCCGCAATCAGAGGTATCTTTGCTTGTTGCTGCCAGAGGCGGCATTGATTTGATGCCAGAGCAGGGCACAAAGCCTGTTAATAAATATCTGCCGCCACGCCCACGTCACATCGAAGATGATGCGTCTGCATCGCTTGTGGCAATGGCTGAGGCAGCACAACCAACTGGTTTCTGGAAATGGGTTGATAACACCCTTGATAAGCTATCAGGAGGCGCATAATGTATCCGGCTTTTTCCATTATTTTCTTTACGGTGATGTCAGGTTTCGGATTTGGTCTGGCAACATTGGTCGTGCTGAATCTTGTCACGCTTGATGGGTTTTTTGCAATGGCATTGGCACTTGGCACCATCTTAGTTTTTTCAGGTGCTGGCTTGTTATCATCAACATTTCACCTGGGCCATCCAGAGCGTGCTTGGCGTGCGTTATCACAATGGCGGTCAAGCTGGCTTAGCCGCGAAGGTGTTTTGGCGGTTGTCACACTGGGTGCCATTGTGGCGTGGTTTGCTTATGATTATTTTGTTGGCCCTGTACCATTATGGGCTGGGATAATTGTTGCCGGTCTGTGTCTTGCTACGATTTACTGTACAGCGATGATTTATGCGTCATTGAAAACTGTGGCACGTTGGCATAATCCTTTGACGCCTATCAGCTATTTGGCATT
>JBMHCC010000004.1:0-4523 GCA_049890115.1 Puniceispirillaceae bacterium (SeqCode) | reverse complement strand
AACTTTTATTTTACAATCATATAGCGTTTTCATGACTTAAAGAACAGAAGTTGCATGTTTGTTCTTCAAACCATCTGTCTGACTTTGTTGGAACAGAACCAAACAATTTTGCAAAAGAAAAAAGTGGCAAAGAAATATAAAGAATGTCAAATCCACTAAACAAACTGAAATTGGCAAGTTCGTTATATACAAATACCTATTTTATTATCATCTGATTATCACTTCTCCCCATCGTCCATGCCAATCTTAACATTGAGAACTACCTGCTTTTTATGTTGCTGAATCCACTCCATGGCCTTTTCTAAAGCAGGCATCAGTTCGTCTGCTTTTTCCACCCGATATACTGCGCATCCTGCAGCTTCTGCAATTGCTGCATAATCAGGGTTTGGGGCAAATGGAACCATCGGCACATGATTAGCTTTAGCGGCTTTCCCTGAGGGGTAAATATCAAGTGTTGAAATGCGCACAGCATCATAAGACCCATTATCCAAAATAATTGTCAATAGCGGTAAATCTTGTGCTTCTGCCGCCTGATGACAGGCAATGGGATTAGCAAAGACATAAGAGCCATCGCCTACAACACAGGCGACCAGTCTTTCCTTGTCAGCCAATTGGAAACCGAGCGCAGCCGGCAGCGCCCACCCTAAACCACCTGCTTGCGTGTTGCCGAACCAACGATTTGGTCCTTTGACATTATACAATGCTAATGGGCCTGCACGTTCGGCAAATATCACCCCATCACCGATGACTTCTGATACGCATTTTGCAACAAACGGCTTATTGAGAACATCACCCTGACAAGCCGCTACCTTATCTTGGATTTTTGACCGGAAAGCTAAATGCTTGTGATTAATCTGGCTAACGCGCTTTGCATTTGATTTCGCCGGCAATGCTGCTTTTAGAGCTTCAAGTCCTGCAACTGTATTGCATTGGATATGTGTTGTTGCTTCATACCCTCTGACAGGAATACGGCCAAATAGGGGGTCTGGTCCTAAATGGATAATTTTTGCACCATCAGCAGGCTTTACTTTAGAGGCAATCCACGCAACGGGTGCATCTACGACAAGCACAACATCAGCATGAGGGAGATGCGAGGTAATTTGACCTCCAATATTTAAGTCAAAATCGGTAGCTAGCAGATTACGTGTTACAAAAACTTCGCTAACTGCAACACTATTTTCTCGCGCAATTTGTGTGATAAGTACGCCTACTTGTCCTTCAGTATCACCGCGAGAGCAAATGATGAGAGGATTTTTTGCCCCTGATAATTCATCAGCTAACGCCCTTATTGCATTGGGATCAGGATAGGGTTTTGTTGGAATAGATTGCGATGTTTGACTTGGTTTATCAGCCATCTCACAGAGTGGTTCTCTAGGCAGTGAAAGATATACAGCGCCAGCTGGTTCCTGACGCGCAATCGTACATCCCCTATCCACCAAAGCAGAAATTGTGTTACCATAGCGCAGCTCATAATCCCACTTTACCGTTTCACGCACGATGCCTGATTGGTCGAACATCTCCTGACCATATTGGATTGGCGTGTGCCGGCTGCCCTCTCGATCCCCTTCCGTAAGGGGGTTGCGACCTGACATCATGAATATCGGCACATCATCACTATGCGCATTAATTAGTGCCATAGAGGCATTGGCAAGGCCAACATTGACATGCACCGCAGCAGCCTGCATCAGTCCTGTCGCCAGATAATAACCATGTGCCATTGTCACAACAACATGTTCATGCATCGCCATAATAGGCTCCGGGAAATTATCTTTTTCAGAAGACGCATAGCTTTCAATGATAGGAGCGAAATCACTGCCTGGGTTCATAAACAGCTTATCCACGCGATTCAGCTTTAAAGCGCGCAGAAGGGCTTCACCGGCAATAATTTGATTTGTTGGTTTACTCATTATCAAAGATTCGTGCTGTAATGGTTTGAGGAAAAGAGCTAAATTCTAGCGAGTTTCGCCCCCCTTGCTCGCCTATGCCAGATAAGCCTGCACCAGATAGCGGGCTCATCAAGTCACGTATCTGCCAGCTATTGATCCACGCATGCCCTGCTCTGATTTGTGGGGCAACGCGGTGTGCTCTATTCAAATTCTGTGTCCAAATGCTTGTGGCAAGACCATAATCTGTGTCATTAGCGAGCGCGATAACCTCATCTTCTTCCTCAAATGGGGCGATATGCAGGACAGGACCAAATACTTCTTTTTTTACGAAAGTGGCATCTTCGCGCAGGCCAACGGCAACAGACGGCTGAACAAAAGCGCCCTTGTCTCTTTCATCACCAAATTGCGGAATACCGCCGCCAGCAGTAAACTCACCGCCTTCTTGGGTAACGCTATCTAATAAAGATGTGACTTTTTCTCTGTGTGATCGGCTGATGAGAGGGCCGATATTAAAGCCATTATGATTTGGCTCACCAATCACAATCCCATTGGCCACTTCTGAGATCTTGTCGACAAACTCATCAAAACGACTGTGATGTACATAAGCACGCTCTGTGCAAAAACAAATTTGCCCACAATTAAAAAAGGCAGAACGGCGTACCCCTTCAAGAACATGTTCCATCTGAGCATCTTCAAAAATAAGCGCAGGGTTTTTGCCGCCTAATTCTAATGAGACTTCGCGCAAACCAGTGGCCGCGACCTTCATAATGGCTGCCCCTGTACTGCTCTCCCCTGTAAAGGTGATGGCGTCAACTTTTGGATGAGTGGTCAGGAACTCACCTGCTGAATTCTGACCGAAGCCATGTATCAAAGAAAAGGCGCCATCTGGAATATCTGAAGAGGCGATGACTTCTGCTAAAATTGTGGCAGATGAGGGTGTTTCTTCAGAGGGCTTCAAAATAGCAGCATTTCCCATCACAAGCGCAGGGCCAACTTTCATCGCTGCCATAAGCAATGGGACATTCCATGGGCAAATACAGGCAATCACACCTTTGGAGCGGCGTGTTGTATACCACAGCCCCTGAAATTCTAATTCACCTGAAAATGTAGAGGAGCGACTCTCTAGCCCAATAGCCATATCAGCATAAGCCTTAAATAAACGTGCGGCTCTCGCCCCATCAAATGTAGAGGCTTGCCAGTAGCTCCGTCCCGTATCAGCCATATCTGCGGCAATCAAATCATCAACACGACTAAGCAATTTATCTGCAAAATCATAGATAGCGGAAAGACGCTGTCGCATTGGGAGCGCCCCCCATAAATGCGCTTGACTGCCGATAGAAACATTGTGGCCCGCTGTTACAGCCTCATCAACCATGTCAGACGTAGCTTCATGAACCTCTGCAACAAGACTGCCATCAAAAGGACTTGTTTTGGCAAAAACCTTATCAGAGCTTTGCCAATGACCTGCGATGTAATTTTGAAGCTGTTTTGTCATCTTAATTCTTCTCTTAAGCAAACCATTCAGGCCATGGACCTTGTTCAACAGCCTCCAACATGGCCTGTGCAAACAACGCCATCATTTTGTGCTTGTCTTCCTGTACATCGGGTTCATGCCAGAGATTTCGTGTTTCATTTGGATCAGAGGAACGATGATAAAGCTCACCTTCCTTTCCACCTTTATAAATGCTAAGCCGATATTCATCGGTAATCAGGTATCGCATCACAGGGCGCTTATCAAAGCCCGGATATACTTTATTTTCCTCATGCTCAATCAGGACGTAGTCACGACCGTCTGTATTATCTGTGATTTGACTGAGAAATGATTGACCCTGCATAGCGTAATACGGTTTGACGCCACACCGCTCCAGAATTGTTGGCGCGATATCCAATGAGGCTGCAAGTGAATCTCTTGTGCCAGTGCAAGTGCCATCTGGCTCTACCCAGATAAAAGGGACACGATTCACCGAATCATGTCCGAATGGCCCTTTTAGCAGAAGGGAGAATGCCCCCATATAATCACCATGATCAGAGTTAAAGATGATGATGGTATTATCCGCCTGACCTGTTTCTTCAAGCGTCTGGATGATTTCACCAATCGCATCATCTATCATTGTGATCATACCCGCTGTAAGAGCCATTGCCTCTTGCAAGTCACGTTTTGATGCCATGAAGGGTTGCTCTTTATTCGCAGGCAATACCCCCTCATCCATGCGACGCTTCCACTCTAATAATTGTGGTGGGGGGGTTTGATGTGCCTCAAATGGCAAAACAACGTCAAAATCATCTGGTTCGTACATATCCCAATATTTGCCAGGCGGAGTAAACGGGTGATGCGGGTCTGGAAATGAAACAAAGCTGAAAAATGGCTTCTCAGAGTTTGCCGCGTCTTTCAGATAGGCTTTTGCCTCTTCTTTTATGTAAGAAGTGGGATATAGCTCTTCTGGTATCGGCGTTCTGAAAGCTTGTATATTTTGATAATTATGTGTCAGCTGATTGTTTCTATCACGCAAATCCTGCCAATCATCACGCTTGTTTTTTAACCATTGCAGATAATGCCCGCCGCATTGATCTGAATGTCCTGTTGCCATGCGCACATGCTCAAACCCGTAATAGGGATTTGGAAAGTTGGCTAGTCTT
>JBMHCC010000003.1:0-6713 GCA_049890115.1 Puniceispirillaceae bacterium (SeqCode) | reverse complement strand
CACCATAGCCTCACCCAAATAATCAGTCTGATACCGAATCTCAGGGCCAGCCAAAGCACGCATCGAATAATTTGCGAGGCTTGTTTGTTGTGGGATAAGTGCTGTCAGCCAATATTTATCTGTGATGCCAATCCAGCCGCCAGCTTCTTCAGATGTGAAATCCTCACGCTCATCTTGCACATCATCATAGCTGCGTTCTTTCAGCGTTTTATCAACAACACCAACAGGGCCTTCATGCAAAATATAAATGCCTGATACTTCTGGTGTGCCAAAGCGCCGAACAAGACCATAAGGCAGTAATCTTATGATATCATCTGAATTGCTAGCGACAGAATCAGAGATGGTCATCATATATTTATCATCAATGCCCAAAGTGCGGATGAAGGTCAGCCCAGCACCATTATCCCACCGCAATGTGATATCGCTATCAGGTGTCAGCATATCCCCATCTGCTTGCCAAATGGTCTTGGCATCTGGCAATGGCTGATCACTATTTTCAGCGATCCAGCCAAATTCAGCAAAATAGGGGCTGCTATCAGAGATTTTGCGCAATAATGTGATATTTGCCGCATCATCATCTAGCGTTTCACGATAGGTGGTTAGCGTCAAATCATCAATACGCGCCCCTTTCGTGGTCAGTGACCCTGATAAAAGCGGTGTTTCAATCATGATGCGTCTTGCATCATCAGCTGGCCGCTCTGGCGCATCTAATATCGCTGTTTTATCTGTCTGTGCGGCAGTGCTGCTTGCATTTGGCAATTCAGCATTGGTCTGTGCTTCATTATAGGCATCACGTTGTGCCTCTAATTCAGGCTCAACGAAATACATCTGCCAGCCAATCAGAACCAGCATTGACAAGCTGGCAGCGGCAATCAGGTTTTTGGTATCAGGATTCATAGCTCTTTGACCATTATCAATTATTTCTGTGCTGTCTGCTTCTTATCTGCCACAGCAGCCTTATCATCAGTTGGCGGGACCGGATCATAACCGCTTCCGCCCCATGGGTGACAACGCACAATACGTTTAAACGTTAATGCGCTACCACGCAATGGTCCAAATTTGTTCAATGCCTCTATCGCATAGTGAGAACAGCTTGGTTGAAACCGGCAATTCACGCCTAATAAGGGTGATAAGAATAGCTGATAGGCACGAATGATGCCCAATAGCGGATAGAGAATGAATAATTTCATCATTTTCATCACAGGCCTTTCGATGATATATCACGCTTAGCCGTGTTTTTTGACACAGCTTTGCTATGAATTTTAACGATAGCCTTATTCAGCAAGGCTACCGCCTCATCAAAAGCGACATCAGCCATATCATATCTAGCTATTAGGCCATAATCCCACCCTGTCTGTGCCTGCTCGGCAAGACAATGACGAATAAGCGCACGCATACGCCGTCTTGCTCTGTTTCGGCGCACAGCGTTACCTGTCTTTTTCGATGCTGTCAGACCATAGCGCGGCGCCTCATTATCACCACGGGCAAAAGCTTGTAAGATGAAGACAGGCGTGACCTGTTTCAGCCCCTTATCGCGCAAGGTGATAAATTCATGACGATTTCGCAGCGTTTGCATAATCAATCCAGCACATAACTAATCCTGCATGGCCATAGCACACAGTTTCAGGTTAAACCCTGCCCTGCCTCATCGTGACAATGCGTCAAATTGTGATCATTTGCCAATAAAAAAGGGCGTGACCACCTTCAAGAGAAGATATGATCATGCCCTGATTCGAATGAATGTGCTTGCTTGGCTATCGCTAGTGTCGCCAAGCTTGCATCATTGTCAGTCTATTAAGCAGATAGACGTGCTCTGCCTTTTGAGCGGCGTGTGCGGATAACGCGGCGACCACCGACTGTTGCCATACGTGAACGGAAACCGTGACGGCGTTTGCGAACAAGAACACTTGGCTGATAGGTGCGCTTCATAACAACGCTCCTTTCGAAAATAGTTATAATATAAATTCAGTAGGCGGGTTTTTAAGCATCTCTTGGCAAACTGTCAATATCTTTATCATGATCTGCCAGATAGGGGGGAAAAAACACGCTGATAACGCGCCCTCATCTGCTGTTTATCTGACAAGGCAGCAACCAAAGCCTTATCATCAGTATGATTTAAGACAAAAAATCATGAAGAAGCACTTTGGAAATAAACTTAATTTTAGTAATATCTAAATTAACAAAGGCTGAATTATAGCTTTGGCAGTGATAAAGGTGATTTTTTGACAAATTATCTAACCAGACAGATTTTATTATTAGTAGCAGCCTGTCTTGCGATTGCTGAATTATGTGTTTTCATACCATCAGCCACCCAGTTTCAATATCGATGGCTAGATGAGCAGTGGCAGCATTTTTTACTGTAATATGAGGCCTCAAAACAGCAATCTGCTAACCAGCTTAATCAAAGTTATGAGCTTGTGGCTGACTTATCATCAGCACGATTTTATCCGCCAGAATTCTATTCTCTGCGCGCTGATGATGGCAGTTTAATAGAAGGTGGCACACGCAATGATACAGCATTATCTTTTGATCTAGCCTCGCTTCCTATCTCGCATGGCGGCTTGTTATTTCATCTGATGATAGGCACAGGCCCTGATATGTTCACGGTGTTTGATTCGCGTTATGATGAAGATTATAAAGCAAGCTGGCCTGCTGCATTATTGCGTTCAGAAATCCGCGCTTATAGCTGGCGTATTTTCCTAGCCACCTTGGTGATCGGCATTTTGATTATCATGCCGCTTTATCTGTTTTTAATCAGGCGGCTTGTACGTCCTTTATCTGGCATAATGGCGATGATTCGCGAGTTTAAGCAAAATCCGAATGATTTGCCTGCCCCGCCTGAATTAGCATCTGCCACAGCAGAGATTGCGGCAATAGGCTCTGCCCTAGAGAAGCTGACAGAACAGGTTAGACGTGCCCTTCGTCAAAAAGAGAGGCTCGCTGATATTGGCGAGGCAACAGCCAAAATCAATCATGATTTGCGCAATATTCTTGTCGCTGCCACTTTGGTTGCTGATAATTTGAATGAATCAGATGATCCCAAAATCAGACGTATCGCACCTCATATTGAACGTGCGATTTCAGATGCGACGATGATGACTCAAAATATGATGGATTATCTAAGTGAGGCCAAAACAGAAACTGCCAGCCGCTTTCCCATTAGCGAGATGGCAGAAAATCTCAGCCATGACAGCCAGCTAACTGTCACATCTCAAGGTGCCGATATCTTACTTGGTGCCCCAAATCAGTTTTACCGACTTTTGCTCAATTTAGGGCGTAATGCCAGGCGTGCTGGTGCTGACAAGATGACTATTGATATCTGGCGTGCTGGCCATTTAACTGTGATTGATATCTCAGATAATGGGCCAGGCATTTCAGAGGAATTGCGTCCTTATTTATTCTCAGCTTTTTATTCAGGCCATAAACGTGATACTGGTCTTGGGCTTGCCATTGCCAAAGATTTGGCCGTGGCAATGGGCGGTCAATTACACCTATCACGCACATCAGATCTTGGCTCTGAATTTAGGCTGTCTTTACCAGCTCATTGGCTGACAGAATAAGACAGCCCCTTAAGCTTAAGCTGATTAATACCCCTAGCTACGCTGATTAATAATTGGCTGAGATGGCTGTAAATCCAGATCCCATGGGAAATAAATCCAAGTATCTTGTGATACTTCAGTGACAAATGTATCAACTAATGGTCTGCCAGCAGGTTTGGCATAGACTGTTGCAAAATGCGCCTTTGGCATCATTTTCCGCAATTCTTTAGCTGTCTCACCTGTATCAACCAGATCATCAATAATCAGCCAGCCAGCGCCATCTTTTGCCATCGCAGCTGGCTTTAACACTTCAACAGATCCTTGGTCCTGATCACGATAAGATGCAAGGCACGCTGTTTCAATCACACGCAATTCTAGCTCTCTTGCGATAATAGCAGCAGGTACTAGCCCGCCTCTGGTCACAGCGACAATGCCCTCAAATGGCCCCATCTCTGCTAAACGCCATGCTAATGCCTTTGATGTTCTATGAAGCTCTTCCCAGCCAACCGGAAATGCCTTGCCATAACCACTCATGATTTTATCCTTATCCGTAGCGCCAAATAATCTCTTCTTTTGACTATCCTTGCAGCTAGATAGCTGTCCAGTGCTTTTTGCATAAAGGCTTTGTTTTATGATGTAAAAGAGGCTGGACATAGCAGATGCTTTGTTCTAATGTCCCGCCAATAGTGATGACAGGGTTATTATTACCGTCATCTGCTTGCGCGCTCGTAGCTCAGCTGGATAGAGCACTAGACTACGAATCTAGGGGTCGGGAGTTCGAATCTTCCCGAGCGCGCCATTTCTTCAAGTTTCAAGGTCCGCGGACCGCGCACATGTGACTGAATCCAAACGATAAATGTTTGTGATGAAGGTTTCGTATAGTCATGGTGTGGGTAAGGTCTCCGGTATATATTTATAAACGTAAAAACACTTTTTACTTCTCAAGAATTATTCCAGCTGACGTTAGACATCGGTTCAATAAGAACAAAATAGAGATGTCTCTAAGAACAAGTTCCGAAATGCGAGCAACAAAGCTTGCAGAAGCTCTGTCAGACAGGCTTGAAAGACACTGGGATAACTTGCGCCTGGAGCGATTGACTGTAAGTGGCCTTGAACTCTCATCCAGCACCTACGCAACAACTGCTGTGCAAGCCCCTTCATTGGATGAAGCTCTAGAACTATACTTAGCTCTGAAGGGCCGCAACAAGGGTAAGCTCTTCTTTCAAACATCCCATCGCGCGGTTGAATATTTGAAGGAAGTCACAAAGGCACAATCAATAGCAAATATCACAGGTCTACAAGCTTCTCAGTTTCGAGATCTTTTATTCAAGAAAGGTCTTACATCTTCATCAGTAAAGAGGGTGTTTTCAACAGTGCGCGCAATCTTCAACCTATCAATTAGCGAATACGGTCTTACGATTACAAACCCATTCACAAATGTCTTCATCCCAGACGATGACCGGCAAAAATTAAGAGCGCCTATTCCCTTGCAATCTATATGTGACATTCAACGAAAGTGCTTCGAATGGAATGACTCCAAACGCTGGCTAGTAGCGCTGATTTCAGACACCGGAATGAGATTATCAGAAGCCCTTGGTCTAAAGACGGAAGATATAAAGCTGTCTGCCACCATTCCTCATATTGTATTGAGAGAATATCAATGGCGCTCTCTTAAAACACCTACTAGTGAAAGAACTATACCTTTGATCGGCGCTTCTGAATGGGCTGCACGAAAAATAATGAGCCAAAATGCTGAATTTGCTTTTCCAGACTACTGTAATGCGGACAGATGCAAATCGAATTCAGCATCTGCCGCCTTAAACAAATGGCTAAAGTCAAACCTATCAGAGGAATATGTAATTCATTCTTTCAGACACAGCATGAGAGATAGATTGCGCGCTGTAGAATGTCCCTCAGATATCGTTGACGCGATAGGGGGATGGGCATCAAATAACATAGGCCAAAAATACGGAAGTGGTTATCCACTAGAGATAAAGGCAAAATGGATGCAATTACTTGAGAACAAATCTGTAGAGATAAAACACGCTGGTGACATATGAGCCACAAATGGTGGCAAGCACAAATGAGGGGCCGTCGGCCCCTGGAAAATAATGATCGATCATGACCGTAACCAGTATGCCAAGAAAAGAACCAAATAAACTGACTGGGATGGAAATTAGTACTGATTTCAGCATCAAGTTCATTCACTTCAGCCTATTAATTTGAAATCAACTTCATACCGCATAAAACGAATTGAAGGGACCTGATTAAGAGCATAATTCAATTTATCGTCATTTGCGTGTGCAATGATACATCCACTTACTTGTTGAGTTGGAGTACACAAATGCTCCTTCACCCAACCCATGTACCGTAGAGTTTGACCAACCACTACGTCAGAAGCGCGGTCTCGCTTTAATTCAAAGACCATAAAATCCGTCTTCTCTTTGTTGAGACCTAAAATATCTATCGGACCAATAGACGTTCTGTACTGCTGACCTACAACTTCCCCATTCTGTTCAAAAATGTCGTATTGATTACCAATTGGTAAGTTACGCCAGTTCCTTACCATAAAATCTTCCAGATGCTTCTCTAAGGCAAATGAGCTCTGTGAATTTGTGCCTAATTCATCATCTTTATTGGTTAATATCTCTGGCACTACATCAGAGACAATTTCACGAAGATCTTCAATTGATAGAACGACGCGCACACACTGATGACCCTGCCCAGTTATGAAACCATCTTTGTAGGATATGACTTTACCCGAACCCAAGAATGTGAATGGGTGACTTTGGTCCCAGCGAGCAAAAAAAAGTGGCTTCAATTCACCTGTCATTAATTTTTCAAATGTTGGTTGTCCCGAGTGAGAATTAGGCTTGCCGAACCAAATTAAGGTTCGTGTATCAGGATCATAATGATTATCAAAATTATGGCCTGTACGACCGGGAACACCCATGTTCATGAAGACATATAGATAATCGTCAATTCTATCGTAACCAGTTGTCCAGTTCCCACCTCTGGGTGGGTTTTCCGGTCGTGCAATTTGAGCAATCTCGTCCCGCTTATACTTAACTCCGCGTTTAAACATGTTCTCTCTTTATAATTTGGGACCGGAACAACCAGTATCGCAGGATTCAGTCACATGTGCGCGGTCCGCGGACCTTGAAACTTGAAGAA
>JBMHCC010000002.1:0-153110 GCA_049890115.1 Puniceispirillaceae bacterium (SeqCode) | reverse complement strand
ACATATTGACACCAGCGTCATCTTGACTATGGTGTGGCTTCCGACTTACCTGCCCAGGTGGCGGAATTGGTAGACGCGCTGGCTTCAGGTGCCAGTGGCCATTATGGCCGTGGAAGTTCGAGTCTTCTCCTGGGCACCATTCTTCACACAAAAACCCGCAAGACAGCGCCAGATTGCTTTATATCAATCAGACATTAATGGTCTGTAATGCTAGCTCTTTCAGCTTGCCTTTTTCAGCTTTTCCTGTTGGCGTCATTGGCATCTCATCTAGGATGGTGACATATTTTGGCACCATGAATTTCGCCATAACATCTTTGCAATAGCTGATGATATCATCGTCAGATATCGCTTTGCCAGCTTTCAGCGTCACAAATAAAAATACATCTTCTTCACCAAAGGGTGATGGCACACCAATCGCAGCGGCATCTTGTATTGCCTGATGCGATAATGCGCCTTCTTCAACCTCAAAACCAGAGACCATTTCACCGCGCACTCTAATCCGCTCTGCTATCCGGCAGCGAAAATAAAACAGCCCCTCATCATCAAGCCAGCCTAAATCACCTGTATGAAACCATAAATTACGTCTTGTCTCATTGGTTTTGTCATCTCTGCCAAAATAGCCATCTGACATTACACCAGCTTCCCTTGGCCGTATCACCATCTCACCAACAGTACCAGCTGGCACGGGGTCATCATTTTCATCAAAGATAGCCACTTCAAAATGAGGCAGCACCTTGCCACCTGGATGATCCCATTGCGGCACCACGACCCAGCCAGCATCTGTTGACCCATAGCCGCCGCCTGGTATTAGATGAAGGCCAAAGCGTTTATCAAAATCAGCCTTAGGAATTGGTGCAGGCGTAGACCAACAGCGTGTGACTTTGTGATTGCGGTCAGCATCACTAGGCGGTGCATTAAATAATAATTGTTGCACAGACCCAAGGCACATAAACCAAGTCGCCCCAAATCGCGCTATTTCAGGCCAGAAATTGGACAGACTAAAACCATCACGCAAAATCACAGACCCGCCAGTCATCCAGCTTGGCAGGATATCATAAAAAGCGGGGCCAATATGCGACAAAGGATAGGGCGTATAATTAATATCATCTGCGGTGATACGATAAGGCTCTATCATATTTTCCGCAGTCCTAACGGCATAGCGATGTGACAGCACACAGCCTTTTGAGATGCCTGTTGTACCAGATGTAAACATAATCACAGCTGGGTCAGTATCTTTGGCAGGGCTTTGAATATGGCTGGCATCATCAATAAAAATACTATCAAAGGCGATGATTTCCCATTGTGGAAATTGCGCCTGTGCTGCTGCAACATCATCTGTGACAATGATTGTTTTCAGGCTTTTCAGACTATCAGCGATCGCTGCCAGCGAGGCAAAATGTGCCTTTGATGTTATCAGATGCTGGCATTCTGTCAGATTGATCATGCGTGCTAAGGACGGCCCTTTAAATGCACGGTTAATGGCAACCTCAATCATATTTAATTTTTTTAGCGCATAAGATGCTGTCAGATAAGCAATGCTATTTTCAAGCATAATGCCGACATAATTATTATCAGTGACAAATTGCGCTGCAAAACCATGGCCAAATTGATTGATTTTTGTCTCTAGCTCTTGATAGGTGATGCGCTCTCCAGAAGGCGCCATTGTAACAGCTAGCCTGTCACCAAATTTTTGCGCACATTGATGAAATAAATCACCTAATGTTATTCGGTTGGGCATGCTGGCACCTCTTCATTGTCGCACTCATAAACTCATGACAATTTGGTGCAAAATCTTTATTTTATTTCCGATAATATTTGTACTATTTCAGCCCTTTCGCCCTTTAAATTGATTTGTGATTATCAAGACACAGAACTGAGACAATAATGATACTCATTGCAAAAATCCGCATCATAGGCTGAAATGAGGGCAACACATCATTCTTGAGATAGGGACGCAATACAGACATGACCATTTTGATATTAGGCGCTGCTGGGATGATTGGGCGCAAGCTGACAGATAGGCTGATAGCTGATAGCACTCTTTTGAAGGCTGATGAAAAGCTGATTTTACATGACATCATCACGCCGCCATCACCTGCCAATCATGCAAATACTTTATGCCTGTCTGGCGATCTTGCGCTTGCTGAAACAGCCATGCAATTAGCCGCCTATCAGCCAGATATTATTTTTCATCTCGCATCTATGGTCTCAGGCGACGCTGAACGCCAATTCGATAAGGGCTGGTCAGTAAATATGCAAGGCAGCTGGCATCTATGTGAAGCATTGAAAACCTATCATCATGCTAGTGAGGGTCGGTATCGTGCCAAAATGATTTTCGCATCATCTATTGCTGTTTTTGGCCCGCCTTTTCCTGATACTGATTTCGGGGCGATTGATGATGATTTTCTATGTGCGCCGCAAACATCTTATGGCGCACAAAAAGCTATGATCGAGCTATTAATAGCTGATTATGCCAGAAAGGGTTTTATTGACGGCCTATCTATCAGGCTCCCTACAATATGTGTGCGCCCTGGCAAACCAAATGGCGCCGCATCTAGCTTTTTTTCAGGCATTATCAGAGAGCCACTAAATGGTATAGAAGCCATTTTGCCAGTGCCAGATACAATTCGCCATTGGCATGCCTCACCAAATTCTGCAGCAGGGTTTATGGTTCATGCTGCTGGCCTTGATACCAATTTGCTAGGCGGCAGACGCAGTTTGAATATGCCAGGTGTATCTTGCACTGTGGCAGAACAAATAGAAGCATTGCGTGACTGTGCTGGTGAAGATGTCATTGCCAGAATTAAGCCAGAGATTGATGATACGATTGTAACGATTGTCAGCAACTGGCCACGTGCCTTTAATCCGCAGCGTGCCATTTCATTAGGCTTCAAAGCAGAGGATAATTTCCGCCAGATTATCGAAATTTATTTGCAAGACGATATGCCATCAAAACCAGTCTGATAGTGCTGTGCGATTAGATAATATCGTCAGCTGATAAAGAGCGTCCTGTGACCAGATCTGACCCTTTTTCCCCTATCATCATGGCACCAGCATTCAGATTAGCACTCAGCATTGTTGGCATGATAGAGGCATCAATCACACGCAAACCTGCAATATCATGGACGCGAAGTTGATTATCAACAACCGCCATTTTATCACTATCAGGTCCCATTTTACAGGTGCCCATTAAATGATAGCTTGAGGTGCCTCTTTGTCTGGCAATCTCCAGAATTTCATCATCTGTTTGCCCCTTTTCAACGCCGGGAAAAACCTCATGATCAAAATAAGGTGCCAAGGCTGGTGCATGCATCATCTGGCGCGCCAGCTTAATAGCGCGCACTACCACCTGCCTGTCAGTTTCATCATCTAGATAATTGGGGTTTATCTCTGGCTTATCAAAGGGATCATCTGATTTCAAAGTCACCCAGCCACGTGATTCAGGGCGTTGTTGCCAAGCAGCAACCGTAAAGCCAGGCTCATCATCAAGCTGTGATTGCACACCTTCTTTATAGCTAGCTGGTGCAAAGGTCATCTGCAAATCATGATTCCTGATAGTCTCATCAGAATGCCAAAAACAATATACATTGGTTGGCCCAAGGCTAAGAATTGACTCACGCCCCAAGAGATAATTGCCAATCTCTTTCGCAAGCGCCAACCCATGCGAGCTTTCATTAATGGTCTTCACATTCTTGGCTCTGGCAGTCAGGCGCGGGGCAAAGTGATCACGCAAATTGGCGCCAACACCTGGCAGATGATGAATAGGGGTAATACCTTTTTCAGATAATAAAGCAGCATCACCAATGCCTGATAATTGCAACAAATGTGGAGAGTTTATCACACCGCCAGATAACAGGATTTCTTGCCGCGCATTGAGCTGAATAGCCGCCCCATGACGCCCGCCTTTTTGATAGATAACACCTGTTGCTTTTTTATCTTTAATGATGATTTTGGTAACTTGTGCATTGGTAATGATGTGCAGATTTTTTCGCTGTTTCACAGGATGTAAAAAAGCTTTGGCAGCACTGATACGCCGACGCTGTGTCGCTGAGCGTTGCACATAAGAGACCCCTTCTTGTGTGCGACCATTATAATCATCATTGCGCGGTATACCATGGTCAACACATGCTTGAATAAACGCATCACATAAGGGATGACGCCATGCCAAATCATGCACCTCATGTTCGCCGCTTACCCCGCGATAAGCCTCATCAGCATCGCCAATCTTATGCTCCATGCGTTTGAAATAGCCAAGCACATCAGCATAAGACCACCCCTGATTGCCAAGCTGTGCCCATACATCAAAATCATGAGCCTGCCCGCGATTAAAGACAAGCCCGTTAATCGCACTTGACCCGCCAAGCACACGCCCTCTTGGAATTGCCATAGGTCGGCCATTGGTGCCCCAGCAGCCGTCTGCTTCATAAAGCCAATTTGCCGTTGGCTTTTTTAATAGATACATAAACCCAGCTGGAATGGAAATCAGAGGATCATAATCAGATGGCCCAGCCTCTATCAGGCAAACTGATTTAGCCCAATCGCTTGATAAGCGATTAGCAAGAACACAACCAGCTGAACCAGCTCCAATGATAATATAATCAAATTCATCTATCATAAACAGACGCTTTCATCCCCTCTTCAAGGCTATTATGAAACCTATTGCTGCTCGCCTTGTCAATCTTATGTAACAGGTTTCGATGGCTGGTAATGATGCCTAAAAAAACAGCTCAATTATTTTTTTTCAATTTTTTACTTTACAAAATTAGTTAATTCTAAACATACCGAGATTGTGGGGCTTTTTGCGTCATCTTGGTAAATAACATGATAAAGAGGTGGTATCATGAAACAGTTTCTTATTCCCTTAGCAATCGCGGCTCTTGGCATATCATCAGCTCATGCTCTGACATTGAAATCTGGTCAGGTCATTGGCGGCGATGGCAATGTGTATGATGGCGCTAGCCCTGAACAGCAGCAGGCTTTGATTAATCGTGCACAAAATGGCGGTGACATTGCTGGATTAACAGGTGCCAGTGTTTTTGTGGTTGTCGGTGATACTATCACCTATGTGCCAGTTGATGAGATTCGCGGCAAATCTGATGAGCAGATGAAAACCATTATCGGTGATGAGGTTATTCAGAATGTAACCGGCGTTGATGAATTAACTTTGGCAGATGTCGAAAACGCCACAACATTGGCAGAACAGACAGGTGTGCCCCTAGAAGAGTTAGTATCTGTTGATGGCCTAGATGGTCTTGCGCCAGAAGTGCTAGATGAGATTGCCACGGTAGCAGCAGAAACAGGCATTGATTTTGAGAATTTGGTCGCGGTCAATGCGATTATCTCTGAATTGCCAGATGATGAATTTCAGGCATTAACAGAAGAGCTAGCCACTTTGGTTGAAGAGGGTTTTGCAGAGGAAATCAATGACACTTTGAATAATTTATCTGAAATTGAAGGCGGTCTTGATAACTTCTTTAACTTTAGTTCAGAAGCAGAATGCGTAGCAGCAGGTGCATCAAATTGTGCTGAAACTGCAGCTGCAATCCAAGCTGCGCAACAAAATAGCAACTAAGCTAGACAGACATCTTTATTACATAAAAAAACAGCCTGTAAAAACAGGCTGTTTTTCTTTATCTTTTATCGCAAAGCTTATGAAGCAACATCAAAGCGGTCAGCATTCATAACCTTGACCCAAGCAGCGATGAAATCATCTGAGAATTTATCCTGATTATCATCTTGTGCATAAAGTTCCACCAATGCACGCAGCTGTGAGTTTGAACCAAAGACCAAATCAGAACGGCTGGCAGTGCGAACCGCATCACCAGACGCACGATCTGTTGCCTGATAGCTATTTGAGCCAGTTGGCTTCCAGGTCACATTCATATCAAGCAATGTTGTGAACCAACCTGTTGTCAAAGCTGACCCATCTGTCCAAGCACCACGTTCATCTGTTGAAATACCAAGCGAACGCAAGCCGCCAACCAGAACTGTCATTTCAGCAGCTGTCAGACCCATAAGCTGGGCTTTATCAAGCAGCATCTCTTCTGGCGAGACAGATAGATTTTTCTGCAGGTAATTTCTGAAACCATCTGCCATTGGCTCTAGCACAGCAAATGACTCAACATCTGTCTGCTCTTGGCTAGCATCACCACGCCCTTTTGTGAAAGGAACAGATTTACCAGACGCCATTTCAATCGCAACAGAGCCTGCCAGAACAATCACATCTGCCACAGAGGCACCAAATTTTTCGGCAAGTGGTTCTAGGACAGATAGCACCTTGGCAAGCTGGTCTGGCTTATTCACATCCCAGTCTTTTTGCGGTGCTAGGCGAATACGCGCACCATTGGCACCACCACGCATATCAGAACCGCGATAGGTTGATGCTGATGCCCATGCTGTTTCCACCATTTCCTGAATGGTAAGGCCTGAGTCTTTGATAGCTGCCTTTAAGGCTGCTTCATCATAATCAGTTGCGCCTGCTGGCACTGGATCTTGCCAGATAAGCTCCTCTTCTGGCACTTCAGGGCCTAAATAGCGCACCTTTGGTCCCATATCACGATGCAATAACTTAAACCACGCACGGGCAAAAGCATCGGCAAATTCATCTGGATTTTTATGGAAACGTTCTGCAATCGCACGATAGGCTGGGTCATGCAAGAAGCTCATATCAGCTGTTGTCATCATTGGCGTAACTGTATTACCAGACCCATCCACTTCTGGGGCTCTGTCACCATCTTCCAAATCAACAGGATGCCAGATATGCGCACCGGCAGGGCTCTTTGTCAGCTGCCAGTCATATTTGAACAACAAATCAAAATAGCCATTATCCCATTTTGTTGGATTGGCTGTCCATGGCCCTTCAATACCTGATGTTGTTGTATCAACACCAACACCTGTGCCATGTGCATTCTGCCATCCAAGGCCCATCTGTTCCATTGGTGCGCCTTCAGGTTCAGCACCTACTAATTCAGGATTACCAGCACCATGCGCCTTACCAAAGGTATGACCACCAGCCACTAGCGCCACTGTTTCTTCATCATTCATTGCCATACGGCCAAATGTTTCACGAACATCCTGTGCACTCAAAAGCGGATCAGGATTAGCATTCGGGCCTTCTGGGTTCACATAAATCAGACCCATCTGAACAGCTGCTAGCGGGTTATCAAGCGACTGTCTTGTATCACCATAGCGATTATCACCAAGCCAGTCTGTTTCAGCACCCCAATAGATATCTTCTTCTGGATGCCAGATATCAGGACGGCCGCCACCAAAACCAAAGGTCTTACCACCCATTGATTCAATCGCCACATTGCCTGTCAGGATCAGCAAATCAGCCCATGAGATTTTGTTGCCATATTTCTGCTTAATTGGCCACAGCAGGCGGCGTGCTTTATCAAGGTTGCCATTATCTGGCCATGAATTTAACGGAGCAAAGCGCTGCGCACCTGTTCCGCCGCCACCACGACCATCGCCCGTACGATAAGTTCCAGCTGCATGCCATGTCATACGAATGAAAAACGGACCATAATGACCATAATCAGCTGGCCACCAATCCTGGCTATCAGTCATCAGGTCATGCAAATCTTGTTTCAGAGCCTGATAGTCAATCTTTTTAAACTCTTCACGATAATCAAACTGTGTCGGATAAGGGTTTGATTTATTATCATGTTGATGCAGGATTGAAATATTCAGCTGATTTGGCCACCAGTCACTATTTGATGTGCCAGTTGTCTTATTGCTGGTCATGCCGCCATGCATCACAGGGCATTTAACGTCATCCATGAAAGTCTCTCCACTTAGCTATAAAGGTTCCATTTTGGTTATCTTTTTTGGGCCATAAAAGCCTGCCACATGCTGGCAAACCAAAAAGCGCGTCTATCTGAAAATATCGTGACTGTCACTGCATAAGTCAAGCAGTTTGAAATGATTTTAAACTACAGATGAACAGCTTTTCATAGAGCGGTAATCGCTAGCGTGAACGTTTTATCCGAATGGTAACGTCAACAGCGTCAAGATCGAACCCATCTGGCAGATTTGGCAAGCCTGAAACAGCCAAATCACCATGAGGTACATCTGTCAATTCACCTGTATCACTATCTAGGAAATGGTGATGAGCTGAGATATTCGTATCATAGACTAGCTTGTCGCCAAGCCCATAATGTTGGCTTAACAATCCCGCATCAGCAAAGTGACGCAAGGTGTTATAGATAGTACCAAGTGCTATCGTTTCGCCAGATTTGGTGATGGTGTCAAACAGCATTTCAGGGCTGATATGTTTGTCATGACCATCAAATAGCAGATTGGCAATCATCACACGCTGGCGTGTTGGACGCAGATTGGCAGCGCGCAATTTTTGCATAATGCTATCAGTCTGTGGCTCTATCTTTGTCATGAAATACCAACAATTATTCAAAAAAATCTTTACCATTAAAAAATGATTGCTTGGCAAAAATTTGTCAAGTCAGCGCTGGTTAAATAGCCACATTATTGGTTGGTGAACCTGCTGCAAAAGCATCAATATGGCTGATAAGCTGATCCCATAAAATCTGCATAGCTTCATCAGATGCCCAGGCTGTATGCGGTGTTAAGATAAAATTCGGGCGATGCAGATTTTGCATGAAAATATGATCTGGCGCTGGTGGCTCTGTTGTTACCACATCAAAGCCAGCGCCTGAAATTTGACCGGCATCAAGTGCGGCAATCAGGTCATTTTCATTTACAAGACCACCTCTTGATGTATTAATCAGCAGCGGTTTTTTTGCCATTTTCGCAAATTCCGATGCCGCTATCAGATTGGTCGTTTGCGGTGTTAAAGGACAATGAAGTGATAAGATATCAGCCTGGGCCAGCACAGTATCAAATGGCAGATAGCCCTCTGGCACATCTGTTGCATCTTTGCGTGCAGCTTTAATGACTGTCATGCCGAAAGCTTCGGCAATTCTGGCCACCTCGCCGCCAATCGTGCCTGTACCGATCAGCCCGAGGACAGAGCCTTTTAAATCAGAGATAGGGTGCGTGAAAAAACAAAATTGCTGGCTGTCTTGCCACATGCCATTTGCAACATCATTTCCATAGCCTTTTAAGGCACGGCGCAATCCCAAGATCAGGGCAAAGCTATGTTCTGGCACTGAATGGCGCGCATAGCCTCTAATATTTGAGACGATGATATTACGGCTCTGACAGGCGGCGATATCAATCTTATCAAAGCCGGTTGCTGATATCGCAATCATCTTCAGACGAGGCAGCTGTTCTATATCATGCGCTGACAGTGCAACCTTGTTCAAGACAGCAATATCAGCGTCTTTTAGCCTGTCAATCACCTGGTCAGCTGCTGTTTTATCATAGCTGGTCCAATCATGGTCACAAGCAGGTTTGCCAAGATGAATGGCAGGGCCAATAGTGGCACGATCTAGGTGGATGATATTCAGTCTTTGTGTCATGACAAGCTAGCTCCAGTTATTACTGGCTAACGTTATCCAGACTTTCTGTGAAAGATGCAATAGTCCCTTGAATATCAGCTAATTTATCAAGGCCGAATAGACCAATGCGGAATGTTTTAAATTCTGACGATTCACCACATTCCAACGGAACACCAGCTGCGATTTGAACACCTTGCGCTGCAAAAGCTGCACCATTTTTAATATCATCTCTGGTCGTATGAGATACGATAACAGAAGGTGATTGAAACCCAGCTGCTGCAAGTGACTTATAACCACGCTGCTCCATAATGCCGCGTAATGTCTGACCTAGTTCGATTTGCGCTTCTTTTGCCTTCGCAAAACCAAATGATTGGATCTCAAGCATTGTATCATAAAATTGTGACAGCCCATCAGTTGGCATTGTTGCATGATAGGCATGACCACCATTCAGATAAGCAGTCATAATCTGATGCCATTTTTTTAAATCCAGAACAAAGCTATCAGAATTTGTTTCGTCAAGGCGCTCTAAGGCAGCTTCAGACAACATCACAACACCAGCACATGGTGTTGAGGTCCAGCCTTTTTGTGGTGCGGTGATAAGCACATCAACACCAAGCGATTTCATATCAACCCACAAAGCACCTGATGCTACACAATCAAGCACGAATAATGCGCCAACCTGATGAGCGGCATCAGCAATCGCGCTGAGATAGGCATCTGGCATTAATAAACCTGCTGATGTCTCTACATGAGGTGAGACAACTAGGCGTGGTTTTTCAGCATGAATTTTCGCAATAATATCATCTAACGGAGCAGGGCTGAATTGTTGATCAGCAGCATCACTATCTGGCATAGCACAAACAATCTCGGCATGAGCGGGGCTGACACCTTGATTGAAAATCTGTGTCCAGCGATAGCTGAACCATCCGTTACGAACCACTAACACCTTTTCATTGCGTGCAAATTGGCGCGCGACAGCTTCCATTGCATAGCTGCCACCACCTGGGATTATCGCACATGATTGTGCCTGATAGGCTTCGGTCAAACCAGCGTGAAGGCCGCGCATCACCTCACCAAATGAAGCAGACATGGAATTAAGAGATCTGTCTGTAAAAACAACTGAAAATTCACGCAGATCTGATGTCCGTGCCTTTGGTGTGATTGAATCCATAACTTATGCCTCCACTGACTATATTTTTATTTTTGTAGAGGTTCATACGTCATGACATTTTCTTCAGATGGCTAGCGCGTTAAATTGCCGCATAGGGTGTGAAAGATGCCTCATCTGCAATGCAGTTTCATGTGCCAATTTTTCATGGCTATATGAGCTAAATGACAGAGCAAGAGGCAAGCGCAAAGGATTAGCGCAAGACATTACCACCATCGACATTCATGGTTTGCGCTGTGATGTAATTAGATTGATCAGATGCCAAAAACAATGCCAGCTTTGCCACATCCTCTGGTGCCCCCATATAACCAAGCGGAACAGCTCTGCCAACTTCTCGTTTTTTTTGCCCTATTTCTTTGTCTTCAAATTTGGCAAAAAGCGCATCAACTGTTTGCCACATAGGTGTATCAATGACACCAGGTGAGATAGCATTGACCCTGATATGATGTTTGGCCAATGCAAGAGCTGCTGATTGGGTGTAGCTGATAATAGCTGCTTTGGTCGCACAATAATGGGCCACAAGTGCTTCACCACGATGACCTGCTTGAGATGCCAAATTAATCAGTGAGCCTTTCTTTTCATGCGCGACTAACGCATTAGCACAAGATTGCAAAATCGCATAAGCTGCCCGCACATTCACGCTAAATAATCTATCAAATTGTGTTAAGTCAGCATCCAAAACTGAACCCATATCAAATAGGGCAGCATTATTAAATAAAATATCTGGGACTTCTTCAGCTATCCAACTTGTGATATCTGCCAACCCCTCATCTGTCAAAAGATCAATTTTGCGGTAATGAGCTGGGCTATCACCTTGCCAATCATCACCAATATCAGTTGCCAAAACGCGCGCACCAGCAGCAGCAAAATAAGATGCTGTTGCCATACCAATACCGCCATTTGCGCCTGTGACAAGACAGGTTTTGCCTGATAAATCAATCTCTGTTGCTGGCTGTGCCATAAGCTCCTCCTATTACTGCCCTGCCAGCCTATCATGATGAGACCATAATTTTAAGGTGTTCTGGAATTATAAGGTGTTCTAGAATTTTAAGGTGTTCTGGCAATACTTATCGCAAGGGTGAACATAGCTGATGCTTGACGAGCAGCTATTTGCCTATTCTAATCATGGCTATGCTCTTATGAAAATACGGTTATGAAAAAGCAAAAATTGCAAGGGATGTTATATCGATGCTGCTTGACCAATCTCTTATCACAAATTGGCTGACAGATTTATTTAGCGCTGCGAATGTGCCAGCTGAGGAAGCTCGTTTGATAGCCATTCATCTGGTTGATGCAGATGCGTCTGGTCATCCTAGCCATGGCATTGTGCGTGTGCCTCGTTATTTTGAATATCTTGAACAAAATATGGTCAGACCGAAATGTGACTTTGCCACCATCATGGAATCTGGTCCCTTATTGCTGATTGATGGCAAGTTCAGCTTTGGTCAGGTTCTTGGTCATCACATGATCGCAGAATCAAAACGTTTGATTGATGAACATGGCATCGCGCTTATTGGCTTGCGGCAATCAGGACATCTAGGGCGCATTGGGGCTTGGGCAGAATTGCTAGCCGATAAACATTATATTTCACTGCATTTTGTGAATGTCGCAGGCTCTGCCATTGTTGCACCTTTCGGGGCAAAAGAAGCGCGATTATCAACCGCACCAATCGCGATTGGCGTGCCTCATTTCAATGATGATGGCAGCTCAGATCATTTTATCCATGATTTTGCCACATCACTGGTAGCAGAAGGTAAAATCCTAGTATCTCAAAAAACTGGCAGCACATTGCCAGCGAATGCAATGGTAGATGAGACAGGTAGCGATAGCGCAACCCCTGCAACAATTTATGGCGCAACGGCCGATGATAATGTGCCAAACCCATCCGCTGGCACAGGTGCTATCCAAACCTTTGGTGGTCATAAAGGTTCAGGCCTTGGCATTGCTTGTGAATTGCTAGCAGGTGCCTTAACAGGTACAGGCACTAACGCCACGAGCCGACCTTTTTGCAATGGCATGTTATCTGTCATTTTTGACCCTAACCAATTTGATACAAATAGCGCGCTTACAGCTGAGATAGCTGATTATATCGCTGCTATCAGAAATGCAGAACCACGTTCAAAAGATGGCAGCGTCTTTATTCCAGGTGATAAGGAACGTCAAAGGCGAGCCATCATTGCACAAGACGGCGTGCCGCTTGATGAGGTGATAATTAATCAGCTGATTGCATTATCTGATCAATTTAGTGTGAAGCATCCTTTAAGGTAAAAAAAAAAGCCTCACTCTGATATCAGAGTGAGGCTGCGTTCTAGGAGGAACGATGGGTTGGTAAATTAGGCCTGCCTAGAGAATTCAGGATAAGATTCCATCCCAAGCTCTGAGTTATCAAGACCAGCAATTTCATCTTCAGCACTGACTCTTATGCCGACCGTCTTGGCAAGAATGAACCAGACAATGCCAGAAGCAATCAGGGTAAAGGCACCAATCACAAAGATACCATAAAGCTGAGTGACAAGTGAGGCATCACCATTGGTGATTGTCACAGCGATTGTGCCCCAAATACCGGCAAATAAGTGCACTGGAATTGCGCCTACAACATCATCAATCTTGAACTTGTCCAGCAATGGAACTGTGAAGACCACAATCACACCGCCAATGCCACCAATAATAGTCGCCATGCCAAGTGATGGTGTTAGTGGTTCTGCTGTAATCGATACAAGGCCAGCAAGTGCGCCATTAAGAACCATGGTCAAATCAACCTTACCATAAACAAATTGTGTCAAGATAAGAGCCGCAATCGCACCACCAGTAGCCGCTGCATTGGTATTAGCAAAGATACGAGATACATCTGCCACATCACCGATTGTGCCCATTGCCAGCTGTGAGCCGCCATTGAAACCAAACCAACCAAGCCAGAGAATAAAGGTACCCAAAGTGGCAAGCGGCAAATTAGCACCTGGCATTGGAATGACACGACCATCTTTATATTTGCCAAGACGTGGACCAAGGATAAGCGCACCTGCTAAGGCTGCCCAACCACCTACTGAGTGCACAACAGATGAGCCAGCAAAATCAAGGAAACCTGCTGCATCAAGGAAACCGCCACCCCATTTCCAGCTTGCCTGCAATGGATAGATGAAAGCTGTCAGGATCAAAGTGAAAATTAGGAAAGGCCATAGCTTAATACGCTCTGCTACGACACCTGAGACAATAGAGGCTGTTGCAGCACAGAACATCAACTGGAAGAAATAGTCAGATGCTGTTGACGCATATGATAAGTCATCCACCCCATCTGCGCCAACACCAACTGGCTCCAGCACGGCAATGGCTGGGAACAGGGATGAGAACACACCATCAACTGCCCATGACCCTAAAGGATACATAAGGTTATAGCCGATGATATAGTACCCGATTGCCGCAAGCGAAAATAACGCAATATTTTTCGTCAGCTGTGTTGTTGTATTTTTGGCACGAACCAAGCCTGCTTCAAGCATACAGAAACCTGCTGCCATAAACATGACAAGAAAGCCACCTACCAAAAATAAAAGAGAATTTAGAATATAGACACCGTGAATGCCAACCTCGTCTGCTGCAAAAGCAGGGCTAGCAAGAGCCAATAATGGCAATGATAAATAAGATAATTTCACACTAGGGAAACGCATTTTATAACTCCTTCATGATACCGCTTTTACAGCGCATCACTACCTTCTTCACCTGTACGAATCCGCACAGCTTGTTTCATATCAATGACAAAGATTTTACCATCGCCAATGCGGTCGGTATGGGCTGCTTGTCTGATTGCCTCAACAACTTGAGGTGCTATTTTGGCATCAGCCGCAATTTCCAACTTAATTTTCGGCAGGAAATGAACTTCATATTCCGCACCACGATAAATTTCAGTTTTTCCCTGCTGGCGACCATAGCCCTGAACTTCACTGACTGTCATGCCAGATAGCCCTAATGCTGATAGTGCTTCTCGCACTGGTTCCAACTTACCGGGCTGGATGATAGAAATAATATATTTCATAGGTTAACCCTTTTTCTTACAGTTCGAATGTGAAGCAGTCTTTGTTCTGATAGCAGACAGGCGCTGCGCTTCCTCATGCCCTTGGGGGACGGCACACTGAGACATTAGTCATTTCATGGCGATGCGTATTGTGCTAAAAAATATTCATAGCGATGCATTTTTTGCATCGCTATGGTAAAGGGTAAGATTTTAGATGAAACATTTAACACAATTAAATTACATAAATGCGGTTGCCAAAACGGGCTCTATTCGCAAAGCAGCTGAGCAACTCAACATAACCTCAACAGCCTTAAACAGACGGATCTTGGCCTTAGAAGAAGAGCTGGGATGCCCCATTTTTGAGAGATTACCGCAAGGTGTTAGATTAAATGTAGCAGGTGAGTTATTAATTCAGCATATCCGCTATTCCATGGCAGATTTATCAAAAGTGTTATCTCAAATTGCTGATTTATCAGGTGTTAGGCGTGGTCATGTTACCATCGCAGGTGGCACTGAGGTCATCGGATCGTTCCTGCCTCCCTTAATTGCTGATTATCGCACACAACATAAAGGTGTCACCTTTGATATTTTACGCAGGCAAACAGAAGCGGCTTTGCGCGATTTACAAGATTTTAGCTGTGATATTGCACTGATATTTGGATCTGTTCCGCCAACTGAATATCAGGTGCTAGCGACAATTGAACTTGACCTCGTTGTGGCAATGCGTGACGGGCACCCTTTACAAGATAAGCAGAGCTTGCAATTGTCTGATTGTCAGGAATACCCTGTTATCATGCCATCTGAATTATCTGGCATTTCTGATCTTCTATTTCATGTGCAAGCTAAAAGAGGGATGAAATTACATCAGATCATCACATCTGAATCCTATGAATTCATGGCCAATTATTGTCGTCACGAAGATGCGATTTCATTTTTGTTACCGCTCACAAATGAAGACAGATCTAGCTTTACCTCTGATATCATAACCAAGCCCTTTGCGGCGCGTGAACGCTTATCTGGCCTGTTACATGTGGTTCAGGCAAAGGGACGTGTTCTGCCAGTAGCGGCTGCGAAATTTGCTGAAAATATTGTGCAAAATCTCAATGCAAAATTCCCAGACAGGCTGAATTAACCCATCACAGATCAAGGGTCAGCACACCATCTTCTTCTGCAGCACGAGATTGGCATAAGATTAATTTTGTTTCCTTTTGTGCTGCTGACAGGACAAAATCACGATGTTCGACAACGCCATCTTGATAGCCGCATTGGCACACCCCGCACAGCCCATCAGAACATTTCACTTCGACCGAAAAGCCCTTGGCATTTAACGCATCTGCTGCTGTTTCATTGTCTGTGACGGAGATCATCTGACCGGTTGATGCGATTTTTAAGAGAAATGGTTTATTTTCATAATCAGGTTGTTCAGGCACCGAGAAAAATTCTTGATGAAATTGGCTATCATCAAACCCTGCCTTTTGCGCAGCTTCACCGACAGATGTCATATAGCTGTCAGGTCCACAAACATAGATATGAGATGCTTTATCTGCCTGTGCTAAAATAGCATCTAAATCAGCACGACTGCCCTCATCTGAGATATGGAACACAACATTATCAGCCCATGCAAAGCTGGCAATATCATTGGCAAATGCTAAATCACGCCTATGGCGCACAGAATAATGCAATGTAAAGGGGCGCCCTTTAGCATGTAATTCATGGCCATAGGCAATCATCGGCGTTACGCCGATACCACCACCAAAAAATAGCGCTGGCGCCTCATTATCAACCAACGCAAAATGATTTATCGGATGTGAGATAAAAACCTTGCGTCCTTCATTGAAAATACGGCTCATCAAAAGCGAGCCACCACGCCCCTCATCTTCACGCAGCACAGCAATTTGATAGCGTGTTCTGTCACTTGGGTCACCACTCATTGAATATTGACGCAAAAATTCTGGTGCAACCAGCACATCAATATGAGCGCCGCCCTGCCAATCTGGTAATAACGAGCCATCAAGCGTCTCAAATTCATATTTGGTAATCAGGCTGCTTAAGGTTTCAACTTTGGCAATACGCACAGGCACCACAGGTGATTGTGATAATGGCTTGCGGCGATGCAAATGGCTATCATCACCGCGCGCTAAACGCTTTTTATAATCACCAGCTGTTACAAGTGCCTGATAGGCTTTGATACCTGCTTCTCTGTCCATCATATCAGGATAGGGATAAGGATGCGGTGTCAAAGGCGCTGGATAAACGGCCAAAGTCTGGTCTTCATAGTTGATTTTTAAATCAGGCGACAAGCCGCGCTTATTCACAGGATGGCTTGCTGGGCGATAAGAGCCATCCTCTTTCAGCTCAATATCCCACCACCATTTTTTCACAGGGTTAATATCACCATGACCAACCATATCATCTAGCTTTGCCAGAAATTTTGCAGCTTGTGGCACATGACTAGCAGCCCAGCGAAATGGCGCTTCGGCAAATAGCCCTTCTAAATTCCACGGGCATGTTTTCATACACCGCCCACACATAGCCCCGCCCATTGTGGTAATGCGGTAAGTGGTGCATTTCTGGCTATCAGATTTCCAGGTCTCATAGCCATTGAACATTAATTTTGGGCCAGCTGTGATCGCTCCTGACGGGCATTCTCTGGCGCATTTCTGGCAATTATTACAGAAATTTTGCATACCAAAATCAATCGGCTTATCATGCATTAGTGGCATGGTTGTTGTCACAACACCAGATTTCAGGCGTGGCCCCAAATAAGGATGCATGATAACCTCACCAATCCGGCTGACCTCACCAAGCCCGCTAAGTAATAATAAAGGTGGCTGCAAGACATCACCATCCATCACGCTATGTGCTTTGGCCAAATAGCCAAGATTACGGATTTGATTTGCAATAACCCCGCCAAGCATCGAAAACCGCAAATAAGCGCGCATCGATTGGGCAACAGATATCCAGTCATCACCAGATGCCCCCTCCATTGTTTCAAACCCTTGATCAATGACCATAGAGATGGCCTGATCATGAGGTGGTTCTATGGCATCACCTCTGGCATCATGCGAATACCACACCCAATCAGGGCAGCGTGATAACCCAACCGCATCAACACCCAAGAAATAAGATGCTGCTTTGATATTATCACTATTTTTCTGGGCATCATCTGCGGCTGGCTGTGTTACGGCTTCACCATCCTGCAACAAAACAAAAGCACCAAGCGCACGTCTTTGGGCAAAGGATGTTGGCGCTTTTCTGGCATAGTAACCACCAGATGCGGCCTGCTGATTAGCACTGCCCATATCGCCAAATTGTGATCTGGCAAACATATCTGTGCGCTTTGGCACACGCGGAATATTTGCCTCATCAATATAGGTTGTTGGCACATCAACACGCTTTAATTTTTCAAGCGTCATTGCGCTATCTTTATAATCACGCTTTTGAAAGGGATCTTGATTAAAAGCGGTCTTGCTGGCATGACGGCCAAGGCGCCAATTCAGCCCATAAAGGTCAGAGGCTGGCTGGTCAGATAATGGCGCAAGCGGTGCATCATGTGCCAATGGCATATCTGTTGTAATAGCTGCCACACCAAACCGCTTGCCAAGCCATGGGGCATGAACAGCATCATTTTCAATTTGCGCAACACCAGCGGCCACTGCTGCTTTTTGCAGGCAAATATCAGAAGAGCTAAGCGTATGAGCTTTGGCATCAAATCCTAGCAGGCGAATATAATTGGCAATCACAATCGCAGCTTCTGATGAGAGCAAACAGCCACGATGAGCCTGGGCATCATCAAGCCATTCAGCCCCTGGCTCACCTGGATAGGGATCACGGCGATATTCAAATAAAAAAGCAATGACACTATTATGGTGAGAGACACCGCGTGGCGGCGCCTCAACAGAATCTTTGAGATCTGCCATAATCAGATCAATACCTGCCGCTAGTGTTTTTGTCTGGCGTGAGCGCAATTGCTCTACCAGATTATCAACATCAGGATTGCGCACTGGCTTATCCAGCCATAATGATGCCTCAAGCTTACCTATGCCAACCAATGAGGCATCACTGAAATAACCAAAAGCCTTTAGGTGATTTGACCGCTCTTGGATATCGTCACTTATCTCTGCCTTTGCCTTATTGACAAGACCATCTCGTATCGCATCAAGCATCGCTTGATGAGGCGCCATCGCATTGACGATATTTTGCGGCTTTTCAGGGCGTGAAAATGTCAAAAATGATGTTGAAAGAGGTGTTAAATCTGGCAGATCTTCCTGTCTTTTGAGGCGATGCAGGGGGTAGGGCCCATAATGGACAGGTCTATATTTGCTGGAAAATAATCTATGAGACTGCAAGAGTTCACCCTTTTGTTAGAAAATTCTGTCTTGCAGGCCCTTGATATTTTTCAATTAAGGACTGGTCAATATCAGTGCCATCAACAATGCCAAGCACAATTCCCTTTTTGCGAGATGCGCCGCGATTAGACGTTAATTGCGCATTCGATAACGTATTTCGCTGTGAACAGCGCATAGACCAACGATGCAGCTTTTCATAATAGGCTGCAATAATATCCTGATAATCAGGATGACGACCTAAATCAAAAAACTCTTCAGGATCATTTTCAAGATCAAACAACATCGGCGGATGACCACCTTCTGAATGCATCATTTTATAGTGATTATCTGCCACCATAAATAATCTGGCTTCATCAGGGCTTACCTCAAGCTTATTTGCCATCACAGACATTGACATATCATATTCGCTGACGACAAAATCGCGCCAGCTTGGCGGTGTGCGCCCTTCAATAAAGGGACGCAAAGATAAGCCCTCGACTGTCTCATCTGGCACATCAGCACCAGCATAATCAATCGCTGTTGCCGCAATATCAATCGATTCCACTAACGCATCATTCACTGTGCCTCTGGTGGCATCAGCCTGTGGTGAGGGATCATAAATGATTAATGGCACTTTCACAGATTGTTCATGAAATAAATCTTTTTCACCAAGCCAGTGATCGCCCAAATAATCACCATGATCAGAGGTCAAGATGATAATCGTATCGTCAATTTGGCCCGTGCTGCGCAAATGATCAAATAATACACCCATCTGATCATCAATTTGTTTAATCAGCCCCATATAGGCGCTCATCACATTATCGCGCACATCATCTTGTTTTAGCGCTTGTCCGATAACATTATCTGAAAAAGCAGCATATACAGGATTACGACTTTCTAGTTCATCCTTGTGTCGGCTAACTGGCAAATAATGCTGTGGGCCATACATGTCATGATACGGTGCTGGTACGATATAAGGCCAATGAGGTTTGATATAGCTGACATGACACAGCCATGGTTTTTCATCTTGTTCTTTTGCTTGTAAAAAGCTGATGGCTTGCCTGGTCAGCCATGGCGTCTCAGAATCCTCTTCTTTGATATTAGCTGGTAATTTTGCATTTTTGTAAATCCAGCCAGACGCGATATTGCCATCTTCATCAATGCCTGAATTGGCATAATCATGCCATGGGTTTTCGCCATCATATCCTTGTTCATTCAGATAAGCATTATAGGGCGAAGGACGCACATCATATTTGCCATTTGGCCCCCAACCCCATAGCCCGTCATCTCTGATAACAGCATCAAAACCACAATCACCATGACGCTTTCCAACAAGGCTATCAGGCGCAATGCCAAGACGCTCTAGGCCCTTGCTGTCTGGCTTCATGTGGGTTTTACCAATAAGATACGCATCCATGCCAGCTTCACGCAAATGATCTCCCAAAGTTAACTCACCAACTTTAAGCGGAATACCATTCCACGCTGCACCATGTGAGCTAACATAACGACCTGTATAAAATGACATGCGCGCTGGCCCACAAACTGGCGATTGCACATAGCTTTTGGTAAAGCGCACCCCCTGACTTGCCAACCAGTCAATATGGGGGGTGTCAAGATGAGGGTGACCAGCACAGCTGAGATAGTCAAAACGCAACTGGTCAAACATTAAAAATAAAATATTTTTCGGCTTCATATCTGGCATCATCTAACATCAAAACAAACAAATAAATTACCCTTTGCGCACCTCGTAGATACGAATGCTTGAAATAAAGGGGTTGCGTGCGGCAATAGCTTCAGCTTCTTCACGTGTTTCAGCCTCAATCAAAGAATATCCTGTTAAGGCGTCTAAATCCATGGCCAGCTCGCTTGTACCATCCTTGCTGACAGCACATCCATTCATAAAACCACCCATATCAATCGTGATTGATTTGGTGTCTTCAAACCATTGATTCCATTTCGCCATAATCTCAGCTGTCGGCATCTCAAAGCCAACATGAAGCAGCATAAATTGTTTCATTGTCCCTATCCCCTATTTCTTTATGAAAGCATCTTTATTATGGTAAGGACAACGCTATTTAGCAAGCTATGGCTAGACAGTGCCAAATAATGAGTATTTCAGGTAAAAAAGATTATGCTGTTCCAGATTGATGAGCGTCTTGCCAATAGCTCTGTTTCCCTCAGAAAAATTGGGCTATTTGATATAAGATTAGCTGATGATGCACGTTATTATTGGCTGATCATCGTTCCTGAAATTGCTGGTGCTAGTGAATGGGATGATTTTGATGAAGATACAAGGCGAGACTTGATAGAGCTTGCCAATAGCCTGTCCCGTTCCCTAAAACGCTACGCCAATGCTGATAAGATGAATATCGCAAGCATTGGCAATATGGTTTCACAATTTCATCTGCATATTGTTGCACGTCATAAAGGTGATGATGCCTGGCCTAAACCGATTTGGGGCCATGGCACAGCCAGGCCTTATCAAGCATCGCAAAATGACCATATAATGGCAGCATTAGGAGAGCTGATAGATAGCTTTTGCCAGCCACATGAAACGAGGTAATTTCACAGTGCAAATCATCACCTATGGCATTATTACACTAATTTGGCTAATTGCCGGCCTTGCCGAATTATTTGTGTTATCTGCTGGTTTATTATCTGATGGCCATGATAGAGGGCGCCTCATCCCGCTTGCTATTGCAGTGGTGATAATCCCTGTCATTGCTTATGGTTGTCATGCGCTAGTGCGCTGGCTCTCGCCGAAAAAAAGCTAATGGCAAAACAATCATCTCATTATGATGTTGCGATTATTGGTGCTGGTGCAGCAGGGCTATTTTGCGCTGGTAAGGCCGCTGCTTTTGGTAAATCCACTATCTTGATAGATCATCGCAAAAGAGTGGCAGAAAAAATCCGCATCTCTGGCGGTGGGCGGTGCAATTTCACCAATATTCATAGCGGACCAGATAATTTTTTGTCTCAAAATGCGCATTTTGCCAAATCTGCCCTTGCTGGCTATAGCCCCTATGATTTCATTGATTTGGTAGAACGCTATCGCATCAGATTTCATGAAAAAAAACTAGGCCAGCTTTTTTGTGATGATAGCGCACAAAATATCATTGATATGCTGATTGAGGAATGCCGCAAATCACACGTTACCTTTCAATTTGAAACTGCCATTAGTGCGATTGCTAAAGATGTTAGCGATTTCACAATCACTACTGACAAAGGGGTGGTAGTTGCCAAAAGATTAGTCATTGCAACAGGTGGTTTATCAATTCCGAAAATTGGCGCAACAGGATTTGGCTATGACGTAGCAAAGCAATTTAACTTGCCTGTCATAAAGCCGCGTGCTGGTCTTGTGCCGCTGACTTTTACGGATAATTTGAAAGCCTTATGTGCTGATTTGGCAGGCCTATCAGTTGAGGCCGCTATTTCCTTTCAGAAAATCTCATTTGAAGAAGGCCTGCTTTTCACTCATCGCGGCCTCAGTGGCCCATCTATCTTGCAGATATCATCCTATTGGGAAGATGGTAAAGAAATCGCCATTAATATGATGCCAAATCACGATGTCACAGCGTTGTTGATGCAGGAAAAACAAGCTAGCCCAAAACAAGATATTGAAACAATTTTGGCAAAGATGTTACCCAAAAGGCTCGCAACTGGCCTGTGTGACATCGCAGCCCTACATGGCAAAATGGCAGATATGTCAGATAAAAAAATCCGTGCCATGGCAGAGCTTGTGCAAAATTGGCAGGTTAACCCAAATGGCAGTGAGGGCTATCGCACAGCAGAAGTGACCCTTGGTGGCATTGATACAAACTGCCTGTCATCCAAGGATATGTCAGTAAAAACAGTGCCAGGGCTCTATTTTATTGGTGAGGTCGTAGATGTCACAGGCCATCTGGGTGGCCATAATTTCCAATGGGCATGGGCATCAGCTCATGCGGCTGCAAAATCACTTTAAAAAATACCAGCTAATCACCGCTATGGCTGTGTTGTGCCAATCTGATATACTTCACCTTTCAGGCTCATATCAGATTCCCCTGCCCGGAACACATTCACCTCAAAACCACCAAGCGTGCCATCTTCGGTTTGCGTCCCATTGGTAATAGAGCCGAAATGACCTGTCATTTCCACAAATGCATTATTTGCCAAATTAGCACCTGTTAACAGATTGACACCATCCATCAGACCAGCGACCCCATTTACCTGCTGATTATTCGCAATGGTTGCTGCTGAATTTGCTGTATCAACTGAGCCATAATTTGTGCCATTTATGATAATATCAGATGTCGAAAAGCTGCCTGTCACAGCAGCTGTATCATAATCAAGCGTGATATTAAAATTGGCTGTACCAGATCCCGTATCACCATTTGTTACATTTGATGGCGCCAGAACAAGGCCTTGTTTCTGGAAATTCACTGAACCTGAATAAGAGGTCGCAACAAGACCATCATATGTGTCATTATATAAGGCGATATCAGCGGCATATTGCTGGGTATTTGGCGGTGGATTAATAACGCCACCAGACCCGCCATAATAGAACCATAAAGGCGAGCCACCTGATAATAAATAGGTTATCAAATCAGTATCAATCGTCACATTAGAATCAAGTGAGTCCTGCAAGATTTCAATAGCCACATCATTATCAGCTAATCGGCTTAGCAACACATCGCTTTTCAAAATCTCAGCCACCAAAGAGCTAGCAGACACATCCTCAGCATCAGGTGCTATCGTTGCTAACAGCAATGCCTCTACCTCTTCGATTTCAGCGGCATCAGGCTGGGCACTAGCTGATTGCGTAGCAGCCGCACCCTCATTGCCTTCATCATCATCTTCATTGGCAATCGCTGTTGATTCAATCAGCTGGTCAATCTGTTCAGCTGAATAAGGTTCAGGTTCACCAACTGACCCGCCAGCTGAAACAGACACGCCCCACCCTGATTGCAGAATATCAACAGGCGGCGTGCTGGCAGAGCTAAGTTGAACGGCACCTGTCAATAGCACAATATCAGACGCACCATCATCGCCAACTCGCCCAGCAACAGATGTACCTCTGACAGAGGCTGTGGCATTTGGCAATTTCAGCTTCATAGCACCTGGCTTTAATTTTGAAATCTTGCCTGAGATAAATTTAAAACTGCCTTTGGTAACAGACGCTGATAGCGATAAGGCATCTGCTTGACCAGGGTCATAAATGAATTCATCAAACACTAGAACACTATTTGGCCCAATAGAGAACACCGTCTGATCCTTTAACAAAATCTGCAAGGACATATCAGGACCTGTCGCAATCTCATCATTTAGATAGACAGGGTCACCAATCCCGGCCTGCCTGCCAATCACCGCACCATCATCATTGGTAAAAGATATCTTAACAGGACCTGAACTGGCCGCCACAACACCGCTGACTGGACGAATATTCTGCGCATGAGCAGAAATAGCAAAAATAATTGCGCAAAATGCAATAATTGTAGATTTTAGATAAGTATATGGCTGTTACATCATAATTTCTTTGTATGTTATCTCTATCTACATTAAATGAAAAGCAAGTGAAACTCAATGATACGAAAAGAGGAAGTGACATGAAACAGTTTTTGGTATTCGCAGCGGTAGCTGCTGTTGTCGCGACAAACGCCCATGCTTTGACAATCAAAAAGGGTCAAGTTATTGGTGGTGATGGCGAAGTTTATGATGGTGCAAGCCCAGAACAGCTAGAAGTTTATAAAAACCGTGCTGCCAATGGCGGCGATGTTGCTGGCATCGTAGGCTCAAATGTCTATGTTGTTGTAGGTGATGATATCACATTTGTTCCTATCCAGGATTTGACTGGCAAATCAAAAACCACACAGATGAATGTTATCGGCGATGCTGTTGTTGAAGAGGTGACAGGAACTGACGCCCTTTCATTTGAAGAGCTAACAGAATTACAAGATATTGCCACATCAACTGGCGTACCAATCGAAGATATCTTTAAAGCAAATGATGCCCTAGCAGAGCTAGATGAAGGTTTGGCATCAATCATCACAGATGAAATTGATGCATTGATCGAAGAAGGTGCTCTTGAAGAAGTTCAGGCATTCCTAACAGATGATTTGATTTTAGATAATTTGGCAACCATTGCTGAGGTAACAGCACAGGTTGAGGCAGAGCTAGGCGATCTAGCAACTGACCTTGATTACTATAATGCTTGTCAGAATTCAGGCAGCGCTGATTGTGATGCCTTGATGGAAAAATTTGGTGAGAATGGCGATTTATAAGCCTAACTAGATCATATTCGAGAAAAAGGAGGCTAGCTAGCCTCCTTTTTTTTGGTTCTATTTTCATTTTTTGAATGGGCAAATCTATATTGTCTTTGGCGTCACTTTAAGGGTATGACTGGCATTATGGAATTATTCGTTATCTCATTGCGTGATGCAAAAGACAGGCGTGAACGTCTTGTCAAAAGCTTGCAACCTCATAATATTGCACCTCATTGGATAGACGCGATTGATGCGCGTGGCTGGTCTGATGAAAAACGCGCCACCTATTGCGATAGTCCGAAAATGTTTTGGCATTTATCCTTTCATCCGCCAGCTGGTGCGATTGGCTGTTATCTATCACATTTATCGGCTTATCAGGCCTTATTAGATAGCGATGAAGATTGCGCTATTATCTTAGAAGATGATGCTGAGGTCACCGCTGATTTTGGCACCTATCTAGCTGACCTTGAGGCAGCTTGTCAGGCTTTCGATCTTATCTTTTTAGCTGATAGACGCCCCAATAGGCCATCAATAGAAGTTGGCACAACAACATCAGGCTTACGCTTTATTGCTAAAAAATATGCTAATATTGGCGGGTTTGGCTATGTCATCACAAGACAAGCAGCAGCACAGATACTGGCACAATATCACCAATTCGGTTTAACCATTGATAATTTGTTGCATAGCTGGTGGTTAACAGGATTAAAAGCAGCCACTATTTCACCAGAGCTTGTTATCCATGATGATATGGGCTCAGCAATCGGCTATGATAATCTAAAAGCCAAACATAACCTTATTCAAATCATTTGCTATAGAGTTGCAAAAAGCTATATCTCTGTGAAAAAGCGGTTATGTTTCCCCTCTTATGTTAACCAGCTACAGCAGGCCATCGCAAAACAAGGATATGCACCAGATGAATGATATCACAGATTTTCTGCTCAAACGGCGTTCTACTATTATCATGAGAATGGCAGCTGAGCCTGTATCAGCTGATGATTTGGACACCATTTTAGCTTGTGGTATGAGGGTGCCTGATCATGGTGTGCTTGCCCCTTGGAAATTTATTGTCATTAATGAGGCAGCAGCAAAGCGTCTTGGTGATGAGGTGCTTGGACCAGAATTTGAAAAAGATAATCCAGATTGCGATCCTGAAATTCTGGCACAAGAAAAAGCACGTCTGCTTCGTGCTGGCACTACCATTGCTGTGCTTTACACACCAAAAGAGCATCCCAAAATCCCACAATGGGAGATGATGTTATCAGCTGGTGCGGCAACGATGAATATCGTGACAGCTGCACAAGCACTTGGCTATGCGACCCAATGGGTGACAGAATGGTATAGCTATAATGAGGCAATGATAACAGCACTTGGCGGCACAGCAGGCCATGATAAGATCGCTGGCTTTGTCTATATTGGGAAAAAGACACAAGAGCCAAAGGAAAGGCGACGCCCCTTGCCAGAAACTGTGATAGAGTATCTGTAACAGCCGCCATCACAGCTAGATTGATAAGAAGAAACACTATGACAAATCATCTTTATGAACATGACCTGCCAGATGGGTTAGATCTTGGCAAAATTGTCGCGATTGACACTGAAACATTAGGGTTGAATCTGACGAGAGATAGGTTATGTGTGGTACAGCTTTCCTCTGGTGATGGTAATGCACATTTGGTCAAAATCGCAGCTGATAGCCAGGATTGCCCCAATTTGAAAAAGCTGATCCTTGATGAAACGGTAACAAAGCTATTTCATTTTGGCCGATTTGATATTGCGCAGATGGTTAAGCTGGCTGGCGATATGAAGGGCCCTGTTTTCTGCACCAAAATAGCATCAAAGCTGGTGCGCACCTATACAGACAGGCATGGGCTAGCTGATCTATGCCGTGAAATATTAGGGGTTGAGCTGTCAAAACAACAACAATCATCAGATTGGGGACGTGATATTTTATCCCAGCAGCAAATTGATTATGCCGCAAGTGATGTTTTATATCTGCATCAGCTACAAGATCATTTAACAACGCTTCTTAGCCGTGAAAACCGCCTGACACTAGCCGAAGATTGCTTTGCCTTTCTGACAAGCCGTGCCAAAATGGATCTGGCTGGCTTTGAAGCTGTTGATATTTTTCACCATTAATTTTCTAGATTACCGCCTCTGCCTATCAAGCAGGCTGATAATTCACCTTTAGCACGTCTTTTGAAACCAGAATGAACCCGACGCAATCTTTTTATAAACCAAAAGAGACATCATCTCATAGAGACGGCAAATCAGGGTTGCGGCTGAGCATCTTTCTGGGCATTGTGGCGTTTATCGCTATCGCAACACTTGGCAGTTGGACGCTATTTTTTCAAAAAAGCGCGAATATCACCATTGATCTCAATCAAGTTGCCACAACACAAGATGGGCGTCTTGAATTGCGCGGGCTAACCTATAAAGGGAAAACCCAAAAAGGTGAGCCATTTGAGCTGCATGCCAAAACAGCCTCAGAAGATGCCTCAGATCCGAAAAAAGTCGCTTTGACTATGATTGATGGGGCAATTAGCTCAGATAAAAATGGCCCTATTACCATTAGCGCAGATCAAGGGTTATTCAATCAGGCTGATAATGAAATCGCGTTAAAAGGCAGCGTAACAATTCAGCAAACAAATCGCCAACTTGTCTTCACAACAGAAGAATTGTCTGGCAATTTAGATATTGGTAATTTTGATGCCCCAACAGCCGTCACACTTGTCAGCCCAAATTCGGTAATGACAGGTGATGCTATGCAGGTATCAGATTTTGGCCAAACCGTCAGATTAACTGGCCAAAGCAAAGCGATTATTGGGGAATAAATCATGCTTTCATTGTCACTTTCACAACATAGTATCGGCACTATCACAAGACATAAAGTGGCAGTATTTGCTGCGGCAGCTCTGCTTTCACAGGCGATTTTCATATCAATCACACACGCACAATCTCTAGAGGTATCTGCTGCAAAAGAGCTTTATTGGGATCAAAATCAGGGTTTCTATCAAGCAACTGGTGATGCGATTGCCAAAAGAGGAACGCAGATGATTTCGGCTGACCAGTTAACAGCTTATTATGATAGCACTGATGATAATCAGGATATCACCCGTGTTATCGCTGATACCAATGCCGCTTTTGAAGATGCTGATCTCAACGGCAAAGGCGCCAAGCTCACCTATGATGTCGCCGCTGATATCTATCACCTAGAAGGTCCAGATGCTGTTGTTGACAGCAAAGATGGTGTCATTAAAGCTGATAATCTTATTCACTATGACAGGCAGTCAGGCTTTGCTGAATTGCGTGGCAATGCCGAAATCACAATGGCTGATGGGCGTGTTTTGCGTGGTGACATCCTTGAAATCACGCTCAATGATGCTGAAGAAATCACCCAAGTCTCAGCCAATGGCAATGTCTTCGTCAAACAGACAGACACAAGACAAGCAGAAGCAAATGAAGGTATATATGATGCTGAAAAAGGCACAGCCTTATTGACAGGTGATGTCAAAATCATTGATGGTGCCAGCATTTTAAATGGACAAAAAGCTGAAATTGACTTTAATAATGGGACTAGTCGGCTATTATCGAGTGGAAATAGTGGCCGCGTTTCTGGCATTTTATCGACCAATTAAGCAACAAAGCATCGGCTAATATGACGAATAAGACCAACCAAGATAATCACATGCCTGACGACATGACAGATAATAAGTCAAAGATGCGTGTGGTTCATGAAACAAGAGGCCTGCAAGCATCTGGTCTTGGTAAAAGCTTTTCGAAAAAACGTGTTGTCCGCAATGTCACCTTGAATGTGAAACGTGGCGAGGCTGTTGGCTTATTAGGGCCAAATGGCGCTGGTAAGACAACCACCTTTTACATTTTATCTGGCCTGATTAACGCCGATGAAGGGTCTGTCTTATTAGATGGCAGAGATATAACGCATCTGCCGCTTTATGAACGTGCCAGATTAGGGATTGGCTATCTGCCTCAAGAAGCAAGCGTCTTTCGCGGCCTGACAGTTGAACAGAATATCAGAGCTGTGCTTGAAATGTTTGAAAAGCACACTGATACGATTGAAGCGATGCTAGAGCATTTAATGGCAGAATTTGGCATCACACATTTACGCAATACATCATCTATCAATTTATCAGGTGGTGAGAGACGACGCCTTGAAATTGCGCGCGCGCTTGCAGCACGGCCAACTTTTTTGCTTCTTGATGAGCCTCTTGCTGGTATTGACCCAATTGCAATCTCTGAAATAAGAGAGCTAATCGCACAGCTAAAAGAACAAGGTCTTGGCGTGTTAATCACAGATCATAATGTGCGTGAGACGCTTGATATCATTGACCGTGCTTATATTATTCATGATGGTCTTGTGATGATGGATGGCACACCTGAAGATGTGGTTCTGCATTCAGGCGTACGCCAAGTTTATCTTGGTGACAGCTTTTCGCTATAACATCAATAAGCCGCAAATAGCGTATCATCTTACCCAAAACAAAACGGCCCTGAAATCAGGACCGTTTTTTGTTGCCACTTGGTGGAGCCAGACGGGATCGAACCGACGACCTCTACAATGCCATTGTAGCGCTCTCCCAGCTGAGCTATGGCCCCATTTAGTGGTGAATAGTGTGTTAACTTTGCCTACCTTGAAAAGCAAGCAAAAAGTGAAGCTGATTACGCTTCATCACCATCATCATCTTCGACATGATCGATAAAATCATCATCACCGCCATCATCCAGCAATGTCACATCATCTTCATCATCACCGCTATCACCTGCTGGAATATCAGCAAGTGAGCCATCATCAAGATCATCAGTGTCGGCATCTGGATCAGCCACATCACTGTCATCTTCTATCAGATCTTTTTCATCTTCTAACGTGTCTGTCGCAGCAGCTGCAGCGCTGCTTGCTTTGGCAGTGCGCCCACGGCGGCTTTTCAGCAGATTGTCAGGATTAAATTCTGTCTGACAACCAGGGCATTCGATTTTTGATTTATTGAAATCATAAAATTTCATGCCACAGGAGGCACAACGTCTTTTCTTCCCTAAATCCTGCTTACCCATAATATCCTCTCTTGTAACAGATATGGCTTAGAGCCTGAATGGCCTGTCATTTCTATATGATAGCAATGTCAGCAACCAGTTTTATTCTTCCAGAGCGATTTCACCTAATAAATCGACATTGTCAAAGTAAAAATAGATTTTCATAAAAACAAATGATTTTTTACACCACATAGATATTTTGCCGCCATTATCTGCTTTGACTGGCGATAAAGCGCGCGATATAACACTAAAGCAGTATAAAGCAGCCCTGTTTTGTACTGCCAACACATCATTGGATCATGACACGAAATCGGATAATTACTATGTCATCACAATTTGCTTCTTTGACCTCACATCAGGCAGGTGCATTATCTGGCACTTTTGATGTACCAGGTGACAAATCTGTATCGCACCGCTCATTGATGCTTAGCGCGATTGCGGTCGGCAGAACAAAGATTTCAGGCCTGCTTGAAGGTGATGATGTATTAGCAACGTTGCAGGCGATGAAAGATTGCGGAGCTGCGATTATCAAACAAGGCGATGATTATATCGTTGATGGGGTTGGTATTGGCGGGCTGACACCACCGCAAAAGCCGCTTGATTTGGGCAATGCTGGCACAGGTGTGCGTTTGCTGATGGGACTGATTGCTGGCCAGTCCATGACAGCTACTTTTATTGGCGATGCCTCACTAACCAAGCGTCCCATGCGCCGCATTACAGACCCTTTGGCTGAGATGGGGGCACAAATCACAACATCAAAGACAGGCACATTGCCTGTGACTGTGGCAGGCCCTACTCATCCTTTGGCCATTTCCTATACACCAAAAGTAGCTTCTGCCCAGATTAAATCAGCCATTTTATTAGCTGGTATCTGTGCGCGTGGCACCACCATTGTCACAGAGCCGCATATTTCGCGTGATCATACAGAAGCCATGCTGCGTCATTTCGGCCTGTCATGTGAACAACAAATTCTAGAAGATGGCCGCCATCAAGTCACTTTGACAGGCGGCGGCACATTGCTTGCCAAAGATATTATGGTACCTCGCGATCCTTCAAGTGCGGCCTTTGTAATGGCAGCAGCTTTGATCACAAAAAATAGTGATGTGACATTGCCAGCTGTTGGGATGAACCCGCAACGAACAGGCCTTATCACAACATTAATCGAAATGGGCGGTGATATCACCTTGTCAAATCAGCGTCTTGAAGGTGGTGAAGATGTGGCTGATATACGCATTCGTTCATCACAATTAACTGGCATTACTGTGCCAGCTGAGCGAGCTGCTTCGATGATTGACGAATATCCTATCCTATCTGTGGTTGCTGCGATGGCATCTGGCAAAACGATTATGACAGGTGTTGAAGAATTGCGTGTCAAAGAAACAGACCGTATTGCTGTGATGGCAGATGGCCTAAGAGCATGTGGCATCACTGTTGAAGATGGTGATGATTATATGATTGTTGAAGGTTGTGACGGCAGCCCAAAAGGCGGCGCTATTATTAACACCCAGCATGATCACCGAATCGGTATGTCTTTCCTTGTTTTGGGGATGGTATCACAAGAGGCTGTGCAGGTTGATGATGTGGCAACCATAAACACATCATTCCCAGAATTTGCAGCGAAAATGAATGCTATTGGCGCAGCAATTAGCGACTAATTGGCAAAAGGGGCATGGCATGAAAATAGCGATTGATGGTCCTGCAGCATCTGGCAAAGGCACATTGGCGCGCACATTGGCGATGGCCTTGTCTTTTGATTATCTTGATACTGGCACCTTATATCGTGCGGTTGCGCGTGATGCGCTCACAATGGGGCTGACTAATCCTGAAAATACGTCCCAAAAAGCACAAATCATCACGCTGGCAGAAGATTTGCAACTACCTGTAAAGAATGATGAATCTTTGCGCAATGCCGCTGTTTCAGACCTAGCATCACAAATTGCTAGCATCTCAGAAGTCAGAGATGCGCTTATTCACAAACAACGTGATTTTGCCGCAAACCCGCCATCTGGCAAGGGTGCTATTTTGGATGGCAGGGATATTGGCACTGTGATTTTGCCTGATGCTGATTTGAAATTTTTCATTGATGCTGACATTGAGGTAAGAGCCAAAAGACGCTTTCTTGAGATGTCTGTCAAAGATGAAAATTTAAGTTTTGCACAAGTATTAGCAGACTTAAGCGAACGTGATGCACGTGACAAAAATAGAACAACCGCGCCATTAATTGCCGCAAAAGATGCGATTTCTGTTGACACAACGCAAAAGAATGCCGAAGAAGTGCTGCAACTTATCTTAGAGATGGTCAGAGATCAGCAATAAGATGGGCAAAATCCATCATCTGTTTTTAGTCTAAAGCAAACAGATGAGTTTATAATTAACCAAGCTGGATGAAAGACGAATAGCCATATTGTCCAGGTGATATTCCAAATAGCAGCAAGACAACAATGTCTAATGAGATGCTATCTGTGCTTTAGATGAATATTGCAGCCTTTAATCCAGCAAAGGCAATCAGCTTTATCACAAGGCTGAACTATGGCGTTAACGGAGAACTTAATTGTCAAATAACTCAACTGAGTCAGCCATGGCTGGCCAAGAGAATTTTGCCGATCTGCTTGCTGAAAGCTTTGGCGAAAATATTTCAGTCGAAGGCAGTGTTGTAAAAGGCTATGTCATTGATATTGCCGGCGACTATGCTGTAATCGATGTTGGTCTGAAATCAGAAGGCCGCGTGCCTCTGAAAGAATTCGGCGCACCAGGTGCAGAAGCCGAAATCAAATCAGGCGATGTTGTAGAAGTTTATGTTGAGCGTATGGAAGACCGTGATGGTCAGGCCGTCCTCAGCCGCGAGAAAGCAAGACGCGAAGAAGCATGGATCATGCTAGAGCGCGCTTTCGAAGCACAAGAACGTGTCACAGGCGTTATCTTTGGCCGTGTCAAAGGTGGCTTCACGGTCGACCTGTCAGGCGCAACAGCCTTCCTACCAGGCTCACAGGTTGATATCCGCCCCGTGCATGACATCGCACCTTTGATGGGTACACCACAGCCATTCCAGATTCTGAAAATTGACAGACGCCGCGGCAATATTGTTGTCTCACGCCGTGCTGTCCTAGAAGAATCACGTGCTGAAGCGAGAACTGAGCTGGTATCAAGCCTTGAAGAAGGTCAGGTATTACAGGGTGTTGTTAAGAACATCACTGATTATGGTGCCTTCGTTGACCTAGGCGGTGTTGATGGTCTGTTGCATGTCACAGATATTGCATGGAAGCGCATTAACCACCCATCAGAAGCTCTGACAGTTGGTATGACAGTTGATGTTCAGGTTATCCGCTTTAATCAGGAAACACAGCGTATTTCTCTTGGTATGAAGCAGTTGCAGTCAGACCCATGGGAAGCCGCATCAGAGAAATTCCCAATCGGCACAAAGCTAACTGGCCGTGTCACAAATATCACTGACTATGGCGCATTTGTTGAGCTGGATGAAGGCATTGAAGGCCTAGTCCATGTATCAGAAATGAGCTGGACAAAGAAAAATGTCCATCCTGGCAAGATTGTATCAACCAGCCAGGAAATCGAAGTCATGGTTCTTGATATCGATCTGACAAAGCGCCGCATTTCACTTGGCCTGAAGCAGGTTCAGGGTAATCCTTGGGAAGAATTCGCAGCTGCTAACCCTGTTGGCACTGAAATTGACGGCGAAATCCGCAATATCACAGAATTCGGCCTGTTTGTTGGTCTGAGTGCTGAAATTGACGGTCTGGTTCACCTGTCAGATATCTCTTGGGATGTGACAGGCGAAGAAGCGATGAGCGGTTTCAATAAAGGTGATACTGTGAAAGCCAAAGTGCTTGATATCGATATCACTAAAGAACGCATTTCACTTGGTATCAAGCAAATGACAGATGATCCTTATGCTGGCCTGGTTGATCAGGTTCGCAAAGGTGAAATCGTCACATGTACAATCACAGAAGTGACTGAACAAGGTCTTGAGGTTCGTGTCGGTGAAGGCCTAACTGGCTTTATCCGCCGCGTTGAACTATCACGCGAGCGTTCAGAACAGCGTACAGAGCGTTTTGCTGTTGATGAAAAGCTAGATGCTATCATCACAAATATTGATACAAAGTCACGCAAATTGACCTTGTCTGTCAAAGCACGTGAAGTACAAGAAGAAAAAGCAGCTATGGCGAATTTCGGCTCATCAGATTCAGGCGCTAGCCTTGGTGATATTCTGGGTGCCGCATTGGCCAAAAAAGATGGTGGTGATGAGTAATCAAACCCCTATCATCTAACAAATGATAAAGATCCTGCCTTTGGCAGGGTCTTTTTTTTGGCTGATTTGCTAGCTTTTGATTGACGATTTTTATTAATATCGCCATGATTTGAATGTGACTATAAGGTTTAGGGTGTAAAAAATGACAAAATCAGAATTGATTGCGCGTCTGGCTGCCCAGAATCCAAGCCTGTATCACCGTGATATTGAACGGCTGGTTAACACCGTATTTGATACAATCATTGGTGCGCTTGAAAATGGTGATAGAGTTGAATTGCGTGGTTTTGGCGCTTTTTCTGTTCGTCACAGAGAAAGCCGCATTGGCCGCAACCCACGAACAGGCGAATCTGTTCAGGTTGACGCAAAATCAGTACCATTTTTCAAAATGGGAAAAGGAATGAAAGAGCGTCTTAACGCTGACTAAAAATTTTGCTAATCGCATGATGCCCTGCCCTGTCAGCGATGCCAATCCCTAGGAGCAGCGCCTTATGTCTGCCTTGCGCCAATTTTTCTGGATAATGATAAGCCTTATCTTTTTTGCTTATTGCGCTTTTTTTGCGATTGCCAATCATGATGTGACATCTGTTTCATTCTGGCCAGTTGGTGCTGGCATTGAAATGCCGCTTTGGCTAGCTGTCTTTGTTGGTTTCGCCGCAGGGATGATTATAACAGCTTTGGCAGCTTCTTTGCGTGTCAGCCAGTTGCGCCTGAAATTATTTTCACTACAAAGACGTTATGATAAACAGATGCAGCACAATCATGACCATATCCAAATTGAAAATGACGCTGAATGATGCTGACAAATTTGACTATCAAGGGGATGTGTCATGATGGAACCTTATGATATCTCAGCTCAGCTAAAGCCATCAGGGGCAAAGATATGCGGCATTCGCAGCGTTGCTGATTATCAGCATTGCACAAAGGTGGGCGCTGCCTTTATCGGGATGGTTTTTTTTGAAAAATCACCGCGCCATCTTTCATTTCAAGAAGCTGAAGTCTTAAAAGAGGTTGCCACATCAGATGGCCCGATAAGAGTGGCGTTAGTTGTTGATGCTACAGATGCGTATCTGGCTGATATTTGTCACTATGCAAACCCTGATATGATTCAGCTTCATGGCAATGAAACACCGCAAAGATGCGCTGATATCAGGCGTAATATGAACCGACCTGTCATGAAGGCATTGCGTATCAAAGATAGCGATGATGTGGCACAAGCTGCTTCATATCTAGGCTATGTTGACTGGCTGTTATTTGACGCTGATAGTGGCAATCCTGATATGCCTGGCGGGACAGGCCATCACTTTAACTGGCAGTTGCTAGCTGGATTGGATATCACAATTCCCTGGATGCTGGCAGGCGGTCTGAAACCTGATAATCTGGCACAGGCAAAAGCCCAAACACAGGCATGTTATTTTGACGTTTCATCAGCCGTAGAAGCTGAAAAAGGCGTAAAAGATCATGCTTTAATCTCAGCCTTTGTAAAAGCTGCCCAATAATGTCAGTTTTCAGTGGTTTTTATTGTCTTTTTCACTATATCATAGCGGACAAGAATTGTGCTGTAAGGATATTGTGACTAATGAATCAAACGACATTAAATTCATTTCAGAGCGGCCCTGATGAAGATGGCCGTTTTGGCATTCATGGGGGGCGGTTTGTTGCTGAAACGCTAATGCCTCTTATTCTGTCTGTTGAAGCAGCCTATCGGGCAGCGCAAAATGATCCTGCCTTTGATAAAGAGTTGCGCTATTATCAAACACATTATGTTGGTCGCCCCTCACCTTTATATTTTGCAGAAGGTCTGAGCGAGCATTTTGGCGGCGCTAAATTATATTTAAAACGCGATGAGCTAAATCATACAGGTGCCCATAAAATCAATAATGTGCTTGGTCAGGCTTTGCTTGCAAAAAGGATGGGCAAGACCAAGATCATCGCAGAGACAGGTGCTGGCCAGCATGGTGTGGCAACAGCAACAGCCTGTGCGCTATTTAATCTTGAATGTGAAGTTTTTATGGGCGCAGAAGATGTGCGCCGCCAGAAACCAAATGTGGATAGAATGCGCCTTTTAGGTGCCAAAGTGCACCCTGTGACATCTGGCACATCAACATTGAAAGATGCCATGAATGAGGCATTGCGTTATTGGGTTGCGAATCCTGAGACACATTTTTACATCATTGGCACTGTGGCTGGCCCGCACCCTTACCCTGAAATGGTACGTGATTTCCAATCAATCATTGGTATCGAAGCCAAAGATCAAATGATGGAAGCTGAAGGCCGTTTGCCTGATGCGCTAATCGCCTGTATTGGTGGTGGTTCAAACGCTATGGGTCTATTCTATCCATTTTTGGATGATAGCACAGTTGATATTTATGGTGTTGAAGCAGCAGGACATGGCATTGATTCTGGCTTACATGCTGCTAGCTTAACCGGCGGCACACCTGGTGTATTGCATGGCAACCGCACCTATTTGCTGCAATCAGATGAAGGTCAAATCACAGATGCCCACTCTATTTCGGCAGGCCTAGATTATCCTGGTATTGGCCCTGAACATTCCTTTTTGCATGATGTCGGACGCGTTAATTATGTGAGTGCAACAGATGAAGAAGCTTTGCAAGCATTCCAGCTTTGCTCTCGCAAAGAGGGCATTATTCCAGCATTAGAGCCATCACATGCCCTTGCCTTTGCCTCAAAAATCATCCCAGAGATGGATAAGGATAAAATTGTTATCCTGAATATGTGTGGCCGCGGTGATAAAGATCTAGAGGCTGTTCTGCCAATGCTTGATGAGCGTGGCTTGCTGTAAGACTATCTGATGCCAGAAATAAAGGGACGATAACATGGCTAATCGTATTGCGAATTGTTTTAGTGCTGCCAAAGAAAATGGCAGAGGCATCTTAGGGGTATTTGTATCTGCTGGCGACCCAACAGAACAAATATGCGTCTCTATTTTGGATGAGCTTGTCTCAGCAGGTGCCGATATTATTGAACTTGGCATGCCTTTTTCTGATCCGATGGCTGACGGGCCTGCCATTCAGGCAGGCAGTCTGCGTGCTATCAGAGCTGGCATGACATTAGAAAAAACCTTGAAAATTGCTGCTGATTTCCGCAAAAAGCATGCTGATACACCGCTGATTTTAATGGGATATTACAACCCTATCTATCGTTATGGCTGTGACAAATTTTTGACAGAATGCCAGACAGCAGGTGTTGATGGGCTTATCATTGTTGATCTGCCACCTGAAGAAGATAGCGAGCTTTGTGATCTAGCTATTGCTGCTGACATTGATTTTATCCGCCTGACGACGCCAACCACTAAAGGTCCCCGCCTGACCAAGGTATTGGAAAAGGCTGGTGGTTTTGTTTATTATGTCTCAATCACAGGCATTACAGGCACAAAAAGCGCTGCTGCTGATAGCATTGCACAGGCTGTTGGCGATATAAGATCACAAACTGATTTGCCGGTGGTGACAGGCTTTGGCATCCGCACAGCTGACCAAGCAGCTGAAGCTGCCATAATCAGTGATGGGGCAATCGTTGGCTCTGCTGTGGTTGATATTATTGCCAATAATATTGACGAAACTGGCAAGCCAGCTGATGATATCCCTCAGAAAATTGGCGCATTTGTGAGTGACATGGCAAAGGCCATTGCCGCAGGTTAAATTGCACGCTAGGCTTTGAGAAAACCTGAAAAGGTAAATCGGAGAAAGTAAGATGAACTGGATTACCAACGCTGTTTTGCCAAAGATTAAGGCATTTGTGAAATCCAATGATGTGCCAGACACATTGTGGATTAAATGTAAATCCTGTGGTCAGATGATCTTCCACAAAGAATTTGAAGCTAGCTTTCATACATGCCAATCATGTGGCCATCATGCGCCTTTACCACCAAAAGCACGTTTTGATATGTTATTTGACGGCGGTGCCTGGCAAGCTGTGGAACTAGCCAAACAAACTGATGACCCTCTAAAATTCAAAGATAGCAAAAAATATACAGACAGGCTGAAAGATACCCGCTCAAAGCTTGGGGAAGAGGATGCGATTGCTGTTGCCTCTGGTAAAATTGAAGGTCTTGATGTTGTCATAGCTGCTTTTGATTTCCGTTTTATGGGCGGCTCTATGGGACGTGCAGTTGGTGATGCCATTCTGGCAGCAGCTGAAGAAGCTGTAACCAAAGGCGCTTGTCTTATTACTGTGCCATCAACAGGCGGCGCGCGGATGCAAGAAGGTATTTTATCTTTGATGCAATTACCGCGGACGGTTATCGCAACCGAAAAGCTGGCTGAAGCTGGCCTGCCTTATATCGTGCTTCTAGCGCATCCCACAACAGGTGGTGTAACAGCGTCTTTTGCGATGCTTGGTGATATTCAAATTGCAGAACCTGGTGCAATTATCGGCTTTGCTGGCAGACGTGTCATTGAAGAAACTGTGCGTGAAAAGCTGCCAGATGATTTCCAAACAGCCGAATATCTGCAGGATCATGGCATGGTTGATATTGTGGTTCCTCGTTCAGAGCAACGCGCAAAAATCGCGCAAATCATATCTTTGCTCACACATAAAGCACGACTACAGGCTGCTGAGTAAAGCAAATAACCTTAAAAAAGACTAGGGGCGCGATTTATGTCACGCATCACCGCTGTATTAGATGAGCTTGGCAAGCTGCACCCTAAATTAATCGATCTTGGCCTTGATCGCACTTTTGATATTTTGGCACGTCTCGGCAACCCGCATGAAGCACTGCCACCTGTTATCCATATCGCAGGCACAAATGGTAAAGGCTCAACAGCCGCCTTACTACGCGCACAGGCCAATGCAGCAGGCCTGTCTTGCCATGTCTATAGCAGTCCGCATTTATGCCGCTTTCATGAACGCATCAGACTAGCTGACAAGCTGATTGATGATGCGATGCTAGAGGCGATTTTAACAGAAGTCAGGGATGTTAATGATGGCAGGCCTATCACCTTCTTTGAGGTGACAACAGCGGCTGCTTTCTTGGCATTTTCGCGCGTGCCAGCTGATTTAGTGATTTTGGAAACAGGTCTTGGCGGCTTGTTAGATTCCACCAATGTCATAGCACAGCCTGCTGCGACCATCATTACGCCTGTTGCACGAGATCATGAACATTTCCTTGGCTCTGACATTACTGAAATCGCACGCCAAAAAGCTGGCATTTTTAAATCTGGCAGCCCTGCTATTATCTCTGCCCAATCTGAAGAAGCGCGCATTGGCTTATCTGAAATTGCGCAATCTAAACAGATAACAAGCTATTGGATGGATGATGATTTCAGTATTATTAGCAAAACTGACAGTCACTTTGAGCTTGCGATTGATGATGTAACCTATCGCTGCCCACTGCCTGCTTTGCGTGGCCATCATCAGATTAGCAATGCTGCTTTGGCAGCCGCAGCCCTGCATTATACAAAACTCTGTGATACGGAACAGGCGATAAATGGCATCAGCCATGCTTTTTGGCCTGGGCGTGTACAAAAATTAACCACAGGCCATTTGCTGAATTTCACATCCCAGACGCCTATCTGGCTAGATGGTGCGCATAATGCCCATGGGGCAGCTGCCTTGGTTAATACATTATCAGATAAAAAATGGTGTGTGATTGTTGGCGCCTTAGATACAAGACCAATTGGTGATTTTCTAGCCCAGATTGCCCCTATGACAGAACGGCTTATTGCCATCACCATTCCCGATCAGCCAGCTGCTTTATCTGGTAAAACCATTGCCAAGGCAGCTAGTGATTTATCACTGCCAAGCCAGAGTGCAGCATCACTTCAAGCAGCACTGACTATGGCACAGGATGAAGCACATATTCTCATCTGTGGCTCTTTATATCTGGCTGGCCATGTCCTAGCTGAAAATGGCAGCTACCCTGATTAAGCGGTGCTGCCATCATCTTCAAATATAGGTGGGTGCTACCCTTATTACAGGCTGGCTTCAATCCATTGCTGAAGCTGTGATTTTGGCATGGCACCAATTTTTTCAGCAACCACTTCGCCAGATTTAAAGATTAGCAAAGTTGGGATACCGCGCACGCCATATTGAGTTGGCGTCATTGGGTTTTCGTCAATATTTAGCTTAGCGATTTTAATTTTATCACCTAGCTCACCAGAGATTTCTTCTAAAGCTGGTCCAATCGCTTTGCATGGCCCACACCATTCTGCCCAGAAATCGACCAAAACAGGGCCATCGGCACCCAATACGTCATTTTGGAAATCTGAGTCTGTTGTTTTGATGGTCGCCATATCATTCCCCTTTTTGTGAACAGCTAGTCAACATAATGTAGGTACTAGCCAGCTAGTGGTCAAGATGTTGAGGTGCGAAACTTTGAATGCCAGCATCAGCTAATGCTTGTGCCATCATATCATCAGTTATGTGAGAGACAGACAGGTCAGTCAGCCAGATTATCTCAGTTCGCAGCGGCTTGTCTGGATAAATAGTGCTGATGATATGGCTATAGAGAGCCATCTGCAAAATATAATCTTGCGGGGGATGTTGTGTTTGCGGTCTGCCTGATTTGAAATCAACCAGCCAGATAAAATCATCTGTGATAACAAGCCTGTCTATTTGTCCAATAACGGGCCTGTTGCCGATTAGTCCTGAAACGGGAAATTCAACCAGCGCATCAGGGTTAAATAGAGCTGTAAAATCATCATCTTTCATAAATGATAGAATATGATGACTTATATCTGTCATGCGTTCTGATGATAAAGCTGGATAAAGACCTTTGCTATTTTGGGTTATTCTGTCAGCCGCTGCTATGCGCCTATCATCTGCAATAGCGCTTAATTCCTCAAGCAAATGATGCATGAAAAGGCCTTCTTGTCTGGCAATTTGGCCAGCTGGTGAGGAAAAAGGCTCTGCTTTCTCTTTATCTATCGGTGCTGATGGGACAAGCGGGCGGATAGGCGGTGCTTCTGGTGATGGCGCTTGGAACGCCCAGGGATAGCGCGCGGTGATATCATCACCAGCTGATAGCCCATCAAAGCGTTTAGCAACAGGTGGCATGCTAGCAGACACACCCTGATGAGTGAGGCGGTATATCTGATTGCTATCTGGCTCTATTTCTAGTTCAGCCATAGCAGTGACCATCTGATCATACCAATTCTCATTACGGCTGCTTTTGCGTGCTTTATCCCAGCCAGCTATAAACAAACATTCAGCAGCCCGTGTCAAAGCGACATAGAGTAATCTTTGATGTTCTGCTGCGATTTTGTCAGCGTTTTTATCTTTATGCTGCTGCAAATCATCAGGCAAATAGGTGCTGTCAGGTGGCCAGAAAAGAGCTGTATCTGTCTGAATTAATTTTGCGCTTGGATCAATGCCAGCCACTGTATCAGGCAGATAAACAACTGGTGCCTGCAAGCCTTTGGCGCCATGAATGGTCATGATACGCACTTCATTTTCGCTCATATTACCCAAATCACGTTTAATCTCACCACCTTGCGCACGGCTAAAGCTCAGATAATCTGCTAGGCTCACCCCGCCTTCTGCCTCGAAATCATAAGCCTGCCTGATAAAAGCATTCAGACTTTCATCAACATCTGTGCCTAATCGTTTATAAAAAGCGTCTCTGCCACCTTTTACCAAAATCGTTTCAAAAAATGCCGCTGGTGATAGGCGCAAAGCCAGATCAAAATAGTGATGTAATTGCGCTATCGCATCGCCATAAACAGATGGCTCTGTGCTATGCGCGCGCAAGGCGTTATAAAGTGACATGCCTTCTGGACGCTTTATCGCCAATGCCATCAGCTCATCATCGCTCAAGCCAAATAAAGGTGATTTCAACAAGCAGGCAAGTTGCAAATCATCATCATGTACCAAACACACATCACCAAGGGCACAGAGATCATTTATCTCAATCTGGCGTGATAGATACAGCCTGTCAGCACCCGCAACAGGAATATCACGGCGGACAAGCGCACTGCGTAATAAGGCAAAGAACCGATCTCTTTTACGAACCAAAATCATGATATCACGTGGCTGATAAGACCGGCCATCAAGATAAGGCGCCTCTCCCTTTATCAGGGATTCGATATGGTCTGCCACCTGCTCTGCCAACAGGCCATCTGGCCCCAAGGTTGCATCAGCACCACCTTGCACCATATCTGGCACATCAAAATAAGGTAGCGGTTCAGCTGTTTCAGTTTTATCAGTGATTGGCCAGATTTCAACATGACCAAATTTGTCTTCAAATGCCGCTTCATGACTATCAAAAACACCGCCTAAATCTGATTGTGCTTTTGGTGCCATGACCTGATTAACAAAATCAAGCACAGCCTTTGACGAACGATAGGATTTCGCCAAACTAACCATATCAAATTGATGGCCGCCTTTTATGGCCTGTTCGCTAAAATCACTTCCCTTTTGTTTGAAAATAAACGGGTTGGCACCCTGAAAGCTATAGATGGATTGTTTAAAATCACCGACAGAGAATAATGTTCTGTTGCGCTCATCATCTGTTTTTTGACTGGCTTCTTGTGCAAAAAATTCATCAGCAATCGCGCTTAATAGCCGCCATTGTGCTGGATTGGTATCTTGTGCTTCATCAATCAGCATGTGGTTAATGCCATAATCAAGCTTCCAACGCACCCAAGCCATCATTTCTGATGCCGATAATAACGCCCCTGCTTTGATAATCAGATCATTATAATCAAGCACAGCAGCTCGCATTTTGGCAGCCCGATAATGCAAGGCAGCTGCCTGGCCTAACAGATAAAGCTGACGGCTTCGATGTGCTGTTAGGCAGGCATTAACAGAACGGTAATAGGCTATCAGCCTGTCTGCTATGCGATGGGCAATATCAAGGGCATCTGGATAGGCTTCAATCTGTTTCTTTAGCAGTATCCTCTTACCCACATCACCTGCTTTGGTCAGCACGACAGATCCGACAACATCCAGCATCTCGGCACGTTGATCATGATCAAATGACAGCCAAACTGCCAGTTTTTGCACGCGCTCTTCACCAGCTCTTAGCAAATCTGAAATTGGCATTTGTGCGATATCATCAGCACAAGCTTTCGCTAGGCTAGGCAAATCTTCAATCTGATGAGGGCTGAGTGATTTAAGAGCCTTATCAAAGGCTGGTACAATGCCCAATGATTGCAAGCATGCTGCATCTGATAATTCGCGAAAATTGATAAATTCCTTTATGTGACCAAATAGAATCTGGCTATCTGCTATAGCAATAAGGTCATCTAATGCCTTTTGAATGGGCGCATTAGGTCGGTAAAACAAACTGGCAAAAGCCTCATGTAGCAACTGTGCTGATTGGGCATCGCTTATCAGCTGAAAATGTGGCGGAACGCCCGCTTCAACAGGAAAGCGTGATAATAATGACTGGCAAAATGAATGAGTGGTATCAATACGCGGACCAGCATCATTATCAATGATCTCAGCAAATAGACGCCTGGCTCTTTCCAAATCGGCTTGACGCGGTACTTTTGAGGTTAATTCTTGCAAGGATGCCATTAGCTCATCAGGCTCACATACCGCCCAATTTGCCAAATCGCGATGCAATCTTTCTTCTATTTCTGCAGCAGCAGCATTTGTGAAAGTCACACATAAAATGGTTTCAGGCCGCTCACCTTTCAGCAATAACCGCAACACTCTTTCAATCAGAACTTTTGTTTTACCAGTGCCAGCATTAGCCGAAACAAATACCGAAATTTCAGGATTAGAGGCATGTTTCTGATCACTCATTATCAGCCTCCTGTGGTCGCCATTCTTTGATACGTGCTAAATGCCGGTAATCAGAATATTTTGGCCTGCCTTTGGGATCTGGCTCTGAGAGATAGGGCATATCTTCATCTTCAAAGCGTGTTACCAGAGCCACCATTGCATCAAAAATACGACCAGCATCAAATTCTTTTGGCAGCACATCTGTGATTTCTGCTGGCGGTGCGCCACGCCCGCGTAATTTCCAGTAACTAAGTGCAATAGCTGCTAGCTGATTTTTAGTATCAGAAAAGCCGCCTTTTTCTAGTAATGCTGCCTCGACAAGCATTTGAGCTGCCCGCCCATTTGTCACATTTTTCTTGGTCGGAATGGTTCCTGTTTTATAATCAATGATGCTGGCTGTTCCATCACCATGGTCAATAATTCTATCTGCTTTGGCTGATAAGGTAATTGAACGCTCACCAACCTCTATGGTGATCTCACCTTTGGTTTCAGTCATGCTGAACGCATTATCATGACGAAACGCATTATCATGAGAGATAAACCAATGTGCTAGTTGCACAATTTGCGGCATCCAGAAATAACGCACCTCATAATGATGAAGATAAGGCGCCAAATGCCGCTCTGCGATACTCATCAGCTCGCCAGCAAGCTCTTCTGCCAGCTTTCCGCGTGGATGCTGTGATACAAATTCATGAAGCGCTTCGTGAAATAAGGTGCCTTTTAACGCTGGCCCTGGCGGCTCATTGATCATAGGCAATGATCGCAGGCGTAATATCTTGGACGCATAAAGCGCATAAGGATCTGCCATCAATGTATCAAATTGTGTCGCTGAAATGCGCCTTGGGCGATGTGATAAAGGTGGTTTTGGTTGAGGGGGTGCGATTGGCATAGGCTGGATAGCTTTGCGTTGCGCTAAAATAGCAACCAGATCATCTGGCAAATCTGGGTTAACTAAATCACCAATTTGCAACGCTTGTATAACAGCATCCATGCGCACCAGCCAACGACTTGGCAAGGTAGGCCTATCATTTTGTCGCCTAGCTCTGGTTAGCACAATATTTGGCAGTGAGGCAGCCATCATAAAATCATGAGCTGATAGCGCAATCCGCCATTGTTTATGAGGCAGGCCTATCGCCTCTGCCATAGATTGGTTCATCCAGAAATCTTGGCCAGATTTTGGCGGCCAGATACCTTCATTTAATCCTGCCAAAATGACAAGATCAGCTGAAATCATACGTGCTTCAACAGCTCCTAAAATAGCCAGACGAGACTGATCTAAATAGGGTTTGCGCACATCTGTTTTTTGTATCAATTCGGTTAAGGTCAGCGCAAATGATTGCGGGCGCAACCGAAAATCACTGCCAAAGCTCTCTAGATCTGCCAATAAACTGGCAGCTGCATCACCTTCAGGGCCTGCCCAGCATTTCTGCACAGATTGTGATATCGCTGTTTCATCCTGACCCTCAGCTGCAAAGATTTCAGCAACTCTGCCAAGGATTGCCGCACAAGCACCAAGGCTTACCTCATCTTTATCGCGCAGCGCCAGCAAATCAGCTAGATGTGCTGCAATGTGATTATCAAAGAATTCACTGAGACCAGCATTGCCTTTCAGATGCTCTTGCAAACCTGCCAGATCCGAAAATGTCAGCGTGCCTCGTAAATGTCTGATATTTAGCTTGTCAAACTGGCCTCGAAATGAGGTACGCATCATGCCACCTGAGCTGAAAGGGTGACCTGCTAGCACACATAAATCTGTGATAATATCTGTTGATGACACTAATCGTGCCAGCATCATGACATAGCTGCCAATGGCTGATTGTGATAAGGGCGCACCAGCTGAATCATCAATTTCAATCGCAAAGCGGCGTAATTCTGATCGCACCATTTTGGCTAATTGCCTATCAGGTGTGACCAAAATAGCTTTATGGCCTTCTTTTTCTAATTCACGGCGCAATAACAAAGCGATAATAGCAGCTTCTTCATGGCTATCTTGGGCATCAATACGCTGAAACCCTTGATAGGTTTTTTTATCGCTTAGCAACGCAACATCTGATTTGATATCACGCCATTTATCAGTCTGGCTGGCAGGGCGCAGCACCTCTTGCAAAAACCGCATTCTGCCAAAATTATCATCTGCACGTTGTCGGCTTTGTGGCCAGACACACACCTTTTGATAGGGCACATCAAGTGCTGCTAGCGTGCTTGCCAAAGGATGCATAGGATGCACGACATCTTGGGTAATGGCCTGCCAATCATCAGATGATAAATCTGGCATCAAGCCAGGCAAGACGATCTGGCCTTGTGGCAGATTTGCAACAACCTTCATCAGCCTTTGCGTAGCTGGCAAAGAGCCTGTTGAACCAGCAATGATAACAGGTGTCTGAGGTGGGTTTACACGCCATGCTTCTGCCTGTTGATGCAAAAGCGCAATGCGGCGTGCCACAGGGTCCATCTTGCCTTCTTCTGCCAGAATTTGCGGCCAAAATTGTGACAGAATGGTTAAAAACTGCGCGATATCAGACCAATGGCTTGCCAATTCTTCGGGCCAAAAAGATGCCAGCTCTTCCATTGAGGAATCAGCATTTTGCACCTGATCAAATAAATGTATCAAAGCCTGTGCCAGCATAAAGGCCTGAACTTCAGATGGCTTTTCACCGCCCATCGGAAAAGCGCGCACCTGTGCTGCAATCAAGCAAAGCCGCCGCATCTCTGGCATGGCAGGAGGCAAACTGCCACCATCTAAATAAACGGGCGCCAGTTCAGCTTCATCTTCGACATCCCCAATCGCTTTGATAGAAGGCAGCATCATTGCCTTGCCGTCACTGACAGCTAAAAAGGCAGCTGATAAAGCACGTGATGCTCTTCTGGAGGGCACAAAAATCTGCGTTCTTGCCAGCGCTAGCGGATTTTGCGCAGCCTCAATCACACCTTTGGCCAAATCAGTGGCAAAATCGCAACCAGGTGGAATAGTAAAGAATCTATCAGACATACCAGCTAATGTAAGCTGTTTCAGCTTTGATTAGAACAGCTTATTTTTGGTTTATCTAGATGACAGATAGACCTGCCTCATCACAAAATGATTTCAGCTCTGCTAGCTGATGGGATGGCCCTGTAATGGTGATGGTACGTGCTTCACCCTCACCAATTGCGATATCAACCATCACCGCATTTTCAGGCCAATAGTCACCTGAACGCATCGGCCATTCAACAAGACAGAACGCCTCATAAAAGGCTTCTTCAACACCAAGCGGAAAAATACCCTCAGCTGTTTCAAGACGATATAAATCCATATGCCAGATTGGCAGGCCAGAGGCGCTCTCATAAGTCTGGACAAGCGTAAAAGTGGGGCTTGGCACATCATCGATATCATCACAAAGAGTGGTGATTATGGCACGCGCACATTCTGATTTGCCAGCACCAAGCGGACCTTGCAAGCCAACCACAAGACCGGGCTTGGCACATGATGCAAAACAGCCTGCCAGAATTTTTGTATCTGACAGGCTGGTAAGTGCAATTTGAAAGCGATCTGAAATCATCACATCATATCAGGTTTTAGAGCCAGGAGCCCTAATAACGATAATGCTCTGGCTTGAATGGGCCTTGCGGTGTCACACCAATATATTCAGCCTGATCTTGCGCCAATTCTGTTAGCTTTACACCGATGCGATCAAGATGCAGACGTGCTACCTTTTCATCAAGATGCTTTGGCAAAATATAGACGTCATTATTATAATTCTCGCCATTCTGCCATAGTTCCATTTGTGCCAATACCTGATTGGTGAAAGAGGCAGACATCACAAAAGACGGATGACCTGTCGCATTACCCAGATTCAAAAGACGCCCTTCTGATAACAGGATCAAACGATTACCAGATGGCATTTCGATCATATCAACCTGATCTTTAATATTGGTCCATTTATGATTTTTCAGATTTGCCACCTGAATTTCATTATCAAAATGGCCGATATTGCCGACAATCGCCATATCCTTCATTTCTCGCATATGTTCAATGCGGATAACATCCTTATTACCTGTGCTTGTGATAAAGATATCAGCGTCGCCTAAAACATCTTCCAGCAACACAACCTCAAAGCCATCCATAGCAGCTTGCAAAGCACAAATCGGATCAACTTCGGTGACTTTAACCCGCGCACCAGCCCCTGCCAGTGAGGCAGCAGAGCCCTTACCAACATCGCCATAGCCACAAACAACAGCAACCTTGCCAGCCATCATCGTATCAGTTGCACGGCGAATGCCATCCACTAGCGACTCTTTACAGCCATATTTATTATCGAATTTTGACTTTGTGACAGAGTCATTCACATTAATAGCTGGGAATGGCAACTGGCCTTGTTTCACCAGCTCATAAAGACGATGCACACCTGTTGTTGTTTCTTCTGAAACACCCTGAATGGCATCTCTTGTTTTGGTAAACCAGCCTGGGGATTCTGCCATACGCTTTTTAATTTGGGCAAAGACAGCTTCTTCTTCTTCTGAAGTTGGCACAGCAATCAAATCTGTTTCACCAGCTTCAACTCTGGCACCTAGCAGCACATATAAGGTTGCATCACCGCCATCATCCAAAATCATATTTGGCCCTTCAGGGAACAAGAAAGAGCGGTCAAGATAATCCCAATGCTCTGTCAAGCTCTGACCCTTCACAGCAAAAACAGGCGTACCGCCAGCTGCGATAGCAGCAGCAGCATGATCTTGTGTTGAAAAGATATTACATGATGCCCAGCGCACATCAGCGCCAAGAGCAACCAATGTTTCAATCAAGACAGCTGTCTGGATTGTCATATGCAATGAGCCAACAATGCGCGCACCTGTTAAAGGTTTACTGTCACCATATTCATCACGCAATGCCATCAGTCCTGGCATTTCTGTTTCAGCGATAGTGAGTTCCTTGCGACCAAATTCCGCAAGCGCGATATCCTTAACGACGTAATCGTTTGGCATGATGATTTCCTTTACCAGCAATCTTGATAGACAGCACCTATACGATGGCTGTCACTAACTGGCGCACTTCTTAGCAGAAAATCACCATTTAATGAAGAAAAAACCCGCTAATAGGGCTTATCAATGAATTTGCCTAATTCGCGATGTTGAATGGTGATATCATGGCCTTGCTGTTTCAACCACCCGCCAAGATAGTTGGCACATGCCACTGACCTATGGCGTCCACCAGTACAGCCAAAGGCAAATGTTAATTGTGGGCGAGCATCTTGGCCTGCTTTTTCCAAAATTGCTGGCAACATTTTCTGCAAACCATCAAAAAATGTCTCAAAACCCAAATCAGCTTTTACATAAGAAATAACAGGCTGATCCAGACCAGTCATATCAGCTAATTCAGGATCCCAATGAGGATTTGATAAAAACCGAACATCAAACACATAATCTGCAGCCTCTGGCAGCCCTTCTTTAAAGGCAAAGCTCATCATCTGTAATTTTAATCTTTGGTCTTGCGCAATGCCTGCCCCTGATATTATCGCGGTGCGCAAACCAGATGGTGATAGGGATGTTGAATCAATCCGCAGATCAGCAATCGCAGCAATAGGCTCCATACGATCTTGGTCAAGCGCGATAGCAGCTTCGATCATGCGACTTTCTGCCAGAGGATGGGCACGTCTGGTTGATTGATAACGGCGCAGCAATTCTGATTTTGAGGCTGAGATATGGATATGTTTAAAGCCGCCATCAAATTTATCACGCAAATTATTCACAAGCCCAATAATAGGTCCTGTTTCAAAACCAGATGTGCGACCATCAACACAAACGGCTAATTGTCGTTTTTCGGTTTCAACCTCAATGGCAACCAGCTGATCCACCAACGCCAGAGGCAAGTTATCAACTGAGACAAAGCCTTGATCTTCTAGAATTTTCAAAGCTGTGGAATGGCCAGCACCAGCTTGCCCCGTAATTAGAATAACAGATGGTGTGTCAGTCATGATATGTCCCTAAAAGCATCTGGTAATTTTCGCGGCAATGGTGCCACTGGCAAGCTTAGGATAAAACGGGCACCATTTTGCTTTTTATTTTCAGCTATCAGCGTGCCATTATGCGCCTCAGCGATTTGTCTTGAAATGGACAAACCAAGACCAGAATGATTGCCAAATGCCTCACCATCCGGGCGTTCGGTGTAAAAGCGATCAAATATCGCTTCTTTTTTGGCCTCTGGTATGCCAGGGCCTTCATCTTCAATCATCACCCTTACCCATGCCTTATCAGCTTTAAGACGAACCGTAATGACCCCACTTTCTGGCGAGAAAGACAAGGCATTTTGCAGCAAATTATCCAAAATCTGGACAATGCGCCCCTCAAACATCCTAACAGCCACATCATCATTATGACAATCATATTCAATCACGATATTAGGATGGCGTTCACGCGAAATATGCAGCCAATTATTTAACAAATCTGTGATAGCTGTTGGTTCAGGCAGTGCTTTATGCAACTCAACATCAATGCGGCTTGCTTGCGCGATATCAGTGATAAGCCTGTCAAGGCGTGCCACATCAGCAAGAATAATATCCATCAATTTGCGTTGCTGGGCTGGATCTTCAATGCGGCTAACGGTTTCAACGGCTGAACGCAGAGAGGTTAGCGGGTTCTTTAGCTCATGTGATACATCAGCTGCAAATCCAGCTGTTGCCTGAATACGCCTTTGTAATTCATTGGTCATATCACCAAGTGCCACTGATAGGGCACCTATTTCATCTTTGCGCTCAGGTAAGGTTGCCAGCGGTTTCATATCATGGCTTTGTCGCAATTTATGGGCAGCTTGCGCTAATTTGGCGATAGGTGCTGTGATCGAACGCGATAAATATAAGGCCAGTCCAATGGTCACCAAAGTCACAAGCCCAAATAGCTGCAAAAATGTCCATTGCACATCTCTGATTTCGCTGGTGATACGACTACCGCTAGTGGTCAGCAAAAGCGCCCCTCTAATCACGCGCAAATCTTGCACAGGTATCGCAACAGACAAGACCATCTGGCCGCGCCTATTGACAAAGACATTGCGGCGCACCTGCCCTTGCAGAGCCAGCTCAACATCTGGGAAATCTGCAGCATGGCGCAAGCCTCTATCACGATAGATAGGCATAGGCTGGCGACCTGAAAATAAAGAGGTCATCGCATTGAGCGCACGCAAAACACGATCGCCAAATTCATCCTGCATACCCCTATCGCGGCGCAACCGCAATCTGACAGCACCAGATGACAGGCCATCTCGTGCAGTATCTGCTGCCAAAGCGCCATTTGGCTGAAATACCCGTGCCCGCAAGACAGAGCCATATCCCACAAGAGGCAATAATTGGCGCATAGTTTCATTTGACAGGCGTCTTTGTACCAAATTCGCCTCACCAGCTTCTGCCAATGCCAATGAACGTGCCAGCACAATTCCTTGCCTTTGCAAAGCTTCTAATTCAGCGCGAATAAGGACATTTTTATAATGATCCAGCGAAAATAGCCCAAACATAAATAATGCCAAAGGCAGCAACATAATCGCAAGAATCCTAACCGATAGGCGTGATGCACCAAACGGAGCCATTACGAAATCAAGCAATTTTCGCCAAAAATATGTCATGTGCTAGAGACTATATCGCATCATCATTATCTGTTTTATAACGATAACCAATACCATATAAAGTCTCAATCTGATCAAAATCACTATCAACAGCTTTGAATTTCCGGCGCAATCTTTTGACATGACTATCAATGGTGCGGTCATCTAAAAAGATAGACTCGCCATAAGCGGCATCCATTAGCTGATCACGGCTTTTGACATGGCCAGGACGAATAGCCAAAGCCTGAAGCAACAAAAATTCTGTGACTGTTAATTTGACATCCTTGCCAGTCCAGGTAACCAGATGACGTTCTGGATCAAGCACCATATCACCTTGTCTGATAATCTGACCAGAGCTGTCTTGGTGCTCGCTTGCATAGGCACGGCGCAATACGGCTTGAATACGTGCCAAGAGTAATCTTTGCGAAAATGGCTTTGTGATATAATCATCTGCCCCAAGCCCAAGACCCAAAGCTTCATCAAGCTCATCATCCTTACTGGTCAGAAAAATCACAGGCATCGTTGATTTAGCACGTAATTTTTCCAATAATTCTGTGCCTGTCATACGTGGCATTTTAATATCTAAAATGGCTAAATCAGCTGGCCGCCTTGCCAGCCCCTGCAAAGCCTGCTCGCCATCATTATACGTATCCACCTCATAGCCCTCTGCCTCTAGGGCTAATGACACAGAGGTCAAAATATTTTGATCATCATCTACTAATGCCAGCCTTTTGCTCATCAAAAAACCTCCCTTGCAATCTGTGCAATACACGCAATCTGTGCAATCTATCAATACTCACAAGCATTCTATCATCATTAACCTTCACAGAAGGTGCGAAAAAATGGCCTGATCATGACCGAATTAAGGCAATTCTAATGTGCCAATGCCCAAGATTGCGCAATGCCTGCTTCTGCAATAAGTGGCACATCAAGCGTAATAACAGGCTGATGCGCTCCTTCCATAACCTGCCTGATAAGAGACGCTGCCTCTTCAGCGATGGCTGTTGGCGCTTCAAAGATCAATTCATCATGCACCTGCAGCAGCATTGTCACTGGCATATTGGCTTGTGCTAGGGCTGGCGGCAATGCCATCATCGCGCGCTTGATGATATCAGCGGCACTGCCCTGAATTGGCGCATTAATCGCTTGGCGTTCAGCAAAGGCCCGCATATTGGGGTTAGATGTTGCGATATCGCCAATATGAATACGTCTGCCAAATAAGGTTTCAACAAACTTATCCTCTCTCGCTTTGGCTTTGGTATCTTCCATATAGTCACGAATGCCAGGGAAACGCGCAAAATAGGCCGATATATAATCTTGTGCTTCACCACGTGGAATAGATAGCTGGCGCGCCAGACCAAAGGCAGAAATGCCATAGATGATGCCAAAATTAATAGCCTTGGCACGGCGTCTGGTTTCTGAATCCATGTCAGCAAGCGGTATGCCAAACACCTCAGCGGCTGTTTGGGCATGAATATCCACACCATCAGAAAAGGCCTGTAGCATGGATGCTTCCCCAGCGACATGTGCGACAAGACGCAATTCAATCTGGCTATAATCTGCCGAGATTAGGCTATGGCCTTCTTTGGCAATAAAGGCCTCTCTAATTTGGCGACCTTCAGCTGTGCGGATGGGGATATTCTGCAAGTTCGGATCAGATGATGACAGCCTGCCAGTTGATGCCCCCACCATCGAATATGAGGTATGAACACGCTTGGTCTCAGGATGAACAGAGGTCACAAGGGCATCTGTATAAGTTGATTTCAATTTCGCAAGCTGTCTGAAATCAAGGACCTTTCGTGCGATCTCAACGCCATTCGCTGCTAAATCCTCTAAGATATCTGCTCCTGTCGCATAAGCACCTGTCTTTGATTTCTTACCACCTTCCAGACCAAGCTTATCAAATAGAACCTCACCAAGCTGTTTTGGTGAGGCAATATTAAAGGACATATCTGCCAGTTGATGAATATCAGCCTCTAGGCTTGCAATACGGCTGGCAAAATCATTTGAAAGACGGCGCAATAATGCATCATCAATTTGAATGCCTGCTGCTTCCATATCTGCCAAAATGGGAATAAGCGGACGCTCTAGCCTTTCATAGACAGATGCCACCCCTTCACGAGCAAGGCGCGGTTTTAGCATCTGCCATAAACGCAAGGTGATATCAGCATCTTCAGCTGCATAATCAAGCGCAGCAGATGGGCTAAGGCTATCAAAGCTAATTTGGTTTTTGCCTTTCCCACATAGATCTTCATATTTGATAGTCTGATGGCCAAGCCAATGATCAGCCAATACATCCATATTATGGCGTTGCATGCGACCTGCATCCAGCACATAAGACATGCACATCGTATCATCAACAGGTGCTAATCTGATGCCGCCATTTTGCGGCCGTGCCAGCACATGAGCATCATATTTCAGATTATGACCAATTTTCAGCACAGACTGATCTTCAAATAAAGGCTTTAACATGCTGATTGCCTGATCAAAATCAATCTGCTCTATCGCTTCATCTTCAGCAGGCATTGATAATAAATCACCTTCAGAAGCTGATTTTGATTGATGACGCAGCGGAATATAACAAGCCTTGCCAGGTGCGATTGCCATCGAGATACCAACCAGCTCTGCCAGTGATGCACTAAGAGAGGTTGTTTCTGTATCAACAGCCACAAACCCCTGATAATAGGCTTTGGCAACCCAGTCTTCTAGCTGAGATTTGTTTGTGACAAGCTGATAATGAGTTTCTTCAATTTGCGGCGGCTGAATAGGTTGCGGGCCAGTATCATCACCAGCTTTACCAGCTATCGCCTCCCCACCTGATTGCGCAGATGATGCCTGATTGGCAGATGGCGCAGCACCAAGCATTGTTGCAAGAGATTTAAAACCATGCGTCGTCACAAAAGACACTAATCTGTCCTTATCGCGCATTGGTGTGATAAGCTGGTCAATCGGCATTGGCAGAGCGACATCATCTGACAGAGCCACGAGCTGGCGTGAAATCCGCGCCATCTCAGCAAATTCAATAAGATTCTGGCGTCGTTTCGGCTGTTTGATCGTCTCAGCACCAGCAAGCAATGCTTCCAAATCACCAAATTGGTTTATCAGCTCAGCAGCTGTCTTAATCCCAATGCCTGGCACACCTGGTACATTGTCGGTGCTGTCACCTGCCAGCGCCTGCACATCAATCACCTTATCAGGTGTGACACCGAATTTTTCAATGACCTCATCATGGCCAATACGGCGCACCTTCATCGGGTCAAGCATTTCAACATCATCATTGACCAGCTGCATCAAATCCTTATCAGATGATACGATGATGGTTTTGCGACCTTCTGCGCGTGCCAATTTCGCATAGCTGGCAATCAAATCATCTGCTTCAAAACCAGCCATTTCAATCACAGGCAATGACATCGCCTCTGCTGCTTGTCTGACAAGATCAAATTGCGGCACTAATTCATCAGGCGGGTCTGTGCGATTGGCCTTGTAATCAGCATAGATATCATTGCGAAAAGTGACACGTCCGGCATCGAAAATCACCGCCACTGAATGAGGTGCTAGATCATCAATTAATTTCAGCAGCATCTTGGTAAAGCCAAAGACAGCATTTACCGGCGTACCATCAGGGCTATACATAGGCGGCAATGCATGATACGCCCTGAAAATATAGCCAGAGCCATCAATTAAAACCAGCTTATCAGATGCATCAACTGCCATAGCAAACAGCTATTGATCTTGTGATTGCACAAATTGGCGTGAACAATAAGGGCATGTAACAGACCCATCCTGGCCAATCGTTAGCCAGATTTGCGGATGCCCCAAAGCACCGCCACCACCATTACATGAGACACGCGATGCGCTGACGGTGATTATCTCATTTGTCTGTTCAGATGAAGCTGTGCTTTGGTTTGCGTTATCAGCCATTTGAAAATCCTTTTAAAAAAAAACATGTGATAAGGGCTTGTTATTTGGCAAAGTCACCCTTTTTTATCGCTGCCTGCTCTCCGAAGAAAGCGTTATTATAAGATAGTATCGCTGCTTTCGCAAAATCTTTTAACCAAGCTATCACGCATCATTGCGCCATTCAGATTGGTGCAAAAGATTAACCAATTTATCATGCTCATCAGATGATCTTTTTTTAAAAAAAAGGGGAGGTTGGGAATGAGTTTCATCAAACATTATTTAAATGGTGCCTATGGCCTGAAACAAACTTTCTGGGCAGGGTTAGTGCTAACAGGATTGCTGTTAACAATCATCGCCAAGGTTATGTATCATCATGCCGCAGATGCCCTAGCGCTATCAGATACATTCTTTGCCAATAGCCTTTTACTTGTGATGATGGTGATAGGCTTTGTGATTATCGCGCTAGCTGTTGGTGTTATTTTTGCCAGTTTTCATAATCGCACCCCTGGCTTTAGCGGCTGGCTGGCAATCATCATTGCCTGTGCTGTTATCATTGCAAATTGTAATAGCATTATTAGCACAGCGACCACCATGCGCACAGGCACGCCTGCCCATGGCTTGCATCGTCATTTCGCTCATTGGGATGATGATACCAAACAGGCCTATCATAGATGGCACAAAGATAGGGGCTGGGGGTGGCGAAAATGGCGTCATGCTTTTGATGATGAAGATGACCCCTTTGCTGAGCTGATTGACCAGCTTCTAGCAGATGGCGATGGGCTGCGGCTCGTTGTGGCACTGAATAGCCGCTCAGCATCTCAGCAAGGACAAGGCTCTGATGCTGCTGATTTGGCACCGCTGACCAGCTTTGATGATAGTTTGGCAGAGGCCTTTTGCCATCATCTGCCCTTTCTGGATTTGCCAGCCATTGCCGCTATCAGCCTGACATTAGAAGGTGATAATGGCTCATCGCGCGGCTTTACCATCAGCAAAGAAGATTGTGAAAGACAATAAGAGCCGCTTGCACATTATGACATTGTGGCCTGTTAGCCTGTTAGCTGGGAGATGGCTAGTTGTGAGATTGTTAGCTGGGAGATGGCTAGTTGTGAGATTGTTAGTTGTGAGATTGCTATTTGGGAGATTGTTAGCTGGGAGATTGTTAGCTGGGAGATTGTTAGCTGGGAGATGGCTAGTTGGTAACGAGCTGCCCTATTTGCCGTTGATGGGGGGGCTGTCATCACGACAGATAGCAAGGGCATGGTGATAAAGCGCTCTCATTTTGATTTCTGCTATTCACTTGTCGCTGCTTTGCGTATAATAAGGGCAATAAGCACCCGTAGCTCAGCTGGATAGAGCGCTGCCCTCCGAAGGCAGAGGCCAGAGGTTCGAATCCTCTCGGGTGCGCCATTTCATCTGTTTAACCATAGCTAACCAATTGATGTGTAAGCATTTTTAATGTTTGCTATGGATTGGTGTGAAACGGAAGTTCCATCAAATATTTTTCAACCATTTTTCAGAAACCTTCAATGAGCTCTCATTGCTTTACATTGGTCAACAAAAGTTGACAAAATTATGGGATCTTGCCAACTTCTCCTTATAGCGATGTCAATTGATCGTGTTTTCCTAAAGTTTTGAGTTACCGATATCGCCTTTCTGTTTCAACAGGCGGGTGACCTATTTGTTTGCTTGCCAATTAACTAGAAGAGCAAACAATGAACAGTATAAACACCAGCTCGATAACACTAACTAGCCTCGTTCTTTTAAAGCAGCATATTGATAGCGGCAGAGATTATTATGACTATCTCGTTCCCTTTATTGAGCAGATATATATTGAAGCGCCTGACGACTCCTATGACGCTGGCGAAATACAAGTTTTCATGGAATCTGACTTTGGGCTGATAATACCCCAAGAAGTTGTGTCTTTTGTTCTACTTCGTATGAAAAAAAAGGGATACTTATCTGCAACGGATAATAAATTTTCAAAAGGGCCAAAGTTTAAGGGCCAGGACTTTAACCCCCAAAAAGTAGAAGCAACCTCTAAAATTGAGGAAGTCATTACTGGCCTTCAAAAATTTGCGAAAACAGTGGGGCGTGATGAGTTGTCAAATCAACAAGCGATGGAAGCAATTCAAAGATTTCTTTCACGCTTCCAGATTGAATGTATTGAAACATCTACACACGGCACTGCTTTGCCAAATCTTCAGCATATAGAAACATGGGATGAAGGTCTTATAGGCTTGTTCCCAGAGGAAATACTTAAAAATAATATTGGGCTCTTTGAAAGTTTTATGGTTCTAGTTCAAGGAAATATGCTGGCTAATGCATTGATCAGCACTGACATAAGACCCCCCCCAACAACATTCCGTAAAACAACCTTTTATTTTGACACACCTAACATACTAAACGCGCTTGGCTATAGTGGAGAGGAAAAGCAAAAACTTGCTAATGAATTGATTGTGCTATTAAAGCGTCTCAATGGTCGCATCGCTGTTTTCGAACATTCCATAGAAGAAGCCAAGAATATCATTAATACTACCGCGAATAATATTGAAAACCCTTTCTATGCTCAGAAGCCGTTAAATTTAGTAGCTATAAAAGAGAAATGGAGAAAATCTGATCTTTTATTAAAAGCTGAAAAAATTTCTGAAGACTGTGAAAAACTTGGTTTTACCATAAAACCTACCCCCGCTTATTACGAAAGATATCAAATTGATGAACAAAACCTTCAAGACGTCCTTCAAAGTAATAATGTTAATAATTTTGAGGGGCAATCAAGCGCGTTAGAATATGATATCAAGTCCATCAGAAGCATTTATGTATTAAGACGAGACAAAGTTCCAACTAGGCTTGAAGATACAAATGCTATTTTGATAACCAATAATTATGCCTTTGCATATGCAAGTTTTATTTACGCAAAATCGCATAATATACGTTCTGGTTTTAGTGCTGCGGTCAGTAATTTTGCTATCACAAATATGGCTTGGTTAAAGGCGCCAGATTTTGCAAGCAACTTAATTGATGCGCAAACCATAGCACTTGCTTATTCTGCAATGCGCCTACCGCAAGAGGATCTTGATAGCTTTTTGCAGACCGCACAATCACTCTCACAAAATCGATCACATAGCTTCAATGATCTTCAATTACTTAGATCAAGCCCGCATCTCCAAGAAGAATTGATACGAGCAAAAATCAAAGGTGACAACCTTGAAGCAGAGGAGACTGTTTCATACGTGCTTGCAAAAGTGAACGCCGTACATAGTGCAGCAGCTGATGAAGCAAAATCTGAATTACGAATGGAACAAGAGGCGCATCAAAAAACTCAAGCAGAGCTTAGGAGGCTTCAACAAAAACTAGAAGAGGATCGAGCTAAACGATGTGACATAATAAGGCGAATTGGTATCGGTATAATTTCTATTTGCCTTGTGGTGATAGTTATTGGTGGCATTGCCCACCAGTTTGCGCCAAAAGATAGCTGGATTGCTAACCGAACTTTTTTACCATCTATCATGCTGTCTTCAATATTTGGACTATCTTTAGTCTGGGGATGGATGGTCATAACTGGGTTGAGCCACTCGATATTAAAATATCGCTTCATAAAAAGCCTCAGTCTTATCTGCAACAACAAGGCTAATCGGGATGCGTAGCCTCAGTCACATACTAATTATCATTAAACTCATCTATGAGTGCTATGGCAGTCTACTCGATTTGCTGCACCCCAAGCCTGATTATTCCATTATGCCTGTTCCTATCGACGGGAATATTAGAATAATGGAGATTGATGAATGAACCTCTATTATCTCAAATCAAGCTCTCTTACTTCCATACAGCAAGAAGGATTTAAGCTTGAGAAAGACCTACAAAGCATCGTTGAAAGCAACCTAGAAACACTCTTCGGATTGACCTTTGTCTCAAGCGAGTTCTCGCTGGGTGAGTTTAGGCTAGACACGCTTGCCTATGATGAAGAAAACAACGCCTTTGTAATCATAGAATATAAGAAGAAGCATAATGCTTCGGTCATTGACCAAGGCTATTCCTATCTTTCCCTAATGATCAATAATAAGGCTGATTTTATTCTTGAGTTTAATGAAAAGCGTCACCAAACCTTAAAACGTAATGAGATCAACTGGTTATCATCACGCGTATTATTCATCTCACCATCATTTAATCGCTATCAAAAAAACAGCGTGAACTTCAAAGACATCCCTTTTGAGTTATGGGAGATCAAGCGTTTTGCGGGAGGCATCATTTCAATCGATCAAGTGCGTGCGACTTCCAAAGAAATCATTGAACAAATCACCACTTCACAAGACAGCTCAATGATCACTCAAGTATCCTCAGAGATACAAGTTTACCGCGAAGAAGACCACATCGCCAAACTTTCCCCTGCTATGCGTGAGGTATGGGATATGCTTCGCGCCAATCTTGAAGATTGGCCAGAGAGCAGTTTCTATGCTCGCCAGCACTATATCGGCTTCAAGCGTGGCAATAAGACCGCTTGCTTCATCCATTTTCAAAGAAATGCTCTGCGCATTGATATAGCGCGCGGTGAGAAAACAGAAGAGGGAGAACGGTCCAGTAATTTCTTTGACCTAATAGACCTCCAGAAATTTGCAAAGGAAATGAATTGGACATCCCAAAGCGGCCGTACAGGGCATAAGTATGCTATCTCGCTAAAAAAGTTGGAAGATGTTCATTATGTGCTTCAACTCATCGCGCAGAAATATAAGTCTATATGACCGTACCTTTTCCACGAAAAATGTGCAGCCACAACCCTTGCAACATAGAGCCTTGTAGGTTTTGACCGCTCCCCCCCTCTCTTCTGTGCTAGCTTTTTCAGCGATAAACGCTTTTTGTAACACGGCCACTTATGATACCGTTTGCGTGGGGGAGATGTTTATTTCGACCACCTCAAGGGTATCAACTCATGCGAGATATAAAATTTGTTTTTGTTCTTTTCATCTCATTGCTGTGGCATGCCAATGCGGCTGCCAATACTGATAGGCTAGATGACCTAGCAGCATGTGCTGGTGTTGTTATTGGCAATGGCGCTATCGACTTTTTTATCGGCGATGAAAGCGCTTTTGATAGCGCTGCCAACATAGCTTACACAGCCTATCTTTCTGAGGTTTTCTCTGGCCAATATGAGCAAAGTGACCTTCTGATTGCTGACCAGATCCTTGGTGGCAATCTGGATAAGGTTATCGCTGCTTATAATAGTGATACATTTGATAGTGAGCTTTATGAGGAAATTGTTGGGTGCTATCGCATGTTATCAGAGCAGCTTCTAGATGGCGCCAATATCATCATTGAAAATCAAGATACATGGCATGACCTAAAAGAGACATCCATTGCCACCATCAAACGATTTTTGCGTGCTGGCTAGCTGATAAGCGATAATTTCAAGCCAGTTTTGCGCGCTATCTGCCACATAGAACTGCCATATAGACACGCCTAGTCTTGTGCAGCAAAAAGCCATTTCGCAAAGATCAGTGCCAGCAAAGCACCTATGATTTGTGCCAGAATGAAAAATGGCGTATCGGCATAGGCAATGCCTGAAAAGCTGTCTGTAAAAGTTCGTGCGATTGTCACAGCAGGGTTGGCAAAGCTGGTCGATGCCGTAAACCAATAAGCAGCGGTAATATACAGACCGACCAATAATGCAACGGCCTCTGGGCGGACTTTCCTGGCGATTAAAATGACCATCAACAAGCCAAAACTGGCGATTATTTCTGCGCCATATTGGGGTAGGCCACTGCGGTCATTCACCGATAATTGGATAAGCTGTGTGTCAAACATAGCATGGGCCAGAAAGGTGCCAATCAATCCGCCTGTGATTTGCGCTATGATAAAAAAGAGCGCTTGCGGCGGTGTCATTTCCTTTTGTAACGCCATCACCATCGTTACAACAGGGTTAAAATGCGCACCTGAAAGCGGACCAAATAAGGTAATCAGCACCACTAAAATCGCGCCTGTGGCTATCGTGTTACCAAGCAACGCCACCCCATCATTACTTGGTGATAATGATGCTGCCATGATGCCTGAGCCCACAACAGTACAAACAAGAAATAACGTGCCGATAAATTCACTGACATAATGCTGGCGACCCATCGAACTATCCCTATTTCATAAAAATTCACGTTGCGGTTATAACCTATCACAACCAATCATCTGTCTCTATTGGTGAGAGAGTTATAGGCTATGCCTTTTTTGATATTTTGGCTCTTGCCAGCAGGCATAAGGTCTTTGCGCTAGCGATAGGGGGGTGATACTATTTCATCCTGATAATGAAAACGGGGTAACAGACGAAATGCCGCGCAATATCGTCAAGATTCTGGATAAGGATTTCAGCGATTTAAAAGCTGGCCAGAAGATGCTTATTTCCTCACCAGAAGAGATTGCAAGATATATCTCTGAGATACCCAAGGGGACAATCGTCACGCCAAAACAGATGCGCCGTGATCTGGCACAACAGCATGGCGCTGATAATAGCTGTCCTGTTTCAACTGGCATCTTTTTGCGCCTTGCCATCGAAGAAGCCCTGGCCATCTTCCCGATTGAAGGCTCACCATTGCCATTTTGGCGCCTTGTTGATGAAAAGCATCCTGTCTTAAAAAAGCTAGGCATTGCGCCAGAGGTGATTAAGCGCCTGCGCCAAGCTGAGGCCAAAACAGATTAAAATCAATAATCATTAACATCATCACCTTCTTCACTCTTTTTTGATAATCGGCGTCTTTTCTTGGCATTTGATATCATTATGGCCGCGCCGAAAGACAAACATGCCCATAATAAAAAAGTGACATACCAGTTTGCTGACAGCCACCCTGATGGAATAAAAGACGCATTAAACAGATATATCCACACAGCCAAAAGCGCAGCCCCAATAGCCATTGGCAGAAAGAAAATGGCAGACCCATCTGTGAGTTCCAGCAACAATAAGACCAGTCCGAAAATCAGCCATATTTCAGGCTGAAACGCTAGGGATGTGATATTGCTAAACATAAGCAGAGCCTCTAAACTTAAGAGCTCTTCTCATTTGCCACAGCAAGCAAAGAGGATAGAGCACCAAGTGCCGCTGTTGCTTCAGATGGCAAAATAAGCGTCTTACTATTACCAGCTGAGGCAAGCTGGCTCATGGCCTCTATTTGGCGCTTAGCAACTTCAAATTCGATCGCTGGCATACCATTTTTCGCAATAGCACCTGCAAGCAATTTGGTCTGATCTGCATCAGCCTGTGCCTTTTTCACAACAGCATAGGCCTCTGCTTCGGCTGTTATCCTGACTGCATCAGCTTCTTTTTGTGATTTGAATAGCTCTGCTTCAGCTTTTAGCTCAATCGATCTCTTTTCACCTTCAGCTTCGGTCACCACAGCACGTCTTTTGCGTTCTGCATTAATTTGCAGTCTCTGTGCTTCCTTGGTCGCCTCATCCACAATCACATCTGTGATTTCTGTGCGTGTGATCTCAATGCCCCACACTTCGGCAGCAGAATGTAAATTCACCGCAATCTCAGTATTCATCGCCTCACGGCTTGATTGCAAATCATCAAGATCCAATTTACCTGCAGCAGATCGAACGATTGATGATGATGCTGTTTTGAGTGCCTGATCAATATCACGTATGCGATAGACAGAGCGAGACGCATCAATGATGCGGTAAAACACTCTTGTCTCCAATGTGACTTCGACATTATCTTTGGTGATTACAGAAATTTTCTGCTCTTCTAGCTGACGCTCTAAGATACTGACCTTATGCGCCACCCGGTCTAGATAGGGTATGATGAGCGATAATCCTGCTCTCAAAGTGCGTGAATAACGGCCAAAGCGTTCCACAACATAGACTTCTGATTGCGGCACAATATTAATGCCAAGCTTCAGCGTCAAAAGTACAACGCCGACAATCAGAACAATAATGACAATATTGAAAATCGCTGCTTCGTCCAATTTCAGTCTCCTCTTCACAAAGGTTCACTTCATTGGAATCAGTTATGGTACGATAAAAAAGACGTCAAAACCCTTATAAGGGAAAGGTTGCTCTTTCAGATTGCAACACCCCTCCCCGCCTCAGTATAAAACTGAAACCAGACTAGGTGATAAGCATATCACCCTGACCTAATTGGTCAATCTGCAAAATATAGGGCTGTTACATTAACAATGATGACGCGCTGATTTCAGTCTATTAATAGCGCTTTATAGACAAACTGATTGTTATCAAAGCTTGATAATCGGCTTGTTCAATCTAATGATTTGGGAACCAAACTCGTTTCTTAGTCTGATTTTTTACGGAAAGTTTCATCCCAGAAATCAAACAGCACAAGAGACATCACAAATAATGCGATAATCCAAAATGGCAGGCCACCCCAGAAACCAGCAAATCCTGATGAGATTGATTCAGCCAAACCAAGCACAAATACCATGACAAAAATGGTACCAATCGTTGCTGTGATTTTTTTTACCAAAGGTGAAATCATATCAAAACTCCTTTTAAGCGTCTTGTTCGCTCAATGTTGTTTGCATCCACTGCGCTGTACGCAATAAGCGGCCATCTTCTTCACGTCCTGCGATTAACTGCACCCCAATCGGTAACCCTGCTTGAGACACTAATAATGGCAGAGTTACACAAGGTAGTCCACAAAGAGTCCAAATTGTCGAGAATATGGGGTCACCTGTCGTGCCAAATAAAGGGGCTTGCCCAGCGGCACTTGGCGCGATAATCGCATCAAAGTCTCTGAAAAATGTTTCAAAATAAGCAATGGTATCGGTACGGAAACCACAAGCTTCACCATAGGCTTCATCACTAATGGTAATCCCATGTGATAAGGTTGCTTTTAGTTTTTCACTAATCCTATCGCCATGATCACGCAGCAACCATTCAAGGTTACGTGACATTTCATAATCTTGAATAATCTTCTGTGATTCAACCAAGCCTGTGAAAGAATGTTCAGCATCAATCTGTTCAACCTGGCCGCCTAGCGCATCCACTACTTCTAGCAATCCTTCTTTGGCATCATCTTCAAGACGATCAAAATAAGGCATCGATATCCAGACAAAATTTGGTGAAATTGGTGGCTCTGAGAGCATCATTGAGAGGCAATCAGGGCGCGCATTAGCTGATGATGCGCTATCAGAGGGGTCAAAATTGGCAAGCGCATTTGTCGCCAATGCCACATCATCAAGCGTCGCTGCAAAAATACCAATCTGGTCAAGCGTCTCAGAGGTTTGCAAAACACCTGTTCGTGAAATCATACCGCTAGTTGGTTTAAAGGCATAGGTGCCGCAAAATGATGCTGGCCTGATAACTGACCCATTAGTCTGTGTACCAATCGCAATCGGCACATGACCTGCCACAACAGCCGCAGCAGACCCAGATGATGACCCGCCTGGCGAATAATCATGATTATGGGGATTGCGTGTTGCCGCATGATCCAAAAACGCAAATGGTGTTGTCACAGTCTTGCCAATAATCACCGCACCTTCTTGGATGAGGTGGTTAACAAGCGCGGCATCTGCATCTGGCTGTCTGTCAGCCATTACCTCACTGCCATAGCAGGTTGGCATATCTTTGGTATCAATGATGTCTTTTAGGCCCACTGGGATGCCATGAAGCATGCCAAGGGCTTTACCCTGATTGCGCCTTTTATCAAGTGCTTCAGCACGCGCCAAAGCACCTTCGCGATCAACGCTAATCCAGGCGTGAAGCTCGCCATTCTCTGCTTCAATCTTATCAAGACAGGCCGTCACAAGCTGGACAGATGTTATCTGTCCTGCTTGCATCATTTTGACCATATCAACTGCAGACGTCATGATTATCAAACCGCTTTAGGGCTATTGTACATACTCACCAAACAGATAGTCAGGCAACCATAGCGCAATACCAGGGAACTGATAAAGCATGACCATAGAGAAGATAACGATACCAAGATAAGGCAGAATCCCTTTGAAAATATCAACCAACTCAATCTGGCTTTTCAGAACACCTTTGAGATAATAGGCAGACATCGCCATTGGTGGTGTCAGGAATGATGTTTGCAGATTTAACGCAACCAGCATCGCAAAGAAATATGGGTTCACACCAAAATTATCGAGCATAGGCAAGAAGATTGGCACAAAGATAATCAAAATCTCAGACCATTCCAAAGGCCAGCCAAGGATAAAGATAATCAGCTGCACCAAAATCAAGAACTGCCATGGCTCTAGATTAAATGACAACACCCAATGTTCAATAACATCATGACCGCCAAGATAAGAGAAGACAGAGGCAAATGTCCAAGAACCAATGAACAACCAACAAACCATCGCTGTGGCTTTCGCAGTCAAAAAGACTGATTCTTTCACCTTTGTCCATGTCAAAGAGCGATAAATCGCTGCCAGAACCAAGCCGCCAAGTGCACCCATGGCAGCAGCCTCAGCAGGTGTAGCAAGCCCCCCTAAGATTGAGCCAAGCACTGTTGCAATCAGCAATGTCAAAGGCACGAATGAGACCAGCAAATCAAAATAAATCTTTGAGGCTGGCGGCACATCTTCGGCACGTGGCTTTGGTGCAATCTTAGGATTAAAATACACACGCACAATCACATAAACGATATATAAACCAGCAAGCAAAAGGCCTGGGAACATGGCTGCCGCATAAAGGCGCAATGGTGATAATTCAGCAATCGCCGCATATACAATCAACATGATTGAAGGCGGGATCAAAATACCAAGTGTACCACCTGCACAAATCACACCTGATGCGAATTTTTTATCATAACCAGCTGATGCCATTGCTGGGAATGCGAGCAGCCCCATCAATGTTACAACCGCACCAACAATCCCTGAGGCTGTTGAGAAAACGGCACAAGTGATAAGAGCCGCAATCGCCATAGAGCCTGGCAAGTTTCGCGCTGCCATTTGTAGTGAATAGAACAGACGATTAACGATATTCGCACGTTCAACCACATAGCCCATAAATAGGAATAATGGGATGGCAACAAGCGTATCATTTTCCATCACTGAGTAGGTATTCTGATTTAACAGATAGAAAATATTATTATTCAGAAGATCAGCAAAGGTCTCTGCACCACCCTGATAATAGGCATAATAGCCAAAGCCGACGCCCATAGCGAGCAAAGTGAAGGCAATCGGGAAACCCAATAACACCAGCACAATAAACAGGCATAGCATTAAAATAGCAACTTGTGGATCAGTCATCTCGAACTCTCTATATCTGTGCGTGGTGGGAAAGCTATTTAGCTTCTTCCATTAACATGTCTTCAGTTTCTTTCACATCGTCAAGGCGTGCCATCCACTCGCCTGACTTCATCGCTTTCCAGCAGCGGATTAATTCTGCAATGCCTTGCAAAATCAGCAGGAACGCAACCAAAGGAATCAATGTCTTGAAGAAATAAATTTGGATACGTGCTGGTGAATTCCAGCTCACTTCCTGATAACGCCAGCTATCAGCAGCGATTTCCCAGCCATACCAGAACAAAGCCAAAATGCCAGGGAAGAAGAATAGAAGATATAATGTGAAATCAATGCGTGCCTGCCATTTTACAGGAAACAAGCGATACAAGACATCACCACGAACATGGGTGTCTTGCGCCAGCGCATAAGGACCTGCCATCAGGAAAAGAGCTCCATACATCTGGACCATCATATCAAAGGCCCAAACTGTTGGCATGTTTAGCACATAACGCACAAACACTTCATAAGAGACGGATAAGGTAAGAACCAGAATACACCAGCCAAATGCCCGTCCGAACCAAACGCTCAAGCTCTCAATAGCATAGACGATTGAATTCATCTTTTTTTCCCCAATAGCTAGTCAATAGAAGATAAAGAAAAATATATCAGGAGACCGAAGTCTCCTGATACAAAATTGTGATTTCGAGATTAACCGAAATAATGCTTGTATGCCAGCTTGTAATCAGGCTGGTTCAAGTTCAAGTAGTTCATCACTTCCTTAGCATAGGCCTTTTGTGACTCAACCACTCTTGCGAAGAACTCATCTTCAGCTGAGATACGGTCAATAACAACATCCCATGCGTTTAGCTGTGCCTGCATGACTGAATCTGGTGTACGGTGTACATTCACGCCGCTTTCTTCTTTCAGTCTTGTCAAATCACCAGCATAACGCTTTGTGTTGTGCCAGTAGAAGTTTGAGCTTTCAGCTTCTGATGCGTGACGCAAGATTGCCTGATGCTCTTCTGGTAGTGAATCAAATTTCTTCTTGTTGAATGTTACTTCGAAGAATTCCTGTGACTGGTGGAATGAAGCCAGATGATAGTCTTTTGACACATCCTGCATACCAAAGTCACGGTCAGATGTTGGGTTGTTATATTCAGCAGCGTCAATCAGACCTGATTTCATCGCTGGCTGGATTTCACCACCTGGCAACTGAACAACTGACATACCCATTTCCAACAGAACGTCAGCAGCTAGACCAACTGTACGATACTTCAGACCTTCCATCTGAGATGCGTCTGTGATCTGCTCTTTAAACCAACCTAGTGGCTGTGCTGGCATTGGGCTGTTGAAGAATGAAACAACATTCAAGCCTAGCTTGCCCATCAGCTCATTAAACAGCTCCATACCGCCACCATAATGGCACCAGCCAAGCACTTCTTGTGATGACCAACCAAAACATGGCCCTGTACCAAATAGTGAGGCTGTCTTTGACTTTGAATACCAGTAAGCTGGTACATAGTGTGCTGCATCCAGAACGCCGCGGTGAACCGCATCCTGCATCTGGCTTGTCTTAACAACAGCATTCACAGCTAACAGGTCGATCTTCAGATCTTTACCTGCCATTGCGTGGACACGGTCAACATATGCTTTTGCGTTTTCCAAGAAGATACCGCCGCCCCATGCAGCCTGCATCTTCAGTGTAGTTGGTGCAGCTGTTGCAAGAGCTGGTGCTGCTAGAACACCGGCGCCAGCTAACGCTGAACCTTTCAAAAACTTACGGCGAGATTGTTCACTCATTTGTTTCCTCCATTAGACGGTCAAACTGACCTGCATAAACGTGTGATACACAAGAAGGTAAACTGATAAGAGATAATTTCAAATAAATTTTTAAAAAGATATCCCGCGATACGGAACAAAATGAGCATAATGTAATAAAAAAGGCGGGCTAATTGGTAATTTAGGGCATTTTTTACCGTAAAAAAGGGTTTATTATTATTTTCTTTATTATTGTTGAAAAACAAATCAATGGCTGATTAGGTGATGATATGAGTGAATCACCTTACCAAACCTTACTGGCAGAATGCAAAGCTGTTTATGACACCCATCATGTACTAGCTGAATTTGCCCCATTTCCAGATGATATTGAACCGCAACCGGTTACAGCTGATATCAAGCCACCTTGCTTATTATTGCAACAAGATACAAAGCTTGCCTCAAAAACCTTTTCAAAGCTTCAACATGCGATGATAACAGCAGCGCCTTTTATGCGTTGGCGCGCTATCTATCATGACAGCAAAATTTCAACTGATTTCATGGCGCAGCTTGGCTGTTATGCCATTATTGGCAATGATGCGCCTTTTAGCTCTGCTAAAATTCGTCTGTTTTTAATTTATATGCCAGCTGGTCTTTATTATCCTTGGCATAGCCACCCAGCCGAAGAGCTATATCTTGTTCTTTCTGGCAAAGCGCAATTTAAGCGTGATGGATGTCAGGACACAGAATTAAGCGAAGGCATGAGCTTATATCACAAAACAAACCAACCTCATGCGATTGAAACAACTGATGAACCAATGCTGAGCCTTGTTGTCTGGCGTAACCATCTAGATACACCGCCTATCTTGCTTAACAGGCCCTGATTAGCCTCTATCATACCATCACATAAAAAAGACTGCGCCCTTCTTGTGAAAGACGCAGCCCCTTTTTCGATAGATCGAATGAAAGATGATTAGCCGTTAACCCAGCTATTCACCAATGACTGATTCTCAGAGATCCATTCTTCTGCCACTTCAGCAGGGTCACGCTTATTTTCAAACATTTCCTGGATCCACAGACCAATTTCATCGCCTGTTAACTGCATACGGCTTAGCATTGCTGCAACAGCTGGATTACGCTGTTCTAGTGATGCTGAATAAGCAATATAAACAGTCGCTGCTGTACCTTCACATTCAAATTCAGATACTTCTAACCAGTTTTCAGCTGCCAGATCCAAATCTTCACAACCATCAAAACGTGCTGGCTCATCCAGAGCTGTCAGATCATACTGAACATGCAGGGCTTCTGGTGTCCAATAATAGAATAGCTGTGGCTGAGATGCCGCATAAGCAGCTGCTAGGCCAGCTTTAAATGTATCACCAGAAATCACATTTGGCTCCCAATATTGGTCAAGGCCATATGATTTAAATTTAATCTGCCAACGCTTTGTTGATGCCCATGTGACGTCACCAGCCCAATATTCACCAAGGCCATCACCATCTGTGTCAAACATCGCTGCCACTTCTGGATCCTTTAGATCGTCAATCGACTTCAGCTTATCGCTCATATAAGACGGCACATACAGCTTTGATGTACCAGCATAGCCAGCATTTGTTTTCACAGTGCCGTTACCATCAACATACTGATCCCATGCAGACTGCCAGTTTGGCATCCACATATCAGGATGCACGTCAATCGAGCCATCGCCCTTATCCATACCAGCAAAGATAACTGGCTGCTGGTTCATCCCTGTTAGGATTTCAGCTTCACCACCCATCTGGTCAGTAATAATGGCCTTAATCACATGACCGACAGCGCGTGCGCCATTCCAGTTCGGGTCTGAGATCATGACCTTTTCTTGTGCTGATGCCGATGTACCAGCAACTAATGCTGCTGTAAGCGCAGCTGATAAAAGCAGTTTTTTCATTGTTTCCTCCCATTAATTTTTTGGATTTCTGCTTAATTTTAAATTCGACTGAAAGATGCTCTTATACCACGGAGAATTCTGTCAATCATCATTGCCACAAGAGCAATAGCGATACCGGCGAGCAGGCCCTTACCAGCCTGTGCATCACCAAGTGATTCTGTTACCAAAGCACCTAAACCGGCTGCGCCGATAAATGCTGAAATTGTTGCCATAGACAGCGCCAGCATAATGGTCTGATTTAACCCTGCCATGATAGAGGGAATAGCCATCGGCAACTCTACCTTGCGCAAAAGCTGGCGGTCAGATGCCCCAAAAGCCAATGCGGCTTCTTTGGTGCTTTCAGGCACTTGCAAAATGCCAAGCGCTGTTAGTTTGACCATAGGTGGGATCGCAAACACAACGGTCGCAAGGACAGCTGGTGGCTGTGAGATACCGAAAAAGGCAACAGCTGGCACAAGATAGCTCAATGATGGGATGGTTTGCATCACATCAAGCACTGGCTCTGTAATCCAGCGGAACATCTTATTCTTTGCCATCCAAATACCAACTGGCAGGCCAACAAGTACACAAATGGCAGTTGCCACCACCACCAAGGCCATCGTCTGCATGGCGATCTGCCATAACTCAAATATAGCAAGAAATGCCAATGAGCCAGCGACAAAAATTGTTGTTGCCCGATTGGTAAAGGCCCAACTTAGCGCCAAGAATAAAAAGGCTGTCACAGGCCAAGGTGTTTGCATAAATGCCACCTCAACGCGCAATAGGGACTGGCGTAAAATATGCGTCATCGCATCAAAGAAACCAGCATATTTCGCACGCAGATAATTAATGCTTGTATCAATCGCCTCAGCATTATAGGTGAAAATCGTTACACGGCGCCCTTCAACTGGCGGCTTTTCTTGGATCAGAATTTTCGTTGCATCCAGATCACCAGCGGCGATTGCTACTTCATCTGGCACGCGGCGATAGCGCACCTCACCTGGCGGCACAATCCGCGTTAGGGTTGGAAAATCATCAATAAAGGCACAGTCAAATCTGTCTTTTGACGAGATCGCCTGATATTCCTTTACGACCTTTGTTTGACGTTCATAAGAGCGCGTTGTTTTGCGCAAAGCGCTGCGTTCAGATTTCTGTTCAGCGGTCAGAGTATCAAGCGCATCAAGGCGCGCGAAATCTGCTTGTGCTGAGCTTAGCTTGGCATTCAGCATATCTGCCAAAATAACAATATCAGCTGCCTGATATTCAATCAGCAAATCTTCAACCGTCTCGCCAGCGCGCACCTGATTAAGACAAGCACGTTCATCAAGGCGCAACTGCGTTGCACGATAAATGGTAATTGGCGCACAAATCGCAATAATAACAATAGCAATGATAATTCGCTTTGCTGCAACATTGCTGGCTGTGCTGTCAATTATCCGCCATCTGTTATATTGATTATAATACCATCGATTAGCCTGTGAGCCCATCCATAGACGCCCTGCTATCAGCAATCCCCAGCCTATTGTGCCATAAAGTTCAATCCAGCCTGAATAACGGGGAATCAAAGTTTTATTAGCGTCTGGATTAAGCTGTGCCTCAGCTAGAAGCGGTGTGAATTTTACCACCTGCATCAAACAGACAATGGCTGTCATATCAATCGCCAGAGCCAGCCAGAACATCAGCCAAACACCGCGCCATGATGCCCATAGCCACGGAAGCAAAAGCCCCCATATATTGACATGCCAGCGTGGCAATTCAGCACGCTGAAGACGCTCAAAAGTGGCATTATAATAAGCCTCATTTTGACCGACAAAACTGCTAATCGAGACATCACGCTCAATGTTATCTTTTACTTCAGCGGCGCTCATGCTGCCTCTCCCCCTTGCAGACCACGCAATAGCGTATCTTTTGTCACAACACCAATCGCTTTCCCATCAGATTTGATGACAATCGGCAAATCTGTCCCTGTGCTAAGTGAGACAAGCGTATCTAGGTCATCTTCTGGACTAGCTTCAGGCGCCCCTTTCGGCAATGCGCCAAATGATGCTTTATGCTCATCAACACCAACCATAATCTTGCCAGCAGAAACAAGCTTCAAACGTGAAATGCCAGCAACAAAATCAGCGACATAATCATCAGCTGGTGCTGTGACGATATCTTCGGCTGTGCCAATCTGGACAATTTCACCATCTTTCATAATGCCAATTCTGTCACCCATGCGAATGGCTTCATCTAAATCATGTGTGATAAAGACAGTGGTTTTTTTCAAATTGTCTGACAGGCTTAAAAACTCATCTTGCAAATTGCGCCTGATAAGCGGGTCAAGGGCTGAAAAAGGTTCATCCATCAACAAAATCTCAGGATCAGCTGCCAATGCGCGGGCTAGGCCAACGCGTTGTTGCATCCCGCCTGATAATTCAGATGGCAGCCTGTCACCATAGCCATGCAAAGAGACGGTCTCTAATGCTTTTTCAGCAGCTTGAAACTTGCTATAGCCATCCATGCCACGCAATTCTAGCGCAAAGCCAATATTATCACGCACAGAACGATGTGGCAGCAATGCCATATTCTGGAAAACCATCCCGATTTTATCAGCTCTGATAGCGCGCAATGCATCAGATTTCATCGCACCAATATCTTCACCTAAAATGCGGATAGTGCCAGATGTTGGTTCAATCAACCGGTTGATATGACGCACCAAAGTTGATTTGCCACTTCCTGATAGGCCCATCAGGCAAAAGATTTCACCCTTTGCCACCTGAAAGCTGGCATCTTTGACACCCACCACCGCATCATAGCGTTCTAATACCTCAGCTTTGCTGAGGCCTTCATTGCGGATAGCCTGCATAGCGTCTTCGGCACGCGCACCAAAAACCTTCCATACATTTTCAATCTCTACGACTGGCTCGCTCATGCTCGTGCCCTCTCCCGTTTCGGGTCAATAAATGGTATTGTTGTTATTTCTGCCTCAAGGCGTTTCATGCGGCCATCAAGTTGGCCAACCTCTAAAATCTGTCCAATGTCAGCATGTTCAACTGAAATTCTGGCCATGGCAATGGTGCATTCAAAAAAAGGTGAACGCGTTGCAGAGGTAATGACGCCAACCTGTCTTTCACCAGCAAAAACAGGCGCATTATTCAGCGGCACATCATCACATTTGAATTTCAGCCCACGCAGAATTTTTCGCGGTGCTGCTGCATTGCGCGATAATGCCTGTTTTCCAATAAACTCTGATTTATTCAGATCAACAGCAAAGCCGAGCCCTGCTTCATAGGCGTCTGAGCCAGCTGAAAATTCAGCTGTGCTAGCAAGCCCTGCCTCAATACGGATGATATCAAGGGCAGCAGAGCCCATCGGAATAAGCCCATCATCAGCACCAGCTTCTATTAACGCATCCCAGATGGTTAGCGCATCACTTTGAGCACAGAATATCTCATAGCCAAGCTCGCCTGTATAACCTGTTCTTGTTAGCATAAAGGGCGCACCATCGCGGTCATGAAGCCGTGCGACTGTGGCACCAAACCATTTCATTTGATCAAGCGAGGGCACATGAGGCTGGGTAAAAACAATTTTGCGCAAAATATCGCGTGATTTTGGCCCTTGCAAAGCCAAGTTCGGCAGAGAGCTACCTAAATCATGGATGCGCACCTGCCAGTTATGTTTATCTGCTAGCTCTGTTAGCCAGCGGCCACTTTCTTCACTGCCACAACACCAACGGAACAAATGCGGTGCCATTCTGAACAAAGTACCATCATCAATTAATTCACCACTTTCATCACATAACAGCGCATAAGTCCCACGCCAGATTGCCAGCTTGGCCAGATCGCGGCTCATTGCCAACTGCAATAATTTTTCGGCATCAGGGCCAACAATATCAAATTTCCGCAATCCGCTCATATCCTGCAGGGTGGCAGCATTGCGGCACGCCCAATATTCGCCAATTGTGCCAGTTGCTGGAAATGACACTGGCGTCCACAGATCGCGCGCTGGTGCAAAATGATCTGTCAGCGCTTCTAACCTTTCCTGAAATGCCGAGGGTTGGCTGATTTGCATCGGTGCGTCCTCCTTGCTGCGATAGGCGACTGCGCGTTGAATAGAAACCTCTTTTTTATAGATGCGCACATGCACATCTGTTGGGTTCCATCCATTAATGGGGTCAATATCATCTGGGCAAGCTGTCGAAGCACAAACCAAATCTTCTAGTGCTTCCATCACCACATAATCACTAGGGCGTGAATGTGCTTCTTCGGTCAAAATATGGTGATGATCATCAACCCATGTATTCCAGAAAAAATTAATAGCTGGCCAGGCAGCACGCGGTGCAACACCATAAGATGCCAGTGCCTGTGAAATATTATCAGAACAGTTTAAATGCCCTGGAAACCCACGCTCTTCATAAGATCTAGCTGTGCATGCCAGACCAAAAGTATCATGCCTGCCGCACGTATCCTGAAGGACACGCATTAAGGGGCGCATATCTTGGTCGTAAAATTTATCAAATAAACCAGGCCCTGGATAGGAGCGTCCAACCGATGATCTAGTGGCTGTGCTATCAATCAGAATATCTCTGCCAGCATCAAGGCCACGCTGAGATAACACCTGAAAATCGGAACATTGTTGACCTTCTATATCAATAATCTGAACGCTTTCACCAGCACGCAACTCATAAGCCATGGCAGAGCCACGTTTGACCGTGAATTCGTCTCGCACAACACCAAGTGGCGGCGGCAATAACGCTGCTGAACTGGCAGGTTTAAACCAAATAGAGGCAGCCCCGCAGCTATCACCTGAGACCAACCCATCAGCTGGCTGTAAATGCACCAACCACAGGTCACAATCTTCAGGTGCTTTTAGAATAAGCGGCTCCGAAAGATGGCGCAAAATGACTGCCCTTTGGATGGTCTCTGCAGACCCGCCTGCTGCCTCTACCCAGCCTTTTAATGATGCGCTTTCAAAATGAGAAAGGTTAATATCTTCAACCGCACCCCATCCAAAACCCTGCTCAGAGCGTGTGCCATCTTTGGTAAACACAAATAAGGCTAATTGCCCCGCATAGGAGGCATCATCAAGGCGCACCAAATCACCTGTTTTGAGCCCGATATGTCGCGCCATTCTAGGCGGCAATGGCAAGGTCGCAGGCGACCTAGATGATACAAAACCAGAAAATAACCGACCACCAGATTTGTGGTCGATATTTGAAAAATCATGCATGACTGCTTGACCAGAAATGACGATTTCCCCCAAAATTACGTCACATAAGAGTTGAAATCATAAATGAGAATTTTTTTCGCTGTCAATGGGTTTCATTGATTTCTGGGTAAGGTTTTTCAGCCCCTACAAAGATTTGTCAAAAACTGATGGTTTTTTGATCTGACGGCATCATCATCATTAGGGGAAGACCGTTATTCGTTTGCTATCACATAGACAGGATCGCCAAGCACATCATAGTCTGGCACCACACCAAGACCAGGGCTATCAGGCGCATATAATTTACCACCTTCAGACCACGCGCCGCCGCGCCCTGTTGAACGTGTATTATAATTCATTAAATCAGTCGTATTCTGCAGATAATCTGGATGAGTTGAGGCGGCAAAATGCGCCAGGGTGGTAGAGGCAATTTCACCACCCCAAGTATCTTCAGCCACCACAGCCAACCTGTTATCAATCAGATAGTCACGCACCCGCCGTGCCTTACTAAGCCCGCCCAAATTGGAAATCTTCAAACAACAAATCTCTGCCCCTCTATCAGCTACAATGCGCTGAGCCATCCCAATGCCAGTGACACATTCATCAAGTTTCATTGGTTGTGTTGCAACGCGCCTGACCTGCTGGCATTCTTCATAGGTCTGGCAGGGCTGCTCTAGGATAAAATCAAGATCAGCTGTGGCTCTAGCAACGCGGATGGCATTATCAACACGCCATCCCTGATTAGCGTCAGCCATTGCCTTTTCACCTGGCTTTAGCAAAGGGACAAGCTGGCGAATTCTCTCTATATCCTCTGCCCAATCGGCGCCAACTTTTATCTGGAACTGGCGATAGCCAGCGGCACGATGCGCATCTAATTCTGCGATAGATTCTGGTATGGTTTTTTGCGGTGCAACACGATACATCGGCGCACCATCTGTTAATTTTCCCCCCAATAGCATCCACAGGGGCTGATCACAAGATTGCCCCAATATATCCCAGCAAGCGGCATCAATCGGCGCTTTCGCATAGCCATGGCCTTGCATTTCATGATCCATAATGGCTTCAATCACTCTGACTTGCCGTGGATCTTGCCCTATCAGCTTTGGCCCTAATAATTTAACAGCAGCCTCAACACCTTCTGAATGCGCTATCATATAATTTTCACCGCAAGGGGTAAATTCACCGCATCCTGTCAGACCAGCATCTGTTTCAACCACGACCACAGAGGCTTTTGCAACGGTAATGGCATTGCCAGCCCCCCAACCATAAGAGCCACCCACATAAGGCAAATCAGTTTTGAAAACAGAGATTTTAGTGATTTTCATGAGAGGCCTGCCATAATTATTAGTGTCACAAACCCTACTGTTCTTGTAACCAGAATGAAAGGTCAAGCGGTAAGTTCAGATAGTGCCGCCTTGATGTGATTTTGCGCCTCATCTGGCAGATCCAAATCTGCCATCATCTTGTCAGCAAAGACAAAGATATCATCAGTGCTAGTCGCAAGCTCGGCAATCTTATCTGCCTTGGCATCCACAATCACCTTGCCAGCCTTGCTTGTGCGATAACAATAACAAAGCCAGCTAGCAATGCCAGAACAAGACGCAGGCGATAACAGATGATGCTGATAACGTTGCTTGATAATGGGAACAAGCCGTTCTCTGATTTTCAGGCTGCCATCCATTGCAATCTGGGCAAGCTGGTGACGCATAGCAGGCACTGAAAAACGTGCTAATAACGCTTCACGATAAGCATTAATGCTATCAGACGCTGGCGCTGAGATGGTAATTTCTGCTTCATCCCAAAGCTGGTTTATCTGATCTGATAATGTCGCATCATTTATCGCTTCATGGACAAATTCATAGCCCTGCAACAAGCCAGCATAAGCAAGATAGGAATGAGAGGCATTTAACAGACGTAATTTTCGGTCTTCAAAAGGTTTAACATCTGAGACAATCTCAACGCCTGCTTGTTCCCATTCTGGTCGGTGAGATGCAAAATCATCTTCGATAATCCATTCTGAAAAGGCTTCTGTTCCAACAACTGGCAGGCCAGCAAAATCAGCTGGCGCTATCGCTGTAATTTCATCAGATGCTTGCTGGGATAATCGCGGTGTAATGCGGTCAACCATCGTATTGGGAAAGCGCACATGATCAGCCAGCCATTGCGCTATTTGCGGGTAGGCTTGTGCGCAATACGCGGCCATTGCAGCCTGTAATTTTGACCCATTTTCAGATAAATTATCACAGCTGATGACGGTGATAGGTGCACCATGACCGGCTGCACGCCTAGCAACGCCAGCTGCGAGAAGACCTATCGCTGTTTGCGGCTTTTTTGAAATCAGATCATCAGATATAGCATCATTATTCACATCAAGCTTGCCATCAGAGGTCAGATAATAGCCTTTTTCCGTTATGGTCAAGGTGATGATAGTAATAGCCTCATCAGCGATAGCTGCAATGACAGATTCTGTATTATCAGATGCCAAAATGATATCGTCATATATATCCATCACCTCAGCAGATAAGCCGCCCACATCCCAAACGCCCAATAGATAGCGCCCCTGATGCGCCATCAAATCATCATATAAACCCTGATTACGCATCACAACGCCATGAATGCGCCAGTCGCCTGATTTAGCTGTGTAATAAGCTTGATGGGCACGGTGGAAATTACCAAGACCCAAATGCAAAATCCGTTGCATCACCATTTTTTAAAAAGCCTTTATCGTCATAGCCAAGCCAAAAGAGATAATCACCTATGCGCTTTTGTTTTTTCATTTCATAAAAAATGATTTGGCAAAATAATTTGGCATAGCTGCACCAAACACCAGCAAATCATCTTATCAATGATATTGACGCAAAGCCTATCACAATGACAAGCTGTCACTGGTAAGAGATGAAAAAAAGACTGAGATAAGATGGCAATCAAACCAAAAAAAGTCGCCTTGATTGGTGCTGGCATGGTGGCTGATACACATGTCACTGCCTGTTGTGAGGCTGGTGATATCATCACCCTAGCTGGTATCTTATCAAAAAGCGGAACATCAGCTAAAAAATTGGCTGACATTGCACAGCAAAGAACAGGCAAGCCTGTCCAGACATATCAGCATATTGATGAGATAGTCAGCCTATCTGATTGTGATTTTGTCATTATCACCACCCCGCCTAATGTGCGCAAAGATATCATCGCGCCTCTGGCAAAAGCAGGCAAACATATCCTTTTAGAAAAGCCGATTGCCAGAACAGCAGAAGAAGCACGCCAGATTGTCACAATCTGCCAAGACCATAATATTATGCTTGGTGTGGTATTTCAGCATCGTGCCAGACAGGCATCACAGCACGCTAAAAAAATCATCGCTGAAACAGATTTAGGGGCATTAGGTGTTGTTGAAATGTCTGTGCCTTGGTGGCGCGAGCAATCTTATTATGATGAGCCAGGACGTGGCAGCTATGACAGAGATGGTGGCGGCGTTTTGATAAGCCAAGCCATCCACACCATTGATTTAGCATTGAGCCTTGCTGGCCCTGTAAAATCTGTGATAGCCATGGCACAAACAAGCTGTTTCCATGAAATGGAGGCAGAAGATTTTGTCACAGCTGGCCTGACATTTCATAATGGCGCAGTGGGCTCTTTGACAGCCAGCACAGCCAGCTTTCCGGGCACAGCAGAAGCCATCACATTACATTTTGAAAAAGCAAGCCTTCATCTCGAAGCTGGCATTTTAACCCTATCTTGGCGTGATGGCAGAATAGAGAGATTTGGCGCACAAGCAGGGACAGGCGGCGGTGCTGATCCAATGGCTTTTACGCATGAATGGCATCAGGCCGTTATTGAAAATTTTGCCCGTGCTATCGAGACGCAAGAACCGCTATTGGCAAGTGGGGCAGATGCGCTTGCTGCTCATAATCTGATAGAGGCGATTACCAAATCTGCCAACACCAAGACAGAACAGGATGTCTTATCATGACAAAAGCTATAAAATTTGCTGCCATTGGCGTTGATCATCGTCATATCTATGGCATGGCTGCGAATATGATGGCCGAAGGCGCTGAATTTGCTTGTTGGTATAATGAGGGCGAGCCAAATACCATTGCAGGGCTGATAAAGCGTTTTCCAGATGTACCACGCGCTAATGATGTTGATGAATTATTGGCAGATGACAGCATTGATTTGATCTTATTATCTGGCATCCCGTCACAAAGAGCGCATTGGGCAAAGCGTGTCATGATGGCTGGCAAAGATGTGATGACTGATAAACCAGGATGTACCACTTTTGAACAGCTGGCAGAATTACGCCAGATTGTGGCAAAGACAAAACGCATCTGGTCTGTCAATTTTTCAGAACGTTTCGAAGTACCATCTGTCACTATGGCAACGAAACTCATTGCTGACGGCGTAATAGGCAAGGTGGTTCAAACCATTGGCCTTGGCCCACACAGGCTCAACCGTGATACCAGACCTGACTGGTTTTTTGACAGAGACTCTTATGGCGGCATTTTAACAGATATTGCCAGCCACCAAATTGATCAGTTTTTGCATTTTACCAATGCGGATACAGCTGAAATTACCATGGCTCATGTTGCCAATTATGCCAATCCAGACTCCCCTGGCTTGCAAGATTTTGGCGAAATTGCGCTGCGTCATGCCTCTGGTCATGGCTATATCAGAGTTGATTGGTATACCCCTGATGCGCTGCCAACATGGGGAGATGGCAGGCTTACTATTCTTGGCACCAAAGGCACGATTGAATTGCGCAAATATGTCGATATCGCCCAAAGCGATAAAACAGATCATTTATTCCTTGTCACAAATGATCGCTATGAAAAGATAGATGCCTCACAAGCTGGCCTGCCTTATTTTGGCCAGCTGATAGATGATATCAGAAACCGCACCCAGACAGCGATGTCACAGGAACGCACCTTTCAGGTATGCGAGTTGGCATTGCGCGCACAAGAGATGGCAGAGGCACAATCATGAAACAAGTGGCAATCTTAGGTGCTGGTATTGGTCGCAAACATCTGGCCGCCTATCAGCAACTAGCTGACAAATTCAAAGTGACGATGATTTGCGATCTTGATAAAGACCGCGCATCTGATATTGCCGCAGGTGATACAAGCATCGCCGTTGAAACACAGGCTGACAAAGCCTTAGGCGATAAGGATATTGATATTATTGATATCTGCCTGCCTCCTCACCTGCATACCGAAATGATTATCAAAGCATTGCAAGCTGGCAAGCATGTCATCTGTGAAAAGCCGCTAGCATGCTCCTTGGCAGATTGTGATAAGATTGCAGAGGCTCTATCGGCTTCACAAGGCAAGCTATTTCCTGTGTTTCAATATCGCTATGGGATTGGCTTGGCACAGCTTCGGGCCTTACAAGCATCAGGGCTGACAGGCAAAGCCTATATCGCAACCATCGAGACACATTGGCAACGTGATAGCGACTATTATAATGTGCCATGGCGCGGTACTTGGGATGGTGAACAAGGCGGCGCATTGCTTGGCCATGCTATCCATGCCCATGATATCCTTTGCCATATTTTGGGGCCTGTTGCTGCGATCTATGCGCTAACAGATACTAGCGTGAATGATATTGAAACTGAAGATTGTGCTGCTTTATCCATACAGATGGCCAATGGCGCTTTGGTCACTAGCTCTGTCACACTTGGTGCAGCTGGTAATAGCTCACGTTTCAGATTTTGCTTTGAAGGCCTGACAGCGACCAGCGGCACAGCCCCTTACAGCCCTGCAAGCGCGCCCTGGCAATTTATGCCAAAAGGTACTGTCTCACAGGCGGATATTGATGATGTTCTAAAACATGTCACGCCGCCAGCTGATGGTTTTACAGGCTTTCTGGCTAGCGTTGCTGACGCCCTTTCTGGCAAGCCACATAACAGCGAGGCTGTGACATTTGAAGATGGTAGGCGGTCTATTGAGCTTGTGACAGCCAGCTATTTATCACAAAAAATCAAACAGCCTATTTCGCTTCCCCTTCAAACCGAAACTGATGAAGCTGCGCGATTTTATCAAAGCTGGCGACCGTAACTACGCACAAAAACCAAGGATAAAAGATTTAAGATAGCCTTATAATGACGCATCAAGGGGGATAAAAGGCAATTTCAGGCCATTTTGGTCATCTGGCATAAGTCATGATCATGTTGTTATTAATCATAATGTGATGTGATACGCATGTTTGTTGGTATTTCAGATATTTTCAAAATTGGTGTGGGCCCTTCAAGCTCTCATACAATGGGGCCAATGAGTGCTGGTTTTCGGTTTCTTAAAACCTTATGTGACCGTCAAAAGGACTTTCGCAAGCCTATTCATCATATTCGCGTTAGCATTCATGGATCATTAGCCTTCACAGGCAAAGGCCATGCCACAGATAGAGCCATCTTTCTGGGGCTTTTGGGATTTGAGCCTGCGAGCCTTGATGCCAAAAAGGTGGCGCGCTATGAAGCTGATTTACATAGCCAAAAAATCATAAATCACAGCCAGCTTGGTCAGCTGCATTTTGATCCTGAAACAGATTTAATCTTTGATTATGATGTGATGCTGCCAGCCCATACTAATGGAATGCAGTTTTTTGCTTATGATGACACAGAACAGCTATTAGTTTCTGAAATATATTATTCTATCGGTGGCGGCTTTATCAAACGTGATGATGAGATGAATCTGCAAGATGAAGTTGATGAGCTTGAAAATCATCCATTTGCCTTTCACAATGCTGGTGAGATGTTGGCAATGGGCAATGAATCAGGCCTTAGCATAGCTGAAATGCAGCGCGCTAATGAGCTAGCCTATCGCAATGCTGATGATTTGGATCATTTCATGGCTTCAATCTGGCAAGTGATGGAAAATTGCATGGATCGCGGCTTAGCTAATGATGGCACCCTACCAGGTGGCCTTAATGTCAAACGGCGCGCCAAATCAATAGCTGAAAAATTGCATGATGAGGTAAATCGCAATGACCAGCAGCCGCATATCGCCAATGATTGGCTATCTGTTTATGCCATGGCTGTAAATGAGGAAAATGCGATCGGCGGTCAGGTTGTCACAGCACCGACCAATGGTGCTGCTGGTGTTATTCCAGCTGTTATTCGCTATTACCGCGATCATTGTCATGGCAGTGATGAAGCTGGCATTTCAACATTCTTGCTAACCGCTGCAGCGATTGGGATGATTATCAAAACAAATGCCTCAATTAGCGGTGCTGAAGTTGGCTGCCAGGGCGAAGTTGGCTCAGCCTCTGCGATGGCTGCAGCTGGCCTTTGTGCAGCCCTTGGCGGCACCAATGAGCAGATTGAAAATGCAGCTGAAATCGCGTTGGAACATCACCTTGGCATGACTTGTGACCCTGTTGGCGGTCTCGTACAGGCGCCTTGTATTGAGCGCAATGGTCTTGGTGCGATTAAAGCTGTATCAGCTGCTTCACTGGCATTGCGTGGTGATGGCACACATCTGATCCCGCTTGATAATTGCATTGAGACGATGCGTCAAACAGGCCTTGATATGCATGAACGCTACAAGGAAACATCGCGTGGCGGCCTAGCGGTTAATTTGCCTGAATGCTAGCTTATAATAGCTGCCCATCATCACGATGATTGCGGCAAGGCTTGTTGCTGATGGCCTTTGCGCCGTGAGCGCAGCATCACAAATAATACCAAAATCGCGCCAACGCTATTAGCGACCAGCATTAATGGCCAGAATGATAAGATGCTAGCAGCGACCAGCAACCCGACATCAATCAGACCAATCGGCCCTTCACTATAAAATTGGATAATGCTGTTAATGGCATAAATACCAAATAGCGCGAAAAATCCAATCTGGATTACCTCCATAAACTCACCTGAAATCAGCGGTGTATAGGCAAAAAGCAATGGCACAATATAAAGGCCTTTGGCAATTTTCCAGCTTTCAAAACCAGTTGCCATCGGCCGTGATCCCGCAATCGCCGCACCGGTAAAGGCTGCCAGACAAACAGGCGGGGTGACATTGGAATCCTGACTAAGCCAGAAGATGATAAGATGCGCTATTAATAAATAGGTTGTGGCAGTCGCTGGGTCTATTAGAACAGGCCTGATGGTGACAGCAATTTCAAACGGAATAGCAGTCATCAAATCCCATGCCTCTGCACGGCTCATCCCCTCAGCGACTTTTAAGGCATTGGGATGATCAACCAAAAAGAATAAAGCTGATTTACCAGGGTCTGATATGCCTGTTATTAACTGCTCGACAATCAGCGCATCTGATAGGATGCCTGCTAATGCCGGTGCTGTCAAAATTGCCAAAATAATATAAGCAGCTGTTACCGGAAGCCCCATCCCCAATATCAATGAGACAAGTGAAATCAAAATAATCGCTATGACGACAGAGCCTTGTGACCATTGCGCAATCATCAATGAAAAGCTGTTCCCGACACCACTTGTGACAATAGCATTATTCATAATGCCGATTGTAACCAGCAAAATAGCTGGCATGATGGCTGATTGAATTCCTGTTGCGAGCGCCTCAGCAATTCGTTTTGGTCCCATCTGGACAGGCGAAAATAGACCCTTTGGCAGAAATTTATTGAGCAAGCTTGTTAGCCATGATGTGAGCACCAAAGCCAAAATTGCCCAGCATGCCGCATAGGCTGGTATGACGCCAGATAATAACAGCCAAATCATCACTGCCAATGGCAAGATAAAGACAAGGCCGCCTGATAATAATTTGGCCTTATCAATGCTCATATCCACACCAGCACCAGCATTATATTTCATCGCTTCGATGCGCACAACAAAGGCAACTGACATAAAATATAATAGCGCCGGCACAACAGACACAGCCACAATAGTGGCATAGGGAATAGCAGTATAGCTTGCCATAACAAACGCGCCTGCTCCCATGATTGGCGGCATAAGCTGGCCACCTGTTGAGGCAGCTGCCTCAACCCCGCCAGCAAATTGTGGCCGAAACCCATTTGCTTTCATCAAGGGAATGGTAATCACGCCTGTGGATGCAGTGTTCGCCACAGCTGAGCCTGAAATCGTACCTGTTAAGGCAGATGATAAGACAGCAACAAAAGCTGCGCCTCCCTTGATTCTGCCTGCGACTATCTTGGCAACTTCAATGACAAAATGGCTGGCTCCAGAGACAACCAGAAAGCTGCCAAAAATCATAAATAACGTAATATTGGCTGATGATATGCTGGCCAGAATACCAAATAGACCTTCATCATTATAAAGTGTGCGGAACATCACATCATCTAACGGCAGGCTGGCAGACCTAAAAATACCTGGCAGATGGCTGCCAAGAAATAAAATATAACAAAGCGCTAAAATCACTAGAATGGGAATAACCCAGCCAGAGACACGACGTGATAAATCAATGCCAGCAATAATCAAAATAAAACCAGCAAGCCAATCAATCACATTTAGCTGCCAGCCTTGGCCTGTCACCGCTAGGGTACGCTCATAAACAGCATTTTCAGCACCTGCCACCCACAAAGCAGAGGCGGCGATTAAGGTGCCATAAAACAGACTAATAAAAAACGTCGTCCTTGTTTTTGGCCATGTGGCAAAGGGGCTGTATAGAATGGATGCAAAAAAAGCGAAACCAGCAAAATGTATCGCATTTTGCCAACGGCCAGGCTCGATAAAATACACATTGGTCAAAATGTGCCAGATACCAAAAGCAACCGCCAGACAAGTCAATAACCATGCCCGCCAATCCGTTTTCGGTTCGCTAAGAGCGCTGGTTAGCGAGAGGCTATCTTGTTTGTCCATAACAGGTCTTTTGCAACAAATGTCTTAAGAAAAATGGCGGGGCATTACTTTAAAACCCCGCCATCATGATTATCGTTATTTCTTCAGGTGAGCTGGAATTTCCAGACCAACTTCTTCGTAATAACGCATGGCACCAGGATGCAGTGGCACTGGCAAGCCTGCCATTGCTTTTTCGACAGCCATAGCCTTTGTTGCTGGATGAATGGCCTGCAAGAATGGCAGGTTTTCATACATTGTCTTTGTCAAAAGATAGACATGGTTTTCATCCACATCCGCATTCACTGCCAAGAAGTTTGGCTGAGCGATTGTGTTAATGTCTTTATCCTGACCTGGATAAGTGCCTGCTGAAATTGTGTATGGTACCCACAAATTACGGCCACCATCCATCATCTTGCCTTGTTCAGCTGTGACGTCCAAAATTGTAAATTTGCCCTGATTAGCAGCCATCAGCTTTACAATCGCACCAGTTGGTGGGCCTGATGGGATACCAGCTGCTGAAATCTGGCCATTCGCCATCGCATCAGCTGTTGGGCCATAACCAGCATAGACCAGCGTGAAATCATTATCCATATCAAGGCCAAGACCATTTAACAGCACTCTGTTTGAGCCAATCGTGCCTGAATTCTGCTTGCCCATACCAGCTGACTTGCCTTTCATGTCAAGCAAATCAGATACTGTGCCTGTCTTTGCTGCATCAGCTGCGACAAGGAACTGTTCCACATTCTGCCACAGCATAGTCACAGAGCGCAGATTTTCCTGAGGCTCTGAAATCGGCCCTGTGCCAGTGGCAGCATAAGAGCCAAACAGACCCTGCAAAATCGCAAAATCAGCTGTGCCAGCACCAAGCGCCTGAACATTCGCACCTGAACCAGCTGAATTAACGGCTGTCAGCGAGAATTTCTGTTTTGGCAAAAGCTTTACCTTTGACAAGGTGGCAATCGCTGTACCCACAGGGTGGTATGTTCCACCAGTTGATGCTGTGTTTAGCACATAATCAGCATTGTCAGCCTTAACAGGCATAGCTGATAAAGCTGTCATTGCAACAGCAGCAAGTGCGGCAATTCCAAGTTTTTTCATTTGTTTCCTCCAATGATACATCATTCCCAATAACGAATGACGGTTTTGAAATAGTGTTTTTTTAAGCTTTGCAAAGTTTCTTCAAAAAAAACATGGTGAAAAAGTCTTTCTTAACAAAATTTATCACTATTTCCATAATGCGAAAACAATTTCCATTTTTGTGCCACCTTCTTTTTTCAGAACTTTTCCCCCGTATCTTTTTTAGTCAATTTATGGCACTGAAGGGCTTTGCTGTTCCCTATCTTAGTGATGAGATGATTGACCGGCTCGCCGATGCGTTTGCTCTTACAGTCTTTGGCAAACAGGCAAAAATTATGAACGGCCAACCACCGCGTAAACCAGCCTTGTTTGGGACAAAATTGTGCCAGATAGTAACGATATATTTTTCACAATATGCAAAAGATAAAGCTGTTTTATGCGCTGTTAAAAACTATGTTTACAAGCGACCAATAAAGCAACATTGCGCCGCATTATTATTGCCCCAACCACGGCGATCATTGTGATTCTATAGGATAAGGCAAGAGCGGCACGAAGACATGAAAAAACGGTGCTATGACGGCTTAATCATTTTGAAAAAAACATGATATTCCGCTATGAAGAAGACCGCACCATAGCAAGCGTGATAGCTGGCTAGATAAAAATATGATAAGTGAGCAAAAGGGAAATGAATGACGGCTAAATCAAGGCGCCTTTTCATTGTATGTGCTGCAGCGGCAATCTTGGGATTAGCTGTCTGGCTGGCTAGTGCGGCTTTGCGCGATAATATCGTATTTTTCTTCACTCCCTCTGAGCTAACAGAGGCACAAAGAGATGCAAAAAGACTGCGTATTGGCGGCCTTGTGGCTGATGGGTCAGTGCGCATTGATGGTACGCTTGCGCATTTCGCCATTACAGATGAGACAGCAGAATTAGCCATCCGCTATGATGGCGCATTGCCAGATCTGTTTAGAGAAGGTCAAGGTGTGGTTGTTGAAGGCCGGTTTGAGAAGGCTGTTTTTGTGGCTGATATTGTGCTTGCCAAACATGATGAAAATTATATCCCGCGCGAAATTGCTGAAAGCCTGAAAGAACAAGGTGTCTGGCAGGGAGATAATGCACAATGACCGGTATTTTTGCGCCTGCCGAAATTGGCCATTTTGCCTGTATCATCGCGCTTGTGGCATCTGCCTGTCAGATGAGCCTGCCGCTATTGCGTCTTACGGGACAGCCATTTGCCAGCCTATTGGGCATAGCGAACGCCCTGCAGATAGGAGCTGCTGCGCTAATATTCATCGCCTTTGGCACGCTGCTATATTCATTTGTGACATCTGATTTTTCAGTAGCACTTGTGGCACAGCATTCACATTCGCTAAAGCCGCTCATTTACAAAATATCTGGCAGTTGGGGCAATCATGAAGGCTCGCTCTTATTATGGATTGTGATTTTGATGGTATTTGGCGCTGTTTTTGCCATGACAAACCACAAGCTGCCAGCCCGCTTGGCTGTCCTTATTCTGGCAGTCCAGGCCAGCATTTCTTTGTCATTCTTGCTGTTTAGCCTGTTAACATCAAACCCATTTGAACGCCTTGCTATTGCCCCTCTTGAAGGAAATGGTCTCAACCCTGTGCTGCAAGATGTCGGTCTCGCGCTTCATCCGCCTATGTTGTATTTAGGCTATGTTGGCCTGTCTATGGCATTTTCATTTGCGGTTGCTGGCTTGATAGATGGGCGCGTAACCAAAGAATGGGGCATCTGGATGCGTCCTTGGGCACTTTCGGCTTGGTGTGCGCTGACCCTTGGCATCGCTCTTGGCAGCTGGTGGGCGTATTATGAGCTTGGTTGGGGCGGATGGTGGTTCTGGGATCCTGTCGAAAATGCCTCATTAATGCCATGGCTTGCTGCAACAGCTTTAATTCATTCTGTGCTGGTGGTGGCCAAAAGAGGGCAGTTAAAAAGCTGGACTATCTTGCTTGCGATTATCGCCTTTTCACTATCGCTGCTTGGCACCTTTATTGTGCGATCAGGCTTGCTGACATCTGTTCACAGCTTTGCCTCTGATCCAGCACGCGGTGTCTTCATCCTCGCTATTTTAGTTATCTCAATCGGCATCCCATTATTATTATTTGCATGGCGCGGCCCGCAATTAGTCAGCCAGAATGACAGCCAGCTAATTAGCCGTGATACCGGCCTTGTCATCAATAATTTTATTTTATTAATTGCGACTGCGATTGTGCTGCTTGGCACATTCTATCCCCTTGGTCTGGAATTATTCACAGGCGCACGTATTACCGTTGGCCCACCTTATTTTGATGCGACCTTTAACCCTGTTATGGCATTTGCGATAATCGGCATGGGGGTGGCACCAGTGCTGGTTTGGCAAAAAGGGGTGATGCGCCATAGCCGTTTTGTTCTGATGATGGCAGGTGCTGGCGCGGCATTAGCTATGCTAGCAGGATTGCTTATCACATCATCCTGGTTATCGGCATCAGCATTGGCAGGGCTCGGCCTATTAGGATGGCTTATTTGTGCGCTGGCATCTGAATTACAATCACGGCTAAAATTTCATCAGCCTGCCAAATTAACAAGCCGCCTGAAACAGCTTGGCTTGCCTATCTGGGGCATTTGGTTAGGTCATATCGGCATGGCTGTTTTTCTGGCAGGGGCACTTGGTGATGGGCTGGCACGCACTGAAGCAACTGTGCGTGTTAAACCAGGTGAGGTTATCATGCTTGATGATAGGCAATATCGCTTGCTTGGTGTGGAAAACAGACAAGGGCCAAATTACACAACACAAACAGCTGTGCTGCAGCTTGAAACCCAAGATGGCAACGTGATTGCCCTAATGACACCAGAAAAGAGATTTTATCCAGCAGAACGGCAAACCACAACAGAAGCCGCTATTCGCCCGCGCTTTTCAGGTGATGATTATGCTGTGCTTGGTGATGGCAATGATGAAACTGGTTATGCGCTTCGGTTATATCACAAACCGCTTGTAAGCTGGATTTGGGGTGGTGCTGTTATTATGGCATTTGGCGGCATATTGGCATTTGCTGGCAGGCAATCTGCGCCAACAGCAAAGACTGGCCTAAGGTCAGCATAGACAGGCTTTATCATCATGGCACAAAAATCACTTTTGAAAAAACTGCCCTTTATTTTGCCCATAATCGCATTTTTAGGCCTCGCTATCATTTCAGCTATTGGGCTTTATGGCAATTTATCTGGCACACGCAATCAAGAACAGCTGCCATCGGTTTTGATTGGCCAAAAGGCACCTGCTCTGCCAGCAACTGCCTATCAGCCAGACTTAGCCAAAACCATTGAGGCATTCCAAGGTCAGCCGATATTGGTCAATTTTATGGCAAGCTGGTGTGCGCCATGCAAAGCTGAAGCACCTGCGCTTGCGCTATTAGCAGAAGATGTGCCAATCATTGGCATTGCCTACAAGGATAAGCTGGATGATACCAGCCAGTTTCTAGAGCAATTTGGCAATCCCTACAGTGCTCTGTGGATGGATTATGATGGCCGAACAGCGATTGAATGGGGTGTTTATGGCGTTCCTGAAACCTTTGTCATTGATGGTGACGGCACAATCATTGTGCGGCATGCTGGCCCCATTTTTAAAGAGGTGTTAACAGATATCATCAGGCCAGCTTTGCAGGATTTGAAATGATGGTTAAAGGGAACATTATCGCCAGATGGTGTATCATTATTAGCCTTGCGCTAGCGATTAGCACACCTGTTGCAGCGATCAGTCCAGAAGAACAATTATCAGACCCACAGCTGGAACAAAGGGCGCGTGATTTATCTGCCCAGTTGCGATGCCTTGTTTGTCAGAACCAATCGATTGATGATTCAGATGCTGATCTAGCGGTTGATTTGCGCCGTCAGGTACGTGAATTGCTCGTCGCTGGCGATGATGATGATGCTATTTTAGACGCTCTGCGCCAGCGTTATGGTGACTATATTTTGCTCAATCCGCCGGTCACAACACAAACCTATGCGCTATGGGCAACGCCTTTCATTATCATAGCTTTCGGGCTTATTTTGTTAGTTATCTATCGGCGTCAAAATAATGATGATAATGATGATGATAGCGGGCTATCAGATGAGACAGCATCACAAATTCCTGCCATCACAGATGATGACAATAATGATGAAGCACAATTTGTTAGCAAAAAGACAGCTCAGATAAGTCAGCTTTATCTGGTTGGTGGTGTTGCTGCTATTATCGCTGTCAGCTTTGTGATTTACAGCCAGCTTGGCAGCCCTGATTTAACAGCACAGCCGCTTGCACAAAGGCAGGTTGAAAAAGAGAATGCAGCAGCTGAGATAGCACGCCAACAAACCCAAGATAAAGCACGATTAACACAAGCCATTCAGGCAGCATCAGATAATCCTTCTTCTGTTGAAGCACAATTATCATTGGCAATGGCAGCTGCTTCTGCGAATGAATTTGAGATTGAACAACAGGCACTGACAAAAGCGTTAGCGCTAACTGATAATAATCTAGCTATCCGCTCCATGATGGCAGAGGCGCTCGCACGACAAGCAGATGGTCTTGTCACCTTGCCAGCGCGCACCATCATCCAAGATATTCTAACGCAAGATCCGCAAGAGCCACGCGCATTATATTTGCTTGGCCTAGCTGCTTATCAGGATGAGCAATTTGAACAAGCCATCACTATATGGCAACAGGTCTTGGCAGTATCAAATGCTGATGCACCATGGGTGTCATTAGTGCGCCAGAACATTCAATTTGCTGCTGATAAGGCTGGGATTGCTATTGCTGATATGCCGGCTCTTGATGAAGGCATTATCGCTGATGCATCTGACCTATCACAAGATGAGCAAGATGAGATGATCGCTGCCATGATTGGCCAATTAGAAGATAGGCTTAAAGATAATCCAGATGATCTGGCAGGCTGGCAACGCCTTATCCGTGCCAAGCAAGTTCTTGGTGATGAAGTAGGTTTTATCAAAGCGCTTATCGGTGCTGCACAAGCTGACAGCCAATCTATCAAGAGCCAGCTTGCCCCGCTTGAGCAGATATTAGCATCAGGCCGCGGTGCTGATTTTCTGCCTGAAGCAGCACGTATCCTGGAACGCATTGCTAGCCTAGATCCCGAAAGACTGGAATATCTATTTTTTGCAGGGCATTTTGCCAAGCTGGCAGGCGACAATAAAACAGCTATTAATTTCTGGAATAATTTGCTGGAAAAACTACCTGATGATGCTCCTATTATCGAAGAGCTAACAAGCCAGATAGAGTCTCTGCAAACACAGCCATAACACATCATCACAATCACAAAACATAAAGACTATGATTAGCTGATGCATCCATAGCATTGCTTTGTTAGTATATAAGGCATCTCTATAATATTAGTTATAATGAATAATGTGATATCAGGCTCTGTTATCAATCGGGGAAATGGTCTGCATTATCATTTCAGAGAATTTTGGAGGGCTGGCATGTCACAAACAACACAAAAATCATTTTTTGAGCGCTATGCTGATTTTATCGTAAGATGGCGTTATAGCGCAGCGATTTTTTTCATTCTGGCTGCTTGTGTTGTCATTGCTGGTGTTCCAAATCTGACCCTTGATACTGATGGCAGGGTCTTTATGGATGACAAAAATCCTGACAAGATATTGCTGGATAGATTTGAAGCAGAATATGCCAAGGATGATACCTTGAATATTCTGATCATCCCCAAAGATGGTGAGATTTTCACCCCACGCACATTACAAGCGATTGATGAGCTAACTGAGGAAGCGTGGACATTGCCCTATGTTAGGCTGGTCAATTCCATTACACGGTTTCAAAACAGCTATGCAGATGGCGATTTCATGATTGTCGAAGATCTGGTGGTTGACCCCTATTCAGTGACTGAAGCGCAAGCACAGCGTGCTAAGGAAATCGCTTTATCACGTGTTGAGATTGTCAATCAGCTTATTGATAGCAACACATCTGTATCACCTGTCACCGTGATTTTCCGCTTGCCAGGCCTTGATTTGGCAAATGAAATTCCAGAGGTCATGGCAGAAGTAGAACCGATGCTAGATGCCTTTGGGGAAAAATATCCTGATATTGATTTTTCTTCGACAGGCAGTATTGCAATCGGCGCGCAATTTTCCAATTCAAGCCAGCAAGATGGCATGACACTAACACCTGCCATGTTGATTGCGATGCTATTGGTTGTTGGCTTATTGCTGCGTTCAGCATCTGGCGTTGCATCAATTTTATTCATCGCTATTCTGGCAGCCTTGGTATCTCTTGGCGCGCTAGGCTGGACAAAAATACCACTTAATTCTGCGACAGCCATTGCCCCTTTGATGATCATCACACTTACCATTGCAAGCACAGTTCACATCCTAGCTGCCGCACGTCAATTACGCACCACAACATCAGACAGACAAATATGGGCCAGAACAGCTATCTCTGAACATGGCTTGGCCATCACCGTCGCCTGTCTGACAACGGCACTTGGCTTTTTATCTTTGAATTTTTCAATTTCTCCGCCCTTCCGCCAGCTTGGTAATATGGTGGCAGCAGGCATGATAGCTGTTTGGATTTTCACCCTAGCTGTGCTGCCAGCTTTGATTTGTTTACTGCCAGCTGGCAAGGCAAAAGGCCAAGCATTGACTGATAAAATAATGGTAGCACTTGGTGAGTTCGTCATACGCAGACAACGCCAGCTTTTAATTGGCATTCCGCTATTAGTCATTGCCTTTGGTGCTGGTGTGACGCAAATCAAATTAGAAGATGATTTCATCCGCTATTTTGACGAACGTTATGAATTTCGCCAGGCATCTGATTATTATGAAAATAATCTAGGCGGTCTCAATGTGCTGGAATATTCGCTGGAAACAGGCATTGAAAGCGGCATTAATGATGTTGATTTTCTGGCAAAGGCAAATGAGCTGACAGCCTATCTTCGTGCCCAGCCAGAGGTGAGTAATGTGCGCTCTATCACAGATGTGCTAAAGCGGCTTAATCAGAATATGAATAATGATGATACTAGCTATTATCGTCTGCCAGCTAGTGAGGATGAAGCCTCGCAATTTTTGTTCTTATATGAACTCTCACTTGGCTATGGCATGGATCTAACAGATCAGATTAATGTTGACCGTTCAGCCATCAGAATTACAGCCTATGTGCCAAATGTGACAACTGCTGATATGCTAAGCCTTGATGGCAGGGTACAGAGCTGGTTTGATGAAAATGCACCAGAGCTGAAAACGCCTGTCACAGGGCAATCAATCGTCTATACCATGATATCAGCCAGAGATGTGCCAGCTATGCTGCAAGGCACTCTGCTTGCCTTGGTTGGTATTTCAGCGATTATCTTACTTGTATTGCGCAATGTTCAGCTTGGCCTGATTTCGCTTGTGCCGAATTTGATCCCTGCTTTGATGGCTTTTGGCCTGTGGGGTTATATGATGGGCACAATCACTTTGGCTGTATCTGTTGTGGTTGCAATGACGCTTGGTATTGTGGTCGATGATACGGTGCACTTCATGCTGAAATATGCCAATGGCCGCAAAAAAGGTCTCAGCGGTGAAGATTCTGTTCGCTATGCCTTTAAATCAGTTGGTATGGCATTAACCGTTACATCTGTTGGTCTTGTGGTTGGTTTTGCCATATTAGGCCAGTCTGGTTTTGCCGTGAACCGTGACCTGGCACGTCTGACAGCGATCACGCTGGCATTTGCGCTGGTGGTTGATTTCCTACTTTTGCCCCCCTTATTAATTTGGATGGATAAGATGAAAGATAAAATCTCTTCGTTAAAAACAGCAACAACAGCGATGATTATCGGTGCGGTGATGATAGCTGCAGGTGGCATCTATGGCCCAAAGGCATTGGCTGATGAGGCAAAAGGCCTTGCCATTGCACAGGAGCAAAGCGCACGCGATGCTGGTTTTGGTGATGTTGAAGTCTCAGGGCAAATGGTATTGAAAAATAAAGCAGGCAAAGAATCTGTCCGTGTCTTTACTAGCCGGACGCTGGAACAGCCTGCTGGTGAGATGGGTGATAAAAGCATCATCATCTTTACCAAACCGCGCGATATTAGAGGCACTTCTATGTTAACGCATTCCAACCTAGAACCAAATGATGATGATCAATGGCTATTCTTGCCTGCTGTGAAGCGTGTGAAACGCATTTCATCATCCAATCGCACTGGCAAATTTGTTAGCTCTGAATTTAGCTATGAAGATTTAGGCTCTGAAGAAGTTGAAGATAACACTCATATTTGGCTGCGTGATGAGCCATGCCCGAATGCTGATGGCCTGACATGTTTTGTTGTTGAAAGTCAGCCTAAAAATAAAAAATCAGGTTATTCAAAGCGCGTCTCATATATTGATAATGCTGAATATCGTGTTCATAAAATCGAATATTATAATCGCAGAGGCGATCTTGAAAAAACACTCTCTTTTTCAGGATATCAACAATATCTAGATAAATTTTGGCGTGCTGGCGTGATGGAAATGATGAATCTGCAAACAGGTAAATCAACAAAATTACAATGGGATAATTATCAGTTTCAGGTTGGTTTGAGCGAAAAGGATTTCAGCCCACAATCTTTGCCAAAGGCAGCACGTAAATGAGGATTGCCTGTTATGCAGCATTTTGTTTGTGGCTTCTATTATCGACTGCCAATGCCTTTGAAAGTGAACAATATGGCAAGATTGAAGCTGGGATAACACATTATAACAAACAGGCACCTGCTGCTCATCAACAACGTTCAACCACAGCTTTGCGTTTTGAACCATCGCTAGATATCTATCATGATGATAGCAGTATTTCATTGCGCCCTCATATCAATGCGATTGGCGGCAATCAGGCTGAGATTGACTGGCAGGATAGTCATTATCGCACCACCATCGGTGATTACAGCTTTTTGATTGGCAGTGATATCGTATTTTGGGGCAAGACAGATGTCTTTAACCCTAGCGATATCATCAATAGCAAAGATTATCGTGCTGGCCTGCAACATGGACAAAAGCGCGGTATGCCGATGGCAACCATCACAGGTGATGTTGGGCCTGGTGCGCTGACAATCTTGATGATGCCGCGCTTTGTGCCAAATCGTTATCCGTTTCGATCAAGCCGTGAAAACCTGCCTTTGACCGTGGCTGATAGCCGTAATTTATATGATGAGGATAGTTGTAAAAACTGCCTTAGTGCGGCGCTTCGTTGGGAAGGCTATGTTGGCGATACCGATATCGGCCTATCCTATTTTGATGGCACAGGCAGAGAGCCAAGCTTGGCGGTTGGCGCTGATATGCAGATGACGCCCACCTATCATAAAATCACCCAAGCAGGCACAGATATTCAACATATTGCTGGTGACTGGCTTATCAAAGCTGAGCTGATACATCGGACAGGACAGCCTGATAATAATACGATTATTAAAGATTATTATGGGGCAACAGGCGGGCTAGAATATACGCTTTACTCTGTCTTTGATAGCTCTGCTGATGCTGGCATCATTGGTGAATTTGCCTATGATAGCAGAGGCAAGCACAGCCATCATGGCTTTCAACGTGATGTTTTTGCAGGTGTGCGTCTGACGATGAATGATGTGGATGATACAAGCTATCTGATGACTATTGGTCGTGATTTGCACTTTCACTCAACATCAGCCTCGCTAAGTGCTGAAAGACGCCTATCAGATGGGCTTGTCATTCGTGCTGCAGCCTCTGTGCCAACTGGCCTTGCCAAAGACACCCATAATAGCGCGCTTGAAAAAGCAGAATATGCTGAAATTAGTCTGAGTTATAGCTTTTAATATCGCTTTCGCTGGCATGATGGCATAGGATTGCCACATGCAAAAAGCCTCTCCCAAAGCGATTCATTTCCTCGGACTGACCCAAATATTCAGCTATGGGCTGTTATATTATGTCTTTGCGATTTTAAAAGAGCCGCTTGCCCAACATGTGGCTGTTTCACCTGATACAATTTTAAAAGCGATAAGCGCATTATTATTTATTCAGGCGATATTATCCTATCTCATCGGGCAATTTGTTGACAGGATTGGCGGCTTGCGTGTTTTGGGGACAGGGCTGTTACTTGGTAGCATAGGCATTGGTGCGTTATGGATAGTGCCGTCTTTTTGGTGGGTATGTTTATGTCTTGGCATTATCGGCATCAGCTTTTCTTTAGCAACTTATGAGGTGGCATTTTCGATTGCGGTGCAGCTAGATGAAAGAAGATCACGCCATTTAATATCGGTCATCAGTTTTTATGGCGGTGTTGCCAGCACAGTGGTCTGGCTTATTTTCAGCCCTATTTTGAGCCATTTTGGCCTCATCACAGCCTGTCTTTCAGCAGCTGCTATCCTAGCAAGTCTTGGCAGCATTGCTTTATATTTATCAGGTTCCGTTCAGCCGCTTCATGCCCGCCTTGCCACGCAAACAGATTTCAGCTTTGGCCTGTTAAGCAAAATTGAAAAGAACGCATTACTGTTAATTGCTGGCTCCAACGCCATTTACTATATGGCGTTCTCAGCTGTCACCCTATTATGGATCAGCTGGTTTTCTTCCTCTCTTGGCAATATGACATTGGCCGTGATCCTAGCTAGCCTATTTGGTCCTTTTCAAGTGGTTGGCCGTGTCATAGAAATGCGTTTTGCCCATAAGATTGATGCCAGAATAACTGGTATTATCGCCTTTTGCCTTATCATTTGCGGCATCTTGCTTGCGATGATACCGCATCCGGCTCTGGCCGTTATTTCAATGATCCTATACGGCATTGGCAATGGCATCATCACCATTATGTTCGGCTTTGTGACCAATTTATATTTCAGTGCCAATGTCTATGGCAGAGCCAAAGGTCTTATCACGATCCCACGCGGCTTTGGCATGGCTCTTGGTCCTTTTTTAGGCAGCGTTTTCTATGGTCTTTATGATGGCTTATTTTTGCCTATCATTGCTGGTTTTGTGGTGATGGCATTATTGCAATTTGCGCTGTTATTGCGTCTGCCAGTTGCCAATAATGTGCATCAAAACAAAACTTAAATCTTTGTCATGATCATCTGCTTTTATTTATCATCACGCAACTGATGGAGACATTTTAAAAGAATGGCTTGTTCTTCTTCGGTGAAATCCGCCATTAATTCATGATGCATCTTTTCTGCCATCTGCGATAAATCAGCAAAGACAGTCTTCCCCTTGGCGGTCAGTATTAATGGGGCAAATCGTCTGTCATTTTCATCTATGCGCTTTGTTATCAGGCGCTTTTCTTGCAAGGCTGCCACAGCACGGCTGACCTTGGTTTTATGCAGGCCTGCCATCTCGCAAATTTGACTGGCGGTTAGATGTTCATAAACCCCTAAATGAAATAATACCCGCCATTCGGTGCGCAACATCCCATAACGTGACTTATAAACAGATTGAAATGACCTGCTGGCATGTTCAGCAGCTCTGTTTAATAAATAGGGTAAAAATTGCTCACTATTAAAGACCATTTTTTGACAATCATTATCATTTTTCTATCATCTGATGCTTGATAGTTACATTTTCAACTAATAATCTGTCAAACTCTATGAATAACAAAAAGGTCATATAGCTATGGCACGCACTCTTATCACAGCACAGCATGGCCATGCTGGTTATCAATCTGGTTTTGGCAATCATTTTGAGACAGAAGCCTTGGAAGGTGCATTACCAGTTGGCATGAATAGCCCCCAAAAATGCGCCTATGGTCTTTATGGTGAACAATTATCTGGCACACCTTTTACCGCACCTGTTGCAGAGAATGAAAGAACATGGGTGTATCGCATCAGACCATCTGTGAAACATGTTGGGCGATTTGAAAAAATAGCGGTGCCAAATTGGAAATCAGCACCTCTGATTGACCCTGATATCATCAGCCTTGGTCAATATCGCTGGGACCCTGTACCCCATAGCACCGATGATACAGATTGGGTAGGTGGCATCCACACCATGACAACAGCAGGTGATGTGAACACGCAAACTGGCATGGCAGCTCATATTTATCTTGTGACAAAAAGCATGGAAGATAGCTATTTTTATTCAGCTGATTCAGAATTGCTAATTGTTCCGCAAGAAGGCAGTTTACGCTTTCATACAGAGCTAGGCATTCTTGATATTGCGCCTCAGGAAATTGCCATTATCCCGCGCGGATTGGTCTATCGTGTTGAGGTTACAGACGGTCCAGCAAGAGGGTTTATCTGTGAGAATTATGGTCAGAAATTCACCTTGCCTTATCGCGGTCCTATTGGTGCGAATTGCCTTGCGAATGCGCGTGATTTCAAAACACCTGTGGCAACATTTGAAGATCGTGAAACGCCATCAGAGCTAATCATAAAATGGTGTGGGCAATTTCATAAATCCAAAATTGACCAAAGTCCGCTTGATGTTGTGGCATGGCACGGCAATTATGTGCCTGTGAAATATGATTTGCGTTATTTCTGCCCTGTTGGTGCGGTGCTATTTGATCATCCAGACCCATCTATTTTCACAGTCCTAACAGCCCCATCAGGAACAGAAGGCACAGCGAATATTGATTTTGTGCTATTCCGTGATAGATGGATGGTTGCTGAAGACACCTTCCGCCCCCCTTGGTATCATAAAAATGTCATGTCAGAATTAATGGGTAATATTCATGGCCAATATGATGCCAAATTAACAGGCTTTGTGCCTGGCGGTTTATCACTTCATAATATGATGTTGCCACATGGTCCTGATAAGGATGCCTTTGAAAAAGCAAGTAATGCAGAGCTTGCACCACATAAATTGTCCGATACGATGTCATTTATGTTTGAAACACGCTTTCCCCAGCACCTCACAGATTTTGCCGCCAACCAAGCACCTCTGCAAGATGACTATGTTGATTGCTGGCAGGATTTGCCGAAGAATTTTAACACGAAAAAATAAGAGACAAAAAAATGCCGTTACAAAAAAGCTGGCTTGCCTCAGCTAATCTGCCTGACTGTCCCTTCCCCTTAAATAACTTGCCTTATGGTGTGTTTTCATCAGATACGCATGAGCCATCATGCGGTATTGCCATTGGTGATATGATTTTTGATTGCCGCACTGCTGAGACAGAAGGGCTGATAGATATCACAGGCGGGCCTTATTGTGATGTGCCTTATTGGAACAAGCTGATGGCAGCTGATCAATCTATCTGGCAGGCATTTCGAAATCATATCATTGCATTGTTACAAGATGGTGCAGATGCTGAAAAGCTGTCTCATCTGATGGTCAAGCAAACTGATGCCACCATGCATCTGCCATGCCAGATTTCTGAGTACACCGATTTTTACGCTGGCCGCCATCATGCAACCAATGTTGGCACAATGTTCAGAGGGGCAGAAAATGCCTTGCCACCAAATTGGCTGCATATCCCCATCGGCTATAATGGCAGAGCCTCATCTGTGATGATATCAGGCACGCCTATCACCCGCCCCTATGGTCAGCTAAAGCCACCAACAGCTGATAAGCCTGTTTTTGCGCCATCAAATCGCTTTGATTTTGAACTTGAAATGGGCGCCTTAGTTGGCAAATCAAGCACAGGGCCTGTCAGTGTTGATGAAGCAGATGATATGATTTTTGGCTATGTTTTGCTCAATGATTGGTCTGCCAGAGATATTCAAGCATGGGAATATCAACCGCTAGGTCCCTTTCAAGCCAAAGCAACAGCGACAAGCATTTCACCCTGGATTGTCACAAGAGCAGCGTTAGAGCCGTTCCGTGTAATGACACCAGAACGCATTGAACCATTGCTTGATCACATCAAAGATACAGGGCCTATGCTCTATGATATTCACCTGTCAGTTAGCCTGCAAAGCAAAGACGGTGATGAGGCTGAAATCACCCGCACTAATTATAGCGAAATGTATTATTCCTCAGCCCAACAACTTGCCCATCATGCTAGCTCTGGCTGTCCCATGCGCACAGGTGACCTGATAGGATCTGGGACAATATCAGGCCCTGAGAGACAAAATCGTGGCAGCTTGCTTGAGCTATCTTGGGGTGGCAAAGAGCCTATTACCATCAGCCCAAATTGTGAGCGGTCATTTATTGAAGATCATGATATCATCACGCTAGAGGGCTGGGCAGAAGGTGATGGCTATCAGATAGGATTTGGCAGCTGTTCTGGTGCCTTATTGCCAGCAGTCAAAAGATAAAGGAAACCGAAAATGACAAAATCATTCGCATCACAAGGTGATCTCAGCGAAAAGACAATCAGCTTTACTGAAATTGGTGATGGCCTTTATGCGTTCACAGCTGAAGGTGACCCAAATTCAGGTGTGATTATCGGTGATGACAGCGTCATGATTATCGAAGCACAAGCCACACCACGTCTGGCACAAAAAGTCATTGATTGTGTCAGACAAGTCACTGACAAGCCTATCAGCCATCTAGTGCTAACACATTATCATGCGGTTCGTGTGCTTGGTGCCTCTGCCTTTGATGCATCGCAAATTATCATGTCGGATAAGGCTCGCTCTATGGTAGTTGAGCGCGGCAAAGAAGATTGGGATAGTGAATTTGGCCGCTTTCCGCGCCTATTTGAAGGCCATGAATCTATCCCTGGCTTGACCTGGCCAACCACTACCTTTTCAGACAATATGACTGTTTATTTGGGTAATCGCCGTGTTGATTTGCGTCATCTTGGCAGGGCTCATACTGCTGGTGATATTGTCATTCATGTGCCAGATCAAAATGTCATGTTTACAGGTGATATTGTTGAGTATCATTCTGCCTGCTATTGCGGTGATGGGCATTTCAATGATTGGGGCGGCACATTGGATGCCATTAAAACCTTTGATGTTGATGCGATTGCCCCAGGGCGTGGTGATGCCCTTATTGGCAAAAAAATGGTCAATGATGCGATTGAAAATACCAGAGATTTTGTGACATCGACCTATCAGCCAGCTGCCAAAATTGCTGCCAGAGGCGGCAATCTAAAAGATGCCTTTGACGCTGTGCGTGAGGCTTGTGACCCGAAATTCTCAAGCTATGCTATTTATGAACATTGCCTGCCCTTCAATGTGGCACGTGCCTTTGATGAAGCATCTGGAATTGACACACCGCGCATTTGGACAGCAGAACGTGATAGGCAAATGTGGGAAGCCTTACAGAACTAAAGAATGGGCAGAACTAAAGTATGGGCAACATTAAAGAATGAGCAGAATGTAATTATAAATAGTGGCATAGCTCGCTGATATATGCCGCTTTGCGTGAGTGACCCCAATTATGGCATCTTATGATTATCAGATTTTTGATTATGTAAAGCCAGCTGGCCTATCTGCTGCTGAACCACGTCATAAGGTGATTATCATTGGTGCTGGGCCGATTGGCCTTGCCTTGGCGATTGATCTTGCGATGCGCAATATCCCGTGCCTTGTGCTTGATGATAATAATGTTGTGTCTGTTGGCTCGCGTGCTATTTGCTGGGCAAAACGCACCTTAGAGATTTTCGATCGCCTTGGCATTGGCACGAAGATGCTTGAGAAAGGCGTAGTCTGGCAAACTGGCCGGTTATTTCATCATGATCGGGAAGTCTATCATTTTGATTTGCTGCCAGAGCAGGGTCATAAATATCCTGCCTTCATTAATTTACAACAATATTATGTCGAAGAATATCTGATTGAACGTGCTGGTGATTTTCCTGATCTGATCGATTTGCGCTTTAAAAACAAGGTGACCAATCATCATGATCATGGTGATTATGTAACGCTGGATATCACAACTCCAGATGGCACCTATCAGCTAGAGTCAGATTATATCATTGCATGTGATGGTGCGAACTCACCAACCAGACAACGTATGGGGCTATCTTTTGAAGGCCAGTCATTTAATGAAAAATTCCTGATAGCTGATATTGAAACAGATCAAACGCCTTTTGAAACACAAACACCAGAGCGGTGGTTTTGGTTTCAGCCTCCCTTTCACAACGGCCAATCTGCCTTGCTTCATCAGCAGCCAGATAATATTTACAGAATTGATTTACAGCTTGGCCCAGATGCTGACACAGATAAAGAAAATGACCCTGAACAGGTCATACCACGCATCCAAGCCATCTTAGGTGATAAGCCTTTTACCTTGGATTGGATGAGCATTTATCAATTCCGCTGTGCTAGCATGGAAGAATTTGTTCATGGCAGAGTGATTTTTGCTGGTGATAGTGCCCATGTTGTCTCGCCCTTTGGTGCCAGAGGTGGTAATGGCGGCATTCATGATATTGATAATCTTTGTTGGAAATTAGCAGCCTTGATAGATGGCACAGCCGCCCCATCCATCCTTGCTAGCTATGATGAAGAACGTGGTCATGGTGCCGCTGAAAACATCGCCAATTCAGCACGAGCAACCAATTTTATGACGCCAAAATCACCTGTGGAAATGCTATTCCGCAATGAGGTGTTAAAACTAGCTAGCACGATGCCTTTTGCGCGCAAATTGATTAATTCAGGCAGGCTGTCTTTGCCATGTTCGCTAGCTGGTCTGTCACTGCAAACAGATGGCCCTTGCCAAGCAATGGTTGGCACTGCGGTAAAAGATGTTCCTTTGCAGGATAATCAATGGCTGATCTCGCTTTTGCCTGCTGGCTTCACCTTGCTGGCGATTGGCGATTTAAAGGCACCTTATTGTGAAGGCATTGCCCGTATTGGCCTGAACCAGAGCGATGATGATTACCCATGCTATCATGGAGATGTCGATTTCATCGCTGAACGTTATGGGCGTGATGCGCTATATCTTATTCGGCCAGATGGTCATATCGCAGCCTCTTTTGAAACAGCTGATAAAGCTGCAATCATGGCAGCTTTTGATAAGGCCAGAGGCTATTAAATGATAACCGAAAAGGACTGAGATATCATGACAGGCTTAGCAATTGGCGATGATAAATTAGGCACAGATGGCGATCTATTTTATGAAGCGCTTATGAGGGCACATGATGGTCTGACAGAAGCTGATAGCCATGCGCTTAATGCGCGCCTTGTGCTAATGATGGCAAATCAAATTGGAGATCTAGCAACCTTGCAAGCCATCTTGAAGGAAGCCAGCCTTTATGAGTGATGACATTATTTTATATGATTATCCAAAATCATCTGCCAGCTATCGGGTCAGAATAGCGTTAAACCTGCTTGAGCTGCCCTATCAAACAGAGCTGGTCAATTTGTTATCTGGCACTCATAAACAAACACACCATCTAGCACGTAATCCGCAAGGTCTGGTTCCTGCTTTAGCGATTGATGGTGTTATGTTGACGCAGTCACTGGCTATTTTAGACTATCTTCATAAGACAAGAGGCCTTTATCTCTGGCCAGATGATGCGATTGCCAAAGCCCATATTCAGGCTGCGGCAATGGCGATTGCCGTTGATATCCATCCTGTATGTAATTTATCTGTGATACGTCATGCGACAGGCGGTGAAGAGCCAGCACGCACACAATGGATGCATCATTTTATCAAACCTGGCCTGATGGCATTTGAAGAGCTGATTACCAAAGCTGATTTTCAAATTGATGAAGGGCCTTTTTGTGCTGGCAGCATTGTGACCATGGCTGATATTTGCTTGATACCACAGCTTTATAACGCCGCAAGATGGGGGATTGATTATACAGATTGCCCTGCTATTTGCCGTGCTGAAGCAGCTTGTGCCGAATTGCCAGCTTTTTTAAATGCTCACCCTGAAAAGGCACTATAATGCCAAGCAATGCTCCAACATTTTTAATTATTGGCGGTGCAAATATCGACATAACAGGCCATGCATGTACGCCGCCTGAAATCATTGCTGATTCTCATCCTGGCACAATCACCTCTCATCATGGCGGGGTCGCACGCAATATTGCTGAAAATCTGGCACGCCTTGATTGTCAGATACGCCTTATCTCAACCTTTGGTGACTGCCAGAATAGTCATGCATTAAAAGACAAACTAGCTGGCCTTGATATTATGCTGACAGAATGTCTGACAGTTGCAAACCATTCTGCAGATTGCTATCTCAGCCTGCATCACCCTGATGGTGAGTTAATATCTGCGATTAACCAAATGCCGCTGATTGACCGCCTAGATAGTCGTTTTCTTAAAACCAAAGAAGCTGCCATAACGCAAGCTGATATCATCATTATTGATGCTAATCTGCCAGCAGATTCCATTGCCATAATTGCCGAGATGAAATCAGAAAAACAGCTATTATGTGGTGATTGTGTCTCAGCACATAAAGCCATGCGCTTTGCACCTTATCTTGATGCTTTTGATATGCTGAAAGGCAATTTTGATGAAGCCTGCACCCTTGCTGATATGCCAGCGACAACATCGCTAAACAAGCTGGCAGATACATTCTTGGCAAAAGGCCTATCACATATTTTATTAAGCCATGGCAGCAGCGGCTTTTGCTATGGCAACAAGGATGAAACAATCAATCAACCAGCCCTTGAAGCAGTGGCATTCACCCAAAGCGTGAACATGATCAGAGCAGAAAACGCCACCTTGTCAGGCGCAGGAGATGCGTTACTTGCTGGTGCTTTATTCGCACTTTCCAACCAGCAGCCACCTGCTATAATAGCGATGATGGCTGCCAAAGCTGCCTATTATGCCACATTATCACAAGCACCTGTTAATCCCTTCCTGACAAAGGAACATCTGACAGAGTAGGACAAAAACATTGATGTCTTTGCCACTTGATATCCAGCCAGAAATTGCCGCAGCCCTTGCACAGAACAAAGCTGTTGTGGCATTGGAATCAACCATTATTTCGCATGGCCTGCCTTTCCCGGAAAACAGAGCCACTGCCAGAGATATCGAAGAAACAGTCCGCAAAGAAGGCGCTGTCCCTGCCACCATTGCTATCCTTGATGGCATTGTCAAAATTGGCCTTGGCAAGGATGATCTGGACAGATTATCAGACCCGCAAATGGATGTCACAAAAGTCAGCAGACGTGATATCGCATCTGTCATTGCCAGAGGCGGTCACGGGGCAACCACTGTTGCTGCCACGATGATTTTTGCTGAAATGGCAGGTATATCAGTCTTTGCCACTGGCGGCATTGGCGGCGTTCACAGAGGTGCAGAAACAGATTTCGACATATCAGCTGATTTACCTGAATTAGCCCAGACAAATGTCGCTGTGATTAGTGCTGGTCCAAAGGCAATTTTGGATCTGGCCCTAACCATGGAATATCTTGAAACAGCTGGTGTGCCAGTGATTGGCTATCAGACAAATGAGTTGCCTGCTTTCTGGTCACGCCATTCTGGTATCATGTTACATGACCGCGCTGATAGTGCTGAGGATATAGCAGCCATTATGAAAATCAAATGGCAAGCTGGCCTGAAAGGCGGGTTATTAATCGCTAATCCTGTCCCAGAAGATAGTGATATACCTGCAGATGATCTAAAAGCTGTGATTGATAAAGCATTGGCCACTGCCTTTGAAAAAGGGATTTCAGGCAAAGCTGTTACGCCCTTTTTGCTTGATTGCATCAGACAAGATACGATGGGGCGATCATTAATTACCAATCAGGCACTTGTGATGAATAATGCACTTGTGGCTGCCAAAATTGCGAAAGCCTATGCGCAACTCTAGCCGCCTTTTAAGCAAAACCTGACAAGGCAAAATCATCTGGACGTTGCAGCCAATTATCAGCCGCATAATCAGCCGCGCCATCTATCACATGAAGCGCATAAGCATAGCGCGATCTTTTAGAATGGTTAGCTGGCGATAGATGAGGCAACCTGCCATGAAGCAAGATAAGTGTCCCTTTTGGCGCGATTAATGGCACATCACATTCAGGCATGATGCCAGCTTCATTTTCAACCATTTTCATGCCATCTTGCGCTCTGACAAAGCGCGATAATAGCGGGCCATTATGACTACCTTCAGATGCCCACATACAGCCATTTTCAATGGTCGCATCCTCTAGTGCTAACCAGAAGCCAACACAGCTTTCAGGCTCTGTATATAAAAAGGTGGAATCTTGATGTGGGTTAACCTCACCGCCAATCAGAGGCTGTTTGCAAATCACCATAGACTGCAATAATAGTGGGTTTTGAAATCCTATCGCCTGTGCCAGATCAGCTAATTCTGCTTTGCGCGAAAACTGCCGATAATGGGGATCTAAATCATGTAGGGCATGACCAATTTTATTAATCGCCTTTGCCTTATCTTTGATAAGATTACCATCATCATCAACCGCACCTTGCTCTAGAAAAAAAGAAATATTGCTAGCTGATTTCATGAAATAGTCACTTGCCGCATGTGACTGACCAGAAGCTGAAAATACTATCTTATGCTTAGCAGCATCAAATTCATCAATCAGCTTGTCAGCCTGTTGCATTAGCGCATCACATTCATCATGGTTGGCAAAATCATGAAGCATCAAATAGCCATCTTTATGAAAAGCAGAAACCATTTGTGCTGTTGATGAACCTTGCCAGGTAAATTGCGTTGGCTGCTTATCCATGCTTGCTATCCTTTTTGCTGCTTTGCTCTATTATCTAGTTTCAATGATAGAAAGCTTGCCTTTTATGATCAAGCATCAGCTGTCAGCCCATCAAAACCAGTGCATTTTGCAGATAAAGATGAATCAGCTGATAATGAGAGCCTAGCGCAACAATAAAAGGAGAGGTTCAATGATTACCGTTATTCAGGCAAATGGCCTTGCCATAATTGTTGGTTCAATTCTGGCTTTTGGTTTTGGTATGATCTGGTATCACCCTAAAATTTTCGGCACAATTTGGGCGAATGAGCAGCCTCATATCAAAAATCCAGATGGGTTTGGCATGCAAAAGGGGATGGCACTTGGCATGGCATCATCTGTGGTAGATTCACTATTAATGGCATCTGTCATTGCGTTATTGCTAACGGCCTATCAAATCGAAGCTGTCGGCCTGTTGGCAATAGCGATCATTGTTGGCACACATACAGGAACGATTTTCAGAGGTGGGTCACATAAATTATGGTTGGTTGATGCTGGTTTCCTAGTATCGCAATTATTGATTATTCTAGGGTCCCTTGCCATTTTATAGACACAGAAACTGAAATGCTTAGCGATAATGTGCAAGATAATGCTTCACGCATTCTTGCACATGCCTGAATCGGTCACCGCCTAATTTGGTGCCGCCATACCAGCGTGTGACGATGATAAGATGATCGCTCAGATTTTCACGCTCAAGCATTCGCAAAATGACCATACCAGCGCCTGCCTCGCCATCATCTTGTTTCACAAAGCCGCCATCTGATAAAATAGCACCCCAGCTATTATGAGTTGCTTTGGCAAATTTTCGGTTGGTTTTCAGTTCTTTTAAGACTGCCTCAATATCTTCTCTAGAATGCACCTTTGCCCCTGAAACAGCATATTTTGAACCTTTATCTTTGATAACAGAATCAAAAATTGTGAGCATTTTTATCTCTGCTGTGTTTGCCAATGAGGATGGGCAAAAGGAATATCATTGGCTTTTGCCAATGGCGCACGCCCCATTATGTGATCAGATGCTTTTTCGCCTGTCATAATGGATGGTGCATTTAAATTGCCATTGGTGATGCGCGGAAAAAGTGATGAATCAGCACAAAATAGATTATCAAAACCAATCACAGATGTATCAGGTGCGACAACAGCCATCGGATCATCAATCGCCCCCATCTTGCACGTGCCGCAAGGGTGATAGGCTGATTCAGCATGCTGGCGGATAAAAGCATCAAGTGCCTCATCAGAAGTCGCATCATCACCTGGCTGTATTTCATGACCACGATACTCATCAAAAGCTGGCTGTGCCAAAACCTCTCTGGTCAGGCGCAAAGCCTTTCTGAAATCTGGCAAATCATCTTTATGTGATAGATAATTAAAGCGGATTTCAGGTGCTGTTTCAGGATTATCATCCCTGATATGGACATGACCTCTTGATTGTGATCGCATTGGCCCGACATGCAGCTGAAAGCCGTGACCTTCAGCAGGTGCTTTGCCATCATAGCGAATAGCAACTGGCAGGAAATGATATTGAATATCTGGATAACGCACAGCTTTATCAGAACGAATAAAGCCAAGAGATTCAAATTGGTTCGATGCGCCAAGACCCTTTTTGAAAAATAGCCATTGTGCACCGATCATCGCTTTTGAGAACAGATTAAGATGCTTATAAAGCGTAATGGGTTTCTTGCAGGCTATTTGAAAATATACCTCTAGATGATCTTGCAGATTAGCGCCAACACCTGGCCTGTCAGCACGCACCGCAATACCAGCCTGTTTTAGAATTTTAGCAGGACCAATACCAGAGCGTTGCAGAATGGCCGGGCTGCCAATCGCCCCAGCTGATAAGATAACAGCTTTTCTGGCAAATACATCTATCACTTTGCCAGCTTTGCGATAGCGCACACCAATACAGCGCTTACCATCAAACAACAAACAATCAACAAGAACAGAGCTGCGTAACTCAACATTGCCGCGCGCCATAGCAGGGCGCAAATACGCATTGGCAGATGACCAACGACGCCCCTTATAGACAGTCATATCAGCTGGTCCCATTCCCTCTTGGCGATAACCATTATAATCATCTGTCGCGCTATAGCCTGCTTGTTCAGACGCCTTCACAAACGCATCATGAAGTGGGTTATCACGCGGGCCCCTTGTGATATGCAATGGGCCATCTGTCCCGCGCCAAGGTGCCTCACCGCCATGTGATGTTTCCATACGTCTGAAATAGGGCAAGATATCAGCATAAGACCAGCCATCAGCACCTGATTCCTGCCAATAATCATAATCACCAGCATTACCTCTGACATAAATCATACCATTAATGGATGAAGAGCCGCCAATCACCTTACCTCTTGGGCAAACTAACGACCTGCCATCAAGACTATCTTCTGCTTCTGCCTGATAGCCCCAATCATAGCGTTTCATATTCATCGGATAGGATAAGGCAGCAGGCATTTGAATGAAGGGACCAGCATCTGATTTGCCAAATTCCAGAACCAGAATCTGCGCTTGCGGCTCTGCGCCAAGCCGATAGGCGATTGTCGAACCAGCAGAACCTGACCCGATAATGATATAATCATGTTTTATTTTATCTGACTGTGACATGTTCAAAAATGCCTTAACCCCTTACCATCTTATCATGGCTATTTACGTCTATGAGAACAGGATACTATGAATGCTTTTACCAGCAAATTTTTTCTTAAAAGCACCGCTTATGGTTGTTGCCATAACAATATGGGCAGAAAAGACGACTAGCCAGATAGGCGGCCTGACCCAAAGCAAGACACCTTAACCCAAGCCCTTAAATCACTCTGCCAGGGTTCAAAATATTATTGGGGTCAAGCATTTGTTTCAAGCGCCGCATCAGCATGATTTCATCGCCAGAACGGCACTCTTGCAACCAGTCTTTTTTCAATACACCAATGCCATGTTCAGCTGTGATAGTACCGCCAATCTGTGTCGCTTTTTCAAAGACTTTTTCTTCGATAAGAACACAATCCGACTGGCTTCCTGTGGTCGCTGACATATGCAGGTTTCCATCACCAATATGACCAAAAATCACCAGCCTGATACCAGCAAAATCCTGGCGTAATTCGGCACCAATTTCATCAGTGAAATCACGCATTTTTGTAATGGGTATGCCAATATCAAAATTGATGGCTGGCTGCATATCTGAGATCAGCTCAGCAATCGCATCACGATATGACCAAAAACTGGCACGCTGGCTTTCATTCACTGCTAGCAAGGCATCTTGGATAATAGCATCTTCAACAGCGCCCATCATGACCTGCTCAAACAGGCCAGTATCCTCTGCTGTTTCTGCCTCTATCAAAACATAATAAGGATAGCTTTGCGCAAATAATTCAGGCTTGCCAACAATATGAACAATCTCATCCATATAATCACGCCATAATACTTCAAATGACGAAAGCCCATTTAGCTTTTTATCGGCTAATGCCAGCAAATCTGTGACAGCGTCAAAATTGCGTGCTGCGCAAATCGCTGTTTTGGTAATATCTTGTTTGGGAAATAGACGGAAAGTCACAGAGGTAATGACACCTAATGTGCCTTCTGTGCCAATTAATAACTGTTTTAAATCAAAGCCAGCATTATTTTTAATCAGCTTATTATCCTGTGCCATCACTGTGCCATCAGCCATAACAGCGCTGAGGCCAAGAATAAGCTGGCGTGTCATGCCATAGCGTATCACCTGATTACCGCCAGCATTAGTTGCTGAGATACCGCCTGCTGTCGCAGTGCCTCGTGCCCCTAAATCAAGCGGAAATTGCAAGCCATGCTCGGCTGCTGCTTCTTGAATTTGCTGTAAAGTCACCCCTGCTTCGACTGTGATGGTTCGGCCGATGGGATCAATATCTAAAATTGATGTAAAGCGTTCTGTTGAAAGCGCATATTCCCCCTGACGAGGTGTTGCACCACCTGCCAGACCTGTTCTGCCGCCTTGCGTTACCAATGGCTGACCAGTTTCATTGGCAAGGCGCATCATCATAACAAGGTCATCTATTGTGCGCGGCCGTAATACCACTTCTGGCAAATGGGGAATGGATTCAGACCAATCCTTGGCATAAGCCTCATGCACATCACCCCCTGATAAAAAGAGATCATCTGATAGCTGTGATTTTAAATCAGTGGATGCCATTCTAGCCTTCTATCTTTACACAAGTCTCATTGGTTCCAAAATCCTATCCAATCATGGAAGATTTCAGCCTATTTTGTAAAGCTAGTAAAGGCGCAAAACATCAAAGCTAGTGCTAATGGTAGGCGCTGATAACTTCTGGCAAGATCTGCCTATTAGGCAGCGTCTTCATCACGTTCTAAGCGATGCCATAAATGGGCATGGTCAATATTTTCAAATGCAATTTGGCGCCAGAAATTATGCGCATCATCTTCATTATCAAACCGTGCGACGGTTTTAGTCTCACCAGTTTGCTTGTTTAGTTCTGTAATAACAAACATCATAATTCCCCGATTTCCCTCGCTTGACCTAGCATAATTACAGCCCTGGTGTCAATTTTCGGCCACCCCCTTTCCTCTTGATAAAAAAAGCCACAACCCATAGCTGGCAATCTGGCATAAAAAGGGCTAAATCTATGCTTAGTTAATGTGAGCTTAGCTAGCATGGCTTGATTGAAATTGAGGGTTAATAATGAGTGTCATTACCACGATTGATGATTTGCAAAATCTCGCACGAAAGCGCGTGCCAAAGATGTTTTATGACTATGCAGATTCAGGGGCATGGACAGAACAGACCTATCGCAAAAATGAAAGTGATTTTGACCGGATAATGTTACGCCAACGTGTCGCCGTTGATATGTCAAATCGTACAACAGCTACCAAGATGATTGGCCAAGATGCCTTTATGCCAGTTGCATTAGCACCAACAGGCTTAACAGGCATGCAACATGCGAATGGTGAAATATTAGCAGCTCAAGCTGCTGGCGAATTTGGCGTGCCATTTACGCTATCAACCATGTCAATTTGCTCTATTGAAGATGTGGCAGATAATAGTCCTGAGCCGTTTTGGTTTCAGCTTTATGTGATGCGTGATCTTGATTTCTCTAGACGCCTGATTGAACGTGCCAAGGCAGCTGGCTGTTCGGCTTTGATGCTCACACTTGATCTACAGATTTTAGGCCAGCGTCACAAAGATGTGAAAAATGGGCTGACAACACCGCCAAAATTAACATTGAAAAACATTGCGAATATGGCAACAAAGCCAAGCTGGTGTCTTGGTATGCTTGGCACAAAGCGCCGCTATTTTGGCAATATTCAAGGTCATGCCACAGGTGTGTCTGATATGTCATCTCTGTCAAGCTGGGTCAGTGAGCAATTTGATTTGCGCCTTGATTGGGATGCGGTTAAACGCATTAAAGATATGTGGGGCGGCAAGCTGATTATCAAAGGCATTCTAGATGCTGAAGATGCGAAAATGGCAGCAGCTTCAGGCGCTGATGCCTTGATTGTATCAAATCATGGCGGACGCCAGCTAGATGGTGCTGATAGCTCAATCGCTATATTGCCTGAAATTGTGGCTGCTGTTGGTGATGATATTGAAATCTGGATGGATGGCGGTATCCGCTCAGGTCAAGATGTGTTAAAAGCCGTTGCACTTGGTGCAAAAGGAACGCTCATTGGGCGCGCCTTTTTATATGGCCTTGGCGCACAAGGCAAAGCTGGTGTTCGTAAAACGCTAGAGATCATTCATAAAGAACTTGATATGACTATGGCACTTTGTGGTCACCGTGACATTCATAATGTCACAAGGGATATCCTGCGCCACAGCCCATTTTAGCAAGCTGATATAGGCTGGCCAGACTGTTTCCATGCGGTAAAACCACCTGGCAAATGAGCCGCATTCTCTAGCCCCTTTTCAGCAGCTATGCGAACTGCCATAGTTGAACGTTCACCAGCAGCACAATAGAAAATCACCATCTTATTGCCAAAGACTGACAGGCTGGCAATTTGTCGGTCAAATTGGCTATAGGGGGCGTGTATCGCATTGTGTATCGTCCCATGACGAACCCGCTCGCTATCTTCACGTAAATCAACAAGCACATAATCATCATCTGATAATGTTGCCAGCTCACTTGCTGTTATAGAATTCACAGAGCGTTGTTGATCAAGTGCGATACCCATTTTGATATTTTCAGGAACAGCCACATCCATCATCTTTGGATTTGGCAAATTCAGATTATTCATCAGCTCTATATAAGCTTGTTTTGATGATACCTGAAGGCGCGGATTATAGGCCTTTTCCTCAGCAATGGTTGACACTGTATCACCTTTGTAATCATGGGCAGGATATATCAATGTCTGCTCTGGCATCTTCAGCAATCTGCCAAAAAGGGAATCATATTGCGCACCTGCATCACCATTTTGAAAATCAGTGCGGCCAGTGCCGCGTATCAGCAATGTATCACCTGTGAAAATCCGATCATTCATCTGGAAACAATAGCTGTCATCTGTATGACCAGGGGTATAGAGGGCTGTTAAATTAATCCCTTCAATCGTCACACGCTCGCCATCTGTCACGCGCATAGAGACCACATCAACAGGACTTTGCTCACCCATAACTGTGACGCAATTTGTATGATCACGCAGCGCACCCATTGCCGTGATATGATCAGCGTGAACATGGGTATCAATGACTTTAACCAATTTTAAATCTAATTCTTCTAATAGCTGAAGATAGCGCTCTGTTTTTTCAAATACAGGATCTATCAGCAAGGCTTCACCGCCATGGCGGCTTGCAATCAGATAGGTATAGGTTGATGAGATGGGTTCAAATAATTGCCGAAAGATCATGTGGGATCATCCTTTATTCACGATAGCAATGACACATATATGGTTAACCTTAAATGCGCCTAGATAATCTGTCCATCATAGGAGATGAAAAAAGCCTTTTTGCTAGCATCATCAATGTGGTGGCAGTTGTGATGCGATATCGTATCATTGGCTTTTTGGCATTCAGCGCATGTAAAACAGCGTCTGTAACAGCCTCTGGGCCTAATTCAAATCTATCTGGCGGCGGATTAATAGCTGTCAAGCGTGGGATAAGCGCTTTGCGATAAAGCCCTTCATGAGCACTGCCTTTTACCGTTATCCATTTTAAAAATTGGGGATATGATTTCTCTCTTATCATGGTGCGAATAGGGCCAGGCTCTATTAACACCACATCAATGCCAGAGCCATAAAGCTCAAGGCGCATCGTATCTGTCAGCCCTTCTAAAGCAAATTTCGTCGCATTATAAGAGCCGCGATACCGTAATGCGGCAAACCCTAATACAGATGAATTTTGGATGATACGACCTGACCCTTGTGCCCGCATCACTGGGATTATCTGGCAAGTTAGATGATGCCAGCCAAAAAAATTCGCTTCAAAATTGGCCCGCAATGCTGCCACTGGTAAATCTTCAACCGCAGCTGGCACCGCATAGGCACCATTATTAAATAGCGCATCCAGCCGCCCGCCTGTTTGCTCTAAAATCGCAGATACTGCCTCATCAATGCTAGTGGCATCTTCATAATCAAGGCGCAAACTAGTCAGCCCATAATCTTCTGATAGGCGCTGAACATCATCTTGATTGCGGCAAGTGGCAAAAACCTGCCAGCCTTCTTTTTGCAGACGCAGCGCACTATCAAGGCCGATACCAGATGAACAGCCAGTTATTAAAATCGTCTTTTTTGAGCCATCCACCATTGGGTCAGTTCCTTATTATTGCCGCTATTTCATTCCATAAAATGTCACAAGGATAGCAGATTTTCCATTTATCTTCACCTTCTTCTTCGCTAATATGCCGTCACAATTTGCCAAATTATCGTGAAAGAGACCCTGATGAGAGCTCTATTTTTTGCCAGTATTTTATTACTTTGTTTTAGCAAAATAACACTAGCAGAGGCTGGTGAGCAGCATCTAAAGATAACAGATCTTGTTATCAGAGCCACCACATCACAAGCTGGTGCGACAGCAGCTTATGTTACCATCCATAATCATGGTGATAGCGATGAGCGCTTAATTAGCATTAATGCTGACTTTGCCAAAAAGTCAGAAATTCATGAAATGAAACTAGTTGGCGATGTGATGAAAATGCGCCCGCTAGCAGATGGCATTATCATCCCAGCAGGTGGCATGGCGACATTGCAAAAGGGCGGTAATCATCTGATGTTTATGGGACTAAAAGAGCCGATTAAATTAGGTGGCTCTTATCAGATCACCTTTCAATTTGAAACAGCAGGCACAATCACTTTGCAAGCTGACACCATCTCATTAAGCGGTAAAAAATCAGCAAAGCATGATGATCATTCATCTCATAATGATCATTCAGGCCATTCCCATAAGCATTAAAGCACAAAGGCAATATCGGTAAATTGCCTTTCAAAACGGGCAATATCTGAGCGGCGCAGACGCACCGCCATATGCTGGGTGCCTGTTTCATCAAAACTATCATCTTGGATATCACCACGCTCATAAAGCCAGGCTCTTGCCTGGCCTGCTTGTGGTGGCAGAGTAACAGTGATAACCGCACTATCTGATGCCAGATGCTGGTCTATCACACGCAATAAATCATCAAGACCCTCACCTGTTACGGCAGATGTGAATTGTGCATTGGCAAATTCATTTGTGATGGCATCTGTCATCTCATCATCCCTGATATCACTTTTATTCATGACATGGATGACATCATCTTCAAGCCTGTTTTCTGGCAGGCCAATATCATGCAATACAGAACGCACATCTGATGCTTCTTCAAATAAAACAGGTGATGAGGCATCATGAACATGAAGTAAAATATCAGCCTCTACGACCTCTTCTAGGGTGGATTTAAATGCCTCGACAAGTTCGGTTGGCAGCTGGCTAATGAACCCAACCGTATCTGCTAGCACAATCGTCTGGCCAGATGGCAGCTCTGTTTGACGCATGGTCGGATCAAGGGTCGCAAATAGCATATCCTTTGATAGGACATCTGCGCCTGTTAGCCTGTTAAATAAGGTTGATTTGCCAGCATTGGTATAACCAACCAGCGCGATAGTTGGCGTTTCACTGCGGCTGCGATTGCGTCGTTGTAAATGGCGGGTGCGTTGCACATCTTTTAATTCTGCTTTAATGCGCACCACCCTATCCATCAGCATACGGCGATCGAGCTCAATTTGGCGCTCCCCTGGTCCACCCAGAAAGCCGCCGCCACCTCTTTGACGCTCTAGATGTGTCCAGGAACGCACAAGACGCGAGCGTTGAAACATCATCGCTGCTAATTCCACTTGCAGCCTGCCAGCATGTGTGCTGGCTCTAGCACCAAAAATCTCAAGGATAAGAGCTGTTCTATCAATGACTTTACAATGCAGCTTTGTCTCTAGGTTGCGTTGTTGCACAGGTGTCAAAGAGGCATTTACAATGACAAGCATATCATCATAATTTTCGGCATGATCATGGATGTTTTCAACCTGACCAGCACGCAAGAAAGTGGCAGCTTGCGGGGCTTGTAGTGATAAAATATCAGAATGCACCACTTCTAAATTAATAGCCTCAGCAAGCCCAATGGCTTCCGCAAGCATGATATCTGCCTCGCGCGGCAATCGCCAGCTTTTCACCAGCGGCTGAATGACAATAGCTGGTTGTGCTATCTGACTATGGTCAAAATAATCAGTTCCCAAAAAGACGTCCTGTTCTTGTCATTGACTTTGCTAGGTGCCGGAAGCCTAGATATCGGAATTTGCTGATGTGAAGTCAAGCCTGCTTTCGGCTTTGTTGATAAAAAGAGATTGACGCATTAGGACAGTTTCGGTCAGATGTGCCATCATGGCTGTCTATGGGGGATAAAATGACACAGAATTATATTGCTGGCGCATGGCGCAATGGTACAAGCACTATCGCCAATCATAACCCGTCAGACATATCTGATATTATTGGTGATTTTGCACAAGCTAGCCTGACTGACCTAGAAGATGCGATTGATGCTGCCAAACAGGCGCAAGCACAATGGGCTGCAACTGGCATAGAGCAACGTTATTCAGCCCTGATGGCCATTGGTGAAGAATTAATGGCACGCTCAGAAGAGTTGGGATATTTATTGTCACGCGAAGAAGGCAAACCCTTGGCGGAAGGCAAGGGTGAGGTCTATCGTGCTGGCCAATTTTTTACCTATTTTGCTGCTGAAACATTGCGCCAGCTTGGTGAAAACGCTGATTCTGTTCGCCCCAATATTGAAATCGATGTGCGCCGCGAGCCGATAGGCGTTGTTGCTGTCATTTCCCCTTGGAATTTCCCAACAGCAACAGCCGTTTGGAAAATTGCCCCTGCCCTTGCCTTTGGTAATGCTGTTATCTGGAAGCCAGCCAATTTAGTGCCAGCATCTGCTGTGGCATTAACTGAAATTATCGCCAAACAAAATCTGCCAGCTGGTCTATTTAACCTTGTCATGGGGTCTGGCAGTGAAATTGGTGATGCGATTGCTAGTCACAAAGATATCGACGCCATTACTTTTACAGGCTCGCTTGAAACTGGCAGGCAAATTGCCTGCACAGCTGCCCCTAACCTGACCAAATTACAGATGGAAATGGGTTCAAAAAACCCATTAGTGGTAATGGATGATTGCGATATGGATTTGGCAATCGCTTGTGCTGTTGGCGGTGCTTTTGGCGGCTCTGGACAGAAATGCACAGCGTCATCACGCCTGATAATCCATGCGCCAATTTACGAAGAATTTGTCGAGAAATTTACGACTGCCACACAAAAAATGATCGTCGGTCATGCGCTTGAAGAGGGCACACAGATAGGCCCAGTGGTCAGCGCATCGCAATTACAATCTAATCAGAATTATCTTGAGATAGCGCGCAAAGAGGGCGGTGAAATCCTATGGGGTGGCGCGGTGCTTGACAGGCCAACGAATGGTCACTTTATGGAACCTGCTATCATTGCAGGTCTTGATAACCAGTCGACAATCAATGTGGAAGAGATGTTTGGCCCCATGACAGCTTTGCTAAAAGCAGATAGTTACGAACAAGCTCTGACCATCGCAAATGATACCGAATTTGGCCTAACAGCTGGCATTATGACAAGCTCACATGCCAGAGCCAGCCATTTCCGCCGCAATGCTAAGACAGGGGTTGTGATGGTCAATCTGCCAACAGCTGGCACAGATTATCATGTGCCATTTGGGGGCCGCGGTTCATCCTCGCATGGGGTGCGTGAACAAGGCAGAGCCGCTGTTGAGTTTTATACCAGCGTGAAAACAGCCTATATTGGTATGCCATCTGGGATGCCTGACTAACAAAAACCATTAAGGATTGATGATTTTTGGCAAAACCAGATTTTCAAAAAATAATCCAAGATGAAATTGCAGAGCTGGAAGAGATAAGCCAAACCAGCCAAGCAAGCAGAGCGCCTGTGACATTAGATCAGCAATCAGTTGGCAGGCTATCGCGCATGGATGCGATGCAACAGCAATCAATGGAACTTGCCAAAGAAGACCGACGCCGCGCTAGAATTACAAGATTAAAAGCAGCCCTAAATCGCATAAATGATGGCAGTTTTGGGGAATGCTTATCTTGTGGTGAGGCAATCGCGCCAAAACGATTAGCGATCGATCCTGCTGCTAGCCTTTGTATTACCTGCCAATAACGTTATCAGCTTGCGGTACGTGCTGCTTTTTTGCGCTCATGCGGGATGAGGTGGCGTTTACGCAAGCGCAAAGAATCAGGTGTGACCTCTAATAATTCATCTTCATTAATATAGGCCATCATTTCTTCTAATGACATCCGGCGCGGCGGCGTTAAGACTGTAGCTTCATCACTGCCAGATGCTCTGACATTCGTTAGCTTTTTGCCTTTTAGCACATTCACATCTAGATCATTATCACGTGAATTCTCGCCAATCACCATACCCTGATAAACAGCATCTTGTGGATTGATAAACATCACACCACGTTCTTGCAGGTTAAATAGCGCATAAGCAACAGCAGTCCCGCTATCATTTGAGACAAGCACACCATTACGCCGACCTTGAATGTCACCTTTATGGCTAGCATAGCTATGGAAGATACGGTTCAGAACGCCAGTACCTCTGGTTGCTGTTAAAAAGCGTGACTGATAGCCAATAAGACCGCGTGAAGGGGCATGGAATAATAGCCTTGTTTTACCAGCACCAGCAGAGCGCATATCAATCATCTCTGCTTTGCGGCGATTCATCCCATCAATCACTGTGCTTGAAAATTCTTCATCCACATCAATCGTTACTTCTTCGATAGGCTCTTGTAATTTACCAGCTTCATCACGGCGGAATAGCACATTAGGGCGTGAGACAGTCATCTCGAACCCTTCACGGCGCATTGTTTCGATTAGAACACCTAGCTGTAATTCACCGCGCCCACCAATTTCAAAGGCATCACGCCCGTCACTTTCCTGAAATGTAATAGCCACATTGGTTTCAGCTTCTGCCAAAAGACGCTCTCTTATCAAAGTAGAGGTCACTTTTTTGCCTTCACGGCCAGCCAAAGGCGAGTCATTCACCGTAATGGTGACAGACATTGTTGGCGGATCAATAGGTGTCGATTGCACAGGCTCAGTCACAGCTTTCGCAGCAATCGTATCTGACACAGATGCCACAGTCAGACCAGCAATACAGACAATATCACCAGCTTCAACCTCATCAACAGGCACACGTTCTGTGCCTTCAAAGCGCAATAATTTTGTTAGTCTGCCTGCTTCAACAACAGCGCCATCAAGATTTAAGGCATGCACCGCCTCATTCATTTTAGCGCGCCCTTGAATGACACGCCCTGTCAGGCATCTGCCAAGATATAAATCAGAATCTAGCAATGTCGCTAGCATCGCAAAAGGCGCATCCTTATCAACTTGTGGCTGGCTAACATGGCTGACAACCAGATTAAGCAAAGGTGCCAGAGATTCTCTTTCATCATCAAGATTTTCAACACACCAGCCATCACGGCCAGAGGCGTATAAAATGGGGAAATCAAGCTGCTCTTCATTCGCATCAAGTGCCACAAATAGATCAAACACCTCATCAACCACCTCTTCAGGACGGCCATCAGGGCGGTCAATCTTATTGATGATCACAATCGGCTTTAGACCTTGCGATAATGCCTTACCAAGGACAAATTTGGTTTGCGGCATTGGCCCTTCAGCAGCATCTGTCAGCAATATCACCCCATCTGCCATACCAAGAACACGTTCAACCTCACCGCCAAAATCAGCATGGCCTGGCGTATCAATGATGTTGATACGGGTATCTTGCCATTCAATAGAGGTTGGCTTGGCCAAAATGGTGATGCCACGTTCTTTTTCCAGATCACCTGAATCCATCAGCCTTTCTTCAACTTGCTGATTGGTGCGGAACATGCCGCTTTGTTTCATCAGACTATCAATCAAGGTTGTTTTGCCATGATCAACATGGGCAATAATGGCGATATTACGAAGCGCGTTTGTCATACTCATAAGACCTGATAAGATGAGGGGGATAAATGCTGAGCCTTATCTAGCCTTAAAAACAGGCTGTGACTAGCATAAAATCAGCTTAATGCTGGATGAGATGCCAGATAATCTGAGAGAGTGCGGCGCTGTTGGTCATTAAATTGATAGCCTAATTTGGATCGGCGCATCAAAATATCATCAGCTGTCTTTGCCCATTCATGTGCAATCAGAAAATCAACCTCTGCCTGATAAAGCCCGCAACCAAAATCAATACCTTCATCAGCAGGTTCATTGGCATTGCCTAAAATACTATAGATTTCAGTGCCATAAGCCTTGGCCATTCGGCGCAACCTTGTATCATCAATGGTTGGGAATTCACGTTGCACGCTGGTAAGAAAGGCAGAAAAATCACCATTGGCCATATTACCGCCAGGCAGATAAGAAGCGCCAGCCTCATTATTTGATGGCGCAGGCAGGATGTTTTCAATCTTTGCAGACACTGCTTTGGCTAATTTGCGATAGGTGGTTAATTTGCCGCCAAATATATTCAGCCAGCTATCATTTGTGTCTTCTTCATAGCCAAGCACATAATCTCTGGTGGCTGATTGGGCTTGTGATGCGCCATCATCATAAAGTGGGCGCACGCCTGAATAGGTAAAACGCACATCTTCAGGGGTGATAGCTTGTTTTAAATAATGCGATACTTCAGCACAGATATAATCAATTTCAGCATCTGAAATTTCTGGCGCATCAGGACTATCTTCATGATCAACATCTGTTGTGCCAAATAGCGTATAATCATCAAGATAGGGTATCGCGAATAAAATGCGGCCATCTGAATTCTGAAAAATATAGGCTCTATCATGATCAAATTTTTTATCGGTAATGATATGAGAGCCGCGCACAAGCCGTAATTTTTTATCATTAGAGGAACGCCCTGACAAAGAGCGCACCTGGTCTGCCCATGGCCCAGCAGCGTTAATGATAAGTGATGCTGTGATGGATTGCTTTTCAGTTTTAATCTGCCAACCATTTTCAGTTTTTTGCGCTGAAAGAACCGCATTATAGGGCTGAATAACAGCACCATAATTTTGGGCAGCACGCGCATTTAAGATAGTCAGCCTGTTATCATCAACAAAACAATCTGAATATTCAAATGCAGATGTGAATTCAGGCTTTAAAATTCTGCCAGCTTCATCTTGTTTCAAATTGATGCTATGCGAGCCAGCCAATTTTTGCCGACCACCCAAATTATCATATAAAAACAGCCCAAGACGCAGTAGCCATTTCGGTCTCATTGATGGCAAATGCGGCAAAATAAAGCGCAAAGGGTGAATAAGATGAGGCGCCATCTTCATCAGCGTCTCACGCTCACGCAATGCTTCTCTGACAAGTCTGAATTCATAATGTTCTAGATAGCGCAAGCCGCCATGAATCAGCTTTGTTGACCATGATGATGTACCAGATGATAAATCACGCGCTTCTGCCAAATAGACAGAATAGCCCTTGGCAGCTAGCTCTCTTGCAATGCCGCAGCCATTAATACCGCCGCCAATAATGACAACATCATAGTGAGGCTTATCGTCAGCTTGGCTATCATCTGATTGTGGGTGTTTCATCTGTCCTAATTTTGTCACGATAAAACTGACTTTCCAAAGCGCTTGATCACCTACAAGATATTTGGTCTGATGACTGACAAAAAACCAAAATGGTCTGAATAAGCGAAAGTATTAAACAATGTCTGACAGCTCTAAAACGATCCTTGCAATAGATCAAGGAACAACCAGCTCACGCGCCATTCTATTTTCATCAGATGGCACCTTATTAGGGCAGGTCAATCAGGAATTTGAACAAATCTTTCCACAAGATGGCTGGGTAGAGCATCGCCCCTCTGATATTTGGGAAACAACTTTGCAGGTTTCCAGAGAAATGATGCGCCGTGCTGAGACAATGGAGCGACCTGTTCAGGCCATCGGCATCACCAATCAGCGCGAAACAACCATCATTTGGGACAGACATACAGGCAAGCCAATCTATAACGCTATTGTCTGGCAGGATAGACGCACTGCTAGCCATTGCGAAACATTACAAAAACAAGGTGTGCTTGATGAGGTAACCAAGGCCTCAGGCTTGCTGCTTGACCCCTATTTCAGTGCGACCAAAATTGCGTGGATTCTTGACCATGTGGATGGAGCCAGAGCCAGAGCCGAACAAGGTGATTTATGTTTTGGAACCGTTGACAGCTTTTTGATTTGGCATCTGACAGGCGGTAAATCTCATGTGACAGATGCCACAAATGCCAGCCGCACCAATCTCTATAATATCAATGAAGGACAATGGGATGACAGGCTCTGCGCTATTTTTAATGTGCCCCAATCCTTATTGCCAGAGGTGCGTGATTGTGCCAGCCATTTCGGTGATAGCCTGCCAGAATTACTAGGGCAATCTCTGCCGATTTTAGGGGTTGCGGGCGATCAGCAAGCAGCCACTATCGGACAGGCTTGTTTTGCCCAAGGCGCAATAAAATCAACCTATGGCACAGGCTGTTTCATGCTGGCAAATACTGGCACAAAACGCCTTCATTCTAGCAATAAATTATTATCAACTGTGGCCTATCAGCTAGATGGGAAAACCACCTATGGGCTAGAGGGGTCTATCTTTATCTCAGGAGCTATTATTCAGTGGCTGAGAGATGGTTTAAAAATTCTGCCAGATGCGGCTGCCAGTGAGGCTATGGCATCATCGCTTGCCAGCCATGATGGTGTTTATATGGTACCTGCCCTGACAGGGCTTGGCGCACCACATTGGGCGCCTCATGCCAGAGGGGCGATTTATGGAATCACCAGAGATACAGGACCTGAGCATTTTGCCAGAGCCGCTTTGGAATCAGTTGCCTATCAAACCTATGATTTAATTGCGGCAATGGCAGCAGATGGCATTGCGTGTAACGGCATCAAAGTTGATGGCGGTATGGTCGCCAATAATTGGCTGATGCAATTTATGGCTGATTTGCTCGATCAGCGCATTGAGCGCCCTGTCATTGCTGAAACAACAGCCCTTGGCGCAGCCATGCTAGCGTTATTGCAAGATGGTCATGCTTCATCCTTGGATGATATGGCATCTATCTGGCAGCTTGATCAGCATTTCACGCCTAATATGGGTGATGAGGCACGTTCCAGCTTGCTAGCTGGCTGGCAAACAGCCATAGAGCGCACCTTAATGCAAGGCTGATGGCCAAAATTTAATCAGCAAACTGAATGCCTGCTTGGCTCATCGCTGACATCTGCCTAGCAAGTGACCCATCAAGGTCGATGGCACGGCAGGCATGTTCAATGACCGTTACCTCATAACCAAGATGTGCAGCGTCAAGTGCTGAAAAGGCAACACAATAATCAGTCGCAAGGCCTGCCATCATTAATTGGCTGACCCCAGCTTCCTGCAAGAAACCATGCAGCCCTGTTGGCGTGATTCTGTCATTTTCAAAAAAAGCTGAATAAGAATCAATCATCGAACGATAGCCTTTGCGCACGATCATATGCGCCGAATCTAATAAAAGATCATCATGAAATGCCGCGCCAGATGAGCCTTGGACACAATGATCTGGCCATAAGGTCTGCTCGCCATAGGGCATAGTGATTCGTGAAAAAGGTGCAAGACCATCATGCTGACTAGCAAAGCTAGCGTGATTAGCTGGATGCCAATCTTGCGTCATCACTATCATATCGCCAGCGGCTGATGCGCGCTCTATCAGCTGATTCACAGGGGCAATAATGGCATCACCTTCTGTGACTGCCAATGCGCCACCTGGGCAAAAATCATTCTGAATATCAATGCAAATCAACGCCTTAGAATTTTTCATCTTACCTATATTCCCCGATTATTTATCATTTAATATTGTGCAGCCAGCTTATCAAACAGTTCATAGATTTGTCGAAATTATGACATGCTTATGCCATGTTCTAAAGTGCAATATAGTCAAAATGCAACAACAAGACTGAAATGGTTTTTCATAAGCAGAGCCAATCAATTTAAGACAATGAAATCATCATTCTTCATGATGAGATAGTTTTTCCAGAATTACGGTTGCCATGATATGTACAAACATGCTTACAATATGAGTCGGTTAGGGAACATTGCTGTTGCCCTATCATCTGCTTAATTTTAGCAATTATAAAAGTCCAATTGGGAGGATAAAATGAAAAAGTTTTTTATGGGTTTGGCTGGTGTCGGTGTTGCACTGACAATGTCAAATGCTGCAAAAGCTGATTGTGGTTCAATTTCTATTGCAGAATGGAACTGGGCATCAGGTGAATTGATGGCCAATGTTGACAAAATCATCCTTGAAGAAGGTTATGGTTGTGAAGTTGAATTAGTTCCAGGTGCAACAACAACAACATTTGCATCAATGAACGAAAAAGGTCAGCCAGATATTGCTGGCGAACTATGGATTAACGCTGTGCGTGAACCATTATTCGCTGCGATGGATGAAGGCCGTTTGCATTCAGTAAATGATGGCCCTATCACACAGCTTGGTGAAGGCTGGTGGGTTCCACCACACACAGCTGAAAAGCACCCAGAAATCGTAAATGACATTAACAAGTTGCTGGCTAGCCCGCATCTGTTCCCACACCCAGAAGATTCATCAAAAGGTGCTTTTGTTGGTTGTCCTGCTGGTTGGGGTTGTCAGTTGGCAAACGCAAACCTGTACCGTGCTTTCGAAATGGAAAAGAAGGGCTGGCTTTTGGTTGATCCAGGTTCAGCTGCTGGTCTAGACGGTTCAATGGCAAAAGCTGTTGAGCGTGGCGAAAACTGGCTAGGTTACTATTGGTCACCAACAGCGATGATCGGTAAGTTCGGCATGGTTCCTGTTGATATGGGCGAATGGGCTGGTTCTGAAAACTGGGATGGTTGTATCGTGAAGGCTGAACAGGATTGTGCTAATCCAAAGCCATCTTCATGGACACATTCAGAAGTGCATACTGTTATCACAGATGCCTTTAAGTCAAAGGGCGGTATCGCTGTTGACTATCTGAACAAGCGTGTTTTCCCTGGTCCAGTCATGAATGGCATGTTGGTATTCATGGGTGACGAGCAGGCTGGCGGTGCAGATGCTGCTGTTGAATTCCTGCTGCAGCATGAAGATCTGTGGACAACATGGGTATCAGCAGACGCTGCTGCCAAAATTAAGGCGTCTCTATAAAGCCTTGAGAAACAATGAAAGAGGCCTGTCAAATAATTGGCAGGCCTTTTCTACATTAACAAACTTTAAGTAGGACTGATTATGGATTTCTTTGATGAATTCCCGACCATGGGTCGCGGTGACCTGCGCGATTTTAAAAAGGCCATTGATTTTGGCTTCCGCAGCTTCTCGCGTGAATATGGCGATGCCCTAGAGGCATTCTTTTATCCCTTGTTGCAATTTATGGTGTGGTTTGAAAAGCTTTTGACGAACTCGCCTTGGCCTGTTGTTATTGCGGTTCTAGCAGGTCTTGCCTGGCTTGGCTCACGTAATTGGAAGCTTGTTGTCGGCACTGTTGCAGCATTCCTGGTCATCGGTTATTTCGGTATGTGGGAAGACACCATGGCAACGCTTGCGATTATTTCTGTCGCAACGCTTGTTTGTATCGGTGTTGGCATACCACTAGGTATTTTGATGGCGCGATCTGACCGCGTGCAGACGATTATCACGCCTATTTTGGATGTGATGCAGACCATTCCGTCTTTTGTATATTTGATCCCTGTTGTGATGCTGCTTGGCATTGGTAAGGTTCCTGGCTTATTGGCTGTTTGTATTTACGCCATCCCGCCGATTGTGCGCCTGACCAATCTTGGCATCCGACTTGTTGATGCTGAGGTTATGGAAGCTGCCACGGCCTTTGGTGCGAATTATAAACAACGCCTATGGGGTGTTCAGGTGCCTTTGGCATTGCCGAATATTTTTGCCGGCGTTAACCAGACAATCATGATGGCTTTGGCTATGGTTGTGATTGCCTCGATGATTGGTGTGAAAGGTCTTGGTGTGCCTGTGTTGCGTGCTATTTCAAACCAGTATCTAGCGCTTGGCCTGATGAATGGCCTGGCGATTGTGGCTCTGGCGATTATCTTTGACCGTGTGTCACAACAATATGGGAAGCGGTTGCAGAAACACCGCGAAGGGGGCCATGGTGTCTGATATTAAAGTATCTATCAAAAATCTATATAAGATTTTCGGCCCAAACCCTGAGTCTGTCCTACAGCTTGCCAAAGATGGTATGTCAAAGACAGATCTTTTGGAACAGCATGGTCATGTTCTTGGTCTAAAAGATGTGAATATTGATATTAAGGCTAATAAAATTCAGGTCATTATGGGTCTGTCTGGCTCTGGTAAATCAACCTTGATTCGTCACATTAACCGTTTGATTGAACCAACAGCTGGTGAAATCGTGATTGATAATGATGATGTATTGGCCATGAGTGATGAAAATCTGCTTGATTTCCGTCGTTTCAAAGCCTCTATGGTGTTCCAGAAATTTGGCCTATTGCCGCATCGTACAGTCGAAGATAATGCTGCCTATGGCCTGATGATTCAGGGCATGGACAAAAAAGAAGCGATTGAAAAAAGCTCTTATTGGGTAGAACGTGTTGGTCTGGCTGGATTTGAAAATCATTATCCTGCTCAGCTATCAGGTGGGATGCAGCAACGTGTTGGTCTGGCCCGTGCCTTGGCAACAGATGCTGAAATCCTGCTAATGGATGAGGCTTTCTCGGCACTTGATCCGCTTATCCGTACTGATATGCAAGATGTGCTGTTAGATCTTCAAAATGAATTGCACAAAACAATCATCTTCATCACACATGATTTGGATGAAGCCTTGCGCATTGGTGATGACATTGCCATTTTGCGTGATGGGGCTGTTATTCAGCAGGGCTCACCACAAGAGATTGTTCTTCGTCCAGCTGATGATTATGTGCGTGATTTCATCAAAGATATCAACCGTGGTAGAGTGCTAGAAGTCAGCTCTGTTATGGAAAGCAAAAAGCCACGCTCAGGCGAAAAAGTGGATGTCTCAACGGTTATTGAAGAAGCCTTGCAAATTGCAACAGCCAATGACAATAAACCGCTGATTGTCACCCAAGATGGTAAGGCTATAGGCTCTGTAACGTTAGATGCTATGATCCAAGCAATTGCACGTCCTGAAAAAGACGCAGAACGCAACCCTGCTTATCGCTAATCATCATCTCACTTAAAACAAGGAAACGGCTCTATTTTATAGGGCCGTTTTTTATTGCCCCATCGCCTCTGCCCAATGTTTGCGGCATAACGAGACATATTTATCATTACCGCCTATTTCTATCTGATCGCCTTCTTGGATAACATCACCATCAGCAGTGGTGCGTATCACCATGGTGGCTTTTGACCCACAATGACAAATCGTCCTGATCTCACGCAAATTATCAGCCACTGCCAAAAGGCGGGCAGACCCTGGAAATAGCTCACCTTGGAAATCTGTTCGAAGGCCGTAACACATGACAGGGATATTGCTATCATCTGCAATATTGGCTAATTGCCAGACCTGTTCATCTGTAAGGAATTGGGCTTCATCAACTAAAATACAGGATAATGTTGAACGCTCATGCTCTGTCAAAATGACGGTTTTTAAATCTGTATCAGCGTCAAACGTCATCGCTTTAGATGATAGGCCAATTCGCGACGCAATGACCCCTGAGCTAACCCTGTTATCAAGCTTGGCAGTCAGCAATAATGTGTTCATACCGCGTTCATTATAATTATGTGATGCCTGAAGTAAGATGGTTGTTTTACCAGCATTCATCGCAGAATAAGAAAAATATAATTTTGCCATAAGCCGCACCCAATAAGCTATTTGCCAAACCGTTCAATGAAGATATCCTATGATAAAGCTGGTAGCACACAGCACAACTTAAAAAAAGTAACAGAAAGCTATCTGAAAATGTCTGATGATATGATGCCAAACCTTCATGTTCTTGATCACCCTCTTATTACCCATAAGCTGGCTATTTTGCGTGATAAGGCGACATCCCCAGCATTATTTAAAGCAACATTAGGCTCGTTGACCTCATTGATGAGTGCTGCTGTTTTTAGTCACCTTGAAACAGAAATTGTGACGATTACCACACCGCTAGAAGATATGAAGACCAAGATGCTGGCAAAGCCGCCTGTGCTAGCTTCTATCTTGCGTGCTGGCAATGGGATGGCAGATTGCTTTTTTGACATTTGCCCAGAAGCATCAATGGCACATATCGGGATGCAACGTGACCCGCTGACCCATGAGCCACTATTTTATTATGAAAAATACCCTGAAGATTTAGCGCAACGACAAGTTATCCTGATTGATCCCATGCTAGCAACTGGTGGCTCTGCCATGATGGCAGCAAACAGGCTTGTTGAAAAAGGTGTTAGTGATATCGTTTTTGCTTGTCTTGTGGCTGCCCCTGAAGGCGTAGATGCCTTTGCCAAGGCGCATCCTACAATCCCCATCATCACAGCAGCGTTAGATCGTGAATTAAATGAAAATTGCTATATTCTGCCTGGTCTTGGTGATGCCGGTGATAGGATTTTTAACACCTGATAAGCTAGGCAAGATTATCAGGCCCAAAGCTATCTGGCAGCAAATCTGCAATAGCATAGCTCTTCCGCAATCCTGCCTCATCACAAACTGAAATAATCGTATCAGGGTTGGCAAATTCACGGATACGCTGGCGGCATCCACCGCAAGGGGTGCATAATACATCCCCTCTGCCAGCTACAGCGATATGGCGGATAGTCTGCCCCCCTTTCATCACCATAGCCGCAATGGCACCTGCCTCAGCACAGCTGCCTTGCGGATAAGCGGCATTTTCCACATTCACACCTTGATGAATTTCACCCTTATCATCCAAGATGGCAGCTCCAACCTGAAACTGGGAATAAGGCGCATAGGCAGATGGCAGCGCATCAATCGCTGCCTGCAATACAGCTTGATATTTAGCATCATCGCTCTTTGACATAAGGCACTCCAATAGCGCGCGGCGGGGTTGCAGACCCAATAAAGCCTGCCAGCAATATCACTGTCATGATATAAGGCAATGCCAGAATCAGATCTGTTGAAATCTCGCCAATATAAGGCAATGAGACACCTTGCAGGCGTGCTGCAAGCGCATCTAAAAAGCCGAACATCAAGCACGCTGCCAAGGCTGGCCAAGGCCGCCATTTCCCAAAAATCATCGCTGCCAATGCGATATAACCTTTACCAGCTGTCATCTCGCGCACAAAGCCTGCACCATGTGCTGTAGAAAGATAAGCGCCAGCAATCCCTGTCAAAATACCGGCTATAATAACAGCTTGAAAGCGCAGGCCTGAAACAGATAAGCCAGCTGAATCAACAGCCTCTGGCTTTTCGCCAACAGCACGCAAGCGCAAGCCAAATGATGTTTTGAACACCACATAAGAGGTCACAAATACAAGCGCAAATCCCAACCAGACAAGCACATTATGACCAGATAAAATTTCCTTATATATCGTTCCAATGATAGGCACATTATCGCCTATCCAATCTGCCAAAGGCAGGTTAATTGCACCAAAACGTTCTGATTTTGCCAATAAGGGTGTCTGGCCACCACGCGCAAAAAACGCAATGCCCAAAGTAACTGTTAAACCAGATGCCAAAATATTAATAGCCAAACCAGATATCACCTGATTGCCGCGATGCGTGATACAGGCAAAGCCATGCAACAAGCTAAGGCCAACTGACACAAACATTGCCATCATTAAACCAGCCCAGGGCGAGCCTGAATAGGTTGCCATAGAGGCAGCAGCAAAGGCAGCCATCAGCATTTTGCCTTCTAAAGAGATATCAATAATGCCAGCACGTTCTGAAAAAATCCCAGCCATCGCGCATAGGATTAAAGGTGTTGCCACCCGCAAGGTCGCATCAATCGTCAGCACAAATTGCAGCCATAAATCATCCATAGCTAGCCCTCCTGCCCTTTGCCAGCTGGCTCAGTTGGTGATGCGTTTAGCCATTTTGAAAATAGCTTTTGTAATGCAGGATTAAACATATAAGCCAATGCGCCTGAGAATAGAATAATCAGACCTTGAATCATGATGACCATCTCTCTTGTGATGGTTTGAAATTCAAAATCAAGCTCAGCACCACCTTGATATAAAGCACCAAATAACAGGCTTGCAAAAATAATGCCAACAGGATGATTACGCCCCATTAAGGCAACCGCAATGCCTGTAAAGCCATAGCCTGCGGTAAAGTTCAAAATCACCCGATGCTGCACACCCAATATCTCATTCAATGCCATCAGCCCAGCAAGGCCGCCTGAAATTGCCATTGTGATGATAATTATTCGTGCTGGCTGATGCCCACCATAAATGGCTGCTCGTTCTGAAAAGCCGGTGGCTCTGATGGCATAGCCTAGCTTGGAACGCCAAATCAGAACCCACACACCAAAAGCGCATAAAAGAGCTATGATAAAGGATAAATTGAGCGGGCTTCGTGCCACATCAATGCCTATCATAGCAAGCAGATGATGCATTTTTGCCAACGCCACACCATCAGCAAAAGACCGTGTTTCAGGTGACATCTGCCCTGGTGACATCAACATCCCTGCCAGCAGCCAGACCATGATGGATGCAGCGATAAAGTTAAACATAATGGTGGTGATTACAATATGTGAGCCACGTTTCGCCTGCAGATAACCAGGTATCGCGCCCCAGACACCACCTAATATGAAAGCACCGCCTATTGCCAACAGAACCACAAGAAAAGCTGGCAAGCTGGTATCAAAAAGTAACGCCACCAGCCCAACAGCTAGCCCGCCCATTGCTGCCTGCCCCTCACCACCAATATTAAAAAGCATGGCATGAAAAGCGACCGCCACCGCAAGGCCAGTAAAAATAAAATTAGTCGTGTAAAATAAGGTATAGCCAAGCGCGCCCTTATAGATAAAAGCCCCCTTTATCATCACACCAAGCGCATGAAAGGGGTTTTCACCGATTAAGGCAATGATAATGCCAGATACGATAAAAGCAGCCAGCAAATTAATGATGGGCAATAAGATGATATCAATAAAGCGTGCTAATTGTGCTGGGTTCATGATGCTTGTCTTTCATCAATGCCAGCCATCATCAGGCCAAGGCGTGTTTCATCTGCCTCATGCGCATCAAGCGTACCAACAATCTCGCCATTATTCATCACAATGATCCTGTCTGATAGGCTCAGAATTTCATCAAGTTCAACTGATACTAATAAAATGGCACAGCCAGCATCACGCAAAGCCACAAGCTGATTATGGATAAATTCAATCGCACCAATATCAACGCCTCTGGTTGGCTGACCAACTAGAAGGATATCTGGATCTTTTGATATCTCTCTTGCCAATACAATTTTCTGCTGATTACCACCTGAAAATAAATTGGATTTCAGCCATGGTGCTAATGGTCTGACGTCAAATCGCTTCATCAAATCACGGCAATAAGCAGCTGTTTTTGACGGGCTAAGCCACCAGCTTTTGCCTAAGGCTGGGTCATCTTCATATCCTAGAATGGCGCTTTCTGCTGCACTAAATGGCAGTACCATCCCAACCGCATGGCGATCTTCTGGCACATGTGCCACACCCATTTTTCGCAAACTAGCGGGATTAGCTGGGTTATCGCTTGTGATGGATTGACCTTTTAGAATGATTTCACCTTGCTGAGGTGCCACCATGCCAGATAATAGCTCTAATAATTCAGATTGCCCATTACCAGACACACCTGCCACACCCAGAATTTCACCAGCACGCATCGTAAATGATACATCACGAAGGCGCGGTGCACCGCTATCATCCTTGTGGCTGAGGCCAGATACCACCAGATAATCATCACCAGCAGAGGCCTTTGTTTTATCAATCTGCAATAACACTGAGCGACCAACCATCAGCTCTGCTAATTCAGTTGGATTGGTTTTGGCAGTCTTACAATGGGCAACCATCTCACCTTGGCGCATCACAGACACATTATCAGTGATCGCCATAATTTCGCGCAATTTATGTGTAATGAGCAGAATAGTCACACCTTGCGCACGCAGGGTTTTCAAAATCTCAAATAGCTGATCTGTTTCTTGTGGTGTCAAGACGCCTGTCGGTTCATCTAGGATCAGGATATCTGCCCCGCGATACAGCGTTTTGAGAATCTCCACACGCTGTTGCAAACCAACTGGCAGATCACCAACAGGCACATCAAGAGGCACATCAAGCCCATAACTATCAGCTAGCTCTTTTAGTTTAGCACGCCCTTCTTCTAGTGAGGGCTGTAATTGACGTTCTGCCTCATAGCCAAGGATAACATTTTCCAAAGCAGTGAAATTTGGCACAAGCATGAAATGCTGATGCACCATCCCAATACCAACCGCAATTGCATCTGATGATGACTGGATATGTGCTGGTTTTTGATTAATCTCAATCGTGCCGCTATCAGCTTGATAAAAGCCATAAAGAATAGAAACAAGTGTTGATTTGCCAGCACCATTTTCACCAATAATGCCGTGAATTGTGCCGCGCTCTACTTGCAGATCAACATTATGATTGGCTCTGACTGTGCCAAAGCGTTTGCAAATATCTGTTAAAATAATAGAAAACGGCGGTAAGCCGCCGTTTTCATCTTTTGTGTCAAAAGACATTCCACTAACCTTTAGTAAGGGCAGTTTGAATCTGTTGTATAGTCATGCACCTGAATTGCACCTGACAGAATGCCAGCACGTGCATCTTCAATCGCTGCCTTCATATCAGCTGTGATCAATGATGCATTATTGTCATCCAATGCCCAGTCAACGCCGCCTTCAGCAACACCAAGAACCTGAACGCCTGATGTGAAAGCATCATTTTTCGCATCCATGAATGTGTTATAAGCTGCTACATCAACACGCTTTAGCATTGATGTTAGAACTGAACCTGGTGCTAGACCATTCTGGTTTGAATCAACACCGATTGATAGCTTGCCAGCATCAGCTGCTGCCTGGATTACACCAATACCTGTACCACCAGCTGCCTGATAGACAACATCAGCACCACGGTCGATTTGGCTGCGTGTTAATTCAGCACCTTTGGCTGGGTCATTCCATGCTGATGGTGTTGTACCTGTCATATTCTGATAAACCTCGATATCAGCATTCACTGATTTCGCACCACCAACATAACCACAGGCAAATTTGCTGATCAGCGGGATATCCATACCACCGACAAAACCAACCTTGTCTGTTTGCGTTGCTTTTGCTGCTGCAACACCAACAAGATATGAGCCTTCATGTTCTTTAAACACATATTGGCGCAGATTTGGAGCATCCAACCAGCCCACATCAATGATTGAGAATTGCTTTTCAGGATATTCAGCTGAAACAGCCGCAATCGCATCAGCTTGTGCAAAACCAACGCCAAGGATAATTGTGGCACCACGTTCAGCCATGCGACGCATCGCCTGCTCACGCTGTGTTTCATTTGTGACTTCAAATTCCATCACTTCAATGCCAGTTTCATCCTGGAAACGCTTTACGCCATTCCAGACACCTTCATTGAAAGACTTGTCGAATTTGCCACCCATATCATAGATAACAGCAGGCTTGATATCTGCAGCTGATGCTGAAGCTGACAAGCTAACCGCACCCAAAAGGATAGCAGCTGATTTCAGTAAGTTCCTCATATTTTTGACTCCCGTTATTTCAGACCAATTTCTTTTAGTCTTTGTTGCAGGTAATCACCTGCGCTTAAATCCTTGTCCAACATGACGTCAGGTCGCGGATGTAAAAAGATAGGCATAGAATAGCGTGATTGATTGGCATGTGCATCAGGATTCACAACCCTATGTGTCGTAGAGGGAAAATAATGCTGGCTAGCAAGAGCCAACATATCCCCATTATTGATTGTAATCATCCCTGCATCACATGAGATATCATGCCAATTTCCTTGGCTATCTTGGGCTTGCAGGCCAGGTTGTGAGCCTGCCAAAAGCAAGGTGATAAGATTAATATCTTCATGCGCCGCTGCCCTAATAGCGCCCTCTTCAATATCCTCTTCTACAGGTGGATAATGCAAAATGCGCAATAGTGACTGAAGTGATTCGGCCATCATCTCATCTAGTGGCATGGTAAATTGTGATTTCACATCGTCAGGCGTTTCATCTTGCAGCCAACCAAGCAATTCAACACCTAATCTGGTTAAATCATCCTGCATCGCTCTTGTGACATCTGCCAAGCTATCTGGCACACGCCCCCACGGATAGACATGATAAAATTCTTTTAGGTCTTTTTGTGTTCTATCTTTGGCATTTTCAGAGCGAAACGGAAAATAACCATCATGATTATCAGGGTCACGCAGCCAGTTATGCTTATCGTCAGAGGCAAAAAACCCAGCCCAGCTATCATAAATCTCCTGAATTCTATCAGCTGAAATAGGATGATTTTTCAGCACCGCAAAGCCAGTATTATGCAAAGAGCGTGCCAGCGCTTCACGCGCATCATCTGCCTGATAATCAATTAATTCAATCTTCATGTTACTGCCCTTCCTCACCTTTGTTACCATTACGGCAAATCACATATTACTGGCTACGTTCTGCCTTTGCCGCATCAGCCTTGCCAGATAGCGATAGGTAATAGCCTTTCACTTTTTCGACATTGACGCCAACTGCTATTTTTGCTGCCCGCCTTTGCAAACTGGCATCTGGCACAGTCTGACCAATGGCTTCACCGTCACATATCACTGTGACAGGCATCATGCGATAATCAAATAATTCTGGATTGGTAATCGCAATAATCGCTGCTGGGTCATGCAAGACACAAACCTCTTCATGCAGGATAGATTGATAAAAGCGTGTATAGAATTTTGAAATATCATAAATAAACCCGCCAATTTCAGGGCTGGCCTCAGCAATAGAGAGATAGTCTTCAGGGCTGCATCTAATTTGCTGAGTGACATCAAGCCCTATCATTACTACTTCCCAATCCGCAGCAAATACTATTTCTGCTGCATGTGGATCATTCCAGATATTGGCCTCTGCATAATCAGTGACATTGCCAGGCACAAAGCCAGCACCACCCATGATAACAACTGATTTGACCAAGCTGACTAATTCAGGGCATCGCTGAAGCGCCAATGCGATATTGGTCAAAGGACCAACTGGGCATAATGTGATCTCACCTGGATGAGCACGGCAGGTCTCAATGATATAATCCGCAGCATCAAGCTGATGTTTTTGCCCTGCTGGCTGTTGGGCTGGCAAATCACCAAACCCTTCATCACCATGCACATAATAGCTTGGCGTGTTTGGTTCTTGTATCAAAGGGCGCATTGCCCCTTCTGCCACAGCACAATCATAATGTGCTGTTTCAGCCAGCCACAGGGCATTTCTGGTTGCCTGTTCCTGATTGACATTACCAAAAATACAAGTCAGGCCAACCACCGAAATACGTTTATCTGCAAAAGCCAGATGAATTGCCATAGCATCATCAATGCCTGGATCTGTATCGATGATAATCTTAGTCTGGCTCATCTTCATTATCCTTTATCAAGTTGTAATTCTGATAAATCAGGTATGGCGCTTGCCGTGCCTAGGCGTGTGACCTGAATACCAGCAGCTTTGCCAGCAAGTGTCATGGCCTGTTTCATGCTCTCGCCCAGCGATAAGCGGCCAAGTAAAAACCCTAAATAGGTATCACCAGCACCTGTGCTATCTATCGCATTAACTGGTTCAGCTGGCTGGTGAAACTGCCCCTCTGCACCAAAATAATCTGCCCCATCCTTGCCTTTGGTCACAATCACATTGGGCACAGGCCAACTTTCAGGTGACCCGCCAAGCGCTGATGAAATCTCAGCTGCTTCAATCTCATTAACCACCAGCAAATCAATCATATCAATCACTGATAATAATTTATCTTTATCAAATGGGGCAGCTGAATAGCATAGCTTTAACCCCTTATCTTTGGCCAGCTTTAAAAATTCTTCAGTGCCATTTGTTTCATTTTGAGTCAGTGCCCAATCACCAGTGCCAGCATCAGCTAGCGCATCGTGAATATGCTGAGATGTGATGGTGATATTCGCACCTTGAATAATCAGGATTTGATTCTCAGCACTTACCTCATCAATCATCACAATCGCATGGCCTGTGGCATCATCACATGGCCTGACAAAATGCAAATTCACATTCGCCTCTTTCAATAGAGACAAATGCGCCTCATCATTTCGGCCTATTTGACCAATATGAAAAACAGCTGCACCAGACTTGCCAATAGCCACAGATTGATTAGCACCCTTGCCGCCTAGCCCTTGCGAGTAGGTCGAGGCAAACATTGTTTCACCTGGCACTGGCAGATGAGCGCTCGTATAGAAATGATCAAGGTTAATCGATCCAAGATTGAAAATTGTCATTTTAGAAAACCACAATATTATCAAAATAAAGTTTGAAGCATAGCTTATCGAAAATCACAAGATAACACCATCAATTATGATGTGTCTTTTTAGTCATCTGAACTGTGGCGAACCAGTCTTTGTTCCTCGCGTTTTTGCCGCTTATCATTGCGCGCTTTGGTCAGCTCTTCCAACTGGCCATTGGCAAGACAATTCGCACAAACACATTTTCCATCAAGCCGAAATTGCGGTAGCATATTCGGGCTGTTATTACACCAGCATTCACCAGGTGCGCCAGTGCGACAGGTGAAATCAGCACCGCATTCAGCACATATCAAAGGCACATCTCGTGCCACACCTTCTTTGGATTTCGGCATATCAAAACTCATCAAATAGCCCCCCTTTGATGATATCTAATTCTGCTCAAATCTTGGGCTATTTTTGTGACATTGACAAGCCTTACGCACCACCATTGGCTTTTGACCATTCAATAGGCGCATTTAAAAAGGCCTCAACTTTGGCAACTCTCTCATCACTATAGGATGGATCTTGCTTGATAGCCGCCAACACATCCCACCATGTTGCCAGATAATGCAGGCTGACATTTTCATCAGCTAGCTTTGTCATCGCATCTTTGAAAATATCATAATAAAAAATCACAAAAATATGATTCACATTGGCACCAGCGGTACGAATAGCATTGATGAAATTCAGTTTTGAGCCGCCATCTGTTGCCAGGTCTTCAACCAGTAAAATATGCTGGCCATCTTCGATCAAACCTTCAATTTGCGCATCTCTGCCAAAGCCTTTTGGTTTTTTGCGGATATATTGCATTGGCTTATCTAGCTCTTCAGACATCCATGCAGCAAAAGGAATGCCAGCTGTCTCACCGCCAGCCACCGCATCATAAGGGCTATCTTTGGATAGATCAGCCATCATGGCAGCACCTTCACGCATCAAAAAACGACGCTCTTTTGGAAAGGAAATAATTTTCCGGCAATCAATGTAAACAGGGCTTGCCTTGCCAGATGTAAAGATAAATGGCTTATCATCTGATACATGCACTGCCTCAATATCAAGCAGCATTCTGGCAACTTTTTGGCCTACTGTTTCTGTCATTTTTTGCCCCTTTTCATGATGTGTACCACCGCGCGAAACTGCCTGATTATGTAGCGGATATCTGTTCAAAAATCCATCTAATTCGCGCGCCTTGCCATCACCGCAACCTGAATTTGAACCCTATCTTATTTTTCGGCTGACAAGGCTTTGCGCATAATGACAGCACCGCCAATCACGCCCAATGCCACAATCGCAATCATCAAGGTTGCAATCGCGTTAATTTCAGGTGTCACACCAAGCCTGACTTTGGAAAAGATCACAATCGGCAAGGTTGAAGAGCCTGGCCCGCTGACAAAGCTGGCAATGACGAGATCATCAAAACTCAATGTAAATGTTAATAACCATGCTGAAATAATAGCTGGTAAAATCAGGGGCAAGGTGATGGTGAAAAAGATGAAAGGCTGGCGTGCACCAAGATCCATCGCTGCTTCTTCCAAGGAGATATCAAATTGACGCAGCCTTGCTTGTATGACCACCGCAGCAAAACACATCCCAAATGTGGCATGTGCAATGATAATTGTATCAACACCTCTGCCTGATGGCCAACCAAGCAGCGTTTCCATAGCGATAAATAACAGTAATAAGGATAATCCCATCACCACTTCAGGGATGACCAATGGGGCTGATGCCAGGGCACTTAATAACAGGCGGCCGCGGAACTGCCCCATTCTGACAAAGGATATCGCTATTAAAATGCCAAAAATTGTTGATATGGTAGCAGCCACAGCAGCGATAATTAATGACTTACTCAATGCTGATAAAAGCTGTTCATTCTGCCATAAAGCACCATACCATCTGGTTGAAAACCCTGCCCAGACAGATGATAATTTGCCAGCATTAAAGCTATAGGCCATCATGACAGCGACAGGGATATAAAGTGCTGAAAAGCCTATCAGCCCTAAAATCACAAATAACAAAGGCACTTTGCGAACCATTATACCGCCCCTGTTTTGCTGTCATCACCTTGCTGATCGACATAGCGCATATAGATAATAGGGCCTGCCACAATCACCATCAAAATCAATGCCACAGCTGCGGCTACTGGCCAATCACGATTGCGGAAAAATTCAGTCCACAAAACTTTGCCAAGCATGACCTGATCTGGTCCGCCTAATAAAGCTGGTATGACGAATTCACCAACAGCTGGAATAAAAACAAGCAGGCAACCAGCGATAATACCAGGCAAGGATAAGGGCAGCGTAATCGTGCGGAAAATCGTAACAGCACTAGCGCCTAAATCAGCTGCTGCCTCATGAAGGCTATGATCAAGGCGCGTTAACGTCGCATAGAGCGGCAAAATCATGAGGGGCAGATAAGTCAGCAACATCCCCATATAAACAGAAAATTCAGTTTGCATCATGGCGATAGGCGCATCAATAACCCCTGCCCACATTAAAATTGAATTGATAAAACCATTGGGATTAAGCAAGCCAATAAGAGCATACATACGAAGCAGGCTGGATGTCCAAAATGGCAATAAAACCAAAATCAGCAACAGCAATCTGATATGATCATCAGAGCGAGCAATCCAATAGGCAATCGGATAGGCAAAGAGAAGGCAAATAACAGTGGAAACAAAAGCAATACGTACAGAATTTAACGCAGGGCCCAAATAATCCTGATAGAAATCAGCAATCAGCTGATAATTGCCTAGGGTGAAATTGTTGAAAAACCCATCATCATCAAACCCCCAAAGTGGTTTAAATGGCGGGATACCGCGCTGTGCTTCGGTAAATGACACCTGTGCCATCTCTGCCAAAGGCACCATGAAAAACACTGACAACCACAAAAGTGGCAGTCCGATAATCAGCTTCTTGCCATATTTTGTAATGAGTGTCTGCATAGCTTTTTATCAAATGCCTTGTGGTAGAATGCGTGCATCTTGCGCATCAAATGACGCAACAGCTTTATCATCCCAGGTGAAATCAGCCTCATCACGGCGGCGATTTGAGATTAGTATTTTCAGCATTGTCCCAGCCTTACTTCGCGCTCTGATATGTGTGACAGAGCCAAGATAGGCAATCTCTTCAATCACAACATCAAGCTGATTTACCCCTGATGCTGTCCCTCTTGTCAGATTTATTTTTTCAGGTCGCAAGGCAATGGTAATGTTATCCCCTGCTCCAAAACCATCACGTGGAACAGCCCTAATCTGGCATTCAGATTCTGCAGTTATATTATCTGGTTTCACGGTTGTAATGGTGGCATCTAAAAAGCTAACAGACCCCAGAAAATCAGCGATAAACCTATTATGAGGCGCTTCATAAAGTGTTTTGGGAGCGCCTGTCTGTATCAGCTTGCCCTTATCCATGACACCTATGGTGCTTGCCAATGACATCGCCTCTTCTTGGTCATGAGTGACAACCACAAAAGTGGTGCCAAGCTGTTCTTGAATTGTCACAAGCTCAAATTGTGTATCTTCACGTAATTTGCGATCAAGTGCTGCCAGAGGCTCATCAAGCAATAGTAATTTTGGTCGTCTTGCCAAAGCACGCGCTAGTGCAACACGCTGTTTTTGGCCACCAGAAAGCTGGTCAGGTTTGCGTTTCTCAAAACCTTGCAAACGGACAAGCTGTATCATCTCAGCCACACGGCTATCATAGTCAGCACCAGATAGTCCGGCACGACGCAGCCCGTAGCCGATATTATTTGCCACGCTCATATGCGGGAATAGAGCATAATTCTGAAACATATAATTAACAGGCCTGTCAGCTGGCCCAACTGCCGCCATATCAACACCATCAATGCTAATGGTACCAGCATCAGGTGCCTCAAGGCCTGCCATCATGCGCAATAAGGTTGTCTTGCCACAACCAGAGCCACCAAGCAGACAGAATAATTCGCCTTTCTCGATTGAAAGGCTCAATTTATCAACGGCGGTGAAGTCACCAAATCGCTTGGTGACTTCGGTAATTTCAATAAAGGGTGCCATCCCTTTTATGCCCCCCTGCTAGCGTTAATTGCCAGCTGAGAAGCGAGACCATACCCTGTTAACAACACGATCTGTTTTGGCATCATAAACTGGGACAACAAACAGATTCTGTTTTGCTTCATCAGTTGGATAGATACCTGGGTGGCTTAGCACTTCTGGTTCAATTAGCGGGTTTGCAGCTTCATTACCGCTGGCATACCACACATAATTCACATTATTAGCGGCCACATCAGGGCGCATCATATAATCGATGAATTTATAGGCATTATCGATGTTTTTCGCATCAACCGGCAAAGCCATCATATCAAACCATAAATTTGTGCCTTCTTTTGGAATGACATAATCAATCACATTACCATTTTCAGCTTCCTCAGCACGATAGGCCGCCTGGAAAGCATCACCTGACCACATGATAGCGGCACAAAGATCACCATTGGCAATATCATTGATTGACTGTGATGAGTGGATATAGCGAAGGTGCGGGCGCACCGCATTTAACACCTCACCAGCTGCCTGAATATCACCAGCATCTTGCGAGCGGCCATCCTTGCCTAGATAGGCCATCACATTTGGTAAGACATCTGTCGGCGCATCCAAAATAGCGACACCACAATCAGCTAGCTTTGAGGCATATTGTGGATCAAGGATCAATGACCAGCTATCTGTTGGCGCATCATCACCAAGGCGTTCAGCAACCTTATCAACATTATAAGCAATACCAGTTGTGCCCCACATATACACAATGCCAGAATCATCATTGCCAAGAACGGAATTTGCCTGTCCTTGAATATCATCACTTTGGTTGCCAAAATTAGCCAGACGTGATGTATCAAGTTTCTGATAGGCACCTGATTCAAAACCGCGTGCTAGGAAATCAGCTGTTGGCACAACCAGATCATAGCCTGATGAACCTGCCAGCATTTTTGCTTCTAATACTTCGTTAGAATCATATACATCATACACTACCTTGATGCCTGTTTCGGCTTCAAAATTCGCAATCGTGTCTTCAGCAATATAATCAGACCAGTTATAGACATTCAGCTCACCTTCAGCCAAAGCAGGCGCAACACTGAATGCAACAAGAGCGCCTAAAGATGCGCCTGTAACAAAAGCTTTTTTCATGATTGGTTCCTCCCTTATTTGGATAGGTGCGATATTCAAATCAGACCATCTATACCAACATCATCATTTTTAAAACTGTAAAGTGATTCTGTATATTGCACCACTTTTTTTGTCATAAATATGGCTATTAGCTTGTGCGCACCACATCCCAGTAAATTGGTCGTTGCGGGTCAAAAATAGTCACAGGCCCTTCTGGCGTAGGAACAGCATCTTCAAAACTGACAGGCTTATCATGGCGTTCCAATATCATCTGCCCCTGATTGGCTGGCATTTTATAAAAAGCTGGACCATGCAAGCTGGCAAAACCTTCTAATTTATCAAGCGCATCTTCATCTTCGAAAACCTGGGCAAGACAAGCCATTGTATTTGGGCTTGTGAAAATACCAGCACAGCCACAAGGTTGTAATTTTGCAGGATCAGTATGAGGGGCTGAATCAGTGCCAAGGAAAAAACGAGGATCACCTGAAATCGCTGCCTCGACCAACGCTTTGCGATGAGTCTCTCTTTTGGCAACAGGCAGACAATAATAATGCGGCTTAATCCCGCCAGCCAGATAGGCATTACGATTAATCATCAGATGATGTGTGGTAATGGTTGCAGCCAAAGCACGGCTGGCACCGCTCACATAGCTAACTGCCTGCTTGGTTGTGATATGTTCAAACACAACACGCAATTCAGGCAAGCTACGTCCAAGCGGGTCTAGCACTTTATCAATAAAGACAGCTTCTCTGTCAAAAATATCAATCTCTGGATCAGTGACCTCACCATGCACACAAAGCGGCAAGCCAGCATCTGCCATCATCTCTAGGACAGGCATCACTTTTGTCATGGAACGCACGCCAGAGGCTGAATTGGTTGTCGCACCTGCTGGATAAAGTTTAACAGCACTGATAAGGCCAGATTCAATGCCTGCTTTAACATCAGCTGGGTCTGTCTGTTCTGTTAAATACAACACCATTAACGGCGTGAAATCAGCCCCCTCTGGCAACGCTTTTACTATGCGCTCACGATAGGCTTCGGCATCTTTGACAGTCACAACAGGTGGCACCAAATTCGGCATGATAATTGCCCTGCCAAAATCACGCGCACTATAGGGCAGCACCGCCCTTAGCATATCGCCATCACGCAAATGCAAATGCCAGTCATCAGGTCGTGTGATTGTAAGCCTTTGCATGAACCTATCCTCTTTTTTGTTTCACTTGCTAGCCTATCAGCAGTCAAGATGTACCCCAAAGCATCATCAAAGGGCAAGATAATGACGCCTATCAGCCCCTTAAAATTGCGTTACTGCGAATGGAATTACTGATTGTCAGATGCAGTAATCACATCACTTATCATATGGGCAGAGGCACAAGAGAGTGTCCAGCCAAGATGACCATGACCTGTATTATAGAAAATACCCTTGTTTCTACCACGACCAATGCGCGGCATCATATTTGGCATCATCGGGCGCAACCCTGCCCAAGGCGTCACATATTCTGTGTTCACACCAGGAAAATGCGTTTCAACCCATTTGGTCAATGGGGCAATTCTGTCAGCTCTGATATTATAATTATAGCCGTTAAATTCAGCTGTGCCTGCAACACGAAACCGATCTTCGCCAAGGCGTGAGGTCACAATCTTCGCTCTGTCATCAAGCAAACTGACCCATGGTGCGGCATTGCGGCTATCATCATCATCAAGATGAACGGTAATGGAATAGCCTTTCACAGGATAAATATTAACACGATCTCCTGCTTGCTTGGCCAGAAAGCGGCTATAAACACCAGCGCAAATCACCACCCCATCATAGCTGCGGTCTGATAGCTCGCCATCATCATCTATTTTAGCTTTGATAACTGGATTGCCATTTTGCGGCATGATATCTGTGACCTCATGATTCCAGTGGAAGATCACACCTGCTTTTTCGCAAGCTTTGGCAAGCCCAGTTGAGAATTTATGAATATCACCTGTAAAATCAGACTCAGTATAATACCCACCAATAATTTTTGATTTGATATGAGGTTCAATTTCGACCACTTCTTCAGCGCTCAGGCGGCGGCGTTCCAAACCACCTTTTTTCAGTAGTTTTGTGACATTATGGGCATGTTCAAATTCTGCTTCATCTTGATAGAAATGCAAAATCCCCTGATTGACACGGTGAAATTCAATCGATGCTTTTTCTGCCATCTCGGTCATAAAATCACGTGAACGCACTGCCATTTCAGCTGTCTTTATGGTGTTGTTTTCATAATTGGGGATCTGAGACATAAATTCCAGCATCCAGCCATATTTATGCAAAGATGGCGTTGGATTGACCAATAAAGGCGCATCAGATTTCAGCATCCATTTCATGCCTTTGAAAATCGTCTGCCATCTGGTCCAAACCTCAGCATTAGAAGCTGATAACTGGCCGCCATTGGCAAAGGATGTTTCCATCGCTGCATAACGATGCTTGTCATAAACTGAAACCTGATAGCCACGCTGGGTTAATTCAAAGGCAGTTGACATGCCGGTAATTCCAGCACCGATAATGGCAATATGCTTCATCTTTTAATCCCTTTGACAAAAATGAGACGCCAGACAGATGTGTGTATCTCTGTCATAGCGAAACGATTCATTTTGCCTCATCTGTCATGGGACCTGAGAGTTTTGTTTTATCAGCACATCAGACAAGCTAGCTGATGCTCTATTAAAACTATCCCCGTCGGTGGGCTGGACTGCCAGCCACTCTCCAGAATGTCTATCCTCTGTGGTTCTTTTGCCTGAGAGATTCCTGAGGCTTTGCTCCTTCGGCGGCACAGCCTTATGGCTATGCTCTCTCCCAACAGACGATGTCAGACCATTTCCTTATAACTGCATTCATAAAGATTGTCATCTTTTGGCAAAGAAAATTTTCCTAGGCAAAAACCGCCTTATGATTATCATATAATCAGCTTATAAAAGCGGTGATTTCAGCTGTGAGGTAGCATGAGATGAGCCTAAAGAGAATTATGATGATCTTCAGCGCATTACGAGATGAGGGGCGCGATCATAATATCAGTATTGATGATATTCTGGCGCAGGATAAATCTGGCTATTTAAAGCGCATCCCACAAGATAAGTTGCGGCCGATGATTTCCATAGCCGCAACAAAAAGTGGGTGGGGGCTTTCACCCCGCACCCACAAATATTCAAAATATTAAAAAGAGCTTTAAAGCGCCCTGTTATTTCGCAGCCGCTCTGGCAATAGCTTGTGTGATCATCTCAGCTGCTTTGGCTGAGCCTTCCCAGCCTTGCACTTTGACCCATTTACCTTTTTCCAAATCTTTGTAATGTTCAAAGAAATGACCAATCTGCTCTAAGATAACAGGCTGCAAATCTGTGGCTTCTTTCACATCCTTATAAAGCGGATGCAATTTATCAACAGGCACGCAAAGCAGCTTTTCATCAAGCCCTGATTCATCTTCCATCATCAAAACACCAATAGGGCGCGCTGCAATCACTGAACCATGAACAACAGGCATTGGCGTTAAAACACAAGCATCAATCGGGTCACCATCATCTGAAAGCGTATGAGGGACAAAACCATAATTGACAGGATAATGCATCGCTGTATGAACAAAACGGTCAACCAATAATGCACCAGAATCCTTATCAACTTCATATTTCACTGGTGATGAGCCAGCTGGAATTTCAATGATAACATTCACATCTTCTGGTGGGTTTTTGCCAACAGCAAGTTTTTCAATATTCATAGCCTGTCTTCCTTTTATTCAGCAGCACTTGATTAGCTTGTGCCCCTATTGGCCATATTAGCCAACAAAAATCAAGGGCAGACTTTGGAAGTTGATAGCCGATAGCGAACCGTATCAGTCTCACCAGTGCGTAATTTCACAGTTTTACCGGCAGAGGCATTATCAGGTGTTGTCATTAGATACCAATAATCCATACCAGCACGTAATTTCACCTGCATGAGCGGGTCACCAAGTGTGTCGGCATAATTTCGTAAATCTTGCGCCTCTAAATTCACAACAAACCCATCTGTGGCACCACCGCCCCAGCGATTAACACCAACAAAATCTTCTAGTGTGGATTGTGGCTTTTGATATTCATTGGTCTCATCCAATTTCACAAAGGCATCTGCATTTGTTGGCATATTGGAAATCTGGAATTCAACAAAGCAATAGACATTGCTAGTTGGCCCATCATTACAGACTTTCACTGTGCTATTATCTTCGATGGCAGCGCACATTGCAATTTCTGACAATCCAATAGAGCTACATTCATTATCATCATCTGTATCAGTAACAGTGAATTGATAGCGTGGTGTGAAATGATTATTCCATAAATCATCACCATCATCCCACTGCCTATAGGGTTTATCAAAGCCCATCACAAAGCTGTAATTATCATTTGTGGTGCGGAATAAAAATGGCGAAATATGGCGACGTTTGGTGAAGGCACCTAAATCAGGTGACCCTCTGACAACATCTCTTTTACCACTCCATAATTGCGGTTCATCATAATCACCAGAACGCGGTGTTCCGAATAAATATTCAATATTTTCAGATGCTGTTGCAGCTTCAAAAGAATAGGTCACATAAGAACGCTGATTGATGAAATTATCACCTTGCATATAGCCTGTATCAATCAACATCGCTGTTGTGCCATCATCATTCATTCCAAAGGTACAGGTCTCATAAATCTGCATAGTAATCTTATCACCAGGGACTGTTTGGTAATCACCAGAATCCTGACCGAAATTGCGCAATTCAATAGAGGAGAACGCGATGCCTTCCTGTAAGGTAATATCGTTGGAATTAATGGTACATGTGGCAAGCGTCTCATTATCAGCAACCTGACATGGTTGATCTAGCTGAATGCGAAACGCTGATGCGGTAAAGTTACAATTATTGGGATCAACTGTGTCATACAGATCACAAGCATTGGCCTGTGGTTTCACAGATGGGTCAAATAAGGCGTCAAATTCTAGCGTAATATCATCATGAGAGCCGATAATTTCAATTTGCACCTCTACTGATGAATTATCTTCCAGCGCAACCAGACCAACAGGCGCAAAACGTGCCACAGGCACGCGCTTTGACAAGGTTGATTGGCGTTTTTGTTCCCCAAAGGCATTTGTCACGACAAATTGCATTTCCAATGACAGCGCATCATTACTGCCAGCCTTTTTGAAAGGAGTAGCAGCGATTGGCGCGCGGCTTTTGCTATGAATAATTGGCAGAGTGGCTTGTGTATAGGTGACATTATCTGTTGTTGTGAAATAACGCAGGTGATTGCTATTGGCTGTCCAATCTTTAAGATCGGTCGTATTGTCACTCAGCGCCACTGGATCAGCATTTTGTTCAAACCGCCAATAGCCTATCAATCCTGGCTCATCAACCAAGCTTTCACGACGTCTGATATTCTTGATCTGAGTGGCGTTTAATGCATCGCGCCAAATCCGAAGCTCATCAATGCGCGCTTGTGAACGCTGAGTTGTTGTTGAGATATCAAATTGGTCATAAGACCCTAGATAAAGATGTGAGGTAATTGGCAAATCATAATGAAGCCAACCATTTGGCCCGCTATCTATCGTAGTGGTAGTATTATCAATATTCAGGCCATTAAAATAAAAGGCAGAGCTATTATCAGCACCATTCCAGACAATCGCAATATGATTCCAAAACAAATTCACATCTTTAATTGTTGCACTGGTAAATTCCCCATAGGGCTTGGCTGTACTATGCTTGCGCGAACCAGAACCACGCCGCAACACCAGCTTTCTATCCTCAAAGCCAATCACAACCTGCTTTGCCTTATCAACAGGGTCACCAAAGGCCAAAATTGTGGTATTATCTTCCATTGGAACAGAATTAAGTGGTGGGCCAGCGGTAAAGTCCGTGCCAAAGGGGTTTTGCAACCAGAAATCTACGGTAAATGAACCAGCGCCTGATGGCCCTTCGAAACTATCTGTGCCAAGTGCGGCACGTGCGCCCTTATAGAGTTTCTGACTAATAAGGGTATCAAATTCATAATCAAATCCAGTAACAGCTGCGGTATCAGCTTTAAAAATAGCATTCAGATCAAGCGAATGAAGAGACGACGGACTAAGTGATAATGCACCTTTGTCAGATAAAGCACGCCAAATTGGCTCTGCTGGGTTATCATCACAGCTAGATGACGGATTATTAGACACCCAACCTGTCGCACGCAGATAGTCAGATGGCGCATTATCAGGCAGCACCAATTTAAACTTTGTTGTCGTTGCTTCACCAGATGGTGATTCATTCACAAAGGATACACAAGAACCATCTCCATTTGTATCAGATGACACAGCACGCCCTGATAAAGTAGAAATATAATTCAGATAGGTTTCAGATTGCTCTAATTCAGCAGTTCGTGAGATATTTGTATTGATAGACGAGTTAATAAATGTAAAGGTCTGCCAAATCCCGCCGACCACCACGGATAGGATTGCAAGGTAAATGAGAGTTTCTGCGAGTGTGATACCAGCTGCTTTAGGCGGCAAAATGGCCGATGGCTTTGCTATGGTTATGGTTTTGGCAATGGTCACGATCATTGGCATCTCAACTGCGGCAATGTTCAATGTGCTTGAGCCGCAAGTCAAAAGCTCTGTACAATCAACATCAAAAGTAAAATCATCATTCGAAGCCAGAATGGCCTCTGAGATGATGTTAAAAAATATTTCAGACAATGCAAGCTTTGTCTCTATCCTCACCGCTCTGGATAGCCCTGATGGTGCCAATGCCAAAGCTGAATATGATGGCTATTGCCGCACCTTGCTAGCAGGCTCTTTGCTGATTGATTTTGAAATTGACGGCCTTGATGAGATTAAAGTCGTCAAACCAGTTCAGGTAAATGGCGCCACTGTCACAGGCTTTGTGAAACAACAATTTTTCAGCGACCTTGATAATAACCTGATAGATGATGATGGTAATGTTGGTTATCTGGTTGTGGGCTGTTCACGCCGCCAGACATTTGCCACAGCACAGGTCATGGAAATCGTTAACACCAAAGGTATTTGGCGTCTGGTTCGTTCTGACCAGCGCTAGGCATTATATCCATTTCGAAACCAGATTATCGCATGCGCTGATATCGTGCTTTATCGTGCTTTGCTATTCTGACACCTGCACTGGCAAGCATAATTCAGCATGACGGCGCGTATTCAGGCGTGCTGCGCGTGCCAAAATCGTATCTGGATCTGCTTGCGAAGTATCCCATTCGGCAAAATAGCCACGCACTTCGTACCATCTGCCAGGGTTATAGTTACTATAGGTATCACCATAAAGGTCGTTCCATAGACGCCTGCCTGATGGCAGGCCTGTCATTTGCAAATAATGTTCCCCATTATCACAACAATTATTTGGCTCACCAATCCAATCAGGAGAGAACGTACAGGTGGAAGATAAGGTTGAACCACCTGACCAGTTAGCATAGCGAATAGATGTGTTATCACGGCCGCTCCTATTATCATACCACCATGCTTCCCGAAGACTATAGCCATCTGACATAGTTGCTACAACATTGCCATCATTAGGGCCATTGGCATTATCACAATTCCAAGCTGTTGTAGAATTAGGGTTGACCGTTGTAAGCGGAATGACATTGCCATCAACGCCAATCGTCTTGCCATCAGCAGCCCAACCTTGCCAAAATAAAGTGCATTTTTCCTGTCCTGGCTTGCCTGTCACCCAATACCAATTACCAAGGTCACGATTAGCACCTGTAATGTCAGAACACAGCCCATCTGATTTGGTATCCGACAGATCGCCTGTGCCACCAAGCCAGCCTGCTGCCCATGTTGTCACCGCACCATTTTGCGAACGCGCCCTATCTGAGATGAAAATATTTTCTTCTTCAGAGGTCACAGTGGCTAGATACCCATCTAAGCCCAAATGTTTATTTGCTACATCTGACGCATTATCATAAGCGGTATCCCATGTTACACAATTTGACTCAGCGCAATCTTCAAAATGATAGAAATGAAAATCACCATCAACCTGACGGGCAGGATATTCACCTAGTGAGAAAATAATTTGCTTATCAACCGGGTTGAAAACAGTCGATGCATTATCATCAGCATTATCAAGATTAATATAGATGATCTCGTTAAAAACATCTTCCCAGATATCTGGTGATACAGACGCATTTGCTGTTAGCAACATAAAGCCCTGTGCCGCATTATAGGTCGCTGTTGATAAAATCACACCTGGTGGAAAGCCTGCCACAGTGCCAGAATGAACATTGTTATAGGTATGAATGATATCACCTACCCCATTTGTGGCGCTTGAAAAAATAGGGGAATCTGTCGCATTTTTGATATAGAGCCTATCCTCGCTCATATCAAAACCGCCACTAATGGTAATGGTTGCGTTCATCACCATATCATCTGAATCATGATTTGGGTCTCCATCAATATCAAAACCAGCAATAGGCGTTTCCAGATTGGATGTTATGCCACATTGTGCCAAAGTTGGCTCTGTTAGCCTATCAAATGGGAAGAAAATAGCGGTGCTTACATCACCGCCAACCTTGCCAGTCTTGCCAGGTATTTCTCTGTCATAAATAAGATATTCAGGGAAAATAATCGTGCCATTATCAGGCATAAAGTTACCAGCCACATCTTTTAGGCACTCATTATCAGTGACAGTGATTTCCATTAGGCTTGTCGATGTATCAAAATTACTATCATTAAGAAACCGGCCTTCACAAATTTTGCCAGTTGAGCTAAGGCCAAAAAATATTGGCTTACCTATATTTTCAATATACCCCTGAATGCCATCAAACACAGTATGGGCTGGGCATCCAACCGCATCTTCTCGGCTGGTATTATCATTGGTGTAGAAGGTTAACCTTTGGCCATCATCTGTTACCTCGACATAGCGGCAATCCTGAACATGCGTAGGAACCGACAGAAACATCAGACCATTATCACTAGTAGGCGGGGTTGGATCTTGGAATTTCAAGATACGATCATAAGCTTGCAAAAAGTCACGCCGCTGATTTTCAAATGTGTTTTTTCTGGCTGTTTGCTGACTTTGAATTTGATCAAAAACAGTCAGAGCTGAAAAAGCCCCAACTGCTAAAACCGCAAAAATTGATAGCGCAATCACAAGCTCCACGATTGAAACACCAGCCGCCATAAAATGCCGCGTCCGAAATAATCTCAACGCTGCCGCAATGCCGTCGTAAAACCTGTTAAAACTCATACCATATCCTGCATTTTTATTGTTCTTATCACTAGAACTTTACGCTGGAAAGACAATTACGGAATTTCACCACCAAGATCATCTGAAAGCGGCAGCCAGCTTATTTGATAAAATGACACCAAAGTGGCAGCTGATAATGCCTAGCGATAATAGAGCATCACCACATGTTTTGCTTCGGCAAAAAACAGCCATCTTTCAAGACATAAGCCACACAGATGCGCAGCCCCCGCAAGAGCGATAAGAAGAGTGCTGGCCTGCTGAACATCCGCACTTAACCCTAATAAAGCTACTGGCAATATGCCGCCAATAATAAGAGATATCTGACGTAATCTGCGTGCATGCTTTCTGCCGACAACAAAAACCATTTCTTTCATCAGATAGTTTTTCGTCATATGTGGACGCTCAAACAGCTTTACCTCGGCATAGTCGGTAAGCCCGGTTGCCGTTTTGATGGAGCTTTTCCCGCCGCCTCTGCTGGTTTTATCCGCGCGCAGCCACCATACCAGCTTAAACAGCCATGCAAGAACTAATGCAACAAGCACCAGACGGCTTAACCCGGCATCTGGCATCAGCACGGTCATAATTACAGCACCACTTGAAAGGCCAAACCCTAAATAACACAGAGGGGTAAGCCAGGTATGCCAGCGCGGCACAGGCCGCAGTTGGGTATAAATCATCGCGGTAGCAAATATTGTCGCCCCTGCCCCTAAAGCAGCAACAAGCCCAAGCCATGGCACAAATATCCGGCTGAATATAATCAGACCCAGCCAGAGTAAAAAAAAGCCAAGGGTGAATACAGCCAGCACGCCCTCACGTGACAACCATGAGCTTTTCCACTGGCTCAGCGCCCGCCATGCGCGTTGTGGATTTCCCAGATGAAGCAGCGAGGAAAACAGCCCGGCAGAGGCAAGGAGTACAGCTATCCCACCGGCAATGGTAAAGGCTGGTGAAATCAGAAAAGGGTCATTGAGTGCAAGCAGGGTCAGACAGAAAATCAACCCGAAACCTGCGCCTGAAATAGTGGTGAAAAAGATAAGGGATTTAGCTGGATGCATCTGTTTATCTCCCCTTTAACCCAGTGATTCTAATGCATTATCAAGCCAGCCCAGAAACCCTTTAGGTTTCTGCTGTTCTGCCATTTTCACCAAATCAGTCTCTGGTGTCTGCTGTGCAGCGCTATAGCTGGTTTTAGGACGTGGTGGCAGATATTTATTTACCGGCTTATTCATCTGTTCTGGCATCAAATCAAACCCGCCCCTGTCTGCCACCATCTGTGAGACCTCTGATGTCGGGTCAGATAAATCTCCAAAATGGCGGGCATTCGCAGGACAGGTGCGTACACATGCAGGCACTCTGTCGACTTCTACAAGATGCTCGTTATAGATTCTGTCCACACACAGAGTACATTTTTTCATCACCCCGGCAGCTTCATCCATTTCACGCGCCCCATAGGCACATGCCCAGGCACACAGACCGCACCCAATGCAATTATCCTCATTCACCAGCACAATTCCATCCTCAGCGCGTTTGTATGAGGCACCTGTTGGGCATACTGTAACGCAAGGCGCATCTTCACAATGCAGGCAGGATTTTGGGAAATGCACAATACGTGCATCTTCAGGCTTTGGCTCATGCGTGATATCATCAAAGGGGATAGCTTCGAAACTATGGATACGGTTGAGCCATGACCCTGACGGCTCAGCACCAAACGCATCCTGATCTGACAGCGCCGCACCATAGCCAGAAGTGTTCCACTCCTTACAATTCACAGCGCAGGCATGACACCCCACACAAATATCGAGATCGATGACAAGTCCGAGTTTTTTTGATGTATGTTGTGGTAGCTGTGTCATTGTGACCATTCCTGCCCATATCTTAATGAAGATGTTGCATCCTGCCCCTGATTTTCCTGAGCAGGGAAATTAGGCTGCGTTTCTGCATCACCTGCAGATGCTTTTTCAATATTGACCCGCAAATCATACCATGCAGCCTGACCTGTAATCGGATCAGAATTTGACCATCTCAG
>JBMHCC010000001.1:0-51207 GCA_049890115.1 Puniceispirillaceae bacterium (SeqCode) | reverse complement strand
TGAGGGTACCCATGCACAATTTGCGCCGGCCTTTGGATGGCCGATTTTCTGGACCATCATTTCTGCCATCATATCTGGCATCGCCCACATGCCCTTGCCAATTTGGGCACGGCCAGAAAAGCCGCATGCCAGACCGATATCAACATTCCAGTCTTCATAAGCCGAAATCCATGGCGCTTGCTTCATATCGCCTTTTCGGATCATGGGGCCAGCTTCCATGGAGGTATGAATTTCATCACCTGTACGATCCAAAAATCCGGTATTAATAAATACCACCCGGCTGGCAGCGGCACGGATACATTCTTTCAGATTTACCGTTGTGCGCCGTTCTTCATCCATAATCCCAATTTTAATGGTGTTAGGCTGTAACCCCAGCAAGGCTTCAACAGCGTCAAAAATTTCACAGGCAAAGGCGACTTCTTCTGGCCCATGCATTTTTGGCTTAACGATATAAACCGAACCACAGCGTGAATTGCCTTTGCGCTGGCTATCGGGAATGGCGCCCAGAACCGTCATAAAGGCATCCATAATTCCTTCTGGAATTTCGCTGCCATCTTTTAGCAAGATAGCTGGATTGGTCATCAGATGGCCAACATTACGCACCAGCATCAAAGAGCGTCCATGCAGGCTAAGGCTACTGCCATCCGGGGCGGTATAGGTCCGATTCCCATGCAAGGCACGGGTAAAAGTCTTATCCCCTTTTTTCATTTCAACAGACAGGCTGCCATCCATCAACCCCAGCCAGTTTTGATAGGCTAAAACCTTGTCTGTACCATCAACCGCGGCGACTGAATCCTCACAATCCATAATCGTGGAAATCGCCGATTCCAGAATAATGTCATTAATGCCAGCTTTGTCGGTAGAGCCGATGCGCCCCTCCTTGTCCAGGATCAGGTCAATATGCAGGCTATTTTTCACCAACAGCACAGAGGTTGGGGCCTCAGCCGCTCCGCTAAAACCGGCAAACTGGCTGTTATCTGCCAGCGCTGTTACCCCTCCATCTGTGTGAACAGATAGCTGGCCAGCAGAAATGGTAAAGCCCGTCACCATATCCCATGTTCCGTTTTCCAGCGGCGCGCGCTCATCAAGCAATGTGCGGGCATGGGCGATGACCGCTGCACCGCGCACCGGATTATAGCCGCCGGTTTTTTCTGCCCCATCGCTTTCGTCCAGCACGTCTGTTCCATATAAGGCATCATACAAGCTGCCCCATCTGGCATTTGCCGCATTTAGCGCATATCTGGCATTCATTACTGGTACGACCAGCTGCGGGCCTGCGATGCGTGCAATCTCGTCATCCACATTCTCGGTGCTGATTACAAAATCATCCCCTTCTGGAACCAGATAGCCAATCTCTTTCAAAAAGGCATTATAGGCATCTGTATCTAGCCCGGTTGCGCGGTTTTCTATCAACCAATTGTCAATTTGGGTCTGCAGGGATTCCCGGACTTCCAGTAATTCAGCGTTGCGCGGGGCCAGCTTGTGTACGCTCGCATCAAAGCCTTCCCAGAAGGTTGACGGTTCAAGTGATGCGGCCGGCAAGAGCACATCATTCACAAAGGCAAGAAGTTCAGCATCTACAGACAAATTACCTTGAACGATATATCCCATAATTCAGGCTCCTTAAAAATGGTCGGTTTATTAAGTGATTAGGCGTGTTTATCAAACAGTGAGGGCGCAGGTTTGGCAGACAAAATATCTGTAAAAATAAACAGCCATGTCTTATAACACACCCTCTATCCAGAATTTCTACGCCTAGTCATATTCTAGCGTAACCGCTCATTCCATTATGTGGAAACGCCTTCCAAAAACATCCATCTCTTTTGCTGATTTCTTTAATTAGGGCGGTTCTGGCAATTAGCGCTGTTTTCTTTACGGGCCATCCCAGTGAATACCTGCCTGGCCAAGCTGATCTTTAATCAGGGTAACAAAGCTATCTAGCGCGTCTGCATCCTGGCCTTCTGCACGAACCACAAGCGCAGCTTCGGTATTAGAGGCACGAATAAGGCACCAGCCTGACTCTGTAGTGATCCGCACCCCATCTGTTAAATTGATCTGGCTTGCCGGCAAATGTTCTGAAAATTGACGGGCCAGCTTTTCAATAACGCCAAATTTTAGCGTATCCGAACAGGCAATATGGCATTCTGGTGTTGCATAAATAGCTGGCAGCTGGTCAACAAAATCGGTCAAGGATTTACCTGTTAGCTGTTTCTGGCGCACCATGCACGAGACAAGGCGCACCGCAACAAATAGCGCATCATCAAACCCAAAATAATCATCTGCGATAAAAATATGACCAGACATTTCGCCTGCGAGCGGGGCTTGCATCTCTTTCAGCCGCGCCTTCATATGGCTATGTCCAGTTTTCCAGAGATGGGCCTGACCGCCGGCTTGCGTTATCAGCGCCATCGCCGAAAGGCTGGATTTCACGTCAAAAATAATATCACTTCCAGGATGTAATTTCAGAATTTCCAACCCTAGATAGGCGGTTAAAATATCCCCGGCAATATGCCGACCTTTGGCATCTACAACACCGATACGATCGCCATCACCGTCAAAGCCAATGCCGCAATCTGCGCCAGCCTGTTTGACCTCATCTCTCAGCATCGCTAATGTTTTTGGGTCTACTGGATTAGGATGATGATTTGGAAAATGCCCGTCAATATCGGTGAACAGGGCTTTATGTGTACCGCTGGCGCGCGCGATAATGGCATCGGTTGCCGGGCCAGCCGCGCCATTCCCAGCATCCCAGATAATATGCATATCCCCAAAATCTGCGGCCTTCATTATTCGCGCAATATAGGCATCAAACACGCTATGTGCTGTTCTTGTGCCACCCTCCAGACCAGCTATACCAGCAGCGCTAATGGCCCCTAATTTCTGGATATCCTCGCCGAAAAAACTTTGATGATCATAAACGATTTTAAAGCCATTATGATCTGGCGGGTTGTGACTGCCAGTAACCTGTATGGCGCCATCACATTCAAGATACCGATCCGCAAAATACAGCATTGGTGTTGGCCCGACGCCGATATCTGTGACCTGACAGCCAGCAAAAACAAGCCCATCTATTAACGCCGTGGCCAATTCAGGTGAGGTTAGCCTGCCATCCCGCCCCAGAGCAATTTTCGCCGCCGTATTTTCTGATTTTTTTTCCTGTACATATTTGCCAAAGCTGGCCCCGATAAAATAGGCATCTGTTGCCGACAGGGTTTTGCCAACTTGCCCCCTTATGTCATAGCTACGCAGAATGGTGGGGTCAAAATTATGGGCTGTATCTACAGCCGTGTGGGTAGCCATGAGGATAATTCTTTCTGTAACTCGTCACGTGCCATTGCAAAGGCGATATTCGCTTTCAGGAAGCCAATTTTAGATCCGCAATCAAAGCGCTCGCCGGTAAAATCATATCCATGAAAGGGCACCTTTCCAATTCGTGCCGCCAGCGCATCTGTTAATTGTACTTCACCGCCGGCCCCGCGCTGCCCTTTGGCAAGCACATCAAATATGCCTGGCTCCAGGATATAACGGCCAACCACCGCCTTGGTAGAAGGGGCAGTTTCTGGTGACGGTTTTTCGACGATAGCTGTTATTTCTGTCAGCTTGCCGTTTTGGTTGCCAGGCGTAATGATGCCATAAGCCCCTGTATCGCTGGCAGGCACATCCATAAGCGCAACCATATTTCCGCCCTGATATTGTGCGGCCATTTCGCCCATTGCCGGGGCGCCCAGGATCAAATCATCTGCCAGCAATACCGCAACCGGATCATTGCCGATAAGATGGCGTGCACACCATACAGCGTGACCGAGCCCGGCTGGTTCTTGCTGGCGTACATAAGAAACAGAGCCTGGCTCGCGTAGCATTCTGCGAACCACTTCCAGCGCCTGTGTTTTATCTTTTTCAATCAGAACCGCTTCCAGTTCGGTAGAATGATCGAAATGATCTTCAATGGCGGTTTTGTTGCGGCCGGTGACAAAAATAAATTGCTCAACACCTGCTGCCGCTGCTTCTTCAACCGCATATTGAATAAGCGGTTTATCAACAACAGGGAGCATTTCTTTTGGCATTGCTTTGGTGGCTGGCAGAAATCGTGTGCCCAGGCCACCAACAGGAAAAATTGCTTTTTTTATTGTCATTTTAAAGGTACTTTCATGACAGTGAAATGCTTCCTTGATTGTCTTATCTCTATGCGTAGGGCTATTCTCTTGAAGTTATGCCCAGAGTTTTTTAAACATCTGTAAAAAGAAGAAAATTATGTCCCTCATAAAACAGATAATTGACCGTTCGGTAGCTGTCAAACAGGCGACGGCCGAAAGCTGTATTATGCCTGCAGAACAGGCAGCTTTGATGATCGCTGAATCTTTGCAGAATAATGGCAAGCTGATGTTGTGTGGCAATGGCGGGTCAGCCGGTGACAGCCAGCATCTGGCAGCTGAATTTGTTGCAACGCTTGACCATCGCAAACCACGCAAGGGCCTAGCAGCGATTGCCCTAACAACAGATAGCTCTCTTCTCACAGCTTTTTCCAATGATTTTGGTTTTGAAGGCATTTTTGACAGACAAGTTGAGACATTAGGCCATGAAGGCGATGTGCTGATAGCGATTTCCACTTCTGGCAATTCTGAAAATGTGATGCGTGCTGCAACAACAGCGCGCGCTATGGGAATTTATGTGATCGCTATGACTGGACAATCTGGTGGCAAATTAGCTGATAATTGTGATATCTTGCTAAATGTACCATCTGATAAAACCATGCATATTCAGGAATCTCATATTGCCCTTGGCCATGCTATCACAGCGGCTGTTGAAACCTGTCTGGGTTTCTAAAAAGTGGCAAAACAATAAGTGATGAAAATAATCAGAGGCAAATCATGAAAATTGTTGTTATTGGCACAGGATATGTTGGTCTTGTCTCAGGTGCTTGTTTTTCCGAATTTGGTTTTGATGTCACTTGTGTTGACAAGGATGACGCCAAAATTGCCGCTTTGAAAGAGGGCATTATACCGATTTATGAACCTGGTCTTGATGATTTAGTGGCGCGTAATTGCAAAGCAGGGCGGTTGCATTTTACCACAACACTTTCTGAGACAGTTGCTAGTGCTGATATTGTCTTTATCGCTGTTGGCACACCAACCAGACGTGGTGATGGTCATGCTGATCTAAGCTATGTTTTTGCCGCTGCTGAGGAGATTGCCCAAAATCTGAGCGGCTATACGGTGATTGTCACCAAATCGACTGTGCCAGTTGGCACTGGCCGCACACTTCACGAAGTGGTAAGGCACGCTAATCCTGATGCAGATTTTGATGTGGCATCAAATCCTGAATTTCTGCGTGAGGGGTCTGCTATTGGTGATTTTATGCGCCCTGATAGGGTGGTTGTCGGCGCTGAAACAGACAGAGCGATTGAGGTAATGAAGCGTCTTTATCGCCCGCTTTATTTGATTGAAACACCGATTTTAATTGCCAAATTAGAGACAGCTGAATTGATAAAATATGCAGCGAATGCGTTTTTGGCTGTTAAAATTTCTTATATTAATCAGATTGCTGATTTATGTGAAACAGTTGGTGCGAATGTTCATGAAGTTGCCAAAGGTATGGGGCTTGATAAGCGTATCGGCGGCAAATTTTTGCACCCCGGCCCTGGCTATGGCGGCTCATGCTTTCCCAAAGATACGCTAGCATTGGTGAAAACGGCAGAATTGCATAATATTGAGATGCCAATCGTTGATGGTGTTGTGCGTTATAATGAAGAGCGCAAATATGCAATGGTAGCACGCATTAAAGAGGCAATGGGCGGCACGCTATCTGATAAAAAGATTGCCGTTCTTGGTCTGGCCTTTAAACCTGAAACAGATGATATGCGTGAAAGCCCATCCTTGGTGATTTTGCCGCAATTACTAGCTGAAGGGGCAGAGATCTCAGCCTATGATCCAGCTGCGATGGATGAAGCCAAGCCCTTATTGCCATCATCTATTCGTTATTGCCAATCAGCAGCTGATGCCATAGCAGGGGCTGATGCGGCTGTTATCATCACTGAATGGAATGAATTTAGAGCGTTATCACCTGCTAGTTTTATTGATGCGATGAGCGGCAATATCGTTATTGATTTGCGCAATTTATATGACCCAGCTTTGATGCGCGAGGCTGGTCTGTCCTATTATTCTATCGGCAGGCCATAGCGCATAGGCAAAGCTGTCTCTATCTTTGCATAAAAATACTAGATTTTTTTTGGGAAGTTTTTTCCTTATTGGAGCGGGCGAAGGGATTCGAACCCTCGACCCCAACCTTGGCAAGGTTGTGCTCTACCACTGAGCTACGCCCGCATCACCAATAAAGGTAGCCATCTTATAATGCATGCTTTTAGGGGTTGCAAGCATTTTAGTTAGCTGAGTTTCATGGTTTTTTGGCAATCACCAATTTAGCCTAAATCAACCAAAGCATCTTTCAGGGCTGCTGCGATTATCTCAGATTGTTCAGCTGTTAAATAAGGATGCATGGGCAATGCCAAAACAACGTCACATAACCCATCAGTGATAGCTAGTTCACCATTCGCAACAGGATAACGCAGATAAGGTGCTTGGCGATGCATTGGTATCGGGTAATAGACCATAGTTGGCACATTTTTTGCGCTCAGATAATCTTGGACAGCCTGACGATCCATCTTCTGCGGTAATTTAATGGTATATTGTGCCCATGATGAGGTTGCCCCATCCATCAGACGCGGTGTCGCGACAACATCTTTTAGCAAATTATCATATCTGTCAGCAACGTCTTGGCGCAGGACAAGCTCGTCTTTGAAAATAGATAATTTTGACAATAAAATGGCTGCTTGCATGGTATCAAGACGTGCTGTCATGCCAATACGTTCATTATGATATTTGGTCTTTCCCATACCATGAACACGGCAGGAAATAGCAATTTCAGCAATTTTGTCATCATTGGTAAATAACGCCCCGCCATCACCATAGGCACCAAGTGGCTTTGCTGGGAAAAAGCTGGTTGCTGTCACGTCAGCCAATTCACCAACCTTGCGCCCTTGCCAGCTAGCACCAAAAGATTGTGCGGCATCATCAAGCGTCCATAAACCATGTTTTGTGGCGAATTCTTCTATGGCTGTCATATCAGATGGCTGGCCAAACAGACCAACAGCCATAATGCCAACCACCTCAATGCCAGCATCAATGCCAGCTTGCAGTGCGGCTGATAAATTGCGTGGGTCTAGGTTAAAGCTATGTGGGTCAACATCTGCAAAAACAGGTGCTGCTCCCAAGACAGCCATCGCCTCAGCACTTGCCGCAAAGGTAAATGAGGGCACAATCACGCCTTGGCCTGGGCGCAATTCCTTGCCAAGAAGTGCCAAGATAAGCGCATCTGTGCCTGATGCACAGCTAATTGCATGACGGCAGCCTGACCAATTTTGTAATTCTGCTTCCAGCTCTTTTACCTCTGGTCCCATTATATAAGCGCCATGATCAAGAACCTGTTTGAGGCGTCTATCTATATCATCGCGAAGGCGTGCCTGCTGTGCTTTTAAATCAATGAAAGGGATCATGATGCATTTAAATCCTGTAAATTGGTTTGCATTTCTTCCAGCACCTTTTGCACAGCCAATGCCTCTTTCACATCAGTTGGCGGCAAACGCCCTGCTTCACAAAGCGCAATAAAGGCACTGATTTCATCTTTTAACGGTTCTGATTCTGGCACAGCCAAAGCCAGAGGGCTGGCACGTTCAATCACAAATAAATCGCCAGATTGGGTGATATTATCCTGATAAAGCATTAATTTTTCTGACCATGGTTTGGTATCATCAAACACAATCGAGCCTTGCTCGCCAATCACAGTCAAACGATGTTCTTTATAAGGTGATAGCCAGCTTGTCTGCATGCCAGCTGATAACCCATTGGCAAATTTCAGACCAGTTGACAGAATATCAACCACACCTTCAGTGATATGACTGACGCCATGGCAGATAACAGAATCTGGTAGCTGGCCAGCTAGGGCCAAAATTAGAGATAAATCATGAGGGCATAAATCAAATAAGACTGATTCGGTGTTCCGGATACGGCCCATCGCCAGACGATTTGCCTGAATATGTTTCACCTTACCAATCGCGCCTGCTGCAATTTGTGCTTGCAAGGTCTGAAAACCAGAATGATAGCGGATAAGATGACCAACCATCACCTGATACCCTGTTTGCTGGACACCATCGGCAATAGCCTCAGCATCGCCAAGTGTTAGCGCCATCGGTTTTTCGATATAAACATGCTTTGATGCTTGCAATGCGGCCAAAGCTAATGATTTATGTGTTGATGCATTTGATGCAATCACAATGCCATCTATTGCATCATCATTAAGCAGCTCATCATAAGAACGAGCCTTTGTATCAAATTGTGATGCAAAGCTGGCGCATCTTTCCTGGTGGCTATCACAAACAGCATAAAGCGCATTAAGACCTGCCAGATTGCGCGCAATATTCCGGCCCCACATACCGCATCCAACCAATGCTATATTAGCCATGATAAAACCATACCTTTATGTTTTTTGATAATGATGGTCAAACGCATCTCTTAAATCCTTGTCTTAAAGTGATGGCAGAATCGCGTCAATCGTTGCTTTTTGTAACATTTATTGTGTTTTATCAGCCTTGAATGGGTCTGCCTCTTGCGTTTTATCAGCCTGTGACTATCTATGGGTGAGATAAATCACATCGCAAAAGCCTGTCCTCAGACAGGCCAAGACAGGCTGCCAATAATAATGTTAGGGCAAAAAAGATGAATGAAATCCTGGCAGATGCCTCTTCACAATTTCAAGATAGCTTGCCAACGCATCCCGAAACGCTGCTTGCCAAAATCACAGAGCTAGGCCTGCATTTTGAGAATTATAACCATCCACCCTTGCGCACAGTGGCTGATTCAAAATTAGTAAGAGAGGGGTTTTTGACCAAAGAAGATGGCGGTGCCCATATCAAGAATCTTTATTTACGTGATCGCAAGAAAAAGAATTTTCTGGCAGTTATTGAAGAAGATAAGAATGTGGATCTTGCCAATTTGGCAGAGCAATTTGGCGCAGCACGTTTTTCATTTGGCTCAGCAGATAGGCTATTGGAAATGTTGGGTGTCAGGCCTGGTGCTGTGACACCGCTTGCTATGATTAATGGTGTGACAAGTGATGTTACAATCGGTCTTGACCGTGATATTATGCAGGCCAAACAGATTTACATGCATCCTCTGGTCAATGATCGCACTATTGCTATGTCACCTGATGATCTGATGCATTTTTTGAGCGCTATTGGTGTGACACCTTTATTATTAACCATCTAACCACATAAGGCCAATTTCATGGAACCACTAATTGATAATGCCCCATCATCAAATCTGATTTTTGATGCTGATATGAATAATTTTATGGCTGATGTGATTGAGGCCTCTCAAATTATACCGGTTATTGTGCAATTCACAGCCCCATGGTGTGGCCCATGTAAAACATTAAGCCCGATTTTGGAACAGGCCGTGCTGCAATCTGGCAAGGTCAAGCTGGCACGTGTCAATATTGACGAAAATCAGCAGATTGCTGCCCAGCTTCGTGTGCAATCAGTGCCAACAATTTATGCGTTTGTTGGTGGTCAGCCTGTTGATGGTTTTCAAGGCGCACAACCAGCATCTGCGGTTACTGAATTTGTGAATAAGCTGGCAGCAATGGCACCAGGTGCGCCTGATATTTCTGGATTACTAGCAGCTGGTGAACAAGCGCTTAGTGATGGACAAGGTGAAGAGGCGCTAGCTGCCTATCAGCAGGCACTGGCATCACTTCCTGAATCATTCGAAGCACTTGCTGGTCTGATAAAGGCAATGGCTGTGACAGGTGCGATTGATGATGCGCGTGAAATTATTGACGCCTTAGAAGACGAACAATTAGCAAAACCGGTAATGAGAGAAGCTGTTGCGGCTGTTGAGCTGGCAGGTAAAACAACCACAGCCTCTGGTGAATTGGCAGAGCTAGAAGCAGCCATTGCCAAAGATAGCAATGATTTGCAGGCACGTATGGATTATGCGCTTGGGTTATTTGCCGCTGGTGACAGACAAAGCGCGATGGATGCTTTGTTGGAATCCATTGCTATTGACCGCGAATGGCAAGATGGTGCTGCCAAAACACAGCTGCTAGAATTTTTTGAAGCCATCGGACCTGCTGATCCGCTGGTGATAAAAGCACGGCGCAAATTATCTTCTTATTTGTTTTCTTAAAACACAGATCTATATCACAAAATAAGGGGAGCGTCTGATGTCTTTCGCTAGGGCGCCTATCTTTGTTTTTTGTTTGTTTAGTAGCAGGGTCTGTCATGCGCCGTGGTCCGTTTGAGCCAAATTTTGACGATTTGCCTTTGCAAATCCCGTTATTTCCGCTGCCAGGAGCACTGCTTTTGCCAGGCGGTAAATTGCCGTTAAATATTTTTGAGCCGCGCTATCTTGCAATGGTCAAAGATGCGATGGCAAGCCCGCATCGGCTGATTGGCATGATCCAACCCGTCACAGATGATAGTGGCAAGACGCTGTATGATGTGGGATGTGCTGGCAGGATTTCTGAATTTTCAGAATCAGATGATGGCAGGCTTTTAATCACCCTTAGTGGCACGGCACGATTTCGCTATCATGGTGATATGTTAGCATCATCTGGTTATTTGTTAGGTGATGTTGATTTTGCTGCTTTTGAAGATGACTTACAGCCAGATAGTCAGGTCATTGATAGAGCCAAGCTAACCGCTATTTTGAAATCCTATTTTGAGGTAAAAGGCTTTTCAGCAGATTGGGATCATATTGATGATTGCGAAGATGAAAGGTTAGTGACAACATTGGCAATGATTTGCCCGCTTGGTGTTTCCGAGAAACAGGCTTTGTTGGAATCACCAGATTTGGCACATCGGACAGAATTATTAATCGCAATGCTTGAAATGGCTGTTCATTCCCCATCACAAGCAGGCACCGCCCCTCATTAAGGCATTTGAACACAAGCAAGGCTTTGGTAAAGCCACAGGTGGTTCCTATGACAGATAAACCGACCAATAAAATTATCAGTCAGCCATCTGGCAAATTACTAGAACAGCTTGTGTGCCCTGTTACCAAAGGGTTGCTTGAATATGATAGGGACAATCAGCGTCTGATTAGCCGTCAAATTAACAGAGCCTTTCCCATTCGCGATGGTGTGCCTATCTTAGTGCTAGATGAGGCTATACCCCTAGAAGATGACCATTTAATCTGATAGTATTTTTGCAAAAAAAGGGTGCCCGATTTAATGACTTCCTTGCCACCAGCTGTTGCCACCATTCGCCTATCTTCTGATAAACAACTTTTGACGATTGCATTTGAAGATGGTTTTGAAGCAGCTTTATCAGCTGAATTATTGCGTGTTGAATCACCATCTGCTGAGGTGCAGGGTCATGGTATTGATCAAAAACAAACACCGCTTGGCAAGGGGTCGGTTCGCATTACCGCTATCGAGCCTGTGGGGCATTATGCTATAAGGCTGATTTTTGATGATGGCCATGATACAGGCCTTTATTCTTGGGCCTTATTATATGATTATGGCAAGCGGGCTGATACGCTGATGGCTGATTATCACAAACGGGTTGCAGAATTAGAAAGCTAATAACCGCGGCAGAATCTGGTTAAATCTGGCCACGCAATAAAGGGGCATCTGATAATTTGCCACCCATTGCCAAATCACGAAATTTCTTTTTCAAAGCTGTTTTATCAAGCACTGCCATAGCCGTTGCCATAATATCGCCAAGCGGGCCTTTCGGACGGCTTAATAAGGCATTTAGCCCTGATGTGGCTGTCGTCATGGCCAAGATCTCAGCAGCACGCCGCCTCTGATAGCCCTTTTTGATAGATAGATGATCAATTGTCAGACCGCGTTTTTTGGCAATTTTCAATTCATCAAGCAAGATAGCAGCATCTGCCAGAGCCAGATTATAGCCCATGCCAGCAAGCGGATGTATCGCATGGGCAGCATCACCAGCAAGCGTGATATGGCCTGTGGTTAAGTGGCGAATATAATGCGGCTTTAGCGGAAAATGGCGACATGTTCCGTCCAGTTTTAATTTGCCAAGTGTGGTCCCAAAAGCAGCTGTTACAGCTTCTGAAAATTCAGCCTCATCAAGTGCCAAAAGCTGATTGGCCTTATCGCTATGAACAGACCAGACAAGTGATAAAGCATTGCCTGAAAGTGGCATAACAGCCAGAGGGCCGCTTTCCAAAAAGCGCTGATAGGCTCTGTTATCATGTGCTATCTCACATCGCAAATTGGCAATGATAGCAAGCTGTCCTGTTGGCAGATTAACGGGTTTGACACCTGCTTTTTCTCTGGTTTGGCTTACCGCACCATCACAAGCCACCACATGAGATACCAGATAGTGATTATCATCTTCATCTTGCAACATACAGCCACTTGCTGTGTCACTTTGATTGATAATAGCTGATGATATGATGGTGATATGATCGCTATGCTCTGCTAGTTTTTGATCAAGGGCCTTATCAAGATGGGCATTCTCGACAACATAGGCCATTGGCGTATCATCAGATGACCAGCTTAATAGCCAGTCATCACGGCGTGGCATCTCAGCACCAATCGCCACTGAAATACCAGTAATCGGCGTCATTGTTTCTGGCAGGCAGGCCAATACACCAAGCGCATCAAGCATTTTACGCCCCGCTTCATGAATGGTTGTGCTGCGTCTATCAGCACGCCCAGCAGGAACAGATGGCGCGAATAAAACCACAGGCTCACCGCACTGTGCCAGGGTTAAGGCCATCATTTTGCCAGTTAAACCACCACCAATAACGGCCAATCCCAGCTGTTTTGTCTTGCCTTGTGTGTCTGTCATCAGATAAGCAGCTTTCTTTTGTCTTATGGCTGTGATTGCCTGTCACTAAAATGGGTCTTTATGATCTCTTCGACAAGGCTATCAAAGCGCAAAGTGCCATCATAGAGATAGCTGATACAACCAGCCGCATCACCAGCTTGGCTATCAGATAGCCTGTCTCCTATCATCACTGATTTTGTCAAATCTATCTGCCATTTTTCAGCCAGATTGCGTAACATATTCGGTGAGGGTTTACGGCAATCACAGTGGCGCATCGCTGGATCAAGGGCCTCTGGATGATGCGGACAATAAGCAATATCAGTGATTTTGCCACCTGCTTTTTGTGTCATAACAAGCAGGTGGTTGTGAAAATTCTGCATGTCATCAAGGCTGAATATACCGCGCCCAATACCGCCTTGATTAGTCACGATAAAGACAGCTATATCAGCGTCATGTAACAAGCGCAAAGCCTCGTCAGCCCCTGCAATCCATTGAAACTCAGCGACTTTATGGCAATAGCCCTTATCAACGGTAATGGTGTTATCTCTATCTAAAAAAACAGCACCTGGCAGCTGCCGCAATTTCGCCTCCTTTGGCTGTCATATCCTATGTTAAGCGATGTTTATCTAATATCACGCTGTTTTATTGCGAAGCACCTAGTTTTTCGATAGATTCTTAAAAAATATTTGTCTTTTGATAACCAGCTATCTTTGGTGCCTTACATGTTTAATCCTGATTTTGCCGCTTTTGATGATAATATGTTCATTCAGTTGCGGGCGCATTTGCAAGGGCTGAGTGTGCCAGCTGACAAAGCTGAATTAAATCTAACCATTGGTGAGCCGCAATTACCAGCACCAGATTTCGTGGCACAAACCATTGCTGCGCATCATGATCAATGGCAACGCTATCCAAAGGCAGATGGTGATGCTGCTTTCCGTGATGATGTATTGGGCTATATTAGCAGGCGATTTGGTGCTGCAACAGCTGCGATTATCGACCCTGATAGGCATATTGTACCTGTTGTTGGTACAAGAGAGCCTTTGCATTTGCTTGGTCATATGGTGCGCGGTGTCAAAGATAATGCTGCTGCTTTATTACCAAATCCTTTTTATCATGCTTGGCGTGCTGGTGCGATTGCCACAGGTGGTGAGATTGTGTTTTTAAATGCAACAGCTGAGACAGGCTATCTGCCTGAACTTGATAAGCTAGATGATGAATTGCTTGATAGAACTGTGATTTTTTATTGTTGTGCACCAACCAATCCGCATGGGTTTTTGGCATCACAAGCCTATTATGAAAGGCTGATTAGGCTCGCACAAAAGCATAATTTTCTGCTATTATCTGATGAATGTTATATTGATATTTGGCGGGGATCACCGCCGCTTAGTGCGTTGCAAGTGGCAAGCCAGATAGAGGATGGTCTGTCACATTTGATAGTGTTAAATTCTTTATCAAAACGCTCTAATGCTGCTGGTCTTCGTGCTGGTTTTTTATGTGGCGCACCTGATGCGATTAGCTTGTATAAAAAGCTGGTTGCTAATGGGGCAGCGTTATTACCGACCCCATTATTACGTGCTGCTGGTGCTTTATATCGTGATGATCACCATAATGAAGTAAACAGAGCCCATTATCAGAAAAGCTTTGAGATTGCCAAACAGCATTTAGGAATAGATGTCCCAGATGCTGGATTTTTTATCTGGTTGCCTGTGAAGGATGATCTGGATTTTGCCAGAGCCGCTTATAGCGAAGAAGGTTTGCGCGTCATGCCTGGCAGATTTATGGGCATTGATAGTGCTGATGGCAATCCTGGTCAGAATTTTGTGCGTATCGCGCTGGTTCATGATCATGATATTATCACCCAAGCTATGATACGATTATCACGGCTTTATGATCGCCACCGCCCCACCCACCAATCACAGGAAACAAGCTAATCATGGCTCAGGCTGAACAAGGTAATAGCGTTGTATCTGGTGCTGTCAGACGGTTTCTGATACGCCGATTGGCAGAGCTACTAGGCCTGATTTTCATTCTTTGTGGTCTGACATTATTCATAGTGCTTGCCACAGCTTCTGAAACAGATCCCTCATGGAATACAGCTTCTGATCAAGATATCCGTAACCTGCTAGGCGCGGCAGGTGCGCATATCGCAGAAGGGTTTTTCCAAACAGTTGGTTTTGCCAGCTTCCTTGTGCCGCTTTCCCTTACGGGATGGGGCGTGCGTATTTTACTGCATCATGGCTTGCCTCATTGGTATTGGCGGATGCCATTCATGCTATTTTCTGTAGCAGTTTTATCAGCCTCATTAACCAGCTTTGCGAGCTTGTTTGGCAGTGAGTTACGCGGTGTCTTTGGCCAATTTTTTACAGATATCGCAATGCGCAATCTGGCAGATTTTACCTTGCCAGCCTTTTTATCTTTGCCTGTTTTAGTATCTGGCTTTTATCTGATAACAGGCTTGTCACTTTATGTGTGGGCATCTGGATTTAGTGTGCGTGAATGGCGCTTTATGAAATGGCTTAGCAGAGTGGTTTTATGGCCTGTGCGCGCGCCAATAGCTGGTTTATATCACTTCATAAAACGTGAAAGACCAGCTAAGGTTGCAACACAAACACCCAAAAAGAAGCCGCGGAAATCACGAAAATCACTGGCAAAGGAGCGTGCCGAACCTGTTTTGGTGCCTGGTGCTGAGCCTTTGGAAGCAGCCCCTGCTGCGCAAAAAACAAGAGCCAAAAAAGCCAAACAAGCTAGCTTTGATTTTCAGTCAGAAACAGGCTTTACCTTGCCGCCTGCTAATTTATTAAAACCGCCAAGCAAGGCATCAGCTGGCCCTGGCGAGGCAGCCTTGCAGAAAAATGCAGCCCTTTTGGAAGATGTGCTTGGTGATTTTGGCGTTAATGGCACTATCAAAGATGTGGCTTATGGGCCAGTCGTAACGCGCTATGGCCTCAATCCTGCACCAGGAACCAAATCTCAGCGTGTGATTGCGCTTGCTGATGATATTGCACGTTCCATGTCTGCCCTATCAGTTCGTGTGGCAGTTGTGCCTGGCCAGAATGTGATAGGTATTGAGTTGCCAAATGATCATCGTGAAACTGTGATGTTGCGCGATATTCTTGATGATGCCGCATGGACTGCTAATACTGATTCTCTGCCAATCTGTCTTGGTAAAGATATTGCTGGCGGGCCTGTTGTCACAGATTTGGCAAAAATGCCACATTTGCTTGTCGCTGGTACCACAGGTTCTGGCAAATCAGTTGGTATTAATGCGATGATCTTATCATTGCTATATCGCCATACACCAGAGACATGCCGTCTGATTATGATTGATCCAAAAATGCTGGAGCTATCTGTTTATGACGGCATACCGCATTTGCTATCACCCGTTGTCACTGATCCAGCAAAGGCTGTGACTTCATTGAAATGGGCGGTGCGCGAGATGGAAAACCGTTATTTCAATATGTCAAAATTAGGGGTGCGTAATATCATGGGCTATAATGAAAGGCTAGCTGAGGCACGCGCTAATGGCGAGGTCTTAACAAGACGTGTGCAAACAGGCTTTGATGCTGAAACAGGCAAACCTGTCTTTGAAGAACAAGCTCTTGATTTAGCACCTTTGCCATTCATTGTTGTCATTATTGATGAGGTAGCAGATTTGATGCTTGTTGCTGGCAAGGATATTGAAGCAGCCGTCCAGCGTCTAGCACAGATGGCACGCGCTGCTGGTATTCATGTTATTATGGCAACACAGCGCCCTTCAGTTGATGTCATCACAGGCACAATCAAAGCGAATTTCCCAACACGGATTTCTTTTCAAGTTACCTCAAAAATTGATAGCCGAACCATCCTTGGTGAACAGGGGGCAGAACAGCTATTAGGGCGCGGCGATATGTTATTTATGGAAGGTGGCGGGCGCATAAAACGTGTTCATGGTCCGTTTATGGATGATAGAGAAGTTGAAAAAGTAGCAGATTACCTGCGGGCACAAGGTGAGCCAGAATATGATGATAAGGTAACGGAAGAAGCTGAAGATTTGGGCGGCTCTAACGCTGCTGCTTCTGGCGGGGTTCAGCCAACAGGTGAATCATTATATGATCAGGCTGTGGCATTGGTTGTTCGTGAACAAAAAGCCTCAACTAGCTTTGTTCAGCGTCATTTGAAAATCGGCTATAACAGAGCAGCAACAATCATTGAGGAAATGGAATCAGCTGGTATTATCAGTAAAGCGAACCATGTCGGCAAAAGAGAGGTACTATTGCAAAATGATCAAGATTAAAGCAATTTTCCTTGTGCTGGTAACATGTTGTGCGATCAGCTCTGCACGCGGTGATGTGATATCTCAGGCTGAAAGATGGTTTGAGAATATCGACACAATGAAGGCAGAGTTTACGCAAGTGGCATCTGATGGCACAGCTGCAACAGGTACCTTATATTTACGCCGCCCCTCTCAGATGCGTCTGCAATATGATGGTGATGCAAAAATTGCGCTGATTGTATCGCAAGGCTGGCTTCATGTGGATGAGCCTCTTGAAAAAAGGGTTAATAGCTATCCGATTGGCTCAACACCTTTTGCGCCTATGCTGAAAAAAGATATTCAGCTTCGTTCTGCGAAATTCCGTACCACAGCTAAGACCAAAGAAGGTGTGGTATCGATTCGTCTGGAACAGGATGAAGGCGATGCTGCTGGTGCATTGACATTGGAATTTAGCGAAACACCTTTTGCATTGCGCCGCTGGGTGGTAGAGGATGCGGTTGGTGTAACAACCAAAGTTACCTTGCAAAATCCGCGATTTGGTGAAAAATTCAATAATTTTCTATTTACCCTACCTCCTTATTCAACCCCGCAAAGTGAAGATAGCTAGGTTCTGTTTTTACCCGTTTTAAATGATGATTTGATAAAGGCTATTTTCACATGAAAATCACCTCCTGGAACATTAATTCTGTGCGTTTACGCTTGCCATTATTGGAAAAAGTCTTTGATGAGGTGCGCCCAGATGTGATTTGCCTGCAAGAAACCAAATGTCAGGATGAGCATTTTCCGCATGAGGCAATCGCTGCAATGGGCTATCAGCATCAGGCCTATCGTGGTGAAAAATCCTATAATGGCGTAGCGATTTTATCACGCCTGCCTATCCAAGATAGCAGCTTTCAACAATGGGCTGGCAAATCTGATTGCCGCCATATTTCGGCGACTATCAATGATATCACTATCCATAATTTTTATATTCCAGCAGGTGGGGATGAGCCAGACAGGCAGGTAAATCCGAAATTTGGCCATAAGCTCGATTTTCTGTCAGAGGTGACAGATTATTTTACCAATCAGCCACCTGAAAAATCTGTCATGGTTGGTGATTTGAATATCGCACCTTTGGCAGAAGATGTGTGGTCTAGCCGCCAGCTTCGCAATGTGGTTAGCCATACAGATATTGAACGTGAGGGCCTTTTATCTCTGATTGCCAAAGGCGGGTGGGATGATGCTATGCGCCGCTTTTTCGGTGATGAAGCCGTGCTATATAGCTGGTGGTCCTACCGCGCAAGAGATTATCTTGCGAGTAATCGCGGCAGACGCCTTGATCATATTTTCGTCAGCCAAGATATCAAAGATAAGGTGACCAATGCTGAAATTTACAGCGATGCGCGCGGCTGGGAAAAGCCATCTGATCATGTGCCGATTTCCATCACGCTGTGATGTCTGCTATAAGAGCTGGCAGATAGGCATAGTTCCAGAAATGAGATAATCTGGTGTCTTGCTAGCTATTATAAAAGTAAAGTGACTAACGAATGACACGATTTTTAAAAATGCATGGGCTAGGCAATGATTTCATTGTACTGGATGCGCGCCTATCGCATTGGCAGATAACGCCAGATCTAGCCTCTGCCATGGCTGATCGTCGCTTTGGCATTGGCTGTGATCAAATTATGATCTTGCGCCAGCCTGAAACAGGTGGCGATATCTTGCTGGATATGCGTAATCAAGATGGCTCTGTCACAGGGGCATGTGGTAATGGCACACGTTGTGTTGCTGCTTTGCTGATGGCAGAAACAGGGCGAGAGGCTGTCACGATTGAAACAAGTGCTGGCCATCTTTATTGCCAGAAAAAAGGTGATTTAATCGAGGTTGATATGGGCCCTGCCATTCAGCAATGGGACAAGATACCGCTTAATGCACCACATGACGTCATGCAGCTTGACCTCAGCCCGCAAGAGCCAGATATCAAAGCCGTAGCCTTATCAATGGGCAACCCTCATGCTGTGTTGTTTGTTGATGATGCCGAGGCGATAGATGTGGCAGCTAAAGGGGCTGCTCTGACCAATCATGAGATTTTCCCAGAAGGTGCAAATATCTCTTTTGCCAGTATCATCTCGCAGAATCAAATAAGGATGCGCGTATTTGAACGCGGCGTTGGTATCACATCTGCTTGTGGATCTGGTGCTTGTGCGGTTGGTGTCGCTGCTCATCTGCGTGGTCTGACAGGCCGTCAGACTGAAATCGTGCTAGATGGTGGCAGCTTGTTTATTAATTGGCATGATGATGGCACAGCTGAGGGTCGTGTTTTGATGAGTGGGCCTGTTGAAACTGTTTTTGAAGCTGCATTATCTGGTCATTTGCTGGCATTGTTTGAAGCAGCCAATCAAGAAGCATAAGGCATAAGGGTCAATAAAGGTTAATGGCTGGAAATCGTCCACATATTGAAACATTTGGTTGCCGGCTAAATATCTGGGAATCAGAGGTTATCAGAGATAAGGCACATCAAGCTGGTCTCAATGATGCGATCATCATTAATACTTGTGCTGTGACTGCTGAAGCTGAAAAACAAGCGCGCCAATCAATCCGTAAATTGCGCCGCTCTCATCCAGATGCCCCGATCATTGTGACAGGATGTGCTGCCCAAATTGACCCTGCTAGCTGGCAGGCCTTGCCAGAAGTTGATCATGTGATTGGCAATCATGATAAATTATCATCTGAAAGCTGGCAGTCTTTGAAATCTGGTATGCTGGCACCTATTCATGTCAGTGATGTTATGCAGATCCGTGAAACAGCTAGTCACTTTATTGATGAATTTGATGATCATACCAGAGCGTTTTTACAAGTTCAGCAAGGTTGTGATCATAGATGTACCTTCTGCATCATTCCTTATGGCAGAGGCCCATCTCGGTCAGTTGGCGTTGGTGCCGTTGTTGAATCTGTGCAAAAGCTGGTAGATTCTGGCACAAATGAGGTGGTTCTGACAGGTGTTGATATCACAAGCTGGGGCCATGATTTGCCAGATACACCGCGGCTTGGTCATTTGGTAAAGCAAATTTTAAAACATGTCCCTGACCTGCCTCGTTTGCGCCTGTCATCTATTGATCCAGCTGAGCCAGATCATCAGCTGATGGATGCGATTGCCACTGAAAATAGGTTGATGCCGCATTTGCATTTATCAGTACAACATGGCGATGATATGATCTTAAAGCGTATGAAGCGCCGTCATTTGGCACGTGATGTGGTGCGTTTTTGCGATGAGGCACGCCGCCTGCGCCCTGATATCCTATTTGGTGCTGATATTATTTCAGGCTTTCCAACCGAAGATGAGGCTGCTCATCAAAAGACGCTAGAATTGCTTGAGCGATGCCATATCCCGCATTTACATGTATTTGGTTATTCGCCACGTGAAGGCACACCAGCTGCCAAGATGAAACAACTATCTGGTGATATCATAAAACAGCGCTCAAAACAGGTACGCGAATTAGGCGCGCAACTGCTGCACACCTCATTAGATGATTTGATTGGCAGTCAGGATCAGATGCTTGTTGAAATGGGTAATCAGGGCCATTTGCGCAATTTTGCAAAAGCTGTTTTAACAGGCCCAATTCTGTCATCTGGTACAATCATATCAGTGAAGGTGACAGACCGTGACGGTGATAATGTGCTAGTAGAAAGTGTGGCTTGATGAGCTGGTTTAAAAAACTAACAGATGGTCTGAAAAAATCATCTAGCAAAATGACAAATAGCCTTTCTGGTTTGTTCTCATCCAAAAAGATTGATGCTGATTCTTTGGAAGAATTAGAAGATGCGTTGATAGAAGCTGATATGGGCCCACATGTGGCAGCTGAGCTGGCGCAATCATTAGCAGCAGTTAAATTTAAAGGTGAAGCATCAGCTGATCTTTGGCGTGCTTCTTTGGGTCGGATTCTGGCAGATAGGCTGGCATCTGTCGAACAGCCTTTGGCAATTTCAGCTGACCATAAACCACATGTGATTTTGCTGGTTGGGGTCAATGGATCTGGTAAAACAACAACCGCTGGCAAATTAGCACGCTATTTCCAAGATAATGGCCAGTCTGTGATGCTGGCAGCTGGTGATACATTTCGCGCTGCAGCTGTTGAACAATTACAAGGGTGGGGCGTGCGCACAGATACAAAAGTGATCGCTGGTGAGCCTGGTGGTGATGCCGCGGCACTGGCCTATCGTGCGATGCAAGAAGCACGCGCTGACCACTGTGATGTGCTGATTATTGATACGGCAGGGCGCTTGCAAAATCGCACAGAATTAATGGAAGAATTAAGCAAAATTTACCGTGTGATTGGCAAATTAGATGATACAGCCCCGCATGATAGCATCATCGTTCTTGATGGCACAGTTGGCCAGAATGCTCTGTCTCAGACAAAGGCGTTTGCTGACGTTGCAGGCTTATCAGGTATGATTATCACCAAGCTTGATGGCTCTGCCAAAGGCGGGATTGTGGTGGCATTAGCTGATAAATTTGGCCTGCCAGTTCACATGGTCGGGGTTGGTGAAACGGCAGATGATTTACAAACCTTCCGCGCTGATGAATTTGCCGCTGCCTTGGTTGGCATAGATGTCGAAGAGCTAGCATCGCCCAATGATGCACCTTAAAATGCTGGTCTCAAATTAGGGCTGATACCGCCCTGTTAGCCAATAAACAATAATCCCTGTTATTTCATGATAGGCATGACGCCATAACATCAGACCTTTTTCCATGTGAAAGGCAAAATCAACCCCGCTAGCTGGTGAGAGATAATCAACAGGATAGGGGGTCATATCTGGCCAGCCAGCAGCACGAAATGTGCCAAGCGAACGCGGCATGTGAATTGCAGATGTCACAAGCACATATTTCCCATCTGGATGCGGATTTATCAGCGCATGTGTCTTTGTGGCATTTTCATGAGTGTTGCGTGATTGAGTTTCAAACACAATATTATTGAAGGACAGCCCCATGTCACTCATAAGGGCTTTTGCCGAATCAGCTTCACCCCAGCCAGTGGCATGTATCGCACCGCTTCCACCTGAGAATAGGACAAATTTATTGGGATAAGCTTGTGCAAAAGAAATACCAGCTATGAGCCGTTCACCTGCCGCAGAAAGCTGGCCTTGATTGCGGGTTGCTGGAATGCGCCCTGATGGGCTGTAACCACCAAGCACAATAATCGCATCAGCATCTATGCCAGTGCTTAACGTCGCTGGTTGATGATATTCTATCTGGCGCACAACAAGCTGACCAAATGGCAAAAAGCCATAAATAAGGGGCAAAATCGCGCCAAAAACTATGATGCGCTTTGCTGTTTTATTGCGTTGCCTGACAAAGCGGCTGCTGCCATCACGTCGCCATAATACACCGATCGCAATAATATATAGAGGATGGAGGGCTGGCTCTAACAAAAATGCCAGTATTTTCGATAGGTAAAAAAACATGGACATACTGATGACATAAAATCGTAATGAGGGAAACAGCTTTATCATCAGCTGACCCTGTTATCTGATGCTAGATGAAGAAGTGCTGAAAAGACCAAGATAACTTGACTTTGCCTTTGGTTTTATCCTATAGATGGCGCACAATCCGGCATTGTCCGAACATTAGACCCTAGCGGGTTCCGTCCGTCCTTGAAGTTTTCGAGCACGGGCGACTTTTTGTTTTGGGATTTTGATTGCGGCCTTTGGCGGATATGAGGCACGAATTTTAAGGTAATGGTAAAAACGCAATGTTTGACCAATTAAAAGATAAATTTCAGTCTGTTTTTGATGGCTTGTCCAAAAAGGGCGCCTTATCAGAAAAGGATGTTGAGCTTGCTTTGCGTGAAGTGCGCATGGCATTGCTGGAAGCTGATGTCGCTTTGCCAGTTGCGCGTGAATTTATCGCCTCAATCAAAGAAAAAGCAATCGGGGCGGCATCAATTAAATCAGTGCGCCCTGATCAACAAGTTATCAAAATTGTTCATGATGGACTGGTTGAGATTTTAGGCGGTGATGCTGCACCTTTGGCAGTTGATGTCGCCCCGCCAGCTGTGATTTTGATGGCTGGTTTGCAAGGCTCTGGTAAAACAACGACCGCTGGTAAATTAGCGCTGCGTCTGAAAGAGCGTTACAAGAAAAAAACCATGCTGGCATCGCTTGATATGACGCGCCCTGCAGCGCGTGAACAGCTGCGTATGCTTGGTGAACAGGCAGAGGTTGGTATCCTGCCAGAAGCTGATAATGAAACACCTGTTCAGCTGGCGCGCCGTGCGCTGCAGATGGCAAAGTTGCAAGCCTATGATGTGCTGATCCTTGATACCGCTGGTCGCCTGAGTGTTGATGATGCGCTGATGGCAGAGCTGAAAGAGATTAAGGCTGAAACCAACCCGCATGAAACCTTGCTGGTGGCAGATGCGCTAACAGGTCAAGATGCGGTTAATACAGCTGAGATTTTCCAGAATGAAATTGGTGTTACTGGCATTGTGCTGACCAGAATGGATGGTGATCAGCGCGGTGGTGCTGCGTTATCAATGCGCCATGTGACAGGCTGTCCTATTAAATTTGTTGGTGTTGGTGAAAAACAAGATGCCCTAGAAGAATTTGTACCAGATCGTTTGGCTGGCCGTATTCTTGATATGGGTGATGTGGTTGCGCTTGTTGAAAAAGCAGCAGCTGCGATTGAAGAAGAAGAAGCCATGCGTATGGCAAAGCGCATGGCAGCCGGCAAATTCGATATGAATGATTTCCTAAATCAGCTTCGCCAGCTTCAGAAAATGGGTGGTCTTGGCGGTATTTTGGGTATGTTGCCAGGCATTGGTAAAATGCAAAAACAGCTGGCAGCTGCTGGTGTTGATGACGGGATGATAAAGCGTCAGGAAGCCATCATCTTATCAATGACGAAAAAAGAACGCATCTCTGTTGGTTTGTTGAATGCATCTCGCCGCAAACGTATTGCCGCTGGTTCTGGGACAAGCGTTCAGGAAGTGAACAAGCTGGTCAAACAATATCAGGAAATGGCTAAGATGATGAAGCGCATGGGCTCAAAAGCTGGTGCTGCTGGTCTGAAAGCGATGATGGGCGGTCTTGGCGGCGGTGGCTCTATGCCATCTATGGGTGCTGGTGGCACCCCGCAAATGGATCCAGAAACATTACAGAAAATGGCATCTCAATTACCACAAGGCATGGGTGGTAATCAGCTATTTGGCAAAGGCATGCCTGGTCTAGGCGGTTTGCCTGGCCTTGGCGGTCTGCCAGCGCGTGGCGGGAAATCAAAGCGCAAAAAATAACAGTTTTAAATGATGGTTAAGCCACAATTTTATGAAGGGAAATAAAAATGGCATTGAAAATCAGACTAGCACGTGGCGGCGCAAAAAAGCGTCCTTTCTATCGCATCGTTGTCGCTGAAGCATCAGCACCGCGCGATGGTCGCTATGTTGAAAAGCTAGGTTTCTATAACCCAATGGTTGCCAAAGATAATGATCAGCGTCTGGTTGTGAATGGCGAGCGTGTTGCCTATTGGCTTGGTCAGGGTGCACAAGCCACTGAAAGAGTGCAAAAGCTGCTATCATCTCTTGAGATGATGGAAAAGGTTGCTCTACGTGACCAGCCAAAGAAAGCAGCACCTGGCAAAAAGCGTGCTGAAAAAGAAGCTGCTGAAGCTGAAGCTGCTGCTGAGGCTGCCGAAGCTGCCGCTGCTGAAGAAGCTGCCGCCGCTGAAGCTGCTGCCGCTGAAGCTGAAGCACCTGCTGAAGAAGCTGCTGCCGCCGAAGCTGAAGCACCTGCTGAAGAAGCACCTGCTGAAGAAGAGAGCGCCTAATCATAGATTAGCTTTTGGTGCGATAGGGCAGATAGGCTGATGACAGATACACGCATTGAAATGGGTGCAATAGCGTCAGCACATGGCATTAAAGGGCAGTTTAAGGTGAAAGCCTTTTCAGATAATCCGATGGATATCGCTGCCTATGGCCCTGTTTTTTTGGCAGATGGGCAACAGCTGGATATTAAGGCACATAGCCATGCCAAAGGCTTTGCGCTTTGTTCAGCCAAGCAAGTGACCAGCCGCAATCATGCTGAAAGATTGCGTGGCCAGCTTTTATATATCAGCCGCGGGCAATTACCTGATGCTGATTCTGATGAGCTATATCATGCTGATTTGATTGATAAGGTACTGATTGCTCGACCTGATAAGATGGTAGGGACAATCACAGCGCTTCATGATTTTGGTGCTGGTAGCGTGATTGAAGTCGCCATCTCTGGCAAAAAGACCATCATGGTGCCTTTTAGTGATGCGCATCAGCCAGAATTATCTGATGAACAGCTGATTTTGGATATTGATCAGGCATGGCTTGATGATGATAGCAAGAAAAAGGATGGATAAGGGCAATGCCTCAGCTTCAGCCACAAACATGGCAAGCAACCATCTTGACCTTATTTCCGGATATGTTTCCGGCAAGTTTGGGTCATTCGCTGGCGGGACGTGCACTTGATAAAGCGATTTGGTCGTTGGATGTGCGCAATATCAGGGATTATGCCCTTGATAAGCATCAAACCGTTGATGATACGCCGCTTGGTGGTGGTCATGGGATGGTGCTAAAACCAGATGTGGTCTCAGCCGCACTTGATGATGTGGCAAATGCCCCTGGCAGGCGCATTTACCTATCACCGCGTGGCAGGTTATTTGATCAAGCACTAGCAAGAGAGCTGTCACAAGATGCCGGTGTTGTGCTGGTTTGTGGTCGATATGAAGGGCTAGATCAGCGTGTCATAGATCATCACAGGCTAGAGGAAGTATCTGTTGGCGATTATATTTTATCAGGTGGTGAATTAGCAGGGCAAATTCTGCTAGATGCGGTTATCCGCTTGCTACCTGGGGTGATGGGCAAGGAAATAGGGCATTTAGAAGAGAGTTTTGAAACAGGGCTTTTAGAACATGATCTTTATACCCAACCTCGGCACTGGAAAGATTTATCAGCACCTGATATACTGGCCTCTGGCCATCACGAAAATATCGCGGCTTGGCGCCGTGAACAGGCAATGAAACTCACCAAAGAGCGTCGTCCAGAGCTGTGGAAACGTTTTTTGGCACAAATTGAAGGAAATAGTGGCGAATCAAGTTGACAGAATAGGGGACTGTCTGTCACAAGAGCCCACGAACAGAACCCATAGATAGGGGAGATGGTAAGATGAATATCGTAGAACAAATTGGTCAGAATGTCGTAGCAGCCAGTCAGGAACAGCGTCCTGTTCCAGAATTCGGCGCTGGTGATACAGTGCGTGTTAGCGTTCGTGTTGTCGAAGGCAGCCGTGAACGTGTCCAGGCATTTGAAGGTGTGTGCATTGCGCGCAAAAATAAGGGCGTTAGCTCATCTTTCACTGTTCGCAAGATTTCTTATGGTGAAGGTGTTGAGCGTGTGTTCCCACTTTACTCACCACAAATTCAGAAAATTGACGTGATTCGTCGCGGTCGTGTGCGTCGTGCAAAGCTATATTATTTGCGTGGCCGTACAGGTAAAGCTGCTCGTATCGCTGAAAAGACACGCCAAAGCAGCAACGCAGCATCATAAATTCGCTGAACCATTATTTGCTGACTAAGGCCTTTTAAGGTTAGGCCTCCTGCCTGAACACCTTATGAGGGTTTTGTCCGCTCATAATGGTTCGCTCATATCAGGAGGCCTTTTTCCATGTCTGCCCCAAAAACATTATTTGATAAAATCTGGCAAGCCCATCTGGTGAATCAATCAGATGATGGTTCATGTCTGATTTATATTGACCGCCACCTTGTTCATGAAGTGACAAGCCCGCAAGCCTTTGAAGGTTTGCGTGATGCTGGCCGCACTGTCAAAGAGCCTGGCCGTACATTGGCTGTGGCTGATCATAATGTGCCAACAACAGATAGGTCTGTTGGTATTGCTGATGAAGAATCACGCATTCAGGTTGAAACATTAGAATCAAATGCTGCCGAATTTGGCGTGCCTTATTTTGCCATGACAGATATTCGTCAAGGTATTGTGCATGTGATTGGCCCAGAACAAGGCTTCACTCAGCCTGGCATGACGATTGTCTGTGGTGATTCGCATACCGCTACGCATGGCGCATTTGGCGCGCTAGCATTTGGCATTGGTACATCTGAGGTCGAACATGTGCTCGCCACTCAGACTTTGATTCAGCAGCCAGCTAAAAATATGCGTATCACAGTTGAAGGCACTGTTGGCCCGCTGGTCACTGCCAAGGATATTGTGTTGGCGATTATTGGCAAAATTGGCACAGCTGGTGGTACTGGTCATGTGATCGAATTTGCTGGTAAGGCGATTGAAGATTTGTCCATGGAAGGGCGCATGACTGTGTGCAATATGGCAATCGAAGCTGGCGCACGTGCTGGTATGATCGCCCCTGATGATAAGACAATCGCCTATCTAGAAGGTCGTCCAATGGCGCCAACAGGCGAAAATTGGGATAAGGCTGTTGCCTGGTGGAAGTCACTGCCATCTGATGATGGTGCCAGCTATGATACTGAAGTGGTGTTAAAGGCTGAAGATATCATGCCAACTGTCACATGGGGGACTAGCCCTGAAGATGCGTTGGGCATTGATGATGTTGTGCCAGATCCTGCCAAGATTGATGACCCAGCAACAAAGGCAAAGGTGGAACGTGCGATTGCCTATATGGGTCTTGATGCCGGTCAAAAGCTAACAGAGATCAAAGTGGATACGGTCTTTATCGGTTCATGCACAAATAGCCGTATTGAAGATTTGCGTGCTGCTGCGGCGATTGCTGATGGCCGCAAGGTGGCCGATGGTATGCGTGCGATGGTGGTGCCAGGCTCTGGTCTTGTCAAAGAACAGGCTGAAGAAGAAGGTCTTGATAAGATTTTCACACAAGCTGGTTTTGAATGGCGTGAACCTGGCTGTTCAATGTGTCTTGCCATGAATGCCGATAAGCTGGCTGAAGGTGAGCGCTGTGCCTCAACATCAAACCGTAATTTTGAAGGCCGTCAGGGGCGTGGTGGACGTACCCATCTGGTGAGCCCACAAATGGCTGTCGCAGCTGCTGTGACAGGCTATCTGACAGATGTCAGAGAGCTGGCATAGCTAGGAAAAGGTGATCAGACATGCAAAAATTCGATAAATTATCAGGCGTTGCTGCGCCAATGGATATCATGAATATCGACACCGATATGATTATTCCAAAGCAATTTCTAAAAACGATCAAGCGCTCAGGTCTTGGTGCCAATCTGTTTTTTGAAATGCGGTTTGATAATGATGGTGCTGAAAAAGATGATTTCATTCTGAATCAGCCAGCCTATCGCTCTGCTTCAATCATTGTAGCAGGTGATAATTTTGGCTGTGGATCATCACGCGAACATGCACCATGGGCGTTGCTTGATTTTGGTGTACGCTGTGTTATCTCAACCAGCTTTGCTGATATTTTTTATAATAACTGTTTCAAAAATGGCATTTTACCTATCAAGGTAACAGCTGAGCAAAGAGATGCGCTGATGGCTGATGCTAGAGATGCTGAAAACCCAGAATTGGCGATTGATTTAACAGCGCAAACAATCAGCCGTCCAAATGGTCCTGTCATCTCATTTGAAATAGATGCGTTTCGCAAGCAATGCTTGCTAGATGGTCTAGATGATATTGGTCTGACATTGGAAAAATCAGAAGCGATTTCACATTATGAGGATGCGCGCAAACAAAGCCATCCTTGGCTGTAATCTGGCATAGGTGAAACAGATGTTTTAGGGGCCGGCATAGATTGGCCCCTTTTATATATGTGGCAAAGCCCGCACCAAAACACCTTGTGGTGATAACAAAATAAGAACAGGAAATGACAAAATGAGCTCTAACCGTAAAGTGATGATTTTGCCAGGTGATGGCATTGGTAAAGAGGTTATGGCAGCTAATTTGAAGCTGATAGACTGGTTGGCAAAATATCGCTCGCTTGATTTTGATATCTCAGAAGATGAGGTGGGCGGTGCGGCTTATGATAAATATGGTGTGCCGTTAAAAGATGAAACATTGGCTGATTCTATGGCTGCTGATGCGGTGCTATTTGGTGCTGTTGGCGGGCCACAATATGATGACCTTGATTTTTCATTAAAGCCTGAACGTGGTCTTTTGGCATTGCGCAAAGAAATGGATTTATTTGCCAATTTGCGCCCTGCTATGGTGTTCCCGCCTTTGGTCGAAGCATCAACTTTGAAGCCTGAGGTGGTATCTGGTCTTGATATTATGATCTTGCGTGAATTAACCGGCGGCTCTTATTTTGCTGAACCACGCGGTATTGAAACATTGCCTGATGGGTCGAAAAAAGGCTTTGATACGAATCTTTACACCACAAAAGAGATTGAACGCATTGGCCGTGTTGGCCTTGATTTGGCACGCAAGCGTCAAGGCAAATTAATGTCTGTTGAAAAATCAAATGTGATGCTCTCAGGTGTGTTGTGGAAAGAAGTCATGACAGCGTTGCATGAGGCAGAAGGTGAAGGCGTCACGCTTGGTCACATGTTTGCTGATAATTGTGCGATGCAGCTTGTCCGCAATCCAAAACAATTTGATGTGATTGTCACAGATAATCTGTTTGGTGATTTGCTCTCTGATTGTGCTGCAATGTTGACAGGCTCTCTTGGTATGTTGCCATCAGCGTCACTTGGTGCGGTTGATGAAACAACAGGCATGCGCAAAGCAATGTATGAGCCAGTACATGGTTCTGCCCCTGATATTGCTGGTCAGAATCTGGCAAATCCACTGGCCCAGTTCCTGAGCTTTGCAATGATGCTGCGCTATAGCTTTGACCAAGCTGCTGAAGCTGATTTGGTTGAAGAGGCTGTCTCTGTTGCATTGGCATCTGGCAAAAGAACAGGTGATATTATGGCAGCAGGTTGTGAGCAAGTTGGCACAGATGGCATGACAAAGGCTGTGCTTGATGCGCTTGATAGCCTGTCTCGCTAAGGGTATTTGAGCTGATATCATAAGGATAAAAAAATGGGTTATTCAGTTGCCGTTGCCGGCGCGACAGGTGCGGTCGGCAGAGAAATGTTAAAGACTTTGGCAGAACGCCAATTTCCCGCTGATAAGGTCTATGCTCTGGCAAGCCAGAATTCAAAAGGCCGCGAGATTTCCTATGGCGATGATGAATTGCTGAAAGTCGAATCACTTGATGATTTTGATTTTGGCAAAGCTGATATTGCATTATTTTCAGCTGGCGGCGATATCTCAAAATCACATGCTCCAAAAGCAGGTGAGCAAGGCTGTATCGTCATTGATAATTCATCAGCTTTCCGTATGGCAGATGATGTGCCTTTGATTGTACCAGAGGTTAATGCTGATGCGGTTGATGATTGTCTGATTGCCAATGGCGGCAAAAATATTATCGCCAATCCGAATTGTTCAACAGCACAGCTGGTCGTCGCATTAAAGCCGCTTCATGATGCTTATGGGATTAGCCGTGTTGTTACCTCTACCTATCAGGCCACATCTGGTGCTGGTCAAGCTGGTATGGATGAGCTGTTCTCGCAAACCAAAGGCATTTTTGTGAATGACCAGGTTATGCCTGAAAAATTTACCAAGCAAATAGCCTTTAACGCTATCCCGCATATTGATGTTTTCATGGAAGATGGTTTTACCAAAGAAGAATGGAAAATGCGGGCAGAGACAAAAAAGATCTTGGACCCTGAAATTGAGGTGGTGGCACATTGTGTGCGCATCCCTGTTTTTATTGGTCATTCTGAATCTGTATTTGTTGAGATGAAAAAGCCATTTGATGAAGGTGAGCTTCGTCAGTTGCTGCGTGATTCAGATGGTCTGTCAGTGATTGATCACAGAGCTAATGAAGGTTATGTGACACCTGTTGAAGCTGCTGGTGAAGATGCGGTTTATATTAGCCGTTTGCGCCGTGACCCGTCTGTTGAACATGGTGTTGTGTTCTGGTGTGTGGCAGATAATCTGCGCAAAGGGGCAGCTTTGAATTCAGTTCAGATTGCTGAATTAGTGGCAAGCCGCGGCCTGTCTGGCCGCTAGGGCATTTCATTTATTTTACTATTATTTAGTCAAGCCCGCTTGCGATATGTAACGTGAGCGGGCTTGTGCTTTGTGCCATCATAATCCCTGTTATGTGGTTGGCATGAGTTAAGGCCTCTTCTGGTGTTTTGCCTGTTAGGAAAGCTGATAGGAATAACGCTGCAAAGGCATCGCCACCCCCTGATACACCCTGTGTTCTGGCTGGCTTTGCGCTGTGATAAACCCTATCACCTGCCATCAGATAATCAGTCACAATTTGTCCATCATCACTCATGATACCTGTTAGTGCTTTATATCTGGCAGGCAGATGTGCAAACGCAGCTTGCAGAGCAGCCATATCATCAAAGGCGATAGCGTTATCAGCTGTGATAAGACCACATTCAAATTGGTTTGGTGTAATGATATCAGCCAGTGGCAAAAGGGTCTCTATGACCGTGCTAACAATCTTATCAGAGACATATTGGCGACCAGCATCACCAAAAACAGGGTCAACTAGTATCACACAATCTCTATCTTTTTGAAATCTCTCATCTTGTTTGATTCTGGTAATAAAGTCACAAATTGGCATGATCTGAGAGGCATCACCAAAATAGCCAATATGAATGGCGTGCAAAGCTGGCCTGTCTGGCAAGTGAAAATAATCATCTAATAAAGCAGATAGCTGATCAGCTGATAAAATGGCGCGTGCTGTTGTGCCAAAGCCTGGATGAGCTGCCAGCTGGATGGTGTTAATGCTCGTAACCGCAAGACCAGCATGATGGTAAATGGGCAAGGCAGCCTTATGGCCAACAGTGCCATGCAACACATCTGATTGAAGTGAAAGAATCATTCCTTATCCTATCTTCTGCCCCGTCTTTTATTGGGTCTTTTTACAGCGTCATTATGGTCATTCCACATTATCAAAAACCTTAGCTGGGCTGATTGCATTTTCTCAAAAATTATGCATTATACGCCGCAGGGGATTTTTTGGCTTTCAACAAAAGGGGGAAGGGCTTTGGCAAAAGCACGTCCATTATCACCTCATCTGCAGATTTATCGTCTGCCATTGCCAGCTTTAATGTCAATCACACATCGTCTTTCAGGTGTGATATTGGCATCAGGTACAATTATCCTAACAATTTGGCTGGCAGCTTTGGCAAATGGTCCTGAGACATTCGCATTGGCACAGATGGTGGTCCATCATCCGCTTGGTCAGCTTGTGTTATTTGGCTATTCTGCTGCGCTTTTCTATCATATGTGTAATGGCATTCGTCATTTAAATTGGGACAGAGGCGCTGGTCTTGAAATTGAACAGGTTTATCGTTCAGGCAAAATCACAATCGCACTTGCTATCATTCTAACAGGCCTATTATGGGCAGCGTTATTTGCGCTGGCATAAGGGAGGGTGATGATATGAAACAGTCACATTCTATGCAGACACCTCTTGCACGCGCCAGAGGCCTTGGGTCAGCAAAATCAGGTCTGTCACATTGGTGGCATCAGCGCCTAACAGCGATTGCGATGGTACCTTTGATGGTTGCTAGCCTTGTTGTCGTGGCACTCATCGGTCAGGCGGATTATGGTAGTGCGCTTGCTTTGATGGCAAATCCGCTTGTGGCCACATTATTATTAATTCTGGTTTTGGTTGGCTTTTTTCATGCTGCCCTTGGACTTCAGGTTGTGATCGAAGATTACGTATCACAAGAAGGTATCAGAATGTCATTCATCATTTTGGTAAAAATGGTGATGTTTGCACTGGCAGCTTTGTCAGTTCTATCTATTTTAAAACTAGCCCTATAGCATCATTGCTGCTTTGGGGCGGGGTCGGCGAAACAGTGAAGTAGTTATATTAGAGGATTTCACATGAGCGCATATGATATTACAGACCATTATTATGATGTTGTGGTTGTTGGTGCTGGCGGTGCTGGTTTGCGGGCAACGCTTGGTATGGCAACATCTGGTTTGCGCACAGCTTGTATCACAAAGGTTTTCCCTACCCGCTCTCACACAGTGGCAGCACAAGGCGGTATTGGTGCTGCGTTGAATAATATGGGTGAAGGTGATAATTGGCGCTTTCACATGTATGATACTGTGAAAGGCTCAGATTGGCTTGGCGATCAGGATGCCATTGAATATATGTGCCGTGAAGCCATCCCATCAGTTGTTGAATTAGAACATTTCGGGGTGCCTTTCTCACGTACTGATGAAGGCAATATTTATCAGCGCCCCTTTGGTGGTCACACGCTTGATTATGGCCAGTCAATGGCACGGCGTGCCTGTGCGGCGGCTGACCGAACAGGCCATGCGATTTTGCATACGCTTTATCAGCAATGTTTGCGCCATTCAGCAGAATTTTTTGTCGAATATTATGCCATTGACCTGATCATGGATGATGATGGTAGCTGTCGTGGTATTGTCGCATTATCGATGGAAGATGGTTCTATTCATCGTTTCTTGGGTCAGCGTACGGTCTTGGCAACTGGTGGTTATGGCCGTGTCTATTTTTCTTGTACATCAGCACATACTTGCACAGGTGATGGTAATGCTATGGCATTGCGTGCTGGCCTGCCATTACAAGATATGGAATTTGTGCAGTTCCATCCAACAGGCGTTTATGGTGCCGGTGTGCTTATTACCGAAGGCGCCAGAGGTGAAGGTGGTTATCTAACCAATTCAGAAGGTGAGCGTTTCATGGAACGCTATGCGCCAACCGCCAAAGATTTGGCCAGCCGTGATGTCGTTAGCCGTGCTATGACTATGGAAATTAATGAAGGCAGAGGTGTTGGTTCTAATAAAGATCATATCCTGCTTCATCTAGAGCATATCGCACCTGAGACATTACATCAGCGTCTGCCAGGTATCACAGAGACAGCTCGTATTTTCTGTGGTGTTGATGTCACGCGTGAGCCAATCCCTGTCCTGCCAACCGTGCACTATAATATGGGTGGTATTCCGACCAATTATCATGGTGAAGTATTAGCACCAACAGCTGATGATCCATCACGTGTGGCACATGGTCTGATGGCGATTGGCGAGGCAGCTTGTGTATCAGTTCATGGTGCGAACCGTCTTGGCACAAATTCTCTTCTTGATATTGTGGTATTTGGTCGTGCAGCGGCGCATCGTGCCTCTGATTTGTTAACGCCAGGTGCGAGCCATGCGCCGATTACAGGTGATTCAACTGATAAAGCCTTAGCGCGTCTTGATAGAGCCCGCCATGCCAAAGGCAAAACACAGGTTGGCTCTTTGCGTCTTGATATGCAAAAGGCAATGCAACGCTATGCTGCTGTTTTCAGATCTGGTGAATCACTGACAGATGGTGTCCGCCAGATGGATGAGATCGCAGCACAAATGTCTGATATTGGCATCCAGGACAGATCACTTGTCTGGAATACTGATCTGATTGAATCACTAGAGCTAGAAAATCTGATGAGCCAGGCGCTTGTGACGATTCGCTCTGCTGATTTGCGCAAAGAATCACGTGGTGCTCATGCGCATGAGGATTTCCCAGATCGTGATGATGAGAATTGGATGAAGCATACTGTCATGTGGCTTGATGAGAAAAATCAGTCTGAGACATTATATCGTGATGTCACAATGACAACGCTGACAAATGAAGTAGAGCCAGTCCCACCAGTGGCACGTGTCTATTAAGGGTCATAATCTGATACAGATATGATAAGTGAGGGGAAAAAAGATGGCTGAATTCACTTTGCCAAAAAATTCCAAGCCAATTAAGGGCGTGCATCATGCCGCTGCTGAAGGGGCAACCAATACGAAAACATTCCAGCTATATCGCTGGTCACCAGATGATGATAGCAATCCGCGTCTTGATACATTTGAAGTTGACCTTGATAGTTGCGGGCCAATGGTTCTGGATGCGCTTATCAAGATTAAGAATGAAATTGATTCAACTGTCACTTTCAGACGGTCTTGCCGTGAAGGTATTTGTGGCTCATGTTCGATGAATATTGATGGCCAGAATACACTTGCCTGTCTGAAATCTATTGATGATGTCAAAGGTGATGTTGCAATTTATCCGCTGCCTCACATGCCAGTGGTGAAAGACTTAGTGCCTGATCTCAGCCATGCTTATGCCCAGCTAACCTCTATTCAGCCATGGCTGAAATCTGAAACACCTGCCCCTGTTGATAGCGAGCGCAAGCAATCACCTGAAGAGCGTGAAGAACTAGATGGTTTGTGGGAATGTGTTTTATGCTTCAGCTGTACAACATCATGCCCATCTTATTGGTGGAATGGCGATCGCTATCTTGGTCCTGCCGTTTTGCTTCAGGCCTATCGTTGGATTGCCGATAGCCGCGATGATCATACAGGCGAGCGTCTAGATGCGTTGGAAGATCCTTTCCGTCTCTATCGTTGTCATACGATCATGAATTGCGCACAAACCTGTCCGAAAGGCCTGAACCCTGGCAAGGCTATCGGTAAGATTAAGCAATTAATGGTGGAGCGTCAGGGCTAATTTATCACCATTTTCGGTGTTTTAGGAATTGCGCTGTTGAGCACACCTGCCAGCCTTTATGATAAAGCGGTTCGCGAAGGACGCCTTCATGCGGACCCTAGCCAGAGCCGTATCATTGATAGCTTGGATGATCTGTTTTTGCAGCTTACCCAAAAACCGCAAAAGGCCTCTTTGTTACAGCGTCTGACTGGCGGTGCTAAAACCGCACCACAGGGTCTGTATATTTATGGCGGCGTTGGTCGTGGTAAATCCATGTTGATGGATATGTTTTATGAGGCCTTGCCAGAACATACCGCTTTGCGGGTGCATTTTCATGATTTTATGGTGATGGCACATGATGAGATGAATGCTGCCCGCCTTGCCAATGCCGACCAGCCAGCAATGGTTGCTGCGAAAACGCTGGCACAAGGTCCAAAGATTCTGTGTTTTGATGAAATGGAAGTCCGTGACATCGCTGATGCTATGATTGTCAAACGGCTCTTTGATGGGTTATTTGCACAAGGTGTGACAGTGATTGCCACATCAAATCGTCATCCAGATGCGCTATATCAAAATGGTCTGCATCGTGACCGTTTTCTGCCATTTATCGCATCGTTAAAAGAACGCTGTGATATCATTGAAATTGAAGATGGTCAGGATTGGCGACAAAGGCTGCTTGGCACCATGCCACGTTGGTATCATCCAGCAGGTGCGGCATCATCAGCTGAAATGGAACAGTTATTTGGCAAATTGGCATCTGCTGATGATAAGCCTGTATCTATTACTATCAAAGTGGCAGGCAGAGATATCTGTTTTGATAGGGTGCTTGGTAATATCGCTTTTACCAATTTTGATAGTTTATGTGCTGTGCCGCTAGCTGCCAGAGATTATGTCGCTATCGCTGACAGGCTAACAGGGTTATTCATCACAGATATCCCACATCTTGATAATGATGCGCAAAATGAAGCACGCCGTTTTATGTGGCTGATAGATGCGCTTTATGACCGTGGCCGATTTATTGTGGCAAGTGCAGAAAGTCCAATGAATGCGCTTTATTCAGGGCGTCAATGGGCCTTTGAATTTGATCGCACTCTTTCACGTTTAGCAGAGATGACACGCATCACAGATAGCTGATCTTTGGTGGAATTTACTTGCTCTTTTAGGTGAAATCAGCTAGGTATGCGGCAGCTTGTCACGCCCCCTTTTGATGGGGCATCGAGAGCGGCCCCACACTGCTTTACAAGCTATCGTTAAGAAAACCTGTCGTAAGACAAAATTATCGGGGAAAAATCATGGCGCGAAATAAGATTGCTCTTATCGGGTCTGGCAATATTGGTGGCACATTGGCGCTGCTTGCTGGTCTGAAAGAAATGGGTGATGTGGTTCTGTTTGATATTGCAGAAGGCATCCCACAAGGCAAAGCATTGGATATTGCACAGGCAAGCCCTATTGAAGGCTTTAACGCTGCTGTCTCTGGTGCGAATGATTATGATGCGCTGGCTGGTGCAGATGTGGTGATTGTAACAGCTGGTGTGGCACGCAAACCTGGCATGAGCCGTGATGACTTGGTTGAAATTAATACCAATGTGATGAAACAGGTTGGCGCTGGCATTAAGGCAAATTGCCCTGAAGCTTTTGTGATTTGTATCACTAACCCGCTTGATGCCATGGTTGGTGTTCTGCAGCGTGCATCAGGTTTGCCAACTAATAAAGTTGTTGGTATGGCTGGTGTTTTGGATTCTGCCAGATTCCGTTATTTCCTATCTGAAGAATTTGATGTCTCAGTTCAGGATGTCACAGCCTTTGTTCTTGGTGGTCATGGTGACACGATGGTGCCGCTAACTCGTTATTCGACAGTTGCTGGTATTCCTGTGCCTGATTTGATCAAGATGGGTTGGTCAACCGAAGAGAAAATCGCTGAGATTGTACAGCGCACTAGAGATGGTGGTGCTGAGATTGTTGGTTTGCTGAAAACAGGTTCTGCCTTTTATGCGCCAGCATCATCAGCCATTGAAATGGCAGAAGCCTATCTGAAGGATAAAAAGCGTGTCTTGCCAGTTGCCGCTTATGTTGATGGTGCTTATGGCCTAGATGGGATGTATGTTGGCGTGCCAGCTGTGCTTGGTGCCAATGGTGTTGAACGTGTTGTTGAAATTGCATTAAATGAGGAAGAACAAGCTATGTTTGACCATTCAGTTAATGCTGTTAAGACATTGAATGAAGTGACAAAGCGGGTTGAATAGACCCGCTTTTTTTTGGTGATTCACACATCATTTGTGAATCGCTTTCCAAGATGACGTTATCAATTGTGAAAGTAGGGTAATTGAGATGAATATTCATGAGCATCAGGCCAAAGCTTTATTGGCTGATTATGGTGTGAGCGTTGCACGCGGCTTTCCAGCATTTTCAGCTGATGAAGCTGTTGCAGCAGCTGAAAAGCTAGGTGGGCCAGTTTATGTGGTCAAAGCACAAATTCACGCTGGTGGGCGTGGTAAAGCAGGCGGCGTTAAAGTTGTAAAAACCATTGATGATGTACGCAGCGAAGCTGACAGAATGCTGGGTATGACTTTGGTCACACATCAGACAGGGCCAGCTGGCAAGGAAGTCCAGCGTCTTTATATCGAAGATGGTTGTGATATCGCAACTGAGCTATATTTATCACTCCTGGTTGATAGAGCCACATCACAGGTTACAATCATTGCCTCCACCGAAGGCGGGATGGATATTGAAGAGGTCGCAGCAGCGACACCTGAAAAGATCCTGACCATCTCTATTGACCCTGCCACAGGCATGATGCCTCATCATATTCGCCGCATTGCTGATCAGCTTGGCCTGACTGGTGATACTGCCAAAAAAGCAGCACCATTTTTAAAAGGTATCTATCAGGCATTTTGTGACAAGGATGCTGCGATGATTGAGATTAACCCACTTGTTGTGACAGGTGACGGTGATCTGATGGCACTTGATGCGAAAATCGGTTTTGATGATAACGCATTATATCGTCACAAAGATATTCAGGAATTGCGCGATCTCACAGAAGAAGACCCAGCTGAAATCAAGGCATCTGAATTTGATTTGAACTATATCAAATTGGATGGTGATATTGGCTGTATGGTGAATGGTGCTGGTCTTGCCATGGCAACAATGGATATCATCAAATTAGAAGGTGGCGAGCCTGCTAACTTCCTTGATGTTGGTGGTAGTGCCACCAAGGAAAAGGTCACTGAAGCATTTAAAATCATTTTATCAGACGATAATGTCAAAGGTATTTTGGTGAATATTTTTGGTGGCATTATGCGTTGTGATATCATCGCAGATGGTGTGGTGAATGCCGCACGTGATTTAGGCTTAACAAAGCCGTTAGTGGTGCGTCTTGAAGGTACCAATGTGGCTGAAGGCAAACAGATTATGCAAGAATCTGGTCTGGCCATTATTCCAGCTGATGATCTGGCAGATGCTGCCAAGAAAATCGTGACTGCTATTAAGGGGGCATAGCAAGCAATGTCAGTTTTAGTGAATAAAAATACCCGTCTTATTTGTCAGGGTTTCACTGGTGCGCAAGGCACTTTCCATTCTGAACAAGCCATTGCTTATGGCACGAATATGGTTGGTGGTGTCACACCAGGCAAAGGTGGTCAGAAGCATCTTGATCTGCCTGTCTTTAATACTGTGGCACAAGCAGTGGCCGAAACAGAAGCCAATGCATCTGTGATTTATGTGCCGCCGCCATTTGCAGCAGATTCTATTCTGGAAGCTATTGATGCTGGTATTGAGCTGATTGTCTGTATCACTGAAGGGATTCCCGTGCTGGATATGGTTGCGGTGAAACGCGCCCTTGATGGCAGCAATAGCCGTTTGATTGGTCCAAATTGCCCAGGCGTCATCACACCAGGGGAATGTAAAATCGGTATTATGCCAGGCCATATTCATCAGCCAGGCAGTGTTGGTATTGTGTCACGTTCAGGCACTTTAACTTATGAAGCTGTGGCACAAACAACCAAAGCAGGTCTTGGTCAGTCAACTTGTATCGGTATTGGTGGTGACCCTGTTAATGGTACTAATTTCATTGATTGTTTAGATCTGTTCTTGAATGACGATGCCACTGAATCAATCGTTATGATTGGTGAAATTGGTGGTTCTGCCGAAGAAGAAGCTGCAGAATTTTATGCAAATCATCCGCGCAAAAAGCCGATTGCAGGCTTTATTGCAGGCCAGACAGCACCTCCGGGCCGCCGGATGGGTCATGCTGGTGCGATTGTCGCAGGCGGTAGCGGTGCTGCTTCTGACAAAATTGCAGCGATGAGTGCAGCAGGTTATGTGATGGCATCATCACCTGCTGATTTGGGTGCTGCCATTCAAAAGGCGATTGCGTCTTTCGCATCGTAAGAAAACAACAAAGCTCAGATGGATTTATTCTGAAACCGAAATAGGCTAGGATAAGCCATCTGACTGTTGCCAGTCATAGGATATCAGGGCGGGATATAAAATGGATAGCAGCTTTCTTTCAGGTGCCAATGCCACCTTTATCGCAGAAATGCACAAGGTCTGGAGCGAGAATCCAGCAAAAGTCGATGCACAATGGGCTGAATATTTTGCCACATTAGGCGCATTATCAATCGAAGAAGAACGCCGCCCTAGCTGGGGTGTCGCCCCATCACAGGTTGTTGGTGCTCACGATCCTGATGCCTCTATTAAGGCTGTTGCCAAGGGCATTGCTGGTAATCGTGATTTGCTAGCTGGTGATGTGCGTTCAGCAACGCTTGATTCGCTGCGTGCCATCATGCTGATCAGAGCCTATCGAATCAGAGGTCATTTGCTTGCAAAGCTTGACCCGTTAGGCTTGCAGGAAAAAGAGATCCATCCAGAACTAGACCCTGCCACTTATGGGTTTGATGAAGGTGATTATGATCGCCCGATTTTCATTAATTTTGTGCTTGGTCATGAAATTGCAACATTGAATGAAATTCTGGAAATCTTGAAAGAAACCTATTGTTCGACGATTGGTGTTGAATTTATGCATATCCAGGATCCTGCTCAAAAAGCATGGATTCAAGAACGTATCGAAGCTATCCATAACCGCACTGAATTCACCGAACGTGGCAAAGTTGCGATCTTTGAAAAGCTCGTTCATGCAGAGAATTTTGAAAAATTTCTGCATAAAAAATATATCGGCACAAAGCGTTTTGGTCTTGATGGTGGCGAGGCGATTATTCCAGCCCTTGAGCAGATTTTAAAACGTGGTGGCCAGATGGGCTTGCAAGAAGTCGTCATTGGCATGGCGCATCGCGGCCGTCTTAATGTTCTGAATAATGTAATGCGCAAGCCATTTCGCGCCATTACCTCTGAGTTTTTGGGCAATCTGGCAAATCCAGAAGAAGCTGGTGGTTCAGGTGATGTGAAATATCACATGGGTGCCTCATCTGACAGGCAATTTGATGAGAATGAAATCCATCTCTCATTAGCACCAAACCCATCTCATCTGGAAATTGTCGACCCTGTCGTGGTTGGCCGTGTGCGTGCAAAACAACAGCAGCGTGACGATGATGATAGACGCCAAGTGCTTGGTATTTTGCTGCATGGTGATGCGGCATTTGCTGGCCAAGGTGTGGTTGCTGAGACATTTGCGTTTTCAGCATTGCGTGGTTATCGCACTGGCGGCACCATCCATATTATTGTGAATAACCAGATCGGCTTTACCACGAGCCCGCATTATTCACGCTCATCACCTTATCCGACTGATGTTGCGAAAATGGTGATGGCACCCATTTTGCATGTGAATGGTGATGATGCAGAAGCGGTGGTTCATGCCGCGCGTATCGCCACAGAATTCCGCCAGACATTTGGTGTTGATGTGGTGCTTGATATTTTCTGTTATCGCCGCTTTGGCCATAATGAAGGTGATGAGCCTTTATTCACACAGCCTCAAATGTATCGCAAAATTGCTGAGCAGCCATCAACCAGAGAAATCTATGGTAAGCGTTTGGCAGAAGAAGGTGTGCTGAGTGCTGATCAGCTGCAAGCGATTATTGATGAACATAACGCACATCTGGATGAAGAATTTGAAATTGGCGCAACCTATAAGCCAAATAAAGCTGACTGGCTGGAAGGGTCATGGTCAGGCATGCAGGTCGCCAAAGGTGAAAAACGCCGTGGTGATACCGCTGTTGACCTAGATAGGTTGCGGGCGATTGGCAAGGTCATGACCACTGTGCCAGAGGGTCTGTCTATCCATAATAAATTACAGCGTGTGATTGATGCGCGTGCTAAGGCGATTGAATCAGGCTCAGGCATTGACTGGGCAACAGCAGAGCATTTGGCATTTGGTGCTATTTTATTAGAAGGTAACCCTGTACGCCTATCTGGTCAGGATTCCTGCCGTGGTACATTCAGCCAACGTCATGCGGTATTTGTTGATCAGGTGAATGAAACACGTCATACGCCTTTGATGCATCTTGATTCTCATCAAGGTATTTTCGAGGTCATTGATTCACCATTATCAGAAGCATCTGTCATGGGTTTTGAATATGGTTTTGCACAGGCAGAGCCAAATGCCCTTGTGATGTGGGAAGCACAATTTGGTGATTTCGCCAATGGTGCACAAGTGGTTGTTGATCAGTTTATCTCATCTGGCGAGGCTAAATGGCTGCGTATGAACGGGCTTGTATTGCTATTGCCACATGGCTATGAGGGTCAGGGCCCTGAACATTCATCAGCACGCCTAGAGCGTTATCTGCAACTTTGTGCAGAGGATAATATGCAGGTGGTGAATTGTTCAACACCAGCTAATTATTTCCATGTATTGCGCCGTCAGCTGAACCGTGATTTCAGAAAACCGCTTATTGTGATGACACCAAAATCACTGCTTCGCCACAAAGCTTGTATTTCAGATCTAGCTGATATGGGGCCCGATACATCATTCCATAGAATGTTGGATGAGCCTAATAAGGCGATTAAAGATAAGGATGTGAGCCGAGTCGTTCTATGTTCTGGCAAGGTCTATTATGATTTGGCTGCCAAGCGTGATGAGGAAAAACTGCATCATGTGAAAATCTTGCGTGTTGAGCAGCTTTATCCATTCCCGCAAAAAGCACTTGTGGCATTTTTGGAAAAAACACCAAAAGCAGATGTGATTTGGTGTCAAGAAGAGCCACAAAATATGGGTAGCTGGCATTTCGTCAGAGATGATATTGAACAAGCAATGATGAAAATTGCTATGGCAACACAACGTCCTGAATATGCAGGCCGTAAAGCTGCTGCATCTCCAGCAACTGGTTCAGGTTCACGTCACAACCGTGAACAAGAACAGCTGGTCAAACAAGCTCTAGGCATCGCATAGAGCAAAATAGGGAAAAGATAATCTGTTAGGCTGGTTATCTTGTCATTAAACGGGGTTAAAAAAGGAAAACATCATGGCGATTGATATCACAGTGCCTGCTTTGGGCGAATCTGTCGTTGAAGCAACGATTGCACGCTGGATGAAAAAAGCTGGTGATCCGGTCAAAGCTGATGAACCAGTGGTCGAGCTTGAAACAGATAAGGTGACGCTGGAAGTGCCAGCACCAGTTAATGGCACTCTAACAGATATTATTGCAGCTGAAGGTGCAACGGTGGAAGTTGGCGCATTGCTAGCACAGATGACCGAAGGGGCAGCACCTGCTGAGACACCAGCAGCACCGACGCCGGCACCAGTTGCTGAAAAGCCAGCTGCCACATCGACGCCAGCATCAACACCAGCGCCAGCTGCTCCAGTAGCACCGGCAGCTTCGGCACAATCACAAACCTTATCGCCAGCTGTGCGCCGTCTGGTTGAAGAGAATAATCTCAATCCAGCTATGATCCCAGCCACTGGTAAAGATGGCAGATTAACAAAAGCTGATATCTTAGATGCGATTGCCAAAGGGATTGGCAAATCGGCACCTGCTAGTGCGCCAGCTTCATCAGCACCAGCACCACGCACAGATGATGTGCGTGAAGAGCGTGTGCCAATGTCACGTTTGCGCCGTGTGATTGCCCAGCGTCTCAAAGATGCGCAAAATACAGCTGCTATGCTAACCACTTTTAACGAGGTGGATATGTCAGCTTTGATGGCATTGCGTTCTGAATATAAAGAAGATTTTGAAAAGAATCATGGTGCGCGTCTTGGCTTTATGGGGATGTTTGTGAAAGCGTCAATCACAGCTTTGCGCGAGTTCCCAGCGGTAAATGCTGAAATTCATGGTGATGATATCATCTATAAGAATTTCTATAATGTTGGGGTGGCTGTTGGTACGCCTCAGGGTCTGGTTGTGCCTGTGTTAAAAGACGCACAGGATATGTCACTATCAGATGTTGAAAAGACAATCGCTGATTTTGGTCTGCGTGCCAGAGATGGAAAAATTGGACCATCTGAAATGATGGGTGGCACCTTTACCATTTCCAATGGGGGTGTTTATGGCTCTTTGATGTCGACCCCGATTTTGAATCCGCCACAATCAGCTATTTTGGGTATGCATAAAATTCAAAAGCGTCCTGTTGCGATTGGCGATAAGGTCGAAATTCGCCCAATGATGTATCTGGCATTATCTTATGATCACCGCATCATTGATGGCAGAGAAGCTGTTTCATTCCTGGTCAGAATCAAGGAATCAATCGAAGATCCACGCCGTCTGCTTTTAGGAGTATAAGGGCTATGTCACAATTTGATTTGATTGTTATTGGTGGTGGTCCAGGTGGTTATGTGGCTGCGATTCGTGCCTCACAATTAGGTATGAATGTGGCCTGTGTTGATAAGCGTCCAACATTAGGTGGCACCTGTTTGAATGTGGGTTGTATTCCCTCAAAGGCATTGTTGAACACATCTGAAAAATACGCTGAGGCGGCCACAGGTCATCTAGCTGATATGGGTGTGCAATTTGGCAAAGTGGCACTTGATCTTGATGCGATGATGGCTTCGAAAGATGCGATTGTCTCATCATTGACAGGCGGCATTGATATGCTGTTCCGCAAAAATAAAGTAACGCGTCTGACAGGTACAGCAACCATCACAGCCAAAGGCGAGGTCACCTTAATTGATGGTGATGATAAAGGTGTGTATCAGGCAGAGCGCATTTTAATTGCCTCAGGTTCTGTGCCAGCATCATTGCCAGCCATTGAAATTGATGAAGATAAGATTGTCTCATCAACAGGTGCCTTGAGCCTGAAGTCAGTACCAAAGAAGCTGGTTGTGATTGGCGCTGGCTATATTGGTCTTGAGATGGGAACCGTCTGGGCACGTCTTGGAGCAGAGGTTGAGGTGGTTGAATATCTGCCACGTATTCTGCCTGGGATGGATTCAGAGGTGGCAAGCAAGTTTAAATCTTTAATGGAAAAGCAAGGCTTGTCTTTCCAGCTTTCAACAGCCGTGAAATCAGCGAAAAGCACCAAGAAAGGCGTTAGCCTGAGCATAGCTGATGCTGATGGCGGCAATGAGCGTGAGATAAGCTGTGATATCGCATTAGTAGCTGTTGGCAGACGCCCTGCAACAGAGGCTCTTGGCCTTGATAAGCTAGGGATTGCGCTTACAGAGCGTGGCCAGATTGCGGTTGATGAAGATTTTGAAACCAATATTGAAGGCATTTTTGCCATTGGTGATGTTATCGAAGGTCCGATGCTGGCTCATAAAGCTGAAGAAGATGGTGTGGCTTGTGTTGAGATTATGGCAGGTCATGCAGGTCATGTTGATTATGATGCGGTGCCTGGCATTGTCTATACGAGCCCTGAAATTGCGACTTTGGGGCGTTCAGAAGATGCGCTCAAAGAGGCTGGTATTGCCTATCATAAAGGTGTCTTTCCTTTTCTGGCCAATAGCCGTGCGAAAGCAACAGGCCACACAGATGGCTTCGTGAAAATTTTGGCAGATGCCACAACAGATAAGATCCTGGGTGTTCATATTATTGGGCATGAAGCAGGAACGCTTATTCATGAATGTGCAACAGCTATGGCATTTGGCGCATCATCAGAAGATATTGCCCGTACCTGTCATGGTCATCCAACATTGAATGAGGCTGTTAAAGAAGCCGCATTGGCTGTTGATAAAAGAGCTATTCATATCTAAGAGCTGTTCTGACATCATCGCTGATTAACAAGGATAAAACCCTCTTTTTTTTAAGAGGGTTTTTTTGTGGCTCTGGGATGTGTTTGGGCATGGATATCTTTGAGCTTGGCAGCGTCAATATGGGTATAAAGCTGTGTTGTAGACAGGCTGGCATGACCTAATAATTGCTGGATAGCACGCAAATCACCGCCGCCAGCAAGCAGCGATGTGGCAAAAGCATGACGTAGCGCATGAGGTGTTGTATGTACTGGCAGACCTGCGGCAAGGCGCAATTTTTCAACAAGCCTTTGTACCGCACGTGGCCCAAGTGCTTGCCCTCTATTTGAAATGAATAATGGCCCATCTGCCCCTGTATCAATCGGGCATAGCGCATCATATTCATGAACTGCTTTAATGATGACAGGCAATAAAGGCACCTCTCTGATTTTGCCGCCCTTGCCTGTGATTCGCAGCCAGCCATCTAGCGGCAGATAATCACGTGTTAAGGATAAGGCTTCAGATAGGCGTAACCCAGCGCCATATAATAACAGCAAAACAGCATAATCACGTTGTTTTTGCCAGTCTGCTGCTTTCAGATGAACAAGGGCTTTGAGCAAATCATCTGTTTGCGCGCTACTGAGTGCTTTTGGCAAAGCGCGTCTGATACGTGGTGCTTTCATCCAGCTCATATCGCCAAAATCAGCACCCTTATGACGCAGGCAAAATTGATAATAGGATCGCAAAGATGACACACGCCTTGCAATGGTGGTTGTTGCCAAATTGCGGCCTTGCAAAATGGTCAGATAATGACGGAATAGGTGCCTATCAGGTGGCATAAGAGGGCTATTTTGCAATGAGGCAAAGGCCTGGAAATCATCAAGATCACGTTGATAGGCCAAAAGCGTATTTTCAGGATACCGCCTTTCAGCAGCTAGCCAATTTAGCCAATCTTGTGACCAATCTGGTTGCGTCATAGTGGCCCTGTCATGGTTTTTCAATCAGAGATAACAGGCACACACCAACCATTTCAGCTAGATGAAGCAGCAATGTCCTTCCTTTGCCTTGCTCAAAACTGTCAGATTTGCGCCCTGCTAGGATCAGCGCAGAGCCTGCCACTGGCAAACCAAGCTGATCAGGCAAAGGCATAATAGCCATTGATGCAACAGGGTTCGCAAAAAGCGCTATGCCTGTTTCTGGTGGTGGCCCCATATAGATAGAATCAGCACGGCATAATGAGGTAATCTCATCATCTGGTAATACCAGAAATCCAAGTGATTCTGCCTCTGTAATGGCAGCAGATGCTGGCATGATAAGGCGCGAGCCTGCAAGACCAAAAATAATCGGTAATTCTTCATCAATCATGCGGGCAAAGCCGCCTAGATCATTACATGCCAGAAACCCTAAAGTTGCCAGATGCAATTCCTGCCAATGTAACATATTTTCAGCAGCAACACTTAACAGCGATTCATTTGCCTGTGCTGCTTTTCGTGCTTCATTGCGTGCTTTTTTAGCAATCTTATCTGTGACATCAATGACATTGCTATCGTCAAAGAATCGTGGCCATTCGATATTAGCTTCTGACAAGGCAGAAGCATGACGGCGCAGAAAATCAGGATTATCTTTTAAATAATGCAGAATATCTGCTTCATCCATCATAAGCTGCGCCTTTGCTTTTCAGCTCTATTATTGTCACAATCTCGTTTTTACAAAATAGACTGGCCTGTCTTTTTCCAATCAGCCAAAAAGGCAGATAGACCACTATCTGTCAAAGGATGATGATACATTTTATCCAAAATGGCTGGCGGCAATGTAACGACATCAGCGCCTAGCAAGGCGGCATCAACAACATGTTGCGGGCCTCGTGCAGATGCGACCAGCACTTCTGTATCAAAATCATAATTATCATAAAGGGTGCAAATTTCTGAAATCAGATTCATGCCATCTTGGCCTAAATCATCCAGACGGCCCACAAAAGGAGAAATGAAAGCTGCCCCTGCTTTCGCTGCTAGCAGCGCTTGTGCTGCTGAAAAACACAAGGTCACATTGACCATAATGCCTTGCTCTGACAATGTTTTACATACCTTCAGACCATCAACTGTCAACGGTACTTTTACCGCTACATTTTCAGCCAAATCAGCTAGCTTTAGCCCTTCTTTTAACATCGTGTCATAATCTGTGGCTGTTACCTCAGCGCTGACAGGGCCTGTAACCTCTGCACAGATTTCCGAGATAGTCTTTAAGATATCATCAGATGATTTGGCAATTAATGATGGGTTTGTAGTGACGCCATCTACCATGCCTGTTGGTGCCAGACGGCGGATTTCAGAAATATCAGCAGTATCGAGAAAAATTTTCATATCATTATCGCCTTTGATGCTTGCGCTGCTGTTATCTGAGACACATTATGAGGCTCTGATAACAGAATTAAAGATAACCCAAAATAACGCTTCCCATGCTATCAAGGCAAGCGCAATCGAGAAGTTTCATGGTCTGCATTTTGATCTGTCAAAAAGCGGCTATGAACAGGTGGCCTTCACAGGCGGAGTTTCATGACACAGAGCCAAAAGACACATCAGCAAATCTATCAGGTTGCCGTGCCATTACCTGTCCGTCATGATGGTATTTTGGTTTATGATTATCTGGCTGGCAGCTTTACCGGTCTTGTGCGTGGCACCATTATTTCTGTACCACTTGGCCAGCGTCATGTCTGGGGTATTATCATGGCAGAGACTGGCACGCCTGATATTGCGCCTGATAAGCTGAAATCAGTTAGTGCTGTCGCAGATTGCCCGCCTTTGCATGAGGCGCATCTGCAATTTCTAACAGAGGTAGCTAGCTGGACATGTGCACCATTTGGGATGGTGATGAAAATGATGCTTAGCACGCCAAAAGCATTTGAGCCCCCGCCTCTTGAGACAATTTATGGCAGAAATGATGATGATGGTGATGATCATCATGGCAAGCTAACTGAAAAAAGGGCTCGTATCCTCAATTTTGTGAAAGATGCCCCTGCGCTTGCGGCTGCTGATTTAGCACGTGAGACAGGCACATCTGTTGGCATTGTTAAAAAAATGGCAGAAAGCGGGTTATTGCGTGCCTATCAGGTGCCAAAAATAAGCATAATGCCGCAACCAAATCCTGATATTGCCACGCTCACCCTGACCGAAAGCCAGCGGCAGGTAGCAGATGGGATATCTGCCTATCTTGAAACGGGCTTTAGCGCACATCTGCTAGATGGTGTCACAGGGTCAGGCAAGACAGAAGTTTATTTTGATCTTGTTGCCAAACAAATTGCAAAGCGTCAGCAAACACTGATTCTATTGCCTGAAATTGCATTGACAGCTGCCTGGCAGTTGCGATTCGAAGCCAGATTTGGGGTCAAGCCGCTAATTTGGCATTCATCTGTATCAGAAACGCAACGCCGTCAATTATGGCGCGCCTGCCTATCAGGTGAGGCGCTTGTGGTGGTTGGCGCACGTTCTGCATTATTTCTGCCTTTTTCACAGCTCGGCCTGATGATTGTTGATGAAGAACATGAGGCTGCCTTCAAACAAGAAGATATGGTCATTTATCATGCCAGAGATATGGCTGTTATGCGGGCGCGGGCCCAAAACATCCCAATTATTCTAGCAACAGCGACACCATCTTTGGAAAGCTGGGTCAATGCTGGCAAAGGCAGTCAGGATAGTGATTTACCAGCATTGCCAAAACGCTATCATCACTGGCAATTAGCGGCTCGAATCGGGACAGCAAAGCTGCCTGATATTACAATGATTGATTTGAAAAAAGACAGACCAGCTGCTGGTCGCTGGCTATCAGATGCCTTGCAAAAAGCGATTTCCCAAAATTTGGCAGATGGCGGTCAGACCTTATTATATCTTAATCGGCGTGGTTATGCGCCTCTGGCAATTTGCGAGGCATGTGGCACAAAGGCAAAATGTCATTCCTGTGATAGCTGGCTTGTGACACATCGTTTGAGCGGTAGCCGGCAATGCCATCATTGTGGGTATCGCCAACCGCTTAGCGATTGCTGTGCTGATTGTGGCACGAAAGGGCAGATGCGTGCCTATGGCCCTGGCGTTGAAAGGCTAGCAGAAGAAGTTGGCACATTATTTGCTGATGCGCGCTATTGTATTTTTTCATCAGATACAGCTGCTAGACCAGAGGTTGCCGCTGAGATGATTCGTGCCATAACAGATGGTGAAGTTGATATTATCATCGGCACGCAAATGGCAGCAAAAGGTCATCATTTCCCGAATCTGACACTGGTTGGTATTATTGATGCTGATTTGGGCTTGCAAGGTGGTGATTTGCGTGCAGCAGAGCGTACCTATCAGATGTTATCACAAGCCTCTGGCCGTGCTGGCCGTGCGGGAACATCTGGCAGAGCTTTATTGCAAAGCTATGAGCCTGATAATGCGGTTTTTACCGCCTTGGCATCAGGTGATCGTGATTCGTTTCTGGCACTGGAAATGCAGATGCGCCATGCCGCAACCATGCCTCCTTTTGGCAGATTAGCAGCCATAATCATTTCATCTCAAAACCAGCAACAGCTAGAGCAATTTGCCCAAACATTATTCAAAGCGCGTCCGCAATTCAGCCAGGTTGATGTATTTGGGCCAGTCGCTGCCCCGATTGCCCGTATCAGAGGCCGTTATCGGATGCGGTTTTTGGTGCGAACAGGGCGGCAGGTTGCCTTGCAGAAAATTATCAAAGACTGGGTCGCACAATGCCGTGTTCCTTCTCAAATTCATCTGCAGATTGATATCGATCCCTATTCTTTTATGTGACGTAATGAAGCAGTTCATAATTGGTGCCACTATTGGGTGCCTTCATGCTTGCCTTTATCCCCATCCTGTGATAGTTCCCTGTCATCAAATTAAGGCGTGTAGCATTAATCATATTAGAAATTGCTGAAAATGCCTGATTGGGGATGAAAAAGCGGGCTTTTGCCGTGACGCTTTGCAACGCAATATAGTGAGGGAAACAGAGTTGAGTTCCGTAACAACAGGTCTGGCAGCCAGATATGCAGGCGCCCTATATGATTTGGCAAGCGAAGCAAAAGCTGTTGATGCTCTCTTGGCCGATTTTGAAACTTTGTCAAAGCTGTTTGAAGACAATAAGGAAATGGCAGCATTAATTGCTTCTCCTGTTTTGTCACGTCAGGAGCAAACACGTGCGATGACAGCGGTGCTTGAAAAAGCAGGTGCGCATGAGCTGAGTGTCAAATTTATTGGCGCGGTAGCAAAAAATGGCCGTTTATTTGCATTGCCTCGTATTTTAACAAATTTTGCTGATTTGGTTGCGCAAAAGCGCGGTCAGATTTCAGCTGAAGTCGTATCAGCTGTTGCGCTTGATAAAAAGCGTCAAAAGCAGGTACAGGAAATCGTTGCCAAAATAGCTGGCAGCGAAAAATTGTCTCTCGCCATGCGCGTTGACCCATCATTAATTGGTGGGCTTGTAGTGCGTATTGGTTCTCGTATGATTGATACGTCAATCAAAACAAAACTCAACCGGCTTGAAGCCGCCATGAAGGGTGTTGCGTGATGGATATCCGTGCAGCTGAAATTTCTGCGATTCTCAAGGACCAAATTGCCAATTTCGGCTCTGAAG